>NZ_CP034910.1:1321183-1981775 GCF_008932245.1 Sinorhizobium alkalisoli | reverse complement strand
AACGTGCCAGCGGCCGGAGCCGCTGGCACGATAACCCAGGGCATCATGCCCGAGGCTGCCTTGCACCCACGCAGAGACTGTAAGCTGTTCCGTCCGTCTTGGGCTACCGCCTTGCGGTTGGTCTCGTATCCGCTATGCGAAATTCCTATACGCTGGGCGCACAATAGCGATTGCACCCTGGCTGAGGTTACCGAAAGGGCGGGGACCGCGACCAGCAATCTGGATAGCTTCAGAAGCTCCTCTAGCCATATGTGATGGTATCGCCATTTCTCGGGCGAATGAAGAAGTGCTGATCATAGTGGTAGGCGCCGCCACCGGTGAAGCTCTCGAACAAACCGGAGAAGATCGTATCGAGCTTGTACTGGACGCGGGTCACGACCATTTGGACGCCCTTCTCCTTCAGCTTCTTCGGCACTTCTACCGGAGACTCCTCGCCCGCGGAAAGCGGTTGCGTGCCGTAGGCGGCCGACCAATTGACGGTCGCTTTGCCGTTGTTGGCGATGTCGACGACGCATAAGAGGATGGTCAAATCGCCCACCTCATAGGGCTGCAGGATGGAACTGACGCCCGAAAGGATGGTACTGACGCTCGCCTTGGTCCAAGTGCTCTGCATGGCAATGATTTCGCTGGTCGTCGTTGAGACCTGAGCAACCTTGCGGCGAACCGTCAGCCCCTGTCCGAGATCGACGAGGCCGGCAAGCAGCAACAGCATGAGCGGCAGCAGCATTGCGAACTCGATTCCCGCCGCGCCCTCGCGGCCCTTGCGAAAGCGCTTGAACAGGATGGCGGAAGGTCTGGGGGATTTCATCCGGCGTCCTCAAAACGGTTCGTTGCGGAGCAAAGCGGAAGCGCCGAGCAGGTAGCTGCCGTCGGCAAGCGTGCGACTCGAAAGCGCATAGAGGTTGACGATCGGAGACCAGGGCAGGAAGGCCTGAACGAGAACGTAGTCGCTGCCGCGGCCGATATCGAAGTTCTCGGTTATTGTTACCGTGCCGCTATTGCCAATGGTTTTCATCGCCCCGCTGGACGTAGCGTCGGTCACCGTGTTCACGGCGACGAGGAGGTTCTTCTCGCAGTTGAGCACATAGGCGAGATTGCTGCAGATCTCCGCCTTGAATCCGGAAATGCCCATTTTGCCCTCGGTCGCTTGGCCCGTTCTGATCAATCGCGCGGACTTGTGCACCGAAGCGTCAAGCGCCGAGTCGATAAAGAAGATCGCGCCGAGTTCGAGAATGCCGAAGATGAGGATGAAGAGAGGCAGCGCCACCAGCGCAAACTCGATCGCAGCGACTCCCTCTCTGTCGTGCAGCAGGCGACTCAGAAGGTGCATGGTTGGACGCCTTCTCATTGGGTGAGTCGAACCGAAGTAAGGTACTGAGTGAACAGTGTGGAGAGCCCGGCGGCGATGTCTTCTTCGGACGCGGCCGGGATATAGAGGTTGGCCGAGGAGGCGCAGTCCTGCAGCGCGACAGGGATATAGTCGTGGCGGCTGGTGCCGCTGCTGACACCGCTACGCAACTTGCCGCCCCAGAGTGATGTCCAATCGCTGCTGTTCATCGTCTGCGCGAGGGTTGCGTTATATCCCCAATCCTGCGGGATTGCGAGGTATTCTGTGTAGAGAACTGCCAAGGTTGCGCCATTGTTCTTCAAATAGTCACACCACGCGGGATTGAGGGGTGTCACCCTCCCGCGATGTTGCGTGGTGAGTACCCAGTTGCGCTCAGATTGGACTCCGTCCGTCAGTAGAAGTACTAGCTTGAGTGGCGAACTGGCAGAGGTTCCATCGCCTGCTGTTCCAACCATGTTCCTAAGTGTTTTCAAGGCGACCTGAAAATATGTGGCCGTCGTTGATGTCGCGCTGGTGAGGCCGCTGCTGTCGTCGGAGAGCTTCTTTCGCGCGGCATTGGTCGAATAGGTCGGAGCGAGGACCTGGGAGGTCGTTTCGCCGAGGGCATAGAGGCCCACCTTGATGCGCTTGTGGTCTTCATCAGCCTTGTCGATCATGTCGAGCACCTCTTCGACCGCATCGAGTGCGACGTCGGTGCGAAGCTTCACGCCGAGGCTCTTGATGTAGTCGTAGTAGGTCTTGGCGATCTCCGGGCCCGTCTTGTTCTTTTTGACGGGGTCGCCCGCGCTGTGGCAGGCGAATTCGCAGTTTATGTTGGGGTCGGCGCGCAATTGCGCCTGTCCTTCGGACGTAGCCGCCAGCAGCATCGAGGGCGATTTGTCGAGGACGATATAAACCTCGAGATAGGAGGTTGCGGGTCCTTCGATGGCGCTGACGACGCCGACGGGGACGCTCTTGATATTCGCCAGGGTCATCAGGGTCGTGGGTACCGTGCCGCTGGCGGAGGCCCTGATCGTATGCCCGTCCTTGTCCACCGTGATGTCGGTGAGGTCGTAGGTGGAACCGCTGCGATCGGACTGGGCTTCGAACCACTGCTCGATCTTTTCGATTAGTTTGTCTTCATCGTAGTCGTCGACCTGCTTGATGGCGGCGACCAGCGCGGCGTCGAGATCCGACTGCATCTTGCTCTGGACATTGTAGGCGCGCGTATAGTCCAGGCCGGCGCCCACCGCGAGCATCAGCGGCACGAGACAGACCGCCACGGTAATGGCAACGTTGCCGCTCCTGTCGCTGAGGACTGCCGCAGTTCGCCCGCCGAACTGCCGCAAAAAGCCGAAACCAAGACGCATGAATTTTTGCCCAATAATGTTTCTTCGCGAACGGATGGTTCACGGCAAAACATTATTCATGGGTAAATTAGGGGTCACTTCCTCTGGCCGAATGACGCAGGGATATCCAGATCACGCGGGAAAATGCCATTTCGCTTGGATTGGCAGTGATGGCAGGAGGCGAAGCAGTCCGCCCGTTCGGCGACGGAACCGCGCGTCTTTCAGCCCCTTGCTCTGTGCGACGAGGTCCCGAGTCCCCGCACATTGTGCTGCTTGGCCGTCTCGGACGGTGTTTGGCCAAAGGCATCATGATAGATCGCGGAAAACCGGCCCATGTGTGTGAAGCCCCAGGCACGCGCGACCTGCGCAATCGAGAGCGAGTTGCCGGCGTCGGCAAGTGTCTTGTGCGCGCCCTCGAGCCGCATCTGGCGCAGATAACCGAGAGGGGTGGCCCCTTTGAACTGTTGGAAAGCCGCCTGCAGAGCCCGCACGCTCGTCCCGGCCTCCCGGGCAATATCGGCGACGGTCATGGCCTGCGAAATATTGGCAACCATATATTCGATCGCCCGCTTGAGATTACGCGGCATAGCGGGAGAGATTGGCCGACTCAATCGCGCGCTGTAGTTGTGCGGCACGGATTCCAGAATCATGGCCATGGCCGCCCGGAAGAGGTGGGAGGTGGCGCTCGAAGAGACCCGGTCGTCGTCCTCGGTGTCGAAGCAATTCCAGAGCAGGTTACCGAGAGACGCGAGCCGCGAACCGGCCGGCGATGACATGTCGATCGTGGCACACATGTCGATGTCGTCCAGAATGGGGGAATCGAGCATTTGGCTCAATTGGCCGACCATCGCCGCCTTCTCGAAAGCAATGCCTATGTGGCCCCGGCTTTCGTAAAACGTAAGCTTGTCGAAACAACCTACGTTGCCGACCATCGCCGTCCCGGGGATGGAGATCAGCTGCCTTCTGCCGACATCCACCGCCAGTGCGCTCGCGACGGGAAGATAAAGGACATAGAGCTCCGGTGGCTCAGAAAAGCTCACGCGCATGCCGGAATGACACTTGCCGGACCAGATGCTGAAAGGTCCGGACTCATAGTGCCGGTCCTCCACCAGGATCCGTCCGCTCTTCTCCAAGGGCTCAACCCTGGCGGGCGACAGCGTCCTTTCATAACGTTCCGTCATCTCGTCGGCGCCTGCCTCGACGATCCGGAACCCGAAGCGTTGATTGACGTACCTCATTCGAGCACCGATGAAAAGAAGAGCTCTCTACATGAGCGCTCCGGATGGCAAGCCGCCGAAATGGACATTGGACTCACGCCACCTCCCTTCAGCCGGCATCCCCTGCGGCCGAAATTGTCATACGAAATAAGCGTATATTAGTTCGGCCGTAAACTATCCTTTGGTGTAGGTCCTATCCGCAACGCGCAACAAACAGCCGGAATTGGCAAAAGCCGCGGGCAGCGGCGACAAAATGCATTCGTTAATATTGCACGGCATTGGTGTGGGCTGCGCTGCGACCGAGGACACGACGAGCCTCATGAGCGGCGAGGTTCATGGGTGGTCCGGCGAAGATGGGACGCACGATTCGGCGGCCGACCCGTGATGATTCTCGATCAGCGCGACAAGTCCGGTGGCGCGGCAGGGAGCATTGGCGCTCACCGGTGTTACTATCGCTCGATCGGAATAGTGACGTCTTCGGGATATGACATGCGCTTACCGGATAGGCGCCAGGTTATTTTCGTATGTCATTTATTTCCAGTCCGACATATTCAAGAGAGGCGTGATTTAAAGTTGAAAAACTAGTCTCGCCTCGACGGGTTGTACTGAATCCGGTCGTCTGGGGAGGCTTTCCATTTGCCATTTGTGTCTCGAGCATTGAGCTCGAAACCGTCAAACGAGGTAATAATGCAGGGGCGACCGAATAAGAAAGAACCGCGCGCAATCGACATCCACGTCGGCAACCGCATCCGTTTGCGCAGGCTGGCGTTGGATTGGAGCCAGACCAAGCTCGGCGAAGCGCTCGACGTAAGCTTCCAACAGGTTCAGAAGTACGAAAAGGGCCTCAACCGCGTGGGTGCCAGCCGGCTCCAGCGGGCGGCAGAGGTGCTCGGCGTCACGATTTCCTATTTCTTCGAAGGCGGTCCCGAAGGGACAAGGGATAGCCAGCAGGATCCGGCAATTGCCTCGAGCGACGAGATGTTGCAGTTCCTGGCGACGGAGGAGGGCGTTGCGCTCAACCGCGCCTTTGCTCGGCTGAGCGATGCACAGGTGCGCCGGAGGATCGTGGCGCTCGTCAAGGCGCTCGCGCCCACGGAACCCGAATTCCTGCCCCGCGAAGCAGCGGAATAGAGATCGGCAAAGCGCTCCCGACCGTCAAATAGCGGCCGGCGGGCTGCGACACCAACGCGTTGGCATTGCGATCACGATCCTCCGGGCGCCGTGGCGCAGGGTGGTGCTTCGGCCCGGAGCATTTCGCCGAGGATTTGCGCGCCCGTGTTGGCGGCAGAAGCAATGTCGGCGAAAAGCAGGCTCGCCTCCTCGATCACGCCGCCATCGGGCTCTCTCGCGTCAATGGCGCTCAAATCCGGAAGCAGTTCCAGGAGCGCGGCGATGGTACTTTGCCGGTCTTGGATCATGAGAATTCGCCGCCGGTTTTCCCGGTGCCGCTCGAGCTGCTAGAGCGGGGCGAGCGCCTCCTCGACCCGGGCACGGCAGTCGCAATCGAGCGCGGCGGCGAGAATAATGTTGCGTACGCGGTTGAGCGCCGGCCCTATGTCGCCAGCGCACTGCGATGCG
The DNA here is from genome assembly GCF_008932245.1 of Sinorhizobium alkalisoli. NCBI lineage: Bacteria > Pseudomonadati > Pseudomonadota > Alphaproteobacteria > Hyphomicrobiales > Rhizobiaceae > Sinorhizobium > Sinorhizobium alkalisoli. The sequence goes on along the minus strand of NZ_CP034910.1, from coordinate 1,976,304 downwards.
GATGGGGACCATGATGGTGGATCAAGCAGGCGCCCCGCTCATGCGCTCGCCCGATGCTCGATGTTGCGGGCGCGGGCGACCCAGGCAGCGCCTTCCTGTCCATGATGGAAGCCATTGGAGAGCGGTGCATCCGGATAGATTTTTCGTAGCCTTGCAACACCGTCGTTGGCGTCCATGCGACCTGAGAGAACGTCGTCGTGAAGGCGGGCAACCGCCACCATGTCGCAGTTCTGCGGCGAAAGGCGGAAGCGCGCAATGCCGCGTTCGGCAAGCTCCTCCAGTTCGGGGAGCAGGGCCTGGCAGGTAAAGGAGACCGTCTGCACGCCGTTGAGCGTGAGGAAAGATTGCCCGTCGAGTGTCTTCAGCGGCAGACCGTCCGGATCCTCTCCGCAGACGAACTGGCAATTGTCCTTGATGTGCCCCTTGGCGCGAGCATGGGCGCAGCGCGCCGAAATCGCGAGCGGCAACCGCCCGAAGGCGAAGACTTCGAAAACGGTACAGGGCGTTTCGGAAGCGATTGCGAAGGCCGATGCGGCCGGAAGTTCCGGCGGCAGGCAGATGTTCGTCGCGCCCCTCCTTGCCAGCAGCTGGGCGGTTGCCGCATTGTAGACGTTGACGAGCGGCCCGACGGAATGCGGCCTTCCTTTGAGCAAGGCGAGTGCCGAAACGTCGTTCGCCTCAAGGGGATAGGCGCTTTCGGCGGTGAGCGCGCGGACGTACTGGCTCTCCCGTTCGAGCGTCACGAGGGCCAGGGTCGACAGGACGACGCGCTTTCCCGCAGCCTCCAGTCGTTCGATGACGGAGACGAGATAGGGCTCGGTGAAGTGTAGCCGCTTAGAGCAGATGGTCTCGCCAATCACCACGTCACTGACCGGGGCCTCGTCGGCCACGCGAAAGTAGAAGTCCCGCCATTTCTCGCTGTCCCAGAGATAAAGGACCGGACCGAGTGTGAGCGTGGGAGTGGTGGCGTTCATCGGCATCTACCTCCAGCGTTTCTCATAGGCGCCGCGCGTGGTGCGCTGGCCTTCACTCAACAGCCTGAGCCGGGCGAGCAGAGCTCGGCGCTCGTCCGGCTTCGCATCAATCGCCCGACGCAATGTCGCGACCACTTCGGCGACGTAGGCCTTGCCGCGCTGCCTGCCTTCGATCTTGAGTGCGCTGACGCCCGCCTCGCGCAGGGCGTCGATCTGGTCCATGACATCGAGCGAGACCGGGTCCTCGAAGGCGTAGCCGCGTACGTCGGCGATATCGAACCGGCCCTTGCAGAGCGTTGGATAGCCGGCCGGCTCATCACCAGGGAAGCGATTGATCGTGTAGGCGCCGAGTTCGGAGACGAGATCGCCGCCGTCCTGGCGGTAGCGCACGTGGCTTGCCGGTGAACAGACCCCGTTCATATTGGGCGACTTGCCCGTGGCATAGGAGGAGAGCGAGCAGCGCCCCTCCGCCATGACGCACAGCCCGCCGAAGACGAACACCTCGATTTCGCAGCGAATCTGTCGGGCGAGCCGCGCGATGTCGGAGATCGTCAGCGTGCGCGGCAGGACGATGCGCTTGGCACCGAAGGCCTCGACCAGGAAGTTCACCGCATCCGGGGTCGACGCCGCGGCCTGCACCGAGACGTGAAGCCGCTGCTCGGGATAGGTCTCGGCGACATGGGCCATCAGGCCGAGATCGGCCAGGATAAGGGCATCCGCGCCGAGCCGGACCGCATCGGCGGCGGCCTGATACCAGAGGATCTCGTGGCCGGCGCGCATGAACGTGTTGAGGGCCACGAAGGTCTTGGTCCCCTTTCGCCGGGCATAGGCGATCGACTCGCGCAATTCCTCGCGCGAGAAGTTGAGGCCGGGGAAATTGCGCGCATTCGTCTCGTCCCTGAAGCCGCAATAGACCGCATCGGCGCCGGCATCGACCGCCTCCTGAAAGGCGGCCGGTGTGCCAGCCGGACAGATCAACTCCATGAGCCAGTCTCCCCCGAGAGCGCACGGCGGCGGATTGCGGCTGCCATGCGGCTGGCGACCGGGGCCAGTGGGCCGGCGGCGTCGCCGAGATCGCGCGGCAGGTCGATCGCCATGCCATCTAGCGCATTTCTCAATGCAAGCATTGCTTCCATATCGCCGACGACAGTGAGTTCGCGCGAGAAGAAAAGGGCGTCGGCGTCGCAGCGCCCTTCGAGAAGGGCGAGCAGTCGAAAGAGCGGACCTTCGACCACGGCGTCCGCTCGCGGATCGGCGGGCTCGCGCATCAGCGAAATCGCGGGGCGAGCCGGCTCCACCAGGAAGACGAGAGGCAGGTCGGTTGGGCGGAAGGCATATCGCTTGCCTTTGTGTTCCCCGAGCCTTTCAAAGAGCATGGGATGTCGCTTGAGCAGGCTTTTGAACATGAGCCGCACCGCGCTTTGCATGAGCGCGATCGGCAGGACGACGAGGGGTGCGGCCAGCGGACGCGGGAACTCCATATCTCTCGCCTCTGCGAAATGATGATTTGGGTTTCGGCGGGACCCTAGCGACAAGCGCCGCGGCACAATTTGAGCTAGAGCAAAGACAGAAGCCTTTTCGTGGGCGAGAGACGCTCGCATGAATCGCGCAGACCCCACCATTCGCCGTTTTGCCGGGCTCCAGGACTTCGCCGCAATGCTGGAGCGGCACGGTCGCCTGAAGCGCATCGCGAGACCCGTTTCGCTTGTGCATGAGGTGACGGAAATTCATCGGCGGGTTCTTCTGGCAGAGGGGCCTGCGCTGCTTTTCGAGCGACCGGTGGATGCCTCGGGCCGCGTCTGCGATATACCGCTGCTCGCCAATCTCTTCGGCACGCGCGAGCGGATCGAATGGGGTCTCGGTCTGGCTCCCGGCGGCTTGCCGCAACTCGCCGACAGGCTGTCGGAACTGCGCGAACCGCGTTCTCCACAATCGCTCAAGGACGCCTGGGGCAAGCTGCCGCTTTTGAAAGCGGCGCTCGCGATGCGCCCGCGCAGCATGGCGCGGCCACCGGTGCAGGACGTCGTTTGGCGCGGACCGGAAGCGGACCTGTCGCGCCTGCCGATCCAGTCGTGCTGGCCGGGCGAGCCGGCGCCGCTTATCACATGGCCGCTCGTGATCACGCGGGCGCCTGACGACCCCAGCGACGTCAATGTCGGCATTTATCGCATGCAGGTGCTCGGCCCTGATCGCCTCCTCCTGCGCTGGCTGGCGCACCGGGGCGGCGCCCGGCACCATCGCCTCTGGAAACAGTGCGGCAAGGACATGCCGGTCGCCGTCGCCATCGGCGCGGATCCGGCAACGATCCTGGCCTCCGTCATGCCGCTGCCGGAAGGCATGAGCGAACTGAATTTCGCAGGATTGCTGAAGGCTGAACGGCCGCAGATCGCCCCGGCGATGACCGTGCCGCTCGCCGTCCCCGCAACGGCCGAGATCGTTCTCGAAGGGGTCGTTTCCGCCGAGGAGACGGCCGATGAGGGGCCCTATGGCGACCATACGGGTTATTACAATTCCGTCGAGCGCTTTCCGGTCATGACGCTCTCGGTGATTACCATGCGGCGCCGCCCCTTCTATCTCTCCACCTTCACTGGCCGTCCACCCGATGAGCCGTCGAAGCTCGGCGAGGCGATGAACGAACTCTTTCTGCCGCTCGCGAAACGGCAGTTTCCGGAGATCGCCGATCTCCACCTGCCGCCGGAGGCGTGCTCCTATCGAGCGATGGTCGTTTCGCTCGACAAGCGTTATCCGGGGCAGGCGAAGCGCATCATGATGGGGCTGTGGTCGATGCTGCCCCAGTTCAACTACACTAAGCTCATCATTGCCGTCGATCCGGATGTCGACGTCAGAAACTGGGCGGATGTCATTTGGGCGCTTTCGACCCGCTTCGACGCCAGTCGTGACGTGACCATTCTCCATGACACGCCGATCGACTACCTCGACTTCGCCTCGCCGAAGCCTGGGCTCGGCGGCAAGCTCGGTCTCGATGCGACCGGCAAGATCGGCGCCGAGACGCAACGCGAGTGGGGCCGCGTTCTCGCGATGCCGGCGGAAGTCGTCGCTCGGGTCGATCAGTTCTGGACGGAATTGGGCTTGGGGGAACGACTATGAACAAGACGCGGGTCATCGTCGGCATTTCGGGTGCGTCCGGCGCTGCGCTTGCGGTGAGGACCGTCGAGCGGCTTTCGGAAATCCCGGCGGTCGAAACGCACCTTATCGTTTCGAACGCGGCCCGGCGCACGCTGCTGCACGAGGTCGGGCCGGATGCTCTGCACCGCCTGCTGATGCTGTCCCATCGGAATCACCCGGCGGAGGATATCGGGGCGGCGCCGGCGAGCGGCTCCTTTCCGACGGCCGGGATGATCGTCGCTCCCTGTTCGATGCGCACGCTGGCAGCGATCGCGGCCGGTCTCGCCGACAATCTCCTCGTGCGAGCGGCGGACGTGCATCTCAAGGAACGGCGGCGATTGGTGCTGATGGCCCGCGAGACGCCGCTCAATCTCGGTCATCTGCGCAATATGACCGCCGTTACCGAGATGGGCGCGATCGTGATGCCGCCTGTACCGGCCCTTTATCATCGTCCGAAGAGCATCGATGATGTCGTCGACCACCTGGCGGCGCGTGCGATTGACCTGATCGGATTGCCGATTGCGCCGCTGGCGAAAGCGTGGGATCCATAGACCGAGGCCGGGCCCCCTGGGCTTTCCAGCGCGAAGGAGCGCCGATTCAAAGCCTTTCCCTTGGCCCTACGAAGGGGAGGTCACGCGCCCGGCTACGATAATCTCGGGTTATCGCGACGATTGGTAAATCCAACTTAATTCTATCACCTGCTTCCGATATGACGATGGCAGGGGAGGAGGCGTATCGATGCCCCATATCTCCGCAATTGACGGTACTGCGTCTCACTGCGCGGCCAGACCCGTGCGGACGATAGAAGTGTTCCTCCTTTGAATGGCAGACATATGGAGCAACAGGAGAATATCATGGACAAGGAAACCGAAAACGCGAGCAAATGTCCCGTCGCGCACGGCCAAAGGGGTAGAGGCAGATCGAATCGCGACTGGTGGCCGAACCAACTGAACGTCCAAGTTCTTCATAACCAATCCGGTCTCGCCGACCCCCTGGGCAAGGAGTTCAGCTACGCGGAAGAGTTCAAGAAACTCGATCTCGACGCGCTGAAGAAAGATCTTCATGCGCTGATGACGGATTCGCAGGACTGGTGGCCGGCCGACTTCGGTCACTATGGCGGCCTGTTTATTCGCATGGCCTGGCACAGCGCCGGCACCTATCGCATCACCGATGGCCGCGGCGGTGCCGGTCAGGGCCAGCAGCGTTTCGCGCCGCTCAACAGCTGGCCGGACAACGCCAACCTCGACAAGGCCCGGCGTCTGCTGTGGCCGATCAAGCAGAAATACGGCAACCGGATTTCCTGGGCGGATCTGATGATCCTCACCGGCAACGTCGCGCTGGAATCCATGGGCTTCAAGACCTTCGGTTTCGCCGGCGGCCGTGCCGATGTGTGGGAGCCGGAGGAACTCTACTGGGGACCGGAAGGCACCTGGCTGGGCGATGAGCGCTATAGCGGCGAACGGGAACTGGACGATCCGCTCGCCGCCGTGCAGATGGGGCTCATTTATGTCAACCCGGAGGGCCCGAACGGCAATCCGGACCCGGTCGCGGCCGCCCGCGACATCCGGGAGACATTCGCCCGCATGGCGATGAACGACGAAGAGACCGTGGCGCTGATCGCCGGCGGCCACACCTTCGGCAAGACCCATGGTGCCGGGGATCCGTCCTTCATCGGCCCAGATCCGGAAGGCGGCGCACTCGAAGATCAGGGGCTTGGTTGGAAGAGCACGTTCCGCACCGGCGTTGGCGCGGATGCGATAACGGGCGGACCGGAAGTGATCTGGTCGCAGACGCCGACCCGGTGGAGCAACTACTTTTTCGAAAACCTGTTCAATCATGAGTGGGAACTGACCAAGAGCCCTGCCGGCGCCTATCAATGGAAGGCGAAGAATGCCGAGGCCTCTATCCCGGACGCCTTTGACGCATCGAAGAAGCGTGTTCCGACCATGTTGACCACGGACCTGTCGCTCCGCTTCGATCCGATCTATGAGAAGATCTCGCGCCGCTTCCTCGAAAATCCGGATCAGTTCGCCGACGCCTTTGCCCGCGCCTGGTTCAAGCTGACCCACCGCGACATGGGTCCCAAGGTCCGTTATCTCGGCCCCGAGGTACCGGCCGAAGACCTGATCTGGCAGGACGTCATTCCGGCCGTCGATCACCCGCTGGTCGACGGGAAGGACGTCGCCGCTCTCAAGGCCACGGTTCTCGCGTCCGGCCTCACGGTGCAGGAACTGGTTTCCACCGCCTGGGCGTCCGCCTCGACCTTCCGCGGTTCCGACAAGCGCGGTGGCGCCAATGGTGCGCGCATCCGTCTCGCACCGCAGAAGGATTGGGAGGTCAACCGGCCGGCGCAGCTTGCCAAGGTGCTCGCAGTTCTCGAAGGCGTCCGGAAGGACTTCAACGCCACCCAGAGCGGTGGCAAGAAGATCTCACTTGCCGACCTGATCGTGCTTGCGGGCGCTGCCGGTGTCGAGAAGGCGGCGAAGGCCGGCGGTCACGACATAGTCGTGCCGTTCACGCCTGGTCGCATGGATGCCTCCGAAGCACAGACCGATGCCGCTTCGTTTGCAGCGCTGGAGCCCCGTGCCGACGGATTCCGCAATTATGTGAGCAGCCGCCGGCAATTCATGAATCCGGAAGAGGCCCTGGTGGACCGCGCGCATTTGTTGACGCTGACCGCGCCGGAAATGACGGTTCTCGTCGGCGGACTGCGCGTGCTGAAGGCGGGCGAGCCGGAACACGGCGTCTTCACGTCGCGTCCCGAAGCGTTGACGAACGATTTCTTCGTCAACCTGCTCGACATGAGCACGAAGTGGTCTCCCGTTGCCGGCCAGGAGGGCGTCTACGAGGGCCGCGACCGCAACACCGACGAAGTCAAGTGGACCGGTACCCGCGTCGACCTGATCTTCGGTTCGCATTCGCAGCTTCGCGCCTTGGCGGAGGTCTATGCCCAGTCCGACGCAAAGGAGAAGTTCGTGAAGGATTTCGTCGCGGCCTGGACCAAGGTGATGAACGCCGATCGCTTCGATCTGGTTTGATCGACGAACTCACTTCGGGTGTGGCTTTCGGCCATACCCGTCTCGAACTGGTGCGGGAGCTCAGCTCCCGCACCAGTTTCGTCAGGACTACATGTTGCGGACGATATTGCAGAGCTGCGCGACTGACATCACGCCCCCTGCACTCGTCGATGCCGATGTGTCGGCGGTGCCGGAGGATGATCCGGTAGCCGTGCTGGCTGTAGTCTCGCCCGAGGTCGAGCCTGCAGCGCCGCCGGTCGTCGTGTCGGTGGTGGTGCTTGCTGTCGTGTCGCCCGACGGCGTGGTCGTGCCTGTCGTCGTGCTCGTGTCTGCCGATGCACTTTGGACGGTATTGCAGTCCTCCTTCACTTGGCTTTGCTGCTCTGCCGAGAGTTGAGACCAGTTGGACCGGATTTCCGCTTCGCTACGCAGCGACGTCTTGGATTGATCGGTAAACAGCGCGTCCGCGATCGGGCCTGTCCAATCTGCCGTCGCGTCCCTTTCGGCCTGCGTCATCTGCAACATATCGGTGCTGGTGGCAGCGGTTCCCGAGGCGGCGCCGGACGCCGAGCCGGAGCTGTCCTGAGCAATGGCGGCCGAGGCCATGGCCATGGAGACTGCGCCAACCAGCAGGTGAATCCTTCTCATGTTGATATCCTTCCTTTTTGTTGCACCGTGATCACGGTTCGCTCCGAACCGGCCGAAGCGTGGAAGGTTCCGCTTTCCCCAAATGATTTTTTATCGCTCGCTTGGGAGCACCAGATTCTGATCGCCCCTGCGCTTGGATGAGCGCTTCGTCGCGTCATCGACCGGCAGGTTTCTCGCGCGGATGCCTGCTCACGGGATTGCTCATGTCGAGATTGCGGAGCCATGGCAGCGGCCGCGTGAATTCCACGCCGATCTCCGAGCCGTTTTGCCAGACAACCCATGCGGAAGCAGTTACATGTTCCGGAATGAAGAGCAGTTGGACCTCTGGCCCGGCAGCAACCGGAGCACCGAATCGCAGGCGTGCTCCCCGTGAATTGATGTCCACGACTAGGCACTCGATGCCTATGCCTCCGCTGCCTTCACGTATCAGACGGGCGCGTTTGAGAGATTTCCTTCTCGCCACTTGGCGATCTTCGGCGTGAGCCATGGTGGTTTCCTTTGACAAATCCCGGCATAGAATGCGGCAGGGCAGGCGCTTGCACACGACTTTGCGAAGCCGTCCTACTCGATCAGCTTCACGGTCTGGTCTGCCAGGAGCTTCCTGGTACCCGCCTTGTCACAGGCCGACTGCATCGTCGAATTGCCGGTGAAGGTGATCGTGTCCGCGATCAGTTGCGTACATCCGCTCGTCGTCGCCGAATTGCCCTTGTATTCGATCGACGACGCTGGTGTGTAGAGCGCGCCGGTCAAGACTGAGCTCGAAGTGCCGTTGATGACATGGCTGACGCCCGTCTGGCTGCGGCTGCCGAAAAAGAGAATTCCGGAATAAGGTCCCGAGGTCGGAGCCTTCAGATCGACCGTGACGTTTCCTCTAAGATCCAGCCGAGCATCGTTCGCAAGGAAAAAGGTAACGCCGTCATACCCGTTTACCGGGGGGCCGACCTGAACTCGCGCGGCGGAGGTCGAAGTCACGTTGCCGCCGTTCGCGGAGAAGGTGCCGCTCAGTATGATATAGAGGCCGGGTTCGAATTCGACCGTTCCCTTGATATCAAGTCCGTTCGGAAAGCATTTGACCCTGACCCCGCTGGGGTGCGTCTGGGTCGTTCCCACGAGCGTCTTTTGGCCCGGGTTGCCGATGTTCTTGGTGCCAGAAGCGTCGCAGGCGAAGCCAGGCCAGGGATAGGGCTCGGCTACGCTCGCATAGGGATCCATGCTCACCGGCGCGTTTTCGTGAACCTTTTCGCATTTGCTCAACGTCAAGCCCGCCGTCGTCACGGCCCCACCGACCGCATGGACGCAGTCGGCCTTCATGGAGCCGGAGCCGGACATGAGGAATGAATTGGCCGCGTCCGAATTCGAAGCCACATCGCAGCCCGTCACGTCGACCGAAGTCGACCCGGAGACAGTCACGGCGCCCGATTTCGTCTGCGACAGCGCAAGCACACAGGCAACCGAACCACCCTCGACCTGGGCAACCGCACGGGCCTTCATCGTGATGGGTTCCTTGGAGAAAATCGAGGAAAACAGCCGCGGCCGCGTTTCCGTCAGCACGACTTCGAGCCTGTCTTGTGTTCCCGCACTTGCCTTCGGTGACGAAGATGGGCCTATCGCCAGGGTACCGGCCGTCGGCGAGTAACCGCTCTGGGAGGCGATGAGTTTGGCCGTGGCCTCGAGCGCCGGTTTTCCATCTCCGGCACGCAGGCGCACCGCAGCCGCATGCGCCGACACGTCGGCAGCGTGCTGGAGCTTGCGGTGTTTCAGATACCAATATCCGGTTTCCGCACCAAGTCCCATGGCGCCGACGAGAACCGGAAAGCTGATTGCGGCGATCACCGCCACCGTGCCGCGCTCGTCCCTGCGCCACCGACGCGGAAGACAGGCAGATTGTTTCTTGTCTTCTAGAGTGTCGTTCATTCGCGGAAATCCCGAGTGTCGTTGGAGGGACGATATATCCCGGTGCGCCAGCTCTTGCGATTCGGTCGGTCGGTCTAGTTCGCTTCGGGGCTTCGTTGCGGCCCGAACTCAAGCTTCGGTCTAGGCCATCAGGCCGAATGGTGATTTCGCTGTTGAATCGGCACATTTCGCAGGCCTTCAAACCGGCCCTCGGGCCCTCGCGAAAGGATAAAAGATGATCTCCACGTCCGCAGCTTGGCTCGCCTTCTTCCTCTTTGCCGGACTGGTGACCTATGCCGGTGTCCGGGACGTGGCGACAATGACGATATCGAACCGACTGGTGGGTGTGCTGGCAGTCGCCTACGCGGTCCTTGCACCGGCCGCCGGGGTCGACCTCACCACCATTTCCTCAAGTGTCCTCGTCGCCTCCGGCGTGCTCGTCTGCACCTTCACCTTCTTCGCCTTCGGCTGGATCGGCGGAGGTGACGCGAAGCTTTTGCCCATGGCCGTGCTCTGGCTTGGCGCGGACCTTGCGTTGCCCTTTCTCCTCCACGTTTCGGTGATCGGCGCCGCCCTGACGGTTGCGCTCATTCAGTTCCGCCGGGTGCCCCTGCCGATCGCCCTGAAGAAACGCGCCTGGTCGAGCCGACTGCACGCGCGCGAAACCGGCATTCCCTATGGGGCGGCCATAGCGCCAGCGGCCTTGCTCTTGCTGCCGCAGAGCCATTGGTTCTCGGCCCTGCTCTGACACTGCGCACGAAACGACACATGAACGAGGTAAGCTGATGATCCGTGTTGCCATTCTCCTGATCGCGCTCCTTTCCGGCGGTGCTGCCTCGTGGCTCGCGCTCGGCGTAGCGGACCAGCCGCCGGCCGCCGCCGTCGAGATCCCGCAGGCGCCACGCGAGGAGGTGCTCGTCGCCGCTGCCGAGCTGGCACGCGGCGCGGTCGTAGAGGAGACCAGCCTGCGGTGGCAGACATGGGAGGGCGAGATCCCGCCGGTGTTCATCAGCCGCAGTTCACGCCCGGATGCGATCGAAGCGTTCAAGGGCAAGTTTACCCAGAGCGGCTTCGTCACGGGGGAGCCGATCCGTGACGACAAGCTCGCTGATCACGGCGCCGGTTTTCTCTCCAGCATGCTGCCATCAGGAAAGCGGGCGATCGCCGTCCGCGTAACGGCGGAAAGCACCGCCGGCGGCTTCATCCTGCCCAACGACCATGTGGACGTCATCCACACGGTCGCCCGCCAGGACCCATCCGGCGGGGACAGCAAGATCATCAGCCGGGCCATCCTTTCCAACATCCGCGTGCTCGCGGTCGACCAGACCGTCTCGGAAGGGGCCGACGGCACCTCCGTCGTTGGAAAGACCGCGACGCTCGAAGTGGACCCGCAACAGATTGCGACCATCGCGGCTGCGGAAGCCTCCGGCACGGTTTCGCTGGCGCTCCGTGCGGTTACCGACAATCACGAGCCGCCGCTCATCGAAACGGACGGAAACCGGAGGGGCGTGGTGCGCTTCGTCAGCGGCGGGCAAACGTCGATAATTGAGGTCCCATCCCGCGCGGCCGCGCCGCGCGCCTCCTCAGATGCGCAGAATGTCGCCGTAGCCTATTGAATTTGCAGCACGTTTTGTGCCTGGCTTTGGCTCAAGGAAATATGCGGTTGATCGATTTCAGGGAAATCTCGGACAGATGAAACAGCTCGGAAACCAAACCTACGATATGTCGCAAGCGGCGGTCGGGCCCTCGGTCACGCCTGTTCCCAAGGTGGAGATCGCCGTCTTCTGCCGGTCGGAAGAGGTGACTGAGGCGATCCGCGCAGCAGCGAGCGACCGCCGCATGGCCCGTGCCACCGTAGCGATCAAGAAAGGAGGCATAGAGGACGCGGCCGCCCTTTATGGCGGCGTCACCTCGCCGAACCTCGTGGTCGTCGAGAGCCATGACGACGAAGCCCGGCTGATGGCCGCGCTCGATGCTTTAGCCATGGAGTGCATTACCGGCACCAAGGTCATCGTCATCGGTCGCTCCAACGATGTCGGCCTCTATAAGAAGCTCATGGACGCCGGCGTCAGCGACTATCTCGTCCTGCCTCTGGCGCCGATGGAGTTCGTCGCTTCGGTGCATCGCTGCTTCCGCGACCCGGGCGGAGAGAAGCTCGGGCGCATCGTCGCCTTCGTCGGGGCAAAGGGGGGAACAGGCTCCTCCACGGTCGCGCATAACGTGGCGCTCGCTATGTCGAAGCGCGTCGATGCCGACGTACTTGTGGCCGATCTCGACCTCCAATCCGGCACGCTCGGCCTGAACTTCGACGTGGAGGGGCCGCAAGGCATGGCCGACGTGCTCGATGGTACCAAGCGCCTCGACGACGTGCTATTGCGGCGTCTGGCAGTGCCTTATGCGGATCGCCTGTATCTCCTTCCGGCGAGCGCCGACTTCAGCCAGCCCTTCACGCCGAAGGAAGAGGATGTCGATCGTCTTCTGGAGGTCGCTCGCTCAAGTTCCTGGCACATCGTGGTCGACCTGCCGCATAGCTGGGCGCCATGGACACGGAAGATCCTCCTGGAGGCCGACGAGATCGTGGTCACCGCGACGCCGGATCTCGCCAGCATGCGCAACGCGAAGAACCTGATCGACTTTCTGAGGAAGGCGCGGCCGAATGATCCGCCGCCGCGGCTCGTGCTCAACAAGATCGAGATCCCGAAGCTTGCCGAGATCAAGCCGAATGATTTCGTCGCGGCAGTAGAGCTCGATGAGAGCATATGCATTCCCTTCGATCCGCAGCTTTTCGGCAAGGCGGCAAATGACGGTCGGCCGGTCATCGAGCAGGCACCGGACTCGAAGGCGGGCCGCGCCGTGACGGCGCTTGCCGGTCAGGTCGGTGGCAGAGGCGAGCGACGAACCCAGAAAACAGGCCTCAAGGCCTTGGTACAGCGTGTTTTCGCGCGCGGTGCGCCGAAGCCCCGTTCCACCCTCCTCAGGAAGGTGGGCGAGCTGAAAACAGCCGAGGCGGGCGTTTCCGCCGTGGAATTTGCGTTGATTGCTCCGGTCTTAGCACTTGGCCTCGTGGCCGCGGCCGATCTCGGACTTGCGCTCTTCGAGCGGATGACGATCGACCATGTGCTGCGCGCCGGCGCGCAGGCCGCCATGGCAGATCCCGGCGCAGCACAGGTCGACAAGGTGCTGCGGTCGACCCTTGCCGAAAGCGCAACGCCCACCGCGGTCATGCTGGCGCCGGTGAAGCGCTACTGCGCCTGCCCGGAAAACGCCGATGTCACGCCTGACGTGGCGCCGGGCTGCGGGACAGCGCCCTGCGCCAATGCGGCCGCTCAGCTCGTCTTCTATCGACTGGAGGCTACGAAAGCCTATCGGCCGATGTCCGTGCCGGAGGTGCTTCCAGCCTTTCAGCTCGGTTCGGCGATGCAGGTGCAGGTGCGATGACGCGACGTTCGCGTGTCCTTCGTCGCGCCTGGGCGAGCCAGTCGGGCGCGACGGCGGTCGAATTCGCGCTGGTGTGTTTTCCCTTGCTTCTGCTGGTGCTCGGGATCATCGAGTTCGGCCGCGCGCTTTATGTACGGAACGATCTCTCCTACGCAGCCGACATCGCAGCGCGCAGGGTCCTCATCGGACAGGTGGCCAAAGACGCGCCCGACAGCGAAGCGCAGGCGAAGCTGGAAAGCGCGGTGCGCGATCATTTCGACAGCGGGGATCCGCAGTTGCTGCAAATTGCCGTCGGCAAGGAAACCGTGGACGGCATCGCATTCCGCGTGCTGTCGATCCGCTATCCGTTCACGCTCCTGCTTCCCGGGTTGGCGCAGAGTCCCATCAGCCTTGGACTGTCGCGGCGGATCCCGATCGGATAACCGCTCTCCCGTATTGCGGGGCGGTCATGGCTCGCCGGCGCCTGCCGAGCCGGCGCCCTCTATGACTTGCGGTGGCGGAGCAGATGGGGCCGGATTTGCCTCGCCAGGTCGCACCCGATCACAGCGATCGGAGCAGCTATAGGTCGCCCGTCCATCGCCCTGGTCCACGGTGACCAGGCGGCCGCCGGCGGCGACGACGTCGACGACGAGGTTGGCGACCTCGCCGCCATCGGCGTCCATCACGATCAGATTGGTGGATCCCGGGGTCTTGCCGGTCAGGACAACGGTCTTGTCGTCGCTGAGCGTCGCTTGCGCGATGGCGGGATTGCCGATGATGACGGTGCTGGCCGGCCGGGCAAGCATCAGCGGCCTCGCAAAATCGACGATGACCTTGACCACGCCCTCCGTCTGTCGAACGGCGCCTTGCGCGCCGGCGGCCGCGGGTGGGTCTTCCGCCGCGTGAGCCGCACCGATCGCGGCAAACGCCGCCATGGCGAGAACAGACCAGTTGACGCCCATGCGCATCGGACCACTCCAATTCCAGTACACGGACGGATCATCCGTCCGGCTGATCAACGTAGAATAGCATTAATCGCGTGCTGGTCGATCGGACTAGACCGACAGGCCGATTTCATCCGGAAGCGGTATCGGCCATCAGGCTGAATGGATCAAAAGGGTTAACAAAGTCTATATGGAAGCCACACAGCAAGCGGGAAGCGAGGGCAGAACCCGGCCCGGCCCTGTGATGCCGCACTTCACGTCGGCGCAACCTCAACCCACTTGAAGGATCGACCCCATGAAAAATCTTCTCGTCCGTTTCGTCCGCAACGAATCCGGTGCCACCGCTATCGAATACGGCCTGATCGCCGGCCTGATCGCCGTCGCCATCATCACCGCGGTGACCAGTGTCGGCACCGACGTAACCGCCGTGTTCGACAAGATAGCGACTTCGCTCAACATCACCTAATCGAGCCGTCGGCCGCGAAGCGGAAGGCTCCATTGCCTTCCGCTGTCGCATCCATCGATGACGAATACCCTCAACGACAGACAGAGCGACGACGATGTTCGGCAAGAAGTCCATACTGGATCGGGAGGTCATCGAAACGGCGGTTGAGCCTGAGGCCGTGCGCGAACCACACCCCGTTCCTACGGTGAGCGAGATTCGAAAGTCTGCCGCTCCTGCTGCTGTTGCCAAGACCGAAAAATCCCAACAATATTACGGCCTGAAGAAGGAAATCTTCAGCGCGCTGATCGCCACAATCGACGTGGCCGCGCTGTCGAACATGGACGGCGAAGAGGCGCGTCGGGAAATCGGCGTCATCGTCGACGACATCGTCGCGGCCAAGAAGGCCGGGCTTTCCAAGTCCGAGCAGGACGCGCTGCTCGAGGACATCTGCAACGACATTCTGGGTTATGGCCCGCTCGAGCCGCTTCTGGCGCGCGACGACATTGCCGACATCATGGTCAACGGAGCCAGCCAGGTCTTCATCGAGGTCGGCGGGCGCGTGCAGGAAACCGGCATCCGCTTCCGCGACAACGAGCAGCTCTTGAACATCTGCCAGCGCATCGTCAGCCAGGTCGGCCGCCGCGTCGACGAGGCAAGCCCGATCTGCGATGCGCGGCTCGCCGACGGCTCGCGCGTTAACGTCATAGCACCGCCATTGGCGATCGATGGCCCCAGCCTGACGATCCGTAAGTTCAAGAAGGAAAAGCTGAATCTCGACCAGCTGGTGCGGTTCGGCTCGATCTCGCCGGAGGGCGCCGAGATCCTCAAGATCATCGGCCGCGTGCGCTGCAACGTACTCATTTCCGGCGGCACCGGCTCCGGCAAGACGACGCTGCTCAACTGCCTGACGGGCTATATTGACAATGGCGAGCGCATCATCACCTGCGAGGATGCGGCCGAGCTTCAGCTCCAACAGCCGCATGTCGTGCGGCTTGAAACGCGGCCACCGAACATCGAAGGGCTGGGCGAGATCACCATGCGCAGTCTCGTCAAGAACTGCCTGCGTATGCGCCCGGAGCGGATCATCGTCGGCGAGGTACGCGGACCGGAAGCCTTCGACCTGCTTCAGGCGATGAATACCGGCCATGACGGCTCGATGGGCACACTCCACGCCAACTCGCCGCGCGAGGCGATATCGCGTGTCGAAGCGATGATCACTATGGGTGGAAATTCGCTGCCGGCGAAGGCGATCCGCGAAATGCTCGTCTCCTCGGTGGACGTGATCGTCCAGGCGGCGCGGCTGCGCGACGGTTCGCGCCGCATCACCCACATCACCGAAGTGCTCGGCATGGAGGGCGATGTGGTCACCACGCAGGATCTCTTCGTCTACGACATTCTCGGCGAGGACGCGAAAGGCAACATCATCGGGCAGCATCGCTCCACCGGTATCGGCCGCCCGGGCTTCTGGGACCGCGCCCGCTATTACGGCGAGGAAGCCCGGCTCGCCCGGGCGCTGGATGCCGCCGAGGTAAAGGCGGCCGCCTGACGCACACGTTGCTTGGGCATAGAACGGAAGAATGGCGGCTTGCCCCAAGAGATCATGGATTGAAGTCACATGCTGAGCTCTTCGCTGTTTCCCATTGTCGTGTTCTTGCTGGCGTCGACCTCCGTTGGCGGCCTGATGCTGGCCGCGCTCTATCCGCGCGCCGCCAAGGCCGGCGCTTACCGGCAGAGGTTTGATCGCGTGGCGGGCGGGGCAGAGGCACGGCGGATGGAAGCTGTCGATGAGGATGCCCGCGACCGTCGCCGCTCGGTGGAAAAGACGCTGCGCGAAATCGAAGAGAAGCAGAAGGCGAACGCGCGCAAGAACAGCAAGCCGACAATCGCCGTCAGGCTTCGCCAGGCCGGACTCGACTGGTCGACCAGAACCTATTGGCTCGTCTCGGGCGGCGCGGGCCTCGCGACATATGTAGTGATGCTGCTCGCGGGATATGGCGCCTTGACCACTGCGGGCTTTGCACTCGCGGGCGGCCTTTTCCTGCCGCATCTCTATGTGAACGGCAAGCGCAAGGCACGGCTGAAGCGGTTCGCCAACGAGTTCCCGAACGCCGTCGATGTGATTGTCCGGGGCTTGAAGGCAGGTCTGCCGATGACCGATTGCCTGCGGGTGATCGCGGCCGAGGCCGAGGAGCCTGTCAAGGGCGAATTCGTGACGATTGCGCAGGACCAGACGCTGGGCATTCCAGTCGATGAAGCGGTCCAGCGCATGAGCGAACGCATCCCGCTCCCCGAGGCCAATTTCTTCGCCATCGTCATTGCCATCCAAAGCCGCACCGGCGGCAGCCTCTCGGAGGCGCTTGGAAATCTGTCCAAGGTGCTGCGCGAGCGCAAGAAGATGAAGGCCAAGATCAAGGCCATGAGTGCGGAGGCCAAATCCTCCGCCGGCATTATCGGCGCGCTGCCGTTCTTCGTCGCCGGCGCGGTGTATCTGACCAGCCCGGATTACATGGCGCTGCTGTTCACGACCCTTGCTGGAAAGATCGTGCTTGTCGGCTGCGCGCTGTGGATGGGCATCGGCATTCTCGTGATGCGCAAGATGATCAATTTCGACTTTTGAGGAACCGGCATGAATCTCGGCGCCCACATCCCCGATCCGGAGCAGCTTTCCGCAACAATGGCCGGCTTCGCCGCCTTCTCCGCCGTCGTTGCCATCTCCTGGCCCTATATCTTCCGCGATACGCTTGCCGAACGCATGCGCAAGGTGGAGAGCGAGCGCGAACGCATCCGCATGCGCGAGCGTACCCGCCTCAACGCCGAAAAGAGCAAGGTCTCCCTGCGGGCCGAACCCAAGCGCTTCTACAAGGCGATCGTCGATCGCTTCAACCTCGCCAGGCAGGCGGAGGACGGTGAGATCGTCCGCAGGCTGAGCATGGCCGGCTATCGCGGTTCGGCCGCGGTGACGACCTTTCTTGCCGTCAGGCTGATCGCGCCGTTCGTCATTTTCGCCGCCGCTCTCCTCTATCTCCTGCTCGTCATCCGGCCGGATGTGCACTTGGTCATGGTTGTCGCCATGGCTGCCGGTGTCGGCTCGGTCGGCTATTTCGCCCCGGCGATCTTCATCAGGAACAAGACAGCCAAACGGCAGCAGGCGATCCGCCGATCCTGGCCGGACGCGCTGGACCTGCTGCTGATTACCGTCGAATCCGGCATGGGCATTGAAAGCGCCCTCCGCAAGGTTGGCGAGGAAGTCGGCGCGCAATCGCCGGAAGTCGCCGAAGAGGTCCTTCTGACGACGGCCGAGCTTTCTTATCTGCAGGACCGGCGTCAGGCCTTCGAAAACCTGGGGCTCAGGACCGGCGTCGAGGGCGTGCGCGCCGTCGTGACCAGTCTGATCCAGGCGGAAAAATACGGGACCCCGCTCGGCCAGGCGCTGCGCGTGATGGCGCAGGAGAACCGCGATATGCGCATGAGCGAGGCGGAGAAGCGCGCGGCAGCGCTGCCGCCGAAGCTGACGGTGCCGATGATCCTGTTCTTCCTGCCGGTTCTCTTCGCCGTGATCATCACGCCGGCGGCCATTCAGATCGCCGGAGTACAATGATTCGGGGGAGGGCAGATTGCGGCGCCGCGCGCAAGGGTCGAGCGTCCGCGGCGCCGCAGTCGCCTGTGCTTTTGTAATAGCGTCGCGCGTCTCATCAGACGCGCGACGGCCACTGTAGCTCTGAATTGCTGGGCATGAGACCGTCACGGCCTATGAGCCGTCCGCTTCGCCTTGCGCCAGGGCCATGATCTTCTCGCCTATGGCCTCGAGCGGCAGTATTAGATCGACGACGCCTGCGCCGATCGCCGACTTCGGCATACCGAAAACGACGGAGCTCGTCTCGTCCTGGGCGATCACCCTGCCGCCCGCCCTGCGCAGCGCCCGAAGACCTTCCGTGCCGTCGCTTCCCATTCCCGTCAGCACAACGGCAAGAGACCGGGCCCTGAAGGCACGCGCTATGGAGGCGAAGAGATAGGAACCTGATGGCTTGAAGCCGTCCACCGGCGCATCCTCGGAAACGCGGATGCGTGATCGACTGGAGACGCCGAGTTGGAAACCATCCGGCGCGAGATAGGCTGTCCCGGGCCGCAGCCGCTCCCTGTCGGCCGCGATCTTGACCCTCAACGGGACATTCGCGTCGAGCGAGGCGGCGACACCATCTATGAACCCGTTGGACATGTGCTGAACGATCAGGATTGGGGCCGGGAAGGCAGCCGGAAGACGCATCAATATGGATCGGATCGCCGCCGGACCGCCGGTGGACGCGGCAATCCCAACGACACCTACCGGAAGATCGCCGTCGCCATTGCCCGCGTCGCTGCGGGCGGCGCCCTTCCTCGGCCACTGCCGCACCACCTTGACCTGCGCCATCGCTCTGATCGTCGCCAGGAATTTCTCCGCCGCCGCCCTTTCCGGGCGCGCTTCGAACGCCGGCGGCGCCGGGATAACGGCGAGCGCGCCCGCTTCCAGTGCGCGTGCGGAGACCGCCCCGAGCGCCGCGCTGTTTTCGCGCGACACCAAAAGGATCGGGGCCGGCGCTGAAGTCATGATTTCCCGGACCGCCGCATCGCTATCCTGCCCACCGAGCCTCAACTCCATGGTCACGATGTCAGGCGAAAGCTCCCGTGCCAGCCTGACCACTTCGGCATTGCTGCGCGCCACCCCGACAAGCATGGCCGCTCCATCTGCGCCGATAGCATTCTCCACCAGTTCCTGGAGGTCGAGTCTCCCTGTGGCGAGCAGGATGCGAACCATGGATGCCTCAGCCTACCCGACGCACGGTCTCGAGAAAGTGCTGCGCATCGAAATGGCTCTTCGTCACATAGGCGCTGGCACCGAGCTTCAGGCCGTGCAGCCTGTCCTCCGGCGTTTCGCGGCCGGTGAAGAGCACGATCGGCACGGCTGAAAGCCGTTCGGAACCCCTGATGGCCTCGGTCAGTTCGAACCCATCCATATTGGGCATGTCCACATCGGCTACCACGATGTCGGCCCCGTGATCGCTAAGGTGCGCCAGGGCTTCCGATCCGCTTGCCGCCATCGCCACCTCATATCCCGCTCCATCGAGAATGAGTCGGACGAGCGATCGGATATATTTCGAATCGTCGACGACCAGCACTTTACGGCGCGTTGTCCGATCCGCCGGTTGCGGGAATGCATCTGGCGTCGCAGTCCTTTCCACCGCGGCCTCGATCAGCACGGTCGTGTTGAGGAGCAGCGCGATTTGACCATCCGGCAGGATCATGCCGCCACAATAGCGGCGAACATTTCTCAGGCGAGCCCCGAGCGAGCGCGCAAGCAGTTCCTGTTCCCCCGCGACCTCGTCCACGAGAAGGGCAGCCTGCCGGCCTCCCGTTCCGATAATCACGGCTGGCACCGACGCCTTCGCTGATATAGCGGCCGTCGGCCGCAATCCAAGCCAGCCGGCGAGGTCGATCACCGGGAGTTTCCCGTCCCTGGTCGTGGCGACGACCCGTTCCTCCTCCACCGCAATTTCGTGTGAAGCAAGCCTTATGACGCGCTCGACGGAGGAGCTGTCGATCGTGAAGACGTGACCTGACGCCACCACTTCAAGTGCGCGCACGGTGGCGAGCGTCAGGGGCAGGGTGAGCGTGAATGCCGTTCCAGCTTCTGCGGGACGTGCCACGGTCGCGGTGCCGCGCATTCCCTCGACGGCGCTTCTGACGATGTCGAGCCCGATGCCGCGGCCTGATAGTTTGGTGACCCTGGGTGCCGTGGATATGCCGGGCTTGAAAACGTGCTGAAGGAGTTGCCCTTCGCCGTTCGGTCCATGCGACTCCGTGTCACCAACAAGCTTGTGCAGTGCTGCCGGATCGAGGCCGCGGCCGTCGTCCTCGACGACCACCTGAAGCCGGTCTCCCGTGACCGTTGCCGAGACGGTCACGAGACCCTGTTCCGGCTTTCCGGCTGCCCTTCGCTCCGCCGCCGGCTCGATGCCGTGGGCGATGGCATTGCGGACCAGGTGCCGGAGCGAATCCTGCAGGCCGGCCAAGATCGAACGGTCAATCTCGATGTCTCCGCCTCTGACTTCCAGCCGTGCCGCCTTGCCGGTCGCCGCCGCCACGTCTCTGATGACGCGCGTCAGCCCCTGGCAGGCTTCCGCAAAGGGCTGGGTGCGTGCGTGCCGCACCTCCTGGCCAAGCGCGACGAGGGCGCCGTGCATTAGCCGCGCATCCCGGCGCATCGAAGCAGTAAGCGCGCGCAGGCCGCTTTCAATGCTTGCAGCTTCCCGTTCGGGACGGACCTTGTGAGCGCGGAGCCTTCTTGCCGTTTCTCTCAGAAGAGACGCCTGCTCGGCATGCCGGCGCATGGCCACATTCCAGGACAAGAGTTCGCCGCTCCTGTGAAGCAGGGCGTCCAGCCGCTCGGCGGAGACGCGCATCGAGCCATCCAAGTCGGTCGAGCGGATCGGAACGGCAAGCTCCGCCCGAGACACTGACGGCGCCGCCTGCCGATCCATGTCGTCATCGGCAGGCGGCAATGTTGTTTCCATATCGAGAACATCGCTCTCCAACTGTTCGGTCGCGGGCTTTTCGCCGCGGGCCAATTGCCGTGCGGCTTCCGCAATGGCGTCCGCGGCCTTGAGAAGCTGATCGAGTTGGCGCGGATTGAGCGAGCGGTCCTCGTTCCCGGCGGTGGCGAGCACTTCCTCCATCCAGTGGCAGATCGTTTCGACACCGCGCACCTGCACGAGGCCAGCGGCGCCCTTGAGGCTGTGAACGGTCCTTAGAAGCCTCTCCTGCAGGGCGCGCTTGTCGCTTGGCTCGGTGGCTTCCTCAATGCCGATCAGCATCCGTTCGATGTCGGCGGCACGTTCCCGCACCTCCTGCGTGAACAATTCCAACAACTGACGGTCGAGTTCTTCGGGTTTCATCATCTGAAATTGCCATGATCCGCGAGCATGTGCTTCAATCTGGACCCAAGCTCGTTCAAGTCCTTTGCAGCTTCTTCCGCCTGGCGAATGGCCGAGAGGTTCTGGCTACTCGCCTGGTCGATGTAGTGCATTGCGTCGTGTATCTGCTTCATGCCCGCTTTCTGCTGGCCGGCCGAGGCGGCGATCTGCGCCACCGAGCGGGCGGAATCGGCGATGATCGACTCGAGCTGCCGGATCGTATCGCCGGCCTCGCGCACGGTATCGAGCGCACGGCTGACGCTTTTCGTTCCTTCCTCGGCGCCGACTACGGCGGCATTGGTCGACTTCTGGATCTCGGTCAGAATCCGCCGAACGCGCGTGGTCGCGGACTTGGACTGGTCAGCAAGCGCCCGGATTTCGCTCGCGACCACGTTGAACCCCCTGCCGTGTTCGCCGGCACGCGACGCTTCGATTGCCGCGTTGAGGGCAAGAAGATTAGTCTGGTCGGCGATCTCGGCCACGACCGAGACGATCTCACCGATTTCGAGACTGTTTTCAGCGAGCGAAAGAATGTCGCCGGCAATCGCCTCCGTCCGGGCGTTCACCGTATTCATCATGGTGACCGTGTCGTCGAGCGCCTTGCGGCCCTCACTGCTGACGGTCACGGCCGTTTCATAGGAGGCCGACACCTGCTGTGCCCGCTGCGCCGCCTGCTCCGCCGTTTGAAGCACGTCATCGACACTTGCGACGGTTTCGGCCACGGCGGAAGATTGCTCGCGCATGCCTTCCACCTGCTGCGTCGTTCCGGCCAGGATCTCGGCCGCCGAGGAGGAAAGGTGCTGCGCGGTCTCGGAAATGGTGGCGAGCAGCTCCTCCAGCCTCTCCCGGTCGTCACGCTCATTTTCGATCATGCCCGACAGCTTGCTCGTTACGTGGTTGAAGGAGAGACCCAGGATCGCCAATTCGTCGCGGCCCTCATAGGCGGCTCGTCGCTCGAGGTCTCCGGCGCTCACTTTCCTGGCGACCTCCACCAGCGCACTGGTCCGGCGGGCGAAGTGCCGCAGCACGGTGAGGACGAGGAGCAGCAAGATCACGGCCAATCCCGACAAGACGAACTGCAGCAACTGCGATTTCTGCAGCCGGGTCGTCGCGGCGTCTTCGATCGAGTCTATCTTTTCGTTGACAGCGGCCGAGTAGGTTCGGATCTGCCGGTCGAGGTCGTCGAGTGCCGCCGGGCCGGGCGGGGTCCGGTCAATCGCACGCTCGATTGCGGGGCGCACTTCCTCTGCCCAGCGCTGCTGAAGCTGCCTCAATTCGGCGAGGGCTTGCCGGTCGGCCTCGGCGGCAATTCCCAGGGAAAATTCCCCGGCGACCAATCGCGCGAGCATCCGTTCATTACGCTGCAACAGGTCGCGAAGCTCGGCAACGGTAGCCGCGCGATCCGGGCCTTCTGCAGTCGCCAGGCGGCTCACCAGATAGAGCATCTGATAGAAAGCGCGTTCCCTGCTGAGCGACGCCGTTGCGGAAAGATCCCTGCGCACCCTCTCCAGGGCGAAATAGCTCGAGCCGACCAGAAAGGCGGAGACCGCCACAAACATCAGCATGGCAAGACCCAGCTTGCCGTAAAGGCTTCGCGTCCAGGAAATGCTCATGGCGTGTCGTCCTCCGCCTCGGGGTTGGCTTGATCGTCGCAAGGAAAAAGCCGGCGATCGTCGAAGAGAAGCGAAGCGTCGATCACCACGGTCCCATCCGTCGCCTGCGCCAAAGCGAGTTCCATCGCCTCCGTCTTGGCGGGCGCAAGCGTTTCCGGCGCGACTTCTTCCAACTCCGGCATGGTCTCGGCCACAACCAAGAATTCGGCCTGCTCCCTGCCGCAGACCAACGCCCAAGCCATATCCCTCGGCTGTATGGGCGAAAGGCCGAATAGATCGGATAAATCGAACACCGGAAGCAATTGTCCGCGCAGGTCGTAAACGCCGCAAACATGGGGCGGCAATCCCGGAAGCGGGCTCAGGCGCCCGAGCGGGACGACCTCGCAGGTATAGTGCACATCAAGTGCGAGGCGGCGGCCCGACAGCACGAAAGTGGCGACTTTCAGCACCCGCGACGGACTACCATTCGGCGCCCCGTCTGAAACGCGTGCGGGGGGAAACGGTACCTCGCGGTCGGCCCCAGGGCTGGCCGAGTCGAGAAGTGCCTCCGTCTGCGCGATGGCTGTGGCTATGCGCCGCTTCACATCCTCCCAATCGATCATGCGGGGGTTGGAGAGTACGGGGGCCGTCATCGGCGTGCTTCCTTGGAGTACCGCGCTTCATAACCGGCTTCGCGAGCAACGTGCATGGGCTTTCGGTAAACGAGACCGGCACCGGTCGTCGCGGTTTGAAAGGAGGCGTACCTCCAGAGCGGGGGATCGGTCGGAGCCGTCAGCAGCCATCCACCCTCGGCGAGGCAGGTGAACAATTCCTCCGCAACCCGCATGAGGTCGGCGGCGTCGAGATAGACGAGCACATTGCGGCACAGGATGAGATCGAAGCCGGCCAACCCGCGATCGGGCGCAGGCAGCCTGTCGAAGCCGAGGTTCACTTGGGTGAAGCGGACGCTGCGTGCCACATCCGGCCTGAGCCGGTATCGGTCGCCGCGCTGCAGGAAATAGCGGCGCTTCAGATATTCGCCCATTTCCCGGAACGACCACTCGCCGTATTCCGCTTCGGCAGCTTCTGCGAGCGCCTTCATCGATATGTCAGAGGCCGATATCCGCACTGAGTGCCCATCCTCCGCGCAGAGAATGGCGAGCGAATAGGGCTCTTCTCCGCTTGCACAGCCAGCGCTCCAGATCCGCGCTGGCGCGCTCGCTCGCGGCCGGCACAAATGCGGGAGAATCGTGTGGCGCAGCAATTCGAACTGCTTCGAATCGCGGAAGAAGTGCGTTTCCCGTACGGTGACTTCGTCGAGAACCTCCTCCCGCAGCGCGTCATCGGCTGCAATGCGATCCCGCAGACGATGCAGGTCGGTGATGCCGTGCCGGCTCATGACCCGCTGGACCGCTGCAACGAGGGCGGGACTGCGTGACGTAGCGACGCTGAGGCGCATTTGGCGTGCGATTTCCGCGGCGACGACATCGCTGATGAATGCGTCGATGGTGCCTTCCGGGCGGACGCTCCGGGCTGCTTCGGGGGCTGACCGGGCCTCACTGATTCTCGTTCCGCCTCGCTGCATTTCCGACTCACATCGATTTTCGTTGCTACCTAACTACGTCGTCACATTCATTCAGGCCATTCGACCACATGGCCGGCAAAGGTCTATCCGGATGGTCTACCGCCCCTCGGCCACTGGTAGCAGCCGGGCACCGGCCGCGGCGGCCTCTTGGCGGTTTCTTACCCGCAGGCTGCGAAAGAGCGCCGCCATGTGGATCTTCACGGTTCCTTCGCCCAGGCGAAGCTTGCGGGCGATCTCCTTGTTCGACAGCCCGTCGACGAGCAGAAAAAGCACCTCCCGTTGCCGCGGCGTCAGGAATTCCATTGCCCGTTTTGGGGGGATCTCCAGCGGGGCGGTGGCTGGTGCCGCAGGCTCAGGCTCTGCCGGGCCGCTTGGCCGGCCGGCAAGCGAAGGAGGGACATAGATTGCGCCATTCAGGATCGTGCGCAGTGCGGCGGCGAGCTCCTGCGCACCAAGGCTCTTCGGCACGTAGCCGTGAATGCCGGCCGCCAAAGCGGTCAGAATGTCACTTCGGCGCGAGGAGGCCGAGACGACCGCCACCTTAATGTCCGGGCGAACCTCGCGCACCGCTCCCAGGTTGGCGGCGCTCTCCATACCGGGCATGGTGAGATCGAAGAGCGCGACGGAACAGTCGTCCCGATCCGCAAGCCGTTCGATTGCTTCATCGAGAGAACCGGTCTCCACGACCTCGGCAAAACCGAGCTTATTCTTCAGGATCGCCGAGAGGGCTATTCTGAAGAACTCGTCGTCATCTGCAATAAGTGCGATGCCATGCGGGTTCATCGATGCTCTCCCCCATGGTCGGGCAGTGTTCGGCGATAGCGGCAGGCGGTCGGTCCTGCGACAAAAGCTGCACGATACATCGCAACCAACGAACGTCCCATCGGGTCAACTCCCTAGTCAATAGTCGCAGCCGCCAAAGGCCTATGGCGGCGGCGATTGCCGGATCAACTCCATGATTTCCGAGGCTGACATCGGTAGCGCAAACAGAAAGCCCTGGGCCTCGTCGAACCCCTCCGAGCTGACGATGTTGAGCTGATCCTCTGTCTCGATCCCTTCGACCGTGGTGGTGATTCCGAGGCTATGGCCCAGCCCGGCAACCGCCTTGACGATTGCAAGCGATTCCTTGCCCCTCGGCAGATCGTGGATGAAGGATCGGTCGACCTTGATCTTGTCGAAGGGGAAGCTGCGCAGATAGCCGAGTGACGAATAGCCGGTGCCGAAATCGTCCATGGCGATTTTGACGCCCAAGTTGCGCAATTCCTGGAGAAGCTCGAGATTGTGCTCGCTCTCGTCGAGCAACACGGTTTCGGTAATCTCGATCTGCAGGCGAGCGGGATCGATGCCTGAGGACTTGATTGCCGTCGCGACCGCCCCCACCAGCCTCTTGCTTTTGAATTGGACGGGCGAAAGATTGACGGCGATGGCGACGTCCGCCGGCCAGCCGGCTGCATCGCGGCAGGCTTGCTCCAAGGTCCATTCCCCAATGGGCACGATCAGCCCCGTCTCTTCTGCGATGGGGATGAAATGATCCGGCGCCACCAGGCCCCGCTCCGGGCTGCGCCAGCGCAGCAGAGCCTCGCAGCAGCTGACTTTCTTCGAGTGCAGGCTGATCAGCGGCTGATAATGAAGCTCCAGTTCGCCGCGACCTAGGGCCTCACGCAGGGCCAGCTTCATCTGCTGGTGGGCGTGCAATTGCGCACCCATCGTCGCCTCGAACTGCCGATAGGTGCCGCGCCCGGCTGCCTTGGCGCTGTAGAGCGCAATGTCGGCGGCTTTTATGAGTTCGTCGGCCGTCGTCCCGTCCTCTGGAGTCGTGGCGATGCCGACGCTTGCACCAACTGCAACGTTGATATTGTCGATGGTGAAGGGCTCGCTGAGTGCCTGGATCACACGCTCCGCAAGAATCGATGGCGCGTCGGCTTTTGGCGACAAGGGTCGGATGATGGCGAATTCATCGCCGCCCAGTCTTGCGACCGTATCGCTCTCCGCGACTATCTGGGCGAGCCGCGCGGACACCTGACGCAACAGCGCATCACCGGCGGGATGACCGAGCGTGTCGTTGACCAGTTTGAACCCGTCCAGGTCCAGGCAGAGAACGGCAATCCTCCTCTTGCCGCGGCCGGGATCGAGCGCCCTGTCGAAGCACTCGCGGAAGGACAGGCGATTGGGCAGCCCGGTCAGCATGTCGTGTCTGGCCATGTGGGCGATCTGCTTGTGCGCCAGCAGCCGGTCTTCTTCCGTACGCCGGCGTTCGGTGATGTCGCGGAAGAAGATGGAGATGCCGTCCTGCGTCGGCGAGGCGTTGACCTCGATCCAGATGTCGAGCGACGGCAGATAGTCTTCGAAGGCGGCGGGTTTGCGCAGCTTCATGACCTTCCGGCAGTTCTTCGCGAACACGCCCTTACGCTCGCGTGGAAATAGACGCCAAAGAGGCAGGCCCAGTGCGTTGTCGTCGAGCCGAAGCAGGCGCTTGGCATTCTCATTGAGATAGCGCAGCCGCCAGAGCTCATCGACCAGGATGACACTGTCCATGGTGCTTTCGAGCACTGCCGACAGCCGATTTGCGGCGGCCTCGGCCGCGTCGCGGGCGGTCTGCAGGTCAGCGCTTGCCCGTTTCGCATCGGTGATGTCGCGCCAGATTGAGAGCATACGGAACGGTTTGCCTTGGGCGTTGAGCACCGGCGTGGCGTTGACGTCCATGGAGCGCTCTCTTCCCTGGGCATCGCGAACGATTATCTCGAATCGCGCGCTTTGCCCTTGCCGCACCGTCTCGAAGCCAGCCTGCACCTTTGGCGCGTCTTCCGGCAAGCCGATCGAGCGCCACGTCTGATCTTCGATGCCGGCGTCCTCGGAAATGCCGAAGAGTTCGCGTCCCGCCCTATTCATCATCAGCGGGCGGCCGTCAAGGTCGAGCACGCGCACACAATCGACGCTGCTGTCGAAGATACTCTTGATGAAGGCCTCGGATTCCTGCTGCGCGATCTCGGCGGCGCGCCGCTCGCTGATGTCGAGGGCGGAGCCCACATATCCGAGAAAGCGTCCGTCGGAGGAAAAGCGCGGCTGCCCTACATCGAGAATCCAAGCCCAGCTGCCATCGGCGCGCCTTAGGCGATACTCGGTCCGGACCGGCTCGCGCGTAGCGCCGGCACTGAAAAATGCCGTCTCCACCGCCTGTCTGTCATCCGGGTGAATCACGTCGACCCAGCCGAAACCCAGGGCCTCCTCTTCACTCTGGCCGGTGGTCTCCAGCCACAGGCGACTGAAGAAGCTTGTGTGACCGGTCCCGTCTGCCACCCAGATCATCACCGGTGCGTTGTCGGCGATCGCCCGGAAGCGCGCCTCGCTTTCCTTGAGCGCATCCGTCGCGCGACGCCGATCGTCGACGTCCTCGAGAATGCCATACCAACGTATGATGCTTCCCGCCGTGTCCCGCCGGGCAGCGGCCCGTGCACGGAACCAGCGATAGTCACCGGTTGCCATCTCTACGCGGTATTCCACGTCGAGCGGCTCGCCTGTCGAGAGAGCGTGCTGCCATTGCCGATCGACGCTGCCGGCGTCATCGGGACAAAGCGCCTTCATCCAGCCGCTGCCGAGCGTTTCGTCTTCGGGAATTCCAGTCAGTTCGGCCCATCGTGGCCCGACCTCCAGGATGTTGCCATCCGGATCGGCCGTCCAGGGGATCTGCGGATGAAGATCAATGACGGCGCGGTGGTGTTCTTCCTTTGTCCGAAGTACCTGTTGCGTTTTGCGCAATTCGCTGACGTCGGAAAAGGAGGTGATCAGGAACGTCTCGCCATATCCCCAGGGCTCTTGCAGCACAAGGCGCCGCTTGGTCATCAGCAGCACACTTTCGCGACCATCGGCTGATACGTATTGTTCCTCGCAGCTGCGCTCCCTGCCCGTGGCAAGCACGGCCTGGTCGAGCGCCCGCAGGCGATCGGCCCGTTCTTTCGACCAGATGTCGCCATCGGTGCACCCGATGAGTTCGTCCCTTGGCCGGCCGAGCAGGGCGCAGGCGCCAAGATTGACGAACAGGATTTGCAAGGCGCTGTCTTTGACCACCAGAGGCGACGGGACCCCGTCGAGCACCTGCGCGAGGGCCGTTGAGAAACCTTCCTGTTCTTGACCGGCCAAAAGAACGTTCATTGTTCTCCTCTGATCCACGGGCGGACCTCACAAGAACCGGCCAGCGCCGGGAGTCACTCCCCTGGACCGACTAAGGCGTGTCGGCTCAATAAAATCGTGCGGCACGCATCGGTCCCAAACATGGTGCACAGACCAGAAATTGTATTCGATTTTCCTCCGCCGTAAACAACGAACAGCGGTAGCGATCTGTTCCGTGCATCCATAGGGTGAAATCTTGCCTAAACCGAGACGGGCGTTGGTGATCTCGCCGCAATGTTCCGGTGCATATCTTGACAAATGTACTCAAGTTATTTAACTCCCCGCTCGCACCAACGACATTCGCTCCTTGCCAGGACCGACAAATGTTTTTGGTCAATGGGTTACAGGGGACGTGTATGGAACTGCGTGTTGGACTGCTGGCTGTTCTGCTGGCGAGCGTAAGCCGCGCCGCGTTGGCGCAAGACGCAACGGTGTTGGAGCGTCTGGAGGTGAAGGCGGGCACCTCGACTGCGACGATTGGCACCCAGCCGGAACACTACGCGGGGGGGCAGGTGGCGCGCGGCGGTCGCGCGGGCCTGCTCGGCAACCGCGACTTTATTGATACGCCGTTTAGCATCACGAGCTACACGGCAGAGACGATCGAAAACCAGAACGCGACAACCGTGGCCGACGTCCTCGCCAACGACCCCTCGGTGAGAAGCACGCACGCCTCCGGCGGTATGCTGGACTCATTTTACATCCGCGGCTTCCCTTTGAACGAGGGGAACTTCGGCGAAGTCGCCTTCGATGGCGTCTTCGGTGTTGCACCGACCTACCGCCTGTTTACGGACTACATCGAGCGCGTCGAGGTGCTCAAGGGACCGACGGCGCTCCTCTACGGCATCTCGCCGAATAGCAGCGTCGGTGGCACCATCAACATCGTGCCGAAGCGCGCGTCGGACGTCGATCTGACCCGTGTCACGGCCGATTATTCTTCGGATCTTTATGGTGGCGGACATGTCGACGTCAGTCGCCGGTTCGGCGATGAGCGCCAATTCGGCGTTCGCTTCAACGGCAGTTATCACGGCGGCGATACGGCAATTGACAATCAGTCACTTGACGTGACGGTCGGCGCTCTTGCGCTCGACTATGAAGGAGAAGACTTCAGAGCAACGCTAGACGTCATCGGTCAGCGGCAGGACATCGATGCCCCGCATCGCCCCTTCTTCCCCGATAGCAGCAGCTTTAATATTCCCGATGCGCCGGACGGCCGGTCCAACGTCCAGGAGCCGTGGGAATGGGCGAGGACGGACGACCTCTCGTGGCTCGGCCGCGTCGAATACGACGTGAGCGACGCCGTCACTGTGTTCGCAGCCGTCGGCGGCGGCGAGTCGCGCGTCGAGCGGCTCTTCGGCACACCACTGCTTCTCAACTCCGCAGGCGATGTCAGCGTCACGCCGCAAAATTTCATCTTCGATGTCGACCGGCTGACGGCCGAGACGGGTGTACGCGCCGAGTTCGAGACGGCCGCTGTTGATCATTCGGTTACGTTCCAGGTCAGTGGACTGCAGCAGCGCCTTGCCCGCGGCTCGAACTCAGGAACCGCGCAGCTAACCAACATCTACGACCCGCTTCCCCGCCCCAAGCAGGATGTGCCGCAGCCGACGCATGTACCAAGACTCTCGGAAAACGTCTTCTACGGCTTCGCGCTTTCCGACACCATGTCGGTGCTCGATGAACGCGTGCAGCTGACCCTGGGCGGGCGCTGGCAGCACATTGATACTGAAAATTACAACACCACGACCGGTGCGGTTTCTTCGTCTTCCGACGAGAGTGCCTTGACACCACTCGCCGGCATCGTCGTGAAGCCGTGGGAGAATGTCGCGTTTTACGCCAACTACGTCGAGGGCCTGAGCGTCGGCGACACCGCTCCGTCGACGGCTGTCAATTCGGGCGAAACGCTCGCGCCTTACCGATCCAGGCAGTACGAGATCGGCACGAAGGTCGATCTCGGGCGAGTGGCGGTCACTGTCAGCGCCTTTCAGATCGAGAAGCCCTTCGGCGTGCTTGAAGCGCGCGGCACTGATCTCGTCTTCGTCGAAGGCGGCGAGCAACGCCACCGCGGCGTGGAGTTGAACGTCTTCGGCGAAGTGACCCCCGCGATCCGAGTACTCGGAGGCGTGACCTTCATTCACGGCGAGATCACGAAAACAAGCGTCGACACAGAACGCGGCAATACCCCTATCGGCGTGCCCGCGCTGCAGGTCAATCTGGGGGCGGAGTGGGACACGCCCTTCTTGACCGGCCTGACGCTCACCGGCAATGTCATTCACACGGACGAGCAATTCGTCAACACGGCAAATACCCAGGAAATCCCCTCCTGGACGCGACTTGACCTCGGCGCCCGCTACCTGACCGAAATCCACGAGAGGCCGATCACCTTCCGCGCCGACGTAGAGAACGTCTTCGACCTCGACTACTGGTCCGGCGTTGCAAGCTTCGGCACGCTGTCGCAGGGTGCGCCGCTCACTGTCAAGGTTTCCATGACGACCGACTTCTGATGGTAAGGTGCGTGTCGACGCCCCAGTGACGACCTGTCTCAGTGACATTCATGAAGGCGCTGGCCAGGGGCCGGCGCTTTCTGCCGCTTGGCAGCAATAACAAGCTCACCCATCGGATCGAGGCCAGCAGCGAACTGATAAGAGAATGCGAAGGCGAGGCTCTCGGTTTGAGAGCCTCGCCCGCTGACGACTACTGGTTCCGTTTGTTGAACTATCCCGAATCCGGCTTGAGCTCCGCCATCGCCGGTTCGCCCCGTGGCTACCCGTCAATCCGCACTGCCGGTGAGGCTGACGGCATAGCCGTGCCGATAGGGAATGGGCAGGAAACGGCGGTGATACTCCGCAAATGTCGCGTCCGGATCGAGATCGGCAAACAGCTCCGGGTGAAACCATTTCGCCAGCTGCTGGACGGCAAAGAACTCGTAGGGGCTGTTGTAGAACTGGTGCCAGATGCCGTGGAAGTTCCGCGCCTTTTGGGCCGCGATGTCGGTGTAGGCGCTGCGGCTGGTGAACCATTCGAGCTTTTCGCGGATCACCTTTGGATCGGCGCCGGGGCCGAGCGGGATCCAATGTCCACCGGGCACATAGGCCTCCCAGTCGGCGCTGGTGACGACGACATGTTCAGGATTGGCGGCGATCACCTGTTCGGGATTGAGCTGTCCGAAGGTCGTGGGAAGAATATCGCTGCCGATATTGTGGCCACCGGCAAGCTCGACATATTTGCCGAAGTTTTCCGCGCCGAAGGAAAGGCAGCAATCATCGGCATAGCCGCCGATCCGCTCGATGAATACTCGGGGGCGCTCCGGTTTCGCCCGGGCGATAATTTCGATGACGCGCGCCATCGCCTCGCGACGGAACGCGATGATCTCTTCCGCGCGCGCCTCGCGCCCCATGATCTTGCCGAGCAGGCGAATGGTCGGCTCGGTGTTCTTCAGCGGATAGTGGCGAAAGTCGATGTAGAGAACCGGAATATTCAGCTCAGCCAGCTTCTCGACATATTTGGCATCCTCGTTGGCGCGCATGGCCTCGAGATTGAGGAGGACTACGTCGGGCTTCTGGACGATGGTCGATTCGATGTCGATCAGACCATTCTCCTTGCCTGCGAAGGCAGGAACTTCTGCCAATTTGGGATAGGCCTCAAGATACTGCTGATAGGTGGCCGGGTCCGCCTCGATCAGGTCGTTGCGCCAGGCGACGACGCGCGCCAGTGGATCGTCAGGCTCGAGCGAGGCAATGAGGTAGAGCTGCCGGCCCTCTCCGAGAAGAATGCGCTTGACGGGCGCCTTCACGTTCACTTGCCGGCCGGCAATGTCGGTGACGGTGATCGGTGCTTGCGGGGGTGCTGTTTGTTCGCCGGCAAAGACGTTTGCCAGGCCGAAGATCATCAAGACAAGAGCTGTCAACATGGCACGCGCCAGCAAACAATGTTTCGACACGATATTTCTCCTTTACCGAAGTGATTGGCGCGACTTGAGCCACAGGCCGAGCGCCACGAAAAATGACAGGCCATAGAGGCCCGAGACGAGCGGAAAGGCAGCTTCGAGCCCGAAATGTTGCGTGGCGGCGACCCCCGCAATGATGCCGATGACGGAAGCACCTTGCTGGCAGGTCTGCGCCACCCCCAGGACGGAGCCCTGCTTTTCACTTCGCGTGGCTGCCGAAACGAGCGACAGGAGAACCGGCGTGGTTCCTCCGAGGAGCGCGCCCCAGGTGAAATAGAGCGCTGCGAAGAGCCCTATGACGCGCGTCGAGTCCGCCAGCCCGGTAACGATGGAGCATCCGCCGGCGATCACCACGCTCCATCCCAGCACAAAGGACGGCGCTCGCCCTTCGAAGCTCCATGCCCACACCGGCGCTGCCACCACGAAGCCGAGCGCAAGAAGGCCATAGCTCAAGCCGGTGATCCAATGCTGGGCGCCGTAAACCTCAGACATATAGAGGGAAAAGGGCACCTGCAGCACCATCCTGCTTGCAAGCAGCATTCCCATCAGCCCGAAAACTCCGATCACCGGGACGCCGGTAGAAGGCGGGTGTGATACCGCTGTCGCCTTCGCCGCCACCGTGAGACCTCTTCCTTCCGGCAAAACGGGCAGGCTCACCCAGGCGACGGCGGCACAGAATGCGCAGATCATGCCGGCGGTGAGGTTGACGGTCGCGAAAGGCAAGGCATCGAGAATGATCCCGCCGAGAAAGGCGCCCGCGAGCGAGCCGACATTCGTCGCCACCTGCAGCCAGGCGAAGAGGCGGGCGCGATCCCGCCCGCCGGTTACCTGCACCCCATAGGCCTGGGCCGGTGCGATATAGCCAGCGCAGGCACCCTGCAGGAATCGCAGCACCAGAATGGTCCAGACGTCGTCGGCAAAAGCGACGAGGAGTTGCGTCACCGCCAGGCCAGCCAGCGCGCGCACCATCATGAGGCGATTGCCGTAGCGGTCGCCCATCCGCCCCCAAAAGGCACTCGTCAGGGACACGCCAAGCATGGGGCAGACATAGACGCCAATTCCCGCCAGGCCGAAAACGCTATCGGAAGCGCTCAGCGCCTTTATCTGGATCGGCCAGAAAGGACCGCTCATCTCCATGGCGCCCATTGAGATGAATTGAAGTCCGAACAGCAGCGCGAAAACGGGTCCGAAGCCGCGCAGGGCCGCGACTGCACCGGTCATTCTGTACTCGCCAGCGGATTAGGCAGTTGGTGCTCGACGCGATAGTCGCGATAGCCTTCGAGATGCATCCGCAGGACTGACCGTGTCGGCCAGGGCCGCTCGAGGAAGGCCTGGCGTTCCTCGAGCCAGAACGCATCCGACAGCATGCGCGATCGCAACGTATCGAACGCCTCTTCCGTCTCCTCCCTGAGGATGCGCCAAAGGCGGTCACCCGCAAGCGAATATTGTTCGGTCAGGCAAAGGGCGATCTCGTGAAGATGGCAGACGAAGCAGGCATCGATGACAAAGGAGCGCACGAGGCTGATATCACCGTCGAAGGTGGTTGGCAGAATGCCTTTTCGACTGAACGGTTGCAGCTCGTAACCGCGCTCCTTGAAGAGCGGCGCAAAGCTGCGGCCGTCGCCGAAATCGCGGATCAGGAGCTTCCGTGGCAGACCGCGATCGTCGAAAAGGACCGTGCTGTTTTGCTGATGCGCCTCGAATGCGAGGCCGTAGAGGAGATACATGGCCAGAGTCGGGCGGACAACGGTGCGTGCATAGAGCCGGAAGAATGCGGCGATCGCCGCTTCGCTCTCGTCGCCGCTTCTTCCGATGAGCTCGCAGATCAGTGGCCGACCGTCGACCGGGCCAGCGGTCAGAAGCGCGGCGACAGTCACCGGCAGCAGGCCGTCTCGACGGGCAATCGCATCGGTGTTGCGATAGACCACCGACAGAAAGCGGCCCGGATGTTCGTCACCGGTATCGGGATGACGCAGAATCGCGCCCAGCTCTTCAGTGAATATCTCCAGCCTGCTCCTGAGGTCATCCTCCTTCGCCAGCATGTCGGAAATCAACGTGCTGAGGCGTGGCCCCATATGGATCGACTTGGCCTGCAGCGTCCGCTGCTCGCTCGTCATCCAGATCGCGACCGGCAGCTTGATGAAGGGCCTTGGGTCCCGCGTTTCCGGCAGCATCGTGCGGAAGGACATTGACGGCAGCGTTTCGATTTCCGGGCCTTCCGGATCGAAAACGTCAGCCTCGATCTCGGGCGCGAATTCCTGACGGACGAAGTTCTCCAGATGCCAGGCATGCACGGGCAGAGGCAGCCAATCCGCAGGCGATTTACCACGCTCTCCCAAGGCTTTCTCCCACTCGCGCCAGAGGTCCGGGAAGTTCTCGGCGAACCATTCCGAATAGCCATCGACATGCGGCATCTTCTCTATGTAGGCCCAGCCGCTGCGCAACGCGGCGACCCGCAGGCGCACACGAGCGCCGAATTCCGGCGACAAGGCAACGACATCGTCCGGCGCCAGGCCGGGCTTGGCTTTCCATGTCGGATAGAAGGGATGTCCCTCAAGGGCGCCCCATTGGTCAAGCGTCATGGCTACCAGGTGCGGCGGCAAGGTCTCTTCAAGGTAAGCAAGGAAACCGATTGCGTCTGCCTGGCCGATCTGCTCGCGTAGTTCGGCACTCCAGCGTTTCCGATGTCGCCGTGCAAGAACGTCGTTGCGCATGCTGTTGTCCACGTCGCGGACGAAGTGCTCCAAGCCGTCGGCCGCAGGGGCAAACGCGATCGATGGCGCAACCTCCCGCATCAGGACGGACGGGTCCTCGATCCGACGCCGGGTACCGCTTGCGTCCAAGGCCTCGATTTGCCCGCGGTTCTGAAACGTTCCGGCGGGCGCCCGGCGAAGATCGGAAAAATGCAGCACGCGGCGCGTCTGCCAAAGCGGCAACCAGGCCTGGCGGCCGTCGCGAGCCCGTAGCAGTGCATCCGGATCCAACAGGCGTTCCGCGAAGAGGCAACGGACCAGACGGCTTATCGCATTTCGTGCCGCGTTCGCTAGAAGCTCTGTATCGTCTGAGTGGATCTGAGCAGTTGCGGAAGAAATCTTATCGTCCATTAGGCTGCCTCCGGCCAATCTGAGGGTACATAGGCGGGCACTCCGGTGGCCAAGCCGCCGTGATAGTCGCGCGCCCATTGATAGGTCTTGGCAATGGCCGGTACGGCCACATCGAGCCGCTCGGCCATTGTGACGAGCAGCGCCTGTCCGAAGGCTATGTCCTCATGGAAGGCGCGGCTTTCGCGATCGACGACCAATCCCGGGCCGGACGGGTTGGCAACCAGGGGGGCTCGGATGTCCGCATAGGCGCGATTTGTGCGTAGAAGCGTGTACATGGTCCGGGCGTCCGCGATCTGGTTGCCATAGGCTTCGACCAACTCCTGCTGAAGTGGTTTTACCGAGCTGAGGTCGATGCCGAGACGTGCCTCGCTTGCACGGCGGATCGCCTGGTTCTCGGCATCGCAAGCCTCCAAGAGCTCGGCGCCTGCCTGCGGACAATCGCTCCACCAGCACAGGGGCTCGTCGAACGGCCTGTTCTCCCAGGGTGCTCCGGGGCCGATGAGCGCATAAAGGACGGCGGGGTGCATCAGTGCGTTGCCGGGCGTCAGCGTAATCTCGAGGTAGTCCCGCAGCAGGGTGACGGGAGCCTCGTAGAGGCGATTCAATATTGCCGCGAGCGTGGCGCCGCTTGCCGCGCTTTCACGGCGATGAAGAGCTACGAAGATTTCCGCCTTCGCCCCGCCCATGCGCACGCGCTGGCCCGCGATCAGGTCGAAGGCGATGTGGGGCACATCCTTCATGCCCCAGATGACCGCATTTTCGCGCCCCGAGAGAGCCTTTGCCGCGAGCCAATCGAAGCCGCAAAAGCCGGGGATTGCTCCGACATGGACGCATTTATTCTGCGGCAAGTGCGGCGCTATTCGATCCAACAGGGCCGGCCTCGCCTGGGCGGGCTGCGTAATGACGACGATGTCGGCACTCTCGAGCGCTTGGGTCGGATCGGTTCCAACATGGTCGGGTCGAGCGCTCAAGATGCGACCGTTTCGAGCCTCTGCCTGCCAGACGTCGTCGCCCTCTGCCCATCGCACGGCCAAAGCTGTGGAGTTGGTCAGGACAGAAACCTCGACGCCTGGAACCTGCTTGAACAGCACCGCGTTCAAGTGCCCGGTACGGCCTGCGCCACAAATGGTCACCTTCATGCCGCGCACGCCCTGGCGGCGAGCCAGCCGTCCAGTTGGGCGGCGATAGCTGGATCGAACAGGCGGCGCTTGGCCATCCATTCGTCGTCGAATATCGTGCCAAGATACTTCTCTCCGCCATCCGCAACCGTCGTCACGATCGTGCCGGTCAGCTTGCCAGCTGCGATGAATTCCAGCGCCTTGTAGATGGCACCACCCGTCGAGCCGCCCACCAGCAGCCCCTTGCGCCGGGCCATGTAGCGCGCCGTCTCGAAGGCTTGGGTATCCGTCACCTGGACACCCTCGTCGATGCAGCCGTAATCCAGCACTTTGCCCACTTCGTCTCCCGCCGGCGTGCCGGTGCCCGATTGGTAGTAGGGATGCCCCGGCTTGCCGAAGACGATCGAACCAGCCGGCTCGACTGCGATCGTATACACAGACGGGTTGTGGTGCTTCAGCCGCTGGGAGATCCCGGTCATGGAGCCGCCTGTCCCGACGCAGCCGATAAAGGCATCAATTCCGTCCGGGAGTTGGGCCAGCAACTCGTCGACGAAACCGGCATAGCCTTCCGGGTTCGCCGGATTATCGGATTGGTTCATGAAAAGCGCGCCTGGAAGCTGAGCGCCTAGCTGCGCGGCTAATCTTTGTCGTTCGACGACCGCAACCTCGTCCTCGCGGAAATCGCCTTCTATGTAGCGGATCTCGGCGCCGAGCGCCCGCATCATCCGGATCTTGTCGGGTGCCGCGTGGTGATCCACCACCGCGATGAAACGCAATCCGAACTCCAGGGCCGCCAACGCCAAGCCCGTTCCGGTGTTTCCGGAGGATGATTCGACGATCGTGCCGCCCTGTGCGAGGCGCCCGTCTTGAAGCGCGGCGACCACCATGCTGCGCGCCATGCGGTCCTTCATCGAGCCGCCGGGATTGTTCTTCTCGATCTTCAGCACCAGAGTGGCGTCCCGGTTCGGGACCGCGATCGACATCACCGGCGTCTGGCCAATCAATTGCGTTACGGTCGTATGCAGCATCTAAGCCTCCTCAACTGTGTCGGGAATGAGATAGGGCTGCCCTTGCGCATCCCCTGCGACACAGTGGCGGGCGGGCATCGGGTGACGGTGGAATTCGTTTTCGAGAAGATCCATTTGGTAGCCGCCGGTATTGGCGAAGACGAGCAGGTCGCCGGCTTGCGGCGCGACGGAGAAGGACAGCCACCTGTTGCTGAGCACGTCCTCGTCGAGGCAGCTGTGTCCGGCTAGATAGGCGCGACCTGGAGGCGTCGCGGAAAGCGACGGCCTCGCTGCCGGCACATGAGCTGCCGGGACATGAATGGGATCGATGAGGAATTCGGAAGCAAACCAGGTTTCGCAGGCGCTGAAGCTGCTGCCCTCGACGAAAATGACGTGCGTATCCGGGCCGAGAGCCTTTACACGCGAGATCTTGAAGACAGAGATGGCTGTCTGGTCCGCCAGCGCGCGGCCCGGCTCCATCGCAAGGCAAAGCCCCTCCCGCGTGAAATAATCGGCAACGCTTCGGCCTTGCGCCATCTCTGCCAGCAAGAGCAGGTGCAGCCAATCGGAGGCGGAAAAACTGCCGCCATAGGGATAGAAGGATTCCGGTATTTTCCCGGTGCGATAGTCGTCGGTCGTCTGGGCGGCGAGATGGTCCCGGTATTTGATCGGATCGACGTACTGGATGGGCAGGCCGCCGCCAATGTCGATCATGCGCGGAGAAAGTCCCATTCGCCGGGCTTCCGAAATGAGGCCGGCAGCCTCGCTCAACGCTGTGGCGCGGCTCTCCCAACGGTAGCCGCTGAGGTGGAAATGAAGCCCGTCGAATCGCAATTGCCTTTCGCCGGAAAGCCGCGCGAGGCACTGAGCGATGGCGTCGGCCGGCATGCCGAAGCGGCTCTTGCTCTGGTCGCTCGGTCGCAGCCGCAAGAGGACCGGCTGCGGGCTCGTCCTTGCCGGCAGAGCGCCGATCAGGTCCTCCAACTCTTCGGGGGAATCCACCGATATCAGCGCACCGCAGCCGACGAGTTCTCTGTGGAACGCACCCGTCTTCGCCGGTCCCGTCGCCACGACCCTTGCACCATCGGCCCCGAGCCGCCTTGCGTCCCGAAGTTCATAAAGGCTGGAAACGTCAATTCCAGCGCCTACGCCGAGTGCCGTTCGCATCAGCCC
Organism: Sinorhizobium alkalisoli; assembly: GCF_008932245.1. Lineage (NCBI taxonomy): Bacteria > Pseudomonadati > Pseudomonadota > Alphaproteobacteria > Hyphomicrobiales > Rhizobiaceae > Sinorhizobium > Sinorhizobium alkalisoli. Next base: position 1,937,204 of record NZ_CP034910.1, on the reverse strand, counting down.
GGCGGACTTGTTGACTTTTGCCCCATAGTAGATCGCATGCCGGACGCCGTTCTCCGTCAGAACGCCTCTCAGGGCGGCAAGGTTCTCCTTAAGGGCTTGCGGCCAGATGAGGTTTAGCGGCGAGCCGTAGCGGTCAACCCAGTCGAGTAGAAGGGAAGCGTGCCGGGTGAGGAGGTCCGCGGTTGCCGGTCGGAGCATCGGTGGCAGCTCGCGGCCGATTTTCTGACAATGAAGCATCATGACAATGCCCCCGCGGAAGGGCCGGGGGCCATGCCCGTCGGAACGGGACCGTACAAGACTTCAAGTGGCACATCGCATGCCGGCAAACCTTTGGCGAAAACGTGCCGCGTTGTCTTGTATGGAAATTTACGGCCACTGCGCGCCATGTCGAAGATATCGCCCGGCGTGACCGTCTCATCAGGACGCCAGCTCTCCACGCGCACCGAATCGTAGTCGAGAAGAACGACCGGGATAGCTGTGAGCCCGAGGCGATGCGCAACCGTCAACCGGTGATGGCCGTCCATCACGAACAAGGCATCCTTCTCTGCCGTGATTGGCGCTGTCCAGGAGCCCTCCTGCAGGATCTTGGCCTGCAGGGCATCGACTCTTTCGGGGTTCACCTCTTCAGTCGGAATCAAACGTGCTGGGGAGAGAAGGCAATATTCCATGCAGACAGGCCCTCGCGCTTGTTCTTTGCACTGCTTATTTATCTTGAGTAATTGAGTCAAGATTTATTCGCTATAGCCAGCCATGATTGTGGCGTCAATAGCGTTCGCAATGATCGATTGCTTGAAGAGCTCAGCAAACAGAGGCTGCGTTACCGCTCTTTTGCGCGCGGCGTTTCACGCCGTGCGGGCGAGCAGCAGACCGGTTTACAAGCGAGGCGTCTAGCGCATCGGCCCGAAAATCGTACCCGATTTTCGGAAAGCTCGATGCGAGATTTCAAAGAGTTACAGCGACCTTGGCGCGTCTGAACAGACGCGCGGCGCTGTAATCGAAATAAGGTTAGCTACCATCCGGGCGGGGAACTGCGGATCAGGGAAGCGGCGTGACGCCAAACAGCCATTCGTGCAGTCGCCACACGAACAGCACGTAAAGCGCCACACCCGCGACCACAGCCCCGATATCCCATGTTGCCGGGCCCGGCGCCGCCACTCCATTGCCGCGGCGTTTAGCCGAAATGCGATCGGCTACTGCCCAGGCCAAGAATGCACCGAAGAGCAGTAGCGAGGCGAGATCGCCATTGGCGAGCAGATGCGCAAGAGCCCAGATCTTTACCGACACGAGCATTGGATGCTTGAGAGCCGGCTTCAGGCGACCCGCTGGGAAGGCAAACACCATGAGGCTGATGAAGGCGAAAAGCATCAGCGCAAGAGCGATGTGCTTCATCCATACCGGTGGCTCGTAGAGGATCGGAGCATCCGGCCTGGCAATAGAGAAGCCCCAGATGATCAGCACGAAGCCGGCCAGGGAAACGAGCGAATAGAGCCCTCTCCAGGGGCCGTCCCCCATGTCGGCAAGGCGTCGGTCGCGCCAGCCGGGCGCAAAGATGCGAACCGAATGGACACCCAGAAAGATCAGCAGGCCGAGTATCAGAACAAACATCGTCGCCCTCCGAAAGGATCGCCGCAATCAAAACGCCGCGCGGACGCACAGATCGCTCGTTCAATTCCTGCATGTTTCTCCAGTTTGGTTACGATTTAAAGAAGACGTGTGAGCCGGGCAGCGAACGGGGTACATGTTGCCGCTCCTCCGATCAGCCCCGCTACGCTACCCGGTCGCTCCGATCCCTCCAATAGCGAGCCAGTTTGTCGCTTGGGAGCGGGTGTTGCGCCAGTGCCAGCCTTGTCCGGAACATTGTGCAGCGGACATTCGTTGTCGAGGCACGGTGAACGGAGAAGTTCAATGAGCAATCATCTGGACGAACGGGGCGACCCGCCCTCAGCCACACATGAGTCAGACAGAAAGACCTTCACGACGACGGAGACGCGCCAGGGCCGTTTGGGCTTTCCCGTGTTTGTGGTGCTCGCGACAAGTCTTGTCCTGGCGATGCTCGTCTGGGGAGCTATCGCCCTATGGGCCGACGACACGGATGCCGACGCACCGACTGCGGCGGTGGAGGAAGTTCAGCCTTCGCCTTCGAACGAACAAACCGGTAGTGTAGGAAGTCCGCCGCGCACGGAAGAGGGGATACCGGCCCCGACGGACCGCGATCCCACCTATCAGACTGGGACCGGCGGCCCCAGCCCCGCAGTAACCCCGGACGGCACCGTGAAATAGGTAACACCGTTCAAGGGCGGGCCTGAGAGTCTGGTCATGCCCGCGAAGGCCGCGCCGAGCATTTCGCTGGAAACGAATGTCTTTGCCCGCTTCAACGTCAGCGGCAAGACGATCAGGCTCAATGTCGGTCTGCAATGCCGAGGATGTTGTTGCCGACCTGCGTCACGCGCTCGCTGCTTCGCCGGGTTGATGTTCAATCGAGCGCCGCATAGTCGGCGCTCCCGCCCGCGTCTGCATCGGTTGAGTCCTTCGGTCGCGCCCTTCCTCGAATGGTCATGTTATTTCCGACGGGAGCTTGGCCGCGATCGCGGGTGCCGAGACGCGCGGTGCGTCCGGAAGCGTCCTGAAAGATGCACAATGCTGCAGGCGGCGCCCGGTAGCAGGCTCGTCAAAACGCCGTCGCCAGAAGGAGCGGATCGGCATGGAACAGCACGGCGTGGCCGCCGGAAAGCAGCCAGGTAGTTGTGACTACGGTAGCCAGGGCGGCGACGGCGAGCGGAGCATCGGCAGTTATTCGGGCGCGTCCGCGAAGAAGTGCTGCCAAGGGCAGGATGGATGTCTTTGCCGCCTCCCTGTGCCATGCGTCTTTCAGTCTCCGGCGCGCGCGCTTTTCCAACATCGGCATGGCCCCAAGCGCGAAGAGGGCGAAGCCGCCGAAGAGGATCAGCGAGCGCAGGTCGCCATTGGCGATGAGGTGGCCGAGTGCCCAGAGGGCAAAGCCCGATAGCACCGGATGACGGGTGATCGCGACGACCGCTCCCGGCTCATCGCCCTGGCGGATCGAGATCGAGAGCGGATTGATGCTGAAGAGGCCGGCGAGCACGAGGAATACGCCAATGGGCGCGGCGATCAACGTCGCCCAGGCCTGCCAGGGCGCCGGCTCCCACAGCGGAACGTAGTCGACGTTCAGCGCCGCATAGAAGACCCAGCCGAGCAGGACGATCGACACGGCGGAATAAAGCGAGAAATAGATTGCCCGACCGAGGTGGCTTATCAGCCGCTCGCGAATGGCAGGCAGCGCCGGTATCGAATGGAGAGCGAGGAAGGCGCCGAGCGCCAGCAGGAATTCAGTCATTGTACTCAGTGGGCGGCTTTCGCCCCCTCCATTGCTTGGAGCAGAACCTGCTCGGCTGCGACGTGTCGCCGAAGCTCGTCGAGAAAGACGCGCAGCATGGCATCGACCGCGCTCCAGGAATGCACGCTTCGCCCCGCAACCGCAGACTGGAGAGTGGCCGCAAGCAATGGCTGCGGGTCCGGTGACGTTGTGCGGGAATGTGGCGGGGCCGCGACCGGCCCGCCGGGCTTCGAAATCTTGGCTGCGGTTGCCAGACAAAGATCGGGATCGATCCGACCGGCGACCGAGTCGATAATCGCTTCAACGGAATCGCACAGCTGGAGGAGTTCGCCATATCGTTCCTGAAGGTTTTTGAGGGGCGAGGGCGTCATTATCCGGCCCTCTACTTGTCGATGAACAGCACTGCGGCGCAAGCGACCGACGCCAGCACCGCGGCGATTGCGCCGGTCCGCTGGAGAACCCCCATGCGATAGAGCACGAGGGCGAAGATTATGATGATCGGGGTGGCGACCGAGAGGCCGATCTGCGCGTCGTTCATGGTGGTCTCCATTTCCTCACCGACCATAGCGAGCGGGCCGCTTTGGTCTTTGATCGGGCGCAAAGAAGCGGCGGTGCCATTCTCCTATGCGCTTTCCTGGTTTCCTTGGGAGATGCGGCATGCAACGAGCAATGGCGGCCGGCGCGACCGGCGAAATGGGATCTGGCGAAGAGGAAGAAGACACGCTGCTTCTCTGGATTCCTGTCTGGAGCGAGTTGGCCGCCTTCGGCATTCTGATCGGCGCCTTTCTGGTAGCCTCGGTGATCGCGCCGGGTGATTTCGCTGTCGCGCGATTGCATCTGAAGCCGGGGATTGCCGCCATCAACACGCTCGTGCTGTTGACAAGCGGATGGCAGGCGGCGGTCGCGGCCGGCAAGGGAGCGAGGCTCGCCACGCGCCGCCGGGCACTGGTGCTTGCGGCGCTGCTCGGTTTCGCCTTCGTCGCCATCAAGCTCTACGAGTACGGCACGGAAATCCGATTCGCCGGCGAGGCGGAGTTTCGCTCCTTCTTCGAGCTCTATTTCATCCTGACCGGCTTCCACCTCGTCCATGTGGCCTTCGTCGGCATAGTGCTCATCCTGGTCGCCTGGAGGCCGCGACCGGCCAATGTCGAACTCGTGACCACGCTTTGGCACGTGATCGATCTCGTGTGGATCGTCATGTTCCCCATTCTCTATCTGGTTTGATCCGATGAACGGCGGTGGCCCCAAACAGTTGAAGAAAACCTGGATATGGCTCGTTGCCATGGTCGGTGCCGGGATGCTCCTCGTCCGCGAGGTCAGCGATCCGGCGCTCTCACTTGCCCTCGCTGCGGCGCTTCTGACGATCGCGGTTTTGAAGGCCCGTCTCGTCGTGCTTGACTTCCTCGGCTTGCGTTTCGGTTCGCGCCACTTACGCATCGCCCTCCTTGCCTGGCCGATCTTCTTCGCTCTTGCGGCTGCTGCGAAAACGCTCATCGCCGCCTTTCCGTCGGGCGGGTGAGGCCCTCTTCCCAACTATTTGCCGAAACGCAAAGAACGCCCGTTCGGAATCCCTAGAAAGGATCGCGTTTGCCGGTGTTTGCGGATGTCGATTCCGCAGCCGACCGGCGGGGAATCGTTCAGACCGGTCCGCTGCTTGCGGCCTCCCGGAATCGAAAGGACCATGGGATGGCAGAACGCCTTACCAAGACAGGGGCCCGCAACGTCTTCTATGGCGGCTCCATCTTCTTCTTCGCGATCTTCGTCGGGCTCACGGCCCACAGTCATTATTACATGAAGACGGAGTCGACGGACGAAACGACGCTGACGGCTTCGGTCGCCCGCGGCAAGCACGTCTGGGAAAAGAACTCCTGCATCAATTGTCACACGCTTCTTGGCGAAGGCGCCTATTTCGCTCCGGAACTCGGCAATGTCTGGAAGCGCTGGGGCGGCGAAAGCGATCCCGAGGGCGCCCGTGAGACGCTGAAATCCTGGATGGCGGCTCAGCCCTCCGGCGCCGAGGGTCGGCGGCAGATGCCGCAGTTCAATCTGACCGAGCAGGAACTGAACGATCTCGCCGATTTCCTCGAATGGACGAGCCGCATCAAGACGCAGAACTGGCCGCCGAACGAGGCGGGTTGAGCTTGGCGGGAGAAGGAGAAAAGACATGAAATATCAAACGCAGAAGGTCGCGATGCTGTATTTCTACGGCGCGCTCGGCCTGTTTCTCGCCCAGGTCCTGTTCGGCGTTCTCGCCGGCACGATCTATGTCCTGCCCAACACGCTCTCGGAACTCTTGCCTTTCAACATCGTGCGCATGGTCCATACCAACGCGCTGATCGTCTGGCTGCTGATGGGCTTCATGGGCGCCACCTATTATCTCCTGCCGGAGGAGGCGGAGACGGAGCTTTACAGCCCCAAGATCGCAATTGCGCAGTTCTGGATCTTCCTCGTCGCCGCGGCCGTTGCTGTGGTCGGCTATCTTTTCCACATCCATGAGGGCCGCGAATTCCTCGAACAGCCCTTCGCGATCAAGGTCGGCATCGTCGTCGTGGCGCTGATGTTCCTCTACAACATCACGCTGACGGTGCTGAAAGGGCGCAAGACAACGGTCACGAACATCCTGATCTTCGGTCTCTGGGGTGTGGCGATCTTCTTCCTTTTCGCCTTCTACAATCCGGCCAATCTGGCGCTCGACAAGATGTACTGGTGGTATGTCGTCCATCTGTGGGTCGAAGGTGTCTGGGAACTGATCATGGCCTCGGTTCTGGCCTTCCTGATGATCAAGCTCAACGGCATCGACCGCGAGGTGGTAGAGAAGTGGCTTTACGTGATCGTCGGCCTGGCGCTCTTCTCCGGCATCCTCGGTACCGGTCACCACTATTACTGGATCGGCGCGCCGGGCTACTGGCAGTGGATCGGCTCGCTCTTCTCGACGCTCGAGGTCGCACCCTTTTTCACCATGGTGGTCTTCACTTTCGTGATGACCTGGAAGGCCGGCCGAAAGCACCCGAACAAGGCGGCGCTCCTCTGGTCGATCGGCTGCTCGGTCATGGCCTTTTTCGGCGCCGGCGTCTGGGGCTTCCTGCACACGCTGTCCTCGGTCAACTACTACACCCACGGCACGCAGGTCACCGCCGCGCATGGACACCTCGCCTTCTTCGGGGCCTATGTGATGCTGAACCTTGCCGTCATGGCCTATGCCATTCCGGAGATCCGTGGACGGGCGCCCTATAACCAGTGGCTGTCGATCGCCAGCTTCTGGGCCATGTGTACTGCCATGTCGGTGATGACCTTCGCGCTCACCTTCGCCGGTGTCGTCCAGGTCCACCTGCAACGAGTTCTCGGCGAGAGCTTCATGGTGGTACAGGAGCAACTCGCGCTCTTCTACTGGATACGCCTCGGCTCGGGTGCGGTGGTGCTCGTCTCCGCGCTGATGTTCGCCTGGGCGGTGCTGGTCCCCGGCAGGAGCCGCAGCCTTGTCGTTGACCGGGCCATTCAGCCCGCCGAGTGAGGGTGGAGGGCCGGCCTTAGCAGCCGACCCACCGCTGCCCCGCAACCGACTTCGGAGATCCTCCATGAATATCGCCCTGAAAAACCCCTCGCTTTCCGGTTATGAGATCCCCGCCTATTCGCCCTCCGGTCAGGAATGTGCGCTCTTCGAGAGCGCCTGGTTGCACCAGCTTCCGCTGCTGTTGAAAGGGCCCACCGGCTGCGGCAAGACACGCTTCGTCGCTCACATGGCCGCCAAACTCGGCTTGCCGCTTTCGACCGTGTCGTGCCACGACGACCTCGCGGCCGCGGACCTGACCGGCCGTTATCTCCTGAAGGGCGGTGACACCGTATGGGTGGACGGGCCGCTGACCCGTGCCGTGCGTGAGGGCGGCATCTGCTATCTCGACGAGATCGTCGAGGCAAGGAAGGACGTCGCCGTCGTGCTTCATCCGCTCACCGACGACCGGCGCATCCTGCCGCTCGAGCGCACCGGCGAGGTGCTCGAGGCGCCGCCGGGCTTCATGCTCGTCGTCTCCTATAATCCTGGCTATCAGAATCTCTTGAAGAGCTTGAAGCCGAGTACGCGCCAGCGTTTCGTCGCCATCGAGTTCGATTTTCTGCCGCGGGCGCGCGAGATTGCCGTGGTGGCGGAGGAAAGCGGTCTCGACGCGGCCCGCGTCGCGCCGCTCGTCGATCTTGCCCACCGGCTTCGGGCGCTCAAAGGGCATGATCTCGAGGAGGGCGTCTCGACGCGCCTCCTCGTCTACTGCGCCAGCCTCGTCGATAGCGGCCTGTCGCTGCGCGACGCGGTGATCGCGACGATGATCGAACCGTTGACGGACGAGCCGGACGTCAAGGCCGCGCTGATCGAGGTCGCCGACGCGATCGTCCGTTGAAGGGGCCGAGATGCTGGATTTCCTCGAACTCGAAGAGACTGTCGGCCGCGCCTGGCACCGCTTCATCGGCAACACGCGCAGCTGGCCGCGTTTTCCGGAGGAAGCCGTCCGGCTCAAAGATGTGCAAACGGTGCTTGCCGTCTACTTCCGCGGTCTCGGCGGAGAGCAGGCGGTGCAGATCGCACCGGCGCGCGGCCGCACCTCCACACATCGGCTGCGGCTGCGCCAGCGCATGGGGCTTGGCGAAGAGAAGCTGGTGCAGCCGGCGCGCGACCAGGCGACGCTGATGCTTCCGGCGGAAATAGACCTCTTCCCACTCAGGCGCCTCAACCGCGATCTCTATTTCTGGCTCGCCGCTATGATGGCCGTCATGCCGCTGTCACCGGTCGGCGCCGGCGATCCTCTCGCTCTTGACCTCGCCGGCCTCGCGCGCGCGGAAGAGACGGTGAAAAGGGTGCTTGACGCCTTTCCGGCTTTGCGCCCGCGCTATCGCCGCCTGTGCCGGGCGGTGCTGGAGGTGCGGCAAGGGCGGACGTTGCCGGCGGTCGAGCAGCACGTCGAGAACCGAGTGCTGCGCATGCTGAGGACCGGCGCTGGCCGGGACGACGAGATCGTGCCGGCCATCTTTCCACGGCGTGCACCACCCGGTTACCTACCCATGCTTCCCGTGCCGCTCTGGCCGGAGGCGCTGCTCAGGCAGGAGACGGAAAGACGGGAGGGCGGCGATGAGCCTGCCCGTGGCGGCAGAGCGGAAGGGGTCGAAACGACCCGCCATGTGGCGACCCGCGAGGCGCAGCGACAGAAGGAACGTAGCCCGTTCATTCTCAATCGTTTCGAGAAAATCCTCGCCATGGCCGAGATGGTCAATGTCGACCGGCCGTCCGACGACAGCGACGAGCACGACGCACAGGCTGCGGACGAACTCGACGAGATGACACTTGGCGAGCGCCAGGGGCGGCCTGCGGCGCGGTTCCGCTTCGATCTCGACCTGCCGCCGGAAGCGCTTGACCGCACGGCGCTGACGGCGGAGCACAGCTATCCCGAATGGGATTACCGCAGTGGCAGCTATCTTCGGGATTATTGCCGCGTCGTTGCCGCGCCTGCATCAGGCGAGGGGATCGTCGGCGAGACGGATGCGGCGACGAAGAGCCTGATCCGCCGCGTCAGGCGGCAATTCGAAGTGCTGCGGCCGCGGCACGAGCTCTTGAGGGCGCAGATCGACGGCGCGGATCTCGACCTCGACGCCGTGGTGCGCGCCCGCACCGACCTCAAGGCCGGCGGCCAGGGCAGCGACCGCATCCACATGATGAGCCGACCGCAGGCCCACGACCTCGCCGTGACCATCCTCGTCGACGTTTCGCTTTCCACCGATGCCTGGTTCGACGATCTCCGCGTTCTCGACGTGGAGAAGCAGGCGCTCCTGGTATTGGCACATGGGCTCGCGGCCTGCGGCGACTCCCACGAAATCCTGACCTTCACCTCGCGCCGGCGCGACTGGGTGCGCGTCGAAACCGTCAAGGCTTTCGACGAGGCGATGGGGTCCGCCGTCGAGGCGCGTATCGCCGGACTCAAGCCTGGTTATTACACCCGCATTGGCGCGGCAGTCCGCCACGCCGCCAAGGGTCTGGTCGACCAGCCGAACCGCCGTAAGCTGCTGATCGTGCTGACGGATGGCAAGCCGAACGATGTCGACCATTACGAAGGGCGCTTTGCGCTTGAGGACAGTCGCCGCGCCGTTACCGAGGCGCGACGCTCCGGCATTCATGTTTTCGGAGTGACGGTCGATCGCGAAGCGAAGTGCTATGTGCCCACGATCTTCGGGCAGAACGGATATGCCGTCGTCAGTAGTATCGGCAGGCTGCCGGCCGCCCTGCCTTCGATCTATCGCGGCCTCGTGAGATAGGCGGGGGAGGCCGCGATACGGAAGGCCCGGCAAGTCTACTGCATGTCTCCTTTAATCGACCTCGATTGAAGGACAAAGACATGCAGCACCCCAAAGTGATACAGCGACCTTTGCGCGTCTGATAAGACGCGCGGCGCTGTAGGAGCCGGGCCTTCCATCCATTTCTCGTCGCGCACGATCATTCCGCGGCGATGGGGGCGGGATAGCGCTTTGCATCCGCGTCGGCGCCCCCGTCCGGCACTGCCTCATCCCTGTCCGACTTCCGCACCTTCGGTTCCTTGCCGAAGAACACGGCATAACCTGCCGGCAGCACCAGGATCGTCAGCACCGTCGCGACCAGGATGCCGCCCATCATCGCGTAGGCGAGCGGCGCCCAGAAGATGCTGCGCGAGATCGGTATCATCGCGAGCACCGCGACGAGCGCCGTTAGCATAATCGGCCGGAACCGACGCACGGCAGCGCCGACGATCGCCTCGGAGCGCTCCATCCCGCCGGCGATGTCCTGATCGATCTGGTCGACGAGGATGATCGAGTTTCGGATGATGATGCCGAGAAGTGCTATGACGCCGAGAATGGCGACGAAGCCGAAGGGGGCGCCGCTGACAAGGAGCGCCGCAGCCGCACCAATGATGCCGAGCGGACCCGTGGCGAGCACAAGTATCGACTTGCCGAAATGCTGGAGCTGCACCATCAGCAGGACGAGGATGACGAGCAGCATGATCGGCGCCTTGGCGGCGATCGACGCCTGGCTTTCGGCGCTGTCTTCGGCGCCACCCTGGACCTCTATCTTGTAACCGGGTGCAAGCCCGTCCCGAAGCCCCTTGAGCTCGTCGTAGAGCTTCATCGTGACGTCGTTCGGTTGGACGCCGTCCGGCAGCGTCCCACGCACGGTAATCGTCGGCAGGCGATCACGCCGCCACTCGATCCCCTGCTCCATGACCGGCACGACCTTGGCGATCTGGGCGACGGGCACGAAGCCGCCGAAATCCGTCGGCACATAGACCGAATTGACTGCCGACAGCAGGTGCCGGTTGCCGTTCGGCTCGCGGGCGACGATCGAGACCGTTTCCTCGCCGTCGCGGACATCGTCGAGCGGGACACCGGACATCGCCGCCTGCAGCATTTGGCGGACGCGCTGCGAACTGACGCCGAGCGCGCGGGCGCGGTCCTGGTCGATGACGAGCTTCATTGCCGGCACGGGCTCCAGCCAGTCGTCATGGACGGCCCCGAGCAAGGGATTCTCGTTGAACTTCGCCCTCACCTGATCGGCGATGCGGCGCAGTTCCTGGCGATCGGGACCCATCACGCGGATCTGAACCGGCCAGCCGGTCGGGGGGCCGAGAAACAGGCGGTCGACCTTGGCGCGGATCGAGGGGAAGTCTTCGGCGAGGATCGTACGCAGCTTGAGGATCAGCCGTTCGCGCGCGGGCTCGTCCTTCGCCATGACGAGCAGTTGCGCAAAGTTTGGATTGCGAAGCTGCTGGTCGAGCGGCAAGAAGAAGCGCGGGATGCCTTCGCCGATATAGGTGGCGATGAAGCGCTTGTCCTCGTCGTCCATCATGCGCGCCTCGAGGGCCCGGGCCTGACGCTCGACCTCGCTGATGCTGGTGCCTTCCGGCAGCCATAAGTCGACGAGAATCTCCGGCCGGGACGATTGCGGAAAGAAATTCTTGGGAATGAACTGGAAGGCCCAGAGGCTGGTCATGAAGGCTGCCAGCGTCATGACGAGCACGATGACGCGGTGGCGCACGGCCCAGCCGACGGCCGACCGGAGGCGGCGGTAGAAGCGCGTGTCGAAAACGTCGTGATGCCCGCCGGCATGGTGGCGCTGCTTCAGGATCATGTATCCGAGCCAGGGCGTGAAGTAGACGGCCACGAACCAGGAGACGACCAGAGCGATGCCGACCACATAAAAGAGCGAACGGACATACTCGCCCGCAGTGGATTGCGCAAAGCCGACCGGAATGAAGCCGGCGATGGTGATCAGTGTGCCGGTGAGCATCGGGAAGGCGGTCGAGGAATAGGCGAAGCTCGCCGCATCGATCTTCGCCAGGCCTTCCTCGAGCTTTCGCTCCATGAGTTCGACGACGATCATCGCGTCGTCGACCAGCAGGCCAAGCGCGATGATGAGCGCGCCCAGCGAAATCCGCTGCAGGTCGATGCCGAACTCGTACATGATGGCGAAGGTGGCGGCGAGCACCAGCGGTATGGCGATCGCAATCACCAGGCCCGAGCGCCAGCCGATGGACAGGAACGACACCACGAGAACGATGGCCAGCGCTTCCATGAGAGCGTGCATGAATTCGCTCATCGCCTCGGTTACGACTTCCGGCTGGTTGGAGATCTGGTCGACCGATACGCCATGGGGGAGCGAGGATTCAAAACGTTCATAGGTCGCCTCCACTGCCTTGCCGACATCGGTGACGTTGTGACCCTTGGCCATCACCACGCCGATCTGCACGCTGTCATGGCCGTTGAATCGGAATTTGCGCGCGTAAGGGTCCTCGAGCCCCGCAGTAATCGTCGCTATGTCACCGAGGCGGATCGCTTCGCTGCCCGTCCGCAGGCGCAGGTTGCGGATGTCCTCGACCCGCGTCACGTCCCCGTCGACGGAAATGCGCACCGACCGGGTGCCGGTATCGACGCTGCCGGCAGGGTCGACATTGTTCTGGCCGGCAATGGCGTTTTGCAGGTCGGCAAGCGTGAGCCCGCGCGCGGCCAACAGTTTGGAGGAGACGTCGATATAAATCTTCTGCGGCTGGTCGCCGAGGATCACCACCTTCTCCACGCCGGGCGTCGTCAGGAGCATGTCGCGGCCGTCTATCGCGAACCGCTTCAGTTCGGGATAGGTGTAGCCTTGCCCACTGATGGCGTGCATGGTGATATAGGTGTCGCCGAACTCGTCGTTGAAATAGGGGCCGAGCATGCCTTCGGGCAGTTCATTGGCGATGTCGCCCACCTTTTTGCGGACCTGATAGAAGGCGTCGGCAACGTCGTCCGCATCCGTATCGCCCTCGATCTGCACGGTGATGATGGTGCTGCCCGAGCGCGTATAGGAGCGGACGAAATCGAGATGCGGCGTCTCCTGCAGCTTGCGCTCTATCTTGTTGACGACCTGATGCTGCATCTCCTCGATCGAAGCGCCCGGCCAGACCGCCTGGACGACCATCGTCCGGAAGGTGAATTCCGGGTCCTCTCGCTGCCCCATGCGCACGAGCCCGAGGGCGCCGGTGACAATGATCAGCGCGAAAAGGAAGCGCGCGATGCTCGGATGGCCGATCGCCCAACGCGACAGGTTGAACGGCGTCTTCTCCCCCGTGGAGGCGTGCATGATCGGTATTCCTGTCTGGTCTGTGTGGTTAGCGGACGATCTGTGTTCCGGCGCTGGCGGATTGTTGCGCGTCGGGCCGCAGTTTTACTTTCAGGTCCTCGGTCATGAACTGCGTGCCGGCTGTGACGACGAGGTCGCCCGGTGCGAGGCCCTCCGCGACCCGCACCTGATCGCCGGTGAAGTCGGCGAGCCTGATGGCGCGGGCGTGAACCGTCGATGCGTCGCGATCGACGGTCCAGACGATGTCCTTGTCGTCCTTTCGGGCGAGCGCGCTTAAGGGAATGGAGATCAGGGTCTCTGACTTCGCTGCAGCCGCCTCGACCGTTGCGGTCATGCCGAGCAGGACGCGCCGGTCATCGGGCAGGCTGATACGCACCGAGAATGTCCGGGATTGCCGTTCGGCGCTGCCGGACACCTCCCGCACCCGACCCTCGAGGGTCAGCATGTCGTTGGACCAGAAGCGCGCTTGCACCTCCTTGCCCGGTTTGAACTCCGCAATATCGAGTTCCGGTACGGCGACCTCGATCTCCTTCTCGCCGTCGATTGCAACCGTCACGACCGGTGTGCCGGTGCCGACGACCTGGCCGATATCGGCATTGATGGCGGTGATGATGCCGGGCTGGTCGGAGAGTAGCCTCGTGTAGGTCACCTGGTTTCTTGCCTGGCTCAGGGCGGAAGCGGCGGCATCGCGCGTGGAGACGGCCTGATCATAGGCGAGGCTTGCCTGATCGAGCTCGGCCCTTGAGGAGAATTTCCGCGCAAAAAGCTGCTCGGCCCGCGTTTTCGTGAGCGCAACCGTCTGAACCTGCTTGTCGGCGGCGAGAAGGTTGGCTTCGGCGCTCTTGACCGAGAGCTCGTAATCGGTCGGATCAAGACGGGCGAGAACGTCGCCCGGCTCTACGCGGTCGCCGATGTCGACGAGCCGCTCGGTGATCTTGCCGCCGACGCGGAAGCCGAGATTCATCTCAGTGCGTGCCTTGACCGCTCCGGCATAAACGAGCCGCCGCGTTTCGCCCGTGCCGGCAATCTCGACCACCTTGACCGGCCGGATGATTTCCTTCGTCTCGGCCTTCTCCTCCGAGCAGCCGGCGAGTAGGGCGGCAAGAGCGGCCACACCTAATAGGCGGCCAGCAAAGGGCTGTTTGAAGACGCTTGTGAAGGACATCGTTTGTGTTCCTGGTACGCTGCCGCAGCGGCGGCATTTTCGTTAATACTTCAAGGCCTTGATCGCGAATTCGATCAACGCGTCCGAGGTTGGGCGGTTTTCCTTCGCAAGACATTGCGCCACCATCTGCGGGTGGCAGAGCGTCAAGAGAGAGGCAGTGAAGCAGCGAGCGGCGGTCTCGGGATCCTGATTGGCGAACTCGCCCGCGCTGATGCCCTCTCGGATGATGCCGGCGATGAGACCGTCAATGCGATCGATGTGCTTCTCGATCACGTGCCACTCTCGCTCGATCGCAACGACGACCATCTCATGGACCTTCTGCTCGTCGAGCATGGTTTCGACGGTGAGCCTGTGCTGCCCATGCGCGTAGCGGCGCAGGCGCTCGGCGGCACTCAGGGGAAGGCGCGAAATCTCCAGCGCTTGCTCATAGCTCGCGGCCAGCATGCGCGCGCATAGCGCCTGATGGATTTCGGTCTTGGAGGAGAAGAAGCGATAGATATTCGCCGGCGACATGTCGAGCTCGCGAGCGATATCGGCCACATTCGTCTTGCTGTAGCCGTAATGGCGAAAGAGCCGCTCGGCGGCATCGAGAATCCGCGCGATGTTCTCCTGCCGGCTTGCTTCGATACTGTCTGAGGTCTGCGGCATTGCTGGGGGCTTCTGATGAGTGACGATTTTTGAATGTCGTCACTCATAATCCGATAACCGCGATGTGTCAACGTCCCGCAAACTTGCCGGAGTTCACCCAGCGATTGTATCTGGCTGCCTGAGCGCGGTGCGCCTGGTGTTCTGTCGTCGAGGGGGGATGAATACGGGACCGACGACGCGACCAACGCATGGCACCAGTCGAAACACCAGTCGAAAAATTGGCGCCGACCGTCATGACCCTTGCGGCTGCGAAACAATTCGACTCATCAATGTGCTAAGTATCCCGTCGTTCATGAAAAGAATGGTTCTGCCTGGAAAGGAGTGAGCCGACATATTTTGACATAGATCAATTCTATTGGTGACGAACGAAGTTAAGTTTATTTTCCTTTCTTTCCCGAAAATGATTGTTACTATTCCAACAGTTGCATGGGGAGATGCAGCATGTCGGAGTTGTCTTCCGGTGGACCGGCGACGCCGCTCCGCTCCGAACGGCGTAAGGAGCTTTTAACTTTTTTCGTGCTCGCCTTTGGCATATGGCCATTGGTTGCAGTCGGCGTCGTGGGCGGTTACGGCTTTATCGTGTGGATGCTGCAGCTTGTCTTCGGGCCTCCCGGCCCGCCGACGGGGCATTGAGGTGGCCGTGGCAGGCGCGAGCAACATCTCCAGACGCGGCGTGCTTCTCGGGAGAGGCTCCAAAGTGGCGCGCATCTGTCCCCCGGGCGCAACGATCGAGACACTCGCCGCATGCACGGGTTGCGGCGCATGCGTCGATGCCTGTCCCACGAATATCGTTCGTCTCGACGGCGGCTGGCCGTCGCTCGATTTTGCGCATGGGGAGTGCCTATTCTGCGGCGATTGCCTGCGCGCTTGCCCGGAGCCTGTCTTCCAGGCAACGAACATCCGCCGTTTTCCGCACATGGCCGCGATCGGCGCTTCTTGCCTGACGCGAAACGGCGTTGCCTGCCAGTCATGTCACGATGCGTGTCCGCAGCAGGCGATCCGTTTCCGCCCCCGCATGGGCGGGCCATTCCTGCCCGAAGTCGATGATGATCTTTGCAGCGGTTGCGGTGCCTGCATAGGCCTCTGTCCGGTCGGGGCGATCCGGGCCGGCGAGCGCAGGAAGGAGGGCGCCCATGCCTGATGCGAAAGCGCAATGTCACATCTCCAGTGCCGTCATCGCCGCCGTTCCGGCGAAGTTGGACGGCGTTCTCGCGGCGCTTGCGCAGATGGAGACAGTGGAGGTCTACGGCCATCAGGGCGGGAAGATCGTGGTGGTGATCGAAGGCACGAGTTCCGGCATGCTCGGCGAATGCCTGTCGCGGATTTCCGGTCTCGACGGCGTCGTCGCCGCCAGCATGGTGTTTGAGCATGTCGATGCGGGTCACGGATAGGCGCGATTTTCGCACCGACCACGCTCGAACTTGAAGAGGAGGCACGCAGACATGAGCGGCGAACTGACGCGGCGTGACATTCTGAAGGCGCATGCTGCCGGCATTGCCGCCGCGGCTGCCGGCATTGCGCTGCCGGTCTCCGCGCAGCCGGTTCCGGGCGGAGTCGAGGCACTCGAAATCAAGTGGTCCAAGGCTCCTTGCCGTTTTTGCGGCACCGGCTGCGGCGTCATGGTGGGCGTGAAAGAAGGCCAGGTCGTCGCCACCCACGGAGATATGCAGGCGGAGGTCAATCGCGGCCTCAACTGCATAAAGGGCTATTTCCTGTCGAAGATCATGTATGGCGCTGACCGGCTGAAGACGCCGCTCTTACGCAAGCAGAACGGCCGTTTCAGCAAAGACGGCGAGTTCGAGCCGGTCAGCTGGGATGAGGCCTTCGACGTGATGGCCGAGCAATGCAAGCGGGTGCTGAAAGAGAAGGGGCCGACGGCCGTCGGCATGTTCGGCTCGGGGCAATGGACGGTCTTTGAAGGTTACGCCGCGACGAAGCTGATGCGCGCGGGATTCCGCTCCAACAACCTCGATCCGAATGCACGACACTGCATGGCGTCGGCAGCCTATGCCTTCATGCGTGCCTTCGGCATGGACGAGCCGATGGGCTGCTACGACGATTTCGAGCATGCGGATGCCTTCGTGCTCTGGGGCTCCAACATGGCGGAAATGCATCCGATCCTTTGGACGCGGCTTGCCGACCGTCGGTTGGGGCACCCGCATGTGCGGGTGGCGGTTCTCTCCACCTTCACTCACCGCAGCATGGATCTCGCCGACGTGCCGATCGTCTTCAAGCCGGGCACTGACCTCGCGATCCTGAATTACATCGCCAATCACATCATCACGACCGGTCGCGTGAACCGGGATTTCGTCGACAGGCACACGACCTTCATGCAAGGGGCCGCCGACATCGGCTATGGCCTCAGGTCCGACAATCCGATCGAGGTCAGAGCGGCGAATGCCAACGACCCCGCGAAGATGGAACCGATCAATTTCGAGGCATTCAAGATCTTCGTTTCGGAATACACGCTGGAAAAGACGGCGGAGATCACTGGAGTCGACCCGGGCTTCCTGGAGGAACTCGCCGAACTCTATGCCGATCCTGACCGCAAGGTGATGTCGCTCTGGACCATGGGCTTCAACCAGCATGTGCGCGGCGTCTGGGCCAACCACATGGTCTACAACATCCACCTGTTGACGGGGAAGATTTCCGAACCCGGCAACAGCCCGTTCTCCTTGACCGGCCAGCCCTCCGCTTGCGGTACCGCCCGCGAGGTCGGCACCTTCGCCCACCGGCTGCCGGCCGACATGACGGTGACCAATCCGGAGCACCGTAAACATGCCGAGGAGATCTGGCGCGTTCCCCACGGCATCATCCCGGAGAAGCCAGGATACCACGCCGTCGAGCAGGATCGGATGCTGAAGGACGGCAAGCTCAACTTCTATTGGGTGCAGGTCAACAACAATGTCCAGGCCGCGCCCAATACGAAGAACGAGACCTATCAGGGCTATCGCAACCCGGAAAACTTCATCGTCGTCTCGGACGCCTATCCGACGATCACGGCCATGAGCGCCGACCTCATTCTGCCGGCGGCCATGTGGGTTGAGAAGGAGGGAGCCTACGGCAATGCCGAACGCCGCACCCACGTCTGGCACCAACTCGTACAGGCGCCGGGCGAGGCACGATCGGACCTGTGGCAGATTGCCGAGTTCTCGAAGCGCTTCACGACGGAGGAGGTCTGGCCGACCGAGATTCTGGAGGCCAATCCCTCCTATCGCGGCAAGACGCTCTTCGATGTTCTGTTCAAGAACGGCGCGGTCGATCGCTTTCCTTTGAGCGAAGTGAACCGAGACTATGCGAACAACGAGGCCGACGCCTTCGGCTTCTACATCCAGAAGGGTCTCTTCGAGGAGTATGCCTCTTTCGGGCGCGGCCATGGGCACGACCTGGCGCCTTACGACCGCTATCACGAGGTGCGCGGCCTGCGCTGGCCAGTAGTGAACGGCAAGGAGACGCTCTGGCGCTACCGCGAGGGCCTCGACCCCTACGTGAAGGCGGGCGAGGGCGTCAAATTCTACGGGCGTCCCGACGGCAAGGCCGTCATCCTTGCCGTGCCTTACGAGCCGCCGGCGGAGCCGCCGGACGAGGAGTATGATCTCTGGCTCGTCACCGGCCGCGTACTCGAGCACTGGCATTCGGGCTCGATGACCATGCGGGTGCCGGAACTCTATCGCGCCTTCCCGGGGGCGCGCTGCTTCATGAATGCCGATGATGCCAGGAAGCGCGGCATCAATCAGGGGGCGGAGGTCCGCGTTGTTTCGCGCCGTGGCGAAATACGCTCGCGCGTCGAAACGCGCGGCCGCAACCGGATGCCGCCGGGCGTGATCTTCGTGCCCTGGTTCGACGCCAGCCAGTTGATCAACAAAGTGACCCTCGACGCGACAGATCCCATCTCCAAACAGACGGATTTCAAGAAATGCGCGGTCAAGATCCTACCCGTCGCCTGATCCGGCGACCAGAATTCGTGGCCGTCCTTGCGGGGCTCGCCCTATTTGCCGCGACGACGGCAGTTGGCCAGGTCGTGGAGAAGATGGTTCCCGAGCTTCAGGGGCCGACGCCGCCGATCGCCACGGGCACGGCCGCGCCCTTGCCGAAATGGGTGGTCGACGACAAGCGCAAGATGCGCGCCTATCCCGACCAGCCGCCGGTCATCCCACATTCGATCGAGGGTTATCAGCTCTCCGTCAACACCAACCGCTGCCTTTCCTGTCACAAGCGGGAATTCACGCAAGATTCCGGCGCACCGATGATCAGCGTCACGCACTATATGACGCGTGAGGGACAGATGCTCGCGGACGTTTCTCCGCGGCGCTATTTCTGCACCGCCTGTCATGTGCCGCAGGCCGACGTCCAGCCGCTCGTCGGCAACACCTTCAGGGACATGAGCGAAATGGGTATCAAGAAGGCGGGGAGCGAGTGACGAGATGGGCCCAATCCGCAAACTCGTCCTCTGGGCGTGGCGTCTTGTCAGCACGCCCGCGGCAACGCTGAGCCTCGGCTTCCTGACCCTCGGTGGCTTTGTCGGAGGGGTGATGTTCTGGGGCGCCTTCAACACGGCGCTCGAATTTACCAATACCGAGACGTTCTGCACCTCGTGCCATGAGATGCGCGACAATGTCTATGAGGAGCTGACGCGGACCATTCACTTCTCCAACCGTTCCGGCGTCAGGGCTTCCTGCCCGGACTGTCACGTGCCGCATGAATGGACGGACAAGATCGCCCGCAAGATGCAGGCGTCGAAGGAGGTCTGGGGCAAGATCTTCGGCACGATCAGTACGCGACCGAAGTTCCTGGAAAAGCGGCTGGAACTTGCCCAACACGAATGGGCACGCTTGAAGGCGAACGACAGCTTGGAATGCCGGAACTGCCACTCCTCCGTTGCCATGGACCTGCAGAAGCAGACGCAGCGCGCCGCCGAGATCCACACGCGCTATCTTCTCGCCGGCCGCGCGACCTGTATCGACTGTCACAAGGGCATTGCCCACGAGCTGCCGAACATGCAGGGCATTGATCCCGGCTGGAAGATGCCGCCCGAACTGGAGGGCGAAGTCCTGCCTTCGGCTTCGGCGATCGACGACCTCCGGCGGGCAGTAGACAATGCTCACGCCGCTCTCTTCTGAGGCCACAGCCGAGTTGGCGGCGCATACACCCGGCACACGGCTCAGAGCACGAAATAGCCCTTCTGCAACGTGACGGCGTCGTCCAGGTGGATGGCGAAGTCGGCCTTCTTGTCGCCGTTCACGTCGCCGTAGATATAGGTATCCGAGCTCGTCTTAACGTATCTGAGCTCGCCCTTCTTGCCTTTGAAAGCGGCCGTACCGACGAAAGTGAACGCCTGATCGCCAGATGTGGACGTGTTTGCGTCGATCGCGGACAAATCGATCCTGTCGCCCTCGGAAGGGAGGAAATCGTAGATCGTATCGCGGCCCGTGGAGGCAACGGTGCTGTCGTTTATCGATCTGAACACGAAGGTGTCGGCCTCAGTCCCGCCGGTAAGCTTATCCGCTCCGGTTCCGCCATAAAGCCGGTCGTTGCCTGCATCGCCTCGAAGCGTGTCATTGCCGCTGCCGCCGGTCAGTTGATCAGATCCGCTACCGCCATAGACGAGGTCGTTTCCAGCGTCGCCATAGAGGAGATCATTGCCGCTGCCGCCAGACAGCCTGTCATGGCCGCTTCCGCCGTAGAGCCTGTCATTGCCGCTCTCGCCGTAGAGCTTGTCGTTGCCGCCATTGCCCCACAGCCTGTTCGCTGCCTGATTGCCGATGATCGAGTCGGCGGCCGAGCCGGCCTTGACATTCTCGATCAGCGAGCGGGTGTCGCCGCGATAGAGCAGCGCGTTGAAGATGTTCCCTGCCGCGTATCCGCTGTTGGGACCACCGCCGAGATAGGCGAGTTGGTCGGCGCTGAATGTCGATGCCTTCCCCGGGCGCAGATCGACCTTGAGTCCGGTCTTGTAGCCAGTGAGGTCGAAGGTGTCGTTGCCTCCGCCGTCCCAGATGGTGGCGAAGATGCGGTTGGCCCCCGGAGAGATGCCCACCTCCCCGTTGACCAGGGTTACGCCGCTGCCGGGCGTCCATTTGTAGACCGTGTTGCCGCTGTTGGTCGTAAAATCGGCGCCGTACATTTCCTGCAGCCCGGCGATATCGGCCATCATGAAGGTCTGCGGCGCGCCGTAGCGCTCGTAATGGTAACCCGTGCCGGCGCCGACATAGCCGCGATAAGTCATGATCGAATATTCGATCGAATCGTATTGCTTGGGCAGCGCTTTGAACGCGCCTTCCGTCTCGTGACCGTGTTTCAATCCGAGTGCATGGCCGATTTCGTGGAGCAGCGTGTGCCAGGCGTAATTGCCGGCGACGGGCTTGCGATAGTCGTAGATGGTGCCGGCATAGGCGGTGCCAAACCAGACGTCGCCGGCGTCCGTATAGGTGTCCGGCATGTAAGCCCAGGCGGTCTCCGGCATGCGGGACTGGGCAAGGCGAATTGTCGCGCTGCTCGCGTTTCCGGCGCTGAACGTGGCGTTGGTAAACCCCTCGACGGAAAAGCCGTCATTGGCGGCCGTGCCGTAGGATTGCTCCAAGGCGAAAAGTGCGGCGTTCTTCTGTGCCGTCGATATGGAGCTGAAACCGTAATCCGGCTCGCCGCCATAGGCGTAGCTGCTGGCGAAGGTGGGAAACGCATAGGTGATGGTGCCGCTCCACGCCGAACCAGAAAGCACGCCGTTGATCATGCTATTGCTGGTCACGCTGACGGTCTTGACTGTTTTACCGGTACCACTCATGCGAAATTCCCGATTGCGATGCGCGAGCACATTGCTCCACGATCAAATAGACAGATCGTATGGGGACGGTAGGCGTCGAATGCCTACGATTTCCATAACGGGTTCGTGAAGATTGGAGAGAATCGTGCCGTTCCCTAAGTTGCTTACGTTTTATGCCCTGATGATACTGGCAGCAATGTGTACGCCTGTTACAGCAGCCGGCGTCCCAAAGGCAATCGGAGTGAACATGCAGAAGCCTCCGGATCACGAAGCCGCCGTCAGGTCGGAGTTCGAGCGGGTGCGTGCGGAAAATACGGTGGAGGCTTACGAGCGCTTCATCCGCCGGCACCCGGACCACCCCTTGGTGGAAGAGGCCAGAAAAGCCTTGCTCCGGCTGCGCAAATAGCAGCGTCGCTAATGCATGTCGCCCAAAAAGTGTGAAGCGGTTTTGGGCCAACGACGTGCATGAAAACAAAGAACTAAAGCGCGTTGCACGAATACCATTAAACGCGACGCGCTTTAAAAGCCTCTACCATCGTTGGGGAAGATGGAATCGGACGTTTCCCTGCCGGTGTCATCGAAGAGTTGCACGTGGAGTAGGTGTCCGGGAATCATGTTACTTCGCGCGCTGCAGCATTCCGAACAGGTCGCGTGGATCGTCCGGATCGGCGATCATGTCGAGGTTCTGGTAGAAATCCGTGCCGGACAGCCGCTCGCGCACATAGCGCAGCGCCGAAAAGTCCTCGATCGCGAAGCCGACGCTGTCGAACAGCGTGATCTGCTTTGCGTCACGCCGGCCCGGCGCCGCGCCGGTGACGACCTTCCAGAGCTCCACCACCGGAAAGTCCGGTGCCATCTGCTGGATCTCTCCCTCGATGCGGGTCTGCGGCGGATATTCGACGAAGACGTCCGAGCGCTTGAGGATGTCGCGGTGGAGCTCCGTTTTGCCGGGACAGTCGCCGCCGATCGCGTTGATGTGGACGCCGGCGCCGACCATGTTGTCGGTGAGGATCGTTGCGAACTGCTTGTCGGCCGTGCAGGTGGTGATGATCTCCGCCCCCTCGATAGCCTCTTGCGCCGAGCGACAGGCGACGACCTTGAGGTCGAAGCCAGCCAGATTTTGAACGGTTTTCTCGGTCGCCCGGGGGTCGATGTCGTAGAGGCGAACTGTATCGATGCCGCAGACGGCCTTCATCGCCAGCGCCTGGAATTCAGCCTGGGCGCCGTTTCCGATCATCGTCATGGTGCGCGCGCTCTTCGGCGCCAGATGCCGTGCGGCCATCGCCGAGGTCGCGGCCGTCCGGAGCGCCGTCAGCAGCGTCATTTCCGTGAGCAGTACCGGATAGCCGGTCGAAACCTCGGCAAGCAGCCCGAAAGCCGTCACGGTCTGCAGTCCGTCGACAGTGTTCTTGGGATGGCCGTTCACATATTTGAAGCTGTAGACGCTGCCATCCGAGGTCGGCATCAGCTCGATCACGCCGTCGCGTGAATGGCTGGCGACGCGCGGCGTCTTGTCGAAGCTCTCCCAGCGGCGAAAGTCGGCCTCGATGGCGTCCGCGAGTTCCGCCAGAACGGTCTCGACGCCCAGGTGATGAACGAGACGCATCATGTTCTCGACGCTGACGAACGGCACCATTGCCTTCGCGGACGGGAGCGGTGAGAGCATCGATGTTCCTCCTGCATGAGATCGGCATCCAAGAGCGTAACGATTGGCGCTGCTGGTCGAAAGCGCAAAGCTGTGCTATTTTCGCCATAGTATCGAGCAGTTTGTTCAGGATGATTGTACAATATTGTCAAAATGAATTCGAGAGACACGACCATTGCAAAATATACGCCGGATGATCTGGATCGCCGTATCATTGCCCACCTTCGTGCAGACGGTCGAGCGTCGCTCTCCAGGCTTTCGGATGCACTCGGCGTTGCCCGCGGCACCGTGCAGAACCGGTTGGACCGCTTGATCGAAACCGGGACGCTCCTGGGCTTCACGGTGCGTGTCAGGGAGGATTACGATGTCAATACCGTGCATGCGATCATGATGATCGAGGTCATTGGGAAATCGACGACGCAGGTCATTCGCAAGCTACGCGGGATCCCCGAGATCTATTCACTGCACACGACGAACGGAAATTGGGATCTCGTCGCCAATATTCGCGCGGCCAACCTTTCCGAATTCGATCGGATCCTCCGCGAAGTGCGGATGATAGACGGCGTCGCCAACAGCGAGACCAGCCTTCTGCTGAGCAGCGTGTGATGCGCGCCAGCCATCGGCAGGCATGGAGGTGATTGAAACCGCCGCGCGTCCCTCTTAGTTTCTGCGGCCATCAAAAGGTGTTTGTGAGGGATTTGCGTGAAGACGGGCCATCGATTGTGTGTGTTGCTGGTCTGTCTTGTGCTAGCGCCCGCGGCCGCGCTCGGCGAATGGCAGGCGGTCGAGAAGGTTCAAACCTATCATATTGCCGGCCTGTCCGGCCCCGAGCTCTATGCGTCGATCGGCGAGCGGGGGCCGAAGGTCGGTGGGCTCTCGCGCGCCATTGCGCTTACGAGCTTCAAGCTCACCTGGACCCGGAAGTATGAGGCTCAAGGCGATGCTTGCGTGCTGGTTTCGGCGGTGCCGAGACTTGCCATTACCTACACGCTGCCCGAGCCGGCCAAGCCGTTGCCGGTCGGGACGAAGGAGCGCTGGCAGGTGTTCATCTCCGGCGTGTATCGCCATGAGCTGGTGCATGGCGAGTACATCAAGGAGATGGTGCGGAAAATCGAGGCGACCACGGTCGGCCTTACCGTCCCGGCGGACCCGAAATGCCACAAGATCAAGGCCGAGATGACGAAGCGGCTGGGCACGCTTTCCAACGCCCAAAGACTGCAAAGCCGGCAGTTCGACCGGGCTGAGCTCAGCAACGGCGGCAATGTGCACCAGCTCATTCTGCAACTGGTCAATGGCGGCTAAACGGAGCCCGCAATTAGGGTCAGGCCCTATTAAATTCGTCCATTCTGCGTGGCGGATTGGACGTGCGTCAAACACCGAAATGTCACCGGGCACGCGCGAGCTGTCGAGCAATTTCTCCGGTTGAATTGACGCATCGGCAACACTGCGCTCCAAAAATCTCCCCCTAGGCCGGTTCGCCTCTGAAATGTCTCAATACGCCCGAACGGTGCGCCCGTCTTCGCAGGCAAGGCCCTCCATGCGGCGCGCGGTCGCGGCACTTCGCCTGGAGCGGGTCCGTTCCGTTCTGCCTGCGACGATGCGATAAGGAGAAAATAAATGAAGTCGAATCTTGCCATCGCAGTTTTCACCGCCTCGCTGACCTTTCTAGCCGTGTTCGCCCATGCGGCGGACCTTGCGCCCTATCGGGAACCGGCGCCGCCGGTGATCCAGGATGCGCAGAACGGCGTCAAGATCGGTTATCTCGAGTGCGATATCGGCGGCGGCGCTGGATATGTGCTCGGCTCTTCCAAGGAAATCGAGTGCGCCTTTCGCTCGCTCGGCGGCGCTGAGATCGAGGACCGCTATACCGGGGAGATCCGCAAGCTTGGTATCGATGTTGGCTTTACCATGCGCAGTCGTCTCCTCTGGGCCGTGTTCGCACCGACCGCCGGCTATCATCACGGCTCGCTGAGCGGCCTTTACAAGGGTGCAACCGCCGAGGCCACGATCGGCGCTGGCGTCGGTGCCAACGTGCTTGTCGGCGGCACTGCCGGATCGATCCACTTGCAAACGGTGAGCGTGACCGGCCAGCTCGGCCTCAATGTCGCTGCCGCCGGCACGTCGATGACGCTCAACTCCGTCGACTGAGGGCGCTCTTCGAATTTCAAGGACGAAGCCCGAAAAGGACCGCTTTCCTGCGCGCGTCGCGTGCGGCGTCGCCTTGCAGGGAACCAAAGTTGATCGAGCCGGTTGAAGAGGCGTGAGAAAGGAGAATAGATCATGAAAAGAATTGCTCTGATCTGTGCCGCACTGCTTCTGCCGGCATCGGTAGTCGCCCAGACGACGGTCGTGCTGCCCGACCCAGTCAGGACTTATGTGCTCGAGCAGCAGACCCCGTCCGTCACCATCGAGGGCGAGATCGTCGCCGGACAGCCGCTACCCGAGACCGTGGAGATCCACACGATTCCGGACCAACCGGACTACGCCTATGCGATCGTCAATGATCAGCGCGTCATCGTGAAACCCGCGGACCGAACCGTCGTTCAGATCCTTCAGTAGTCGGAACGAGTTCGGCTTGTGAGGGTTGGCCGGTTCGGTCGGTGCACAGCCACATGTCGCCGAACAGGCAAGAACCCAGTGGAGCGCGTCGCAAGCCCTGGCGGGCGGCGCGCTACGCGCTGGGCTCGCGAAATTAAGTGATTTGGGAGGCGAATATGGAGAAGCTCGAGTTCCGACTGGCGGCCCATCGGGAGATCCTGGTCGCCATCCTATCGGGTCTGTCACGCCATGAAGACCTGTGGGCGGAAATCAGCCGCACCATCGATGAGGCCCGGATCGTTCAGGATCACGAGGAGGATCCGGGGGTGGTCCCGTCCGAGGCCTTTGCCAGGCAGAACGCGATGACCGCGGAGATAACATCCATTCTCCGCGATGCAGCGCTGCGTGCCAAGCTCGATCCGGAGGCGGCGCAGGAGCGTTGACGCCGGTGCATTGGTCGGTCAGGCGCCGCTGTCGGAACGATTGCGTCCGACGGCCGGCTGCTGGTAGCGCCGCGCCATCGCGGCCTGCACTTCCACCTGGAAGCCTATAATCTCGCGGCGGATCTCTTCATCTCTCAATCCAAGTGCCGAAAGCCTCTCGGCGAGCTTGCGGCACTCCGTTCTCCAGTAGTGGACGGCGGCATCGCCATGGACACGGTCGAGTTCCCGCGAACAGCGATTGACGTCGCCCGCCCGAGCCGCCAAGGGAAATGCGAGGATTTCTCCGCCTTTGCGCCCCATCATCCGTTCGTCCAAGTTTCTTGCCATCGAATCACTCCGCATTCGCCTGAATGTCACGTCTATCGGCAAGATGGTTAATGATTCCTTCGTCCGGCCTGACCGTGCCGCATGCTGGGCAGGCGCTAAAGCCCCGACTGGGGGCTTGTCCTCCACGAGGATTTGCATGTGGCCACCGGAACAAATCGTAGCCAGAGAGGTTTGATGGCCGGAACGCGCAGGCGCGCTCCGGCTTTACTGGTACAGGATAGGCTCCGCCCACCGGGCGGAGCCGCTTTGCGTCTTGGGCCGGACCACCGTCAATGGCTGCTGATGGAGATATGCGCCTCTTCGGCGGCCTTGATGAACGCCTTTCGGGCCTTCTCCGTCCTCACCTTGCCATCCAGCGCCTGAATGCACGTCCGCTTCGCAGCCGCAAAGGCGCGTCCATCCTTCTGAGGCCAACGCAGCAGCAGAAGTTCCACGGCTTCCCGCGTGCTTTTCACGGAGCGGTGTCCGCCCGATTCTCCAAGTTCCAACTCGACGGTTTTATCCCACCAGAAACAGTGCATGACGCTTCCTCACAGCATCTACTATCGAAAGCCAAACCTATCGGCCCCGTTTTGGTTCCCGCGGGCCGTGCAGGCCTGCATGTTTGTCGGTAAGTGGCGTCCGCATCCTCTTGACGCGGCGCAAAGCCTTGCTAATTAAAGGGTCGCTCCCGCTCTCAGGCATCAGATCGCGGGATGAACATTGGTGCCGGGCCCCTCTGGCGAGAGTTTACGGCGCTCTCGTGATGTCGGTACCGCCAGCAAATCAGGCCGGCGGAATAGCTACCATGAAAATCAATCCCATGCTCGACGCATGTGCCCTTTCGGCTATGCGTTTTTTTCCCGCAACTAATCTCCCTTTTGCCTACGCAACTGCATATGCAGGGGAGGTTCGCCATGATTGACGCTCATTCGAACAAGGGTGCGCTCGACTATTTCCGGTGGGCCTTCATCTTCACGGCCATCGGTCTTCTCCTCGGCGCCTGGGTCGGGTGGCAATCGACCGGTACCATCAGCGGCACGGCAACAGTCTTCTTCATTTGCTCCGTGCTCGCCGTTCTCGAAATCTCCTTGTCTTTCGACAACGCAATCGTCAACGCCAACAAGCTCAAGGACATGAGGCCGGAATGGCAGCACCGGTTCCTGACTTGGGGCATCATTATCGCCGTTTTCGGCATGCGCATCGTCTTCCCGCTGTTGATCGTCGTCATCGCGGCGAATATCGGCCCGGTCGAGGCGATCATTCTCGCCTCAGTGCGGCCCGAGGAATATGCCCGCATCATGCACGAGGCGCATCTGCCGATCGCGGCTTTTGGCGGCACGTTCCTCATGATGGTTGGGCTCAGCTACTTCTTCAATCAGGAGAAGGATGTGCACTGGATAGCGTGGATCGAGCGGAAGATGGCGCGATTTGCGACGGTGAAAGGGATCGAGATCGCCTTCGTGCTCAGCTTGATCCTCGGCTTTTCAGCCCTGCTCGAGGGTGAAGAGGCGAATGTCTTCGTACATGCCGGGGTCTACGGTCTGTTGACATTCCTCCTGGTGGAGGTCGTCGGCGGTCTGCTCGACGCGTCGCAGCAGACCATGAGCGCTGCGGCCAAGGGCGGATTCGGCGCCTTCCTCTATCTGGAGGTGCTTGATGCCAGCTTCTCCTTCGACGGCGTGATCGGCGCCTTCGCCTTGACGCAGAACCTCTTCATCATCGCCATTGGACTCGGCATCGGTGCGATGTATGTCCGCTCCATGACGATCATGCTGGTGGACAAGGGAACATTGAGCGCATACCGCTATCTGGAACATGGGGCATTCTACGCGATCCTCATCCTCTCGGTGGTGATGTATTGCCAGACTTTGGTGCACATTCCGGAGGTCATTACCGGCCTCGGCGGGGCCGGACTTATCGGCCTCTCGCTCTGGTCGTCGATCCGCTACAACCGGCGACACGCGCAAGCGCATGCCGATCTGGAGGCGGAAAATGTGAAGCAGGGCGCTCACGAGCGACTCCACGCAGGGGTCTGAGCACTGCCGCCATTGCAGGTAGATACAGGGCCCGGCGAAATCTCCGGGCCCTTTTTCTTGTGGTTGGCGCTCTGTTGATCTGCGTCAATGCCGTTGAGACTGGTGCGAATAGCCTGAAGTGGGGTTCAACGGAGGCTTTCATGTTTCGCAACATCCTTATCCCCACCGACGGATCGCCGCTCGCCACGCTTGCCGTGGACGCCGGCATTGCATTCGCCAAGGAGATCGGCGCCAAGATCACGGTGTTCACGGTGATCGAGCCGTTTCACCTCGTCTCGATCGACGCGGAGCAACTGGCCAAAACGCGAGAGCAATATGAGGCGCTCTCCGATGTACATGCCGCCGAGATCCTTTCCGCTACGCGCGCCAAAGCCGAGACGGCTGGCGTTCCCTGTAGGACCGATCAGACGCGAACCCATGACATCTATCGTGCCGTCATCGGGAAGGCAGAGGAGATCGGTGCCGATCTCATCGTGATGTCTTCGCATGGCCGCGGCGGTTTCGGCGCGCTGGTCATCGGCAGTGTTGCCGCCAAGGTGCTGACGCATTCGACCATTCCCGTGCTTGTCTACCGTCAGAAGTAGTGACGGATCGCGATAGCGGCCGCGGCCAGGTTTCCCTCGTGCTCGAATCGGTGACGCGGTTCGGCGCCGCGAAGCCGCGTTGCGCTGCGAACATGACTTTCCCGAGGCCGCCGCCGGAAAAGTGCCAAAGTTTCGCGCGATGGCGATCCTTCCTTGGCCCGAAGGTTGATACTCCGTTCGACCAGCAGCCATGAAACCACGCGGAGGAACGCCCTTGGATGCGAGCCGAAACGACCTAGCATTGATTGAAGTCATGCGTCGCTATTTCAAGGCGAAAGACGAGGCGAACGCATTGAAGTCGAGGCTGGAAGCCGCCCGGAACGAGAGCGGCGACGAGATCGGTCGGTTCTACGATCTCCGTAGCAACGCCTTGCACGCGCAAGACATTCTCACCTGGCACCGGCTCCGCAAGGAGATGGAAAGGCTGATGAGCCATGCTGCTCTGTGGGCAAGAGGCGGCAACATTGAGGGTTGCGATGCCGCCCAGGAGGAAGAAGCGTCTGGTACGGCCCACTTGCTCGGCATACATGCCGTAGCCGAGTGAATTGCGCTGCGGCCGGGCGGCATTATCGACCCAAGACGGCGCGAAGATCTTCAACTACCGGCAGCGCAGCGATGACCGTCAGCGGCGCGGCGAGGAATAGTGCCGCGGCCATGCCGCATGCGCTGAAGAATATTGCACCGCAAACACCGCCTGTAAGAAAGAGGCCGATCAGCGACGTCAGCAGCCTCAGCTTTTGACGGTCGGCTCGCACGGGTGCTCGGTCCCCTCCGGGCGTGCCGCCATTCCAATAGAGGAGCTTGCCGAGTTCGATGCCCGCGTCGGTGACGAGACCGGTCACATGGGTCGTTCGGATTCGGGCGCCCGAAAGCTTTGTGATGATGGCATTCTGCAGGCCCATGATGAAGCACAGCAACGCAATGGTCACCGAGACGATGACGTCTTCCTGCGAATCGACAAAGGGGCCGATCGTTGCAAATCCGATGAGCAGGAGCGCCTCGACCATCAGGGGCAGTGCGTATTCCGCCTGCAATTCCAAGCGCCGTCCCCAATTGATGAGAATCGCGGAGGTAGCCGCGCCGGCGACAAATGATGCCAGTGCCACAAGCCCGGCTACGACAAGCGCCGATTTGCCGAGCACGATATTGTCGGCTATCGCCGAAACGACGCCCGACATGTGCGAGGTGTATTGTTGCACGGCCATGAAGCCGCCAGCATTGGCGGCGCCAGCGACGAAAGTGAGATAGAAGGCGAGATGCCGGTCTGTCGTTGCGTTGCGCTCTTTTGCGGTGAGATTCCTCAGATATTGCCTCATCGGTCGCCGATCTCGTGTAGATGATTTCAGTAGTGCAAGCAGAAGATGCAGCTTTTCTGCTATAGTTAAATCGACCATGTCCGCCGCCGGACTTTTCGGCATGTCGGTAACAACTTGGCAACTCCGTACGGAGAAGCTGCAGAGGCCGGCAGGAAGCCGCGGGTTCGGCGGTCAAGGCAAAGGATGGTGGTCAACCGGGAGCCTTTCCATAAACCGCTGGCTTCAGGTAGACAACTCCAGGCCCATTGGCAGCAGCCGGCATAGTCAACGAGACCAAGCATGAGCGAACACAGCAGAACTTTGAAACGTGTCTGTCGGAATCGACTGGAAAGGTCCGCATCGTTCACCGACCGCGTCGACAGGGAGAATGCAGCCAGTGCCTGAGCCCGGTTCGAACGGCAGGAACATCGATCCCGCCTCCGCCCTTGGCGACTGCCGAACGGCCTTCATCGGCGTTGGCGTCGCCAGTGCGCTTGTCAATATCCTCTATCTGACCGGCTCGTTCTTCATGCTCGAAGTCTATGATCGGGTTTTGCCGAGCCGAAGCATTCCCACGCTGGTCGCGCTGAGCCTCCTCGCCTTGCTGCTTTATGGCTTTCAGGGCGTCTTCGAACTGATCCGCGGGCGCATGCTGGTGCGCATTGCCGGAGCGCTCGACGAAAGCCTCAGCGCTCGCATCTACCGGGCGCTCGTCAAGGCGCCGCTGAAGCTTCGGATGCAAGGGGATGGCCTCCAGGCGCTCCGCGACTTCGAACAGGTCCGCTCCTTTCTCTCGAGTGCCGGGCCAGCGGCGCTGTTCGACCTGCCGTGGCTGCCCTTCTATGTCGCGATCTGCTTTCTGTTCCACCCGGTGATCGGCTATGTCGCGATCGGCGGCGGCCTCATCCTGACAGTTCTGACCTATCTCACCAATCGTAATACGCAGGCGCCTTCCAGGAAGGCATCCGAAGCGGCAGGTCTGCGCAACGCCTTTGCCCAGGCCTCGCAGCGCAATGCCGAAGTCGTCCAGGTCATGGGCATGACCGGCCGGCTGACGAGCCTCTGGGAGGAACGCAATTCGGAGTTCCGTGACCAGAACAGGCGCACCTCCGATATTGGCAACGGTTATGGCGCGCTTTCGAAGGTTTTTCGCATGGCGCTGCAGTCCGGAGTGCTGGCGGCGGGCGCAGTACTCGTCATCGAGGGCGAGGCCTCGCCCGGCATCATTATCGCAGGCTCAATCCTGACCGCCCGGGCGCTCGCTCCGGTGGAACTCGCGATCGGCAATTGGCGAGGCCTCGTCTCGGCGCGCCAAAGCTGGCAGCGACTGAAGGACCTGCTGGGCGCACTGCCGGAAACGGAGGCGCCACTGGCACTGCCCGCTCCTCGGGAACGCTTGAGCGTGGAGGCATTGGCGAGCGGTCCGCCGGCGGCACAACGCCTGATCTTCACCGACGTCGGTTTCACCGTGCATGCCGGCAGTGCGCTTGGCGTCATCGGCCCCAGCGGTTCCGGAAAATCGTCGCTGGCACGGGCCCTGATCGGCGTCTGGCCCGCCTATCGCGGCTCCGTTCGCCTCGACGGGGCGGCACTCGACCAGTGGGACACCGACGCGCTCGGCAGGCACATCGGGTACCTTCCGCAGGACGTCGAGCTCTTCGCTGGAACCGTGGCGCAGAACATCTGCCGGTTCGCTGCGGATGCGCCGCCCGAAGCGATCGTCGCTGCCGCCCAAGCCGCGCGCGTGAACGACCTAATCCTTCGGCTCCCGAATGGCTACGACACCGAAATCGGTGAGGGCGGTGTAGCTCTTTCCGCCGGCCAGCGTCAACGCGTCGCACTTGCGAGAGCCCTCTATGGCGATCCCTTCCTTGTGGTGCTCGACGAGCCGAACTCTAACCTTGACGCGGAAGGGGAGCAGGCCTTGAGCGAGGCGATCATGAACGTGCGCGCGCGGGGCGGCATCGTCGTCGTCATCGCCCACAGGCCGAGCGCCCTTGCCAGCACCGATCTCGTTTTGATGATGCACGAGGGGCGCATGCAGGCTTTTGGTCCGAAGGACGAGGTGTTGAGCAAGGTGCTTCGGCCACAACCCGTGGCGTCATCGCGGTTCACGGTCGCGACGGAGGGCCAGGAGGCGGCACAATGAGCAAGCGCAAGGAAAAGATGAGTGCGCAGCGCTCGCTCGGGCGGCACCTGGTCGGAGTCTCCGTCCTCGCGCTCGCGCTCGTCGCCGGCGTCGGCGGCTGGGCTGCGACGACGGAACTTTCGAGCGCGATCGTCGCCGGTGGCGTTGTCGTGGTCGACGACAATGTCAAGAAGGTCCAGCATCTGACGGGTGGCATCGTCGGCGAACTCAAGGTCAAGGAGGGCGACCGCGTCGAAGCCGGACAGGTGCTGATCCGCCTCGACGGGACTACTGTTCGCGCCAACCTGGCAATCGTCGAAGGCACGCTGGCGCAGCTTTATGCGCGTCGCGCGCGGCTTCAGGCCGAGCGCATCGGCGCGCCGGACTTTGAAATCGACGCGGATCTCGAGAGTTTCATTTCCGGTGCGGCGGCGGCAAAACTCGTGGACGGCGAGAGGAGGCTCTTCGCAAGCCGCCGCTCGGCGCTCACCGGGATGAAGAGCCAGCTTGCCTCGAGAAAGGCGCAGCTTGCCGACGAGATCGAAGGACTGACCGTCCAACTGAAGGCGATCGAGGATGCACTGAGGCTCATCGATGAGGAACTGACGGGCGTCGATTCCCTCTACGGCCAGGGGCTGGTGCCGATGCAGCGCGTGACTACCCTGAAGCGGCAGCGGGCGGAACTCGAGGGCGACCGCGGTCGCCACATCGCAGGGCGCGCACAGGCGCGAGGAAAATCGAGCGAAATCGACTTGCAGATACTTCAACTCGACGAAGACCGGCGCACTGAGATTTCCAAGGAACTGACGGACGTCGAGGCGAAGATCGCCGAATATGAGGAGCGCCGCACGGCCGCGACCGACCAATTGCGGCGGCTCGATATCACCGCACCGCTCTCCGGCCGGGTCTACCAACTGGCCATTCATACTGTGAACGGCGTGATTAATCCCGGCGAGACGCTGATGCTCGTCGTGCCGGAGGCGGACGACCTCACAGTGGAGGCGCGCATCGCACCGAACGACATCGACCAGGTCCAGGTCGGCCAACCGGTCGAAATCCGATTCAGCGCCTTTAATCTACGAACGACGCCTGAAGTCGAGGCCGAGGTCGTGACCGTGGCGCCGGATCTCGTGACGGACGAGCGTAGCGGCGCCAGCTACTATCCGTTGCGCATCCGTCCGAAGCCTGAAAGCCTGGCCAGGCTGGCCGGACTGTCTCTTTATCCGGGCATGCCTGCGGAGGTGTTCATTAAGATCGCCGACCGCACGGTCATCTCCTACCTGACGAAGCCGCTGACGGACCAAATGCGGCACGCATTCCGCGAGGACTGAGAGGCCTCACTGCCGACGGTTATCTCAATTGCAATTGCCTCACGGCGAGGCGACCCCGCCGGCGCGCAGCTTTGTTGGTGCCGCCTCGCGAGTTTCTGATCGTTTAATGCCGAAAGGCACTTTCGTGATTGGACTTCGCGGCCGGTTGGAGTCACGCTGAGTAGGCCTATGAGGCTGAAAAGGGGGACCAACTATCGTCTGAGTAGGAGGTCACAATGAAGCACCATGCAATCGACGAACTGCAAATCGTCGCCGAGGTCAATCAGGACTTTCCCCGTCGGGCTTTGTCGCGCAGCGAGCGTCTGGAGCGCTGGGCAGAGCTTCTGGAGCAGAACCCTCAGAGACGGCTTTCGACGCTGCACGAGACCGAGTATCAGCCGGCACGCGTTCGCGCGACCATGCGCGGCGACGGTACGCCGATCTCCGTAGCGTTCGAAGATCCCGTTCTGCGGGCGGCTGGGCTGGATAATGATAGCTACGGCGAGGCGAAGCGGTTCTTCGAATTGAGCGACGAGCAATTGCACAAGGTTATTTGCTATTGCCATTTCGGTGCGACGGTTAGTGCATCGACCGCAGCGCGTCACATCCGCACGATGCTGGTCGAGAAACAGCCGGGCCTGTTCGCTCGCCTGCGCCAGATATTCCTCGGCTAAGCTGGCGGCGTCTACAGGCAGGTGGTCAAGGCGGCGATCAAGTCGGCCGCGAGGAAGCTCTTTGCGAGCCATCGACCGAGGATGACCTCTGCCCGGACAGCGTCATAGCGGGGGAGGCACTTCGTCGCTACAGCGCCGGTGTCTTCAGAGGCATGTGGTCTGCGGTAGCGGCGAAGTGTAGTGCTGCGCCACGTATCGTATAGCGCTTGAGGCTCGCGGCAAGTCGGCCGCGGCAGTGGCGCCTGCCTTCATACATCATGAATGCTCCAGTTCAGGTGTTTCGTCGCCTCTTTTGATCGGGAAGCGAGCACTTCGCGTGTGACCGCTTTGCAAAGCCGGTTGATTCGGGCCTCGGATGACACGATCTTCATGTGACATGAATGCGGAGGCTTTCGATGAATGAGGAAGCGCACCACTATTGCGTCTTCGAAACCGCCGGCGGATTCTGCGGCATCGCCTGGAGCGGGCGCGGCATCACCCGCTTTCAGCTGCCGACGAAAACCGCGGCCATGACCGAACGGCTGCTGTTGCGCCGCCTTTTCAAGGGCGAACCGCACGCGTCGCCGCCCAGAGTGCAGGAAACGATCACTGCCGTCCGACGATATTTCGACGGGAGCGAGACGGATTTTTCCGCAGTTGATCTCGACCTCGAAGGGCAGGACGCATTCTTCGTGAAAGTCTATGCAGCGGCGCGACAGATCCCATGGGGGCATACCACCACCTATGGCGCGTTGGCGAAGGCCCTCGGAGGCGGCCCCGAGACTGCGCGCGATGTCGGCCTGGCGATGGCCGGAAATCCGGTAGCCCTGATCATCCCCTGCCATCGCGTGCTGGCCGCCGGCGGCAAGATCGGCGGCTTCTCGGCGCCCGGCGGTGTGTCCGCCAAGCTGCGTATGCTCCAACTGGAAGGCGTTCATCTGCACGCGCCGGAACCCGCTCAGCGATCCCTGGCATTTTGAACGATGGCAGATTGTGCCCGGCAGTGGCGTCGTGCATGCTTGTATATATCGGCTCCGATTCAAGGATGCCGCAAGCGGAGGTTGCTATGCAATCTTTATCGGATGCACTTCTGAATTCAACCGATGGCAGCGAAGGAAGGTGGCCCGTCCAGCGGCGGCACGTCCTGGATTGGCTGGTGAACGAGACGCGCGGCGAGCGCTACATCGACAATATCTTTGTCGAGATGTGCATGAAACTGGCGGAGGCCGGTGTGCCGGTCGCGCGCGCGACGCTGCATTTCCGGATTCATCATCCGCAATGGATAGGCGCGCGGATCCTGTGGCGGAAGGGATTGTCCGAAGCCGAAATCGACCTCTACAATTACGGGACCGAGGACAGTTCGCAATACCTGAACAGCCCACTTTACGAGATCAACAACGGAGCGTCCGAGGTGCGGCACTCTCTCGAAGGTTCCTCCCGCGATGGAGCGGAATACGCGCTTTACGACGATCTGCGGGCTGAGGGCATCACCGAGTACATCGCCTGGCCGCTGGAGCACACGCTCGGCAAACAGCACGTCATCACCTTCGCCAGCGACCGGCAAGGCGGCTTTCGCCCGGGCGACATAGAACTCTTCAAGGACGTGTTGCCGGCCTTGTCGCTCGTCAGCGAGATCAGGCTGAAGAACCGTCTCGCACGTACACTTCTCGAAACCTATGTCGGCCCGCATGCGAGCGAACAGATCCTGGCGGGAGCGACGACGCGCGGCACTGGCGTGACGGTTGGCGCCGCCATTCTGATCTGCGACCTGCGCGATTTCACCAGGTTGTCGGATCTCTGGCCGCGCGACGACGTGATCGACCTGTTGAACGGTTATTTCGACGCCATGTCGGAGCCGATCGAGCGCCATGGCGGCGAGATTCTGAAATTCATGGGCGACGGGCTCCTGGCAATCTTCCCGCTCAGTGACCCGTGCGCCTGCAGCAACCTGCTCGGCGCCATCGCGGAGGCGCAGGCAGCTCTTGCCGAGCTCAACGAGGAGAACCTGCGCAAAGGTCGTGAGCCGCTCGGTTACGGCATCGGCGTCCATGTGGGGGACGTGATGTATGGCAATATCGGCTCGCGCAAGCGCCTCGACTTCACCGTCATAGGACCCGCAGTCAACGTCGCCTCGCGCCTCGAGAGCCTGACCAAGGAACTCAAGCGTCCGGTTCTTCTTTCACGCGCCTTCGTCGAAAGGGCGGGATGCGCCGCACAGTTGGAAAGTCTCGGCTCCCATGCGTTGCGCGGACTCGACCACCCGGTCGACATCTTTGCCTTTTCCGGCAGAAGATAGCGCAAGGCTCCGTTCTGCAAAGCGCGGGGCCTTCGATCGCGAAATCGGCGGGTTGTCGCGTGCTGCCGTACGCTTCGATCGACGTCGATTTCGGCGCGGCCGAGATCCCGAAAGCGTACTGCGACTGTGCAAAACCGCTTTACATCCACGGCACTGTTTGATTTGTCAGACACAGTCATTCGTCACGATTGCCGGGGAGAAGCTGGATGAGGTTTTTGCGCTATGGACCTGAAGGGGCGGAGAAGCCGGGCGTATTGGATGGCGCCGGCCGAATCCGCGATCTCTCCGGCGTAATCGCCGATATTTCAGGTCCGGCCATCGCCGATCTCGCATGGGCGGACGGACTCGAGATCGAGAGCCTGCCGGCGGTCGATAGTGCGCAGCGCCTCGGCGCCTGCGTCGCCGGCACCGGCAAGTTCATCTGCATCGGACTCAACTATGCCGACCATGCTGCCGAGTCCGGCCTGGAGGTTCCGCCCGAGCCCGTCATCTTCATGAAGGCGACCTCGGCGATCACGGGGCCGAACGACAATGTCATCATTCCGCGCGGCTCGGTCGCCACCGATTGGGAAGTCGAACTCGGCGTCGTCATCGGCAAGAAGGCAAAATATGTTGACCAGGCCGAAGCGCTCGATCACGTCGCCGGCTACTGTGTCGTAAACGATGTCTCGGAGCGCGATTTCCAGGCGAGGCGATCGGGCCAGTGGACGAAGGGCAAATCCTGCGACTCCTTCGGCCCCATCGGTCCGTGGCTCGTCACCCGTGACGAAATTGCCAATCCGCAGAACCTGAAGATGTGGCTCACCGTCAATGGTGTGACGAAGCAGAACGGCACGACCGAGACCATGGTCTATGGCGTCTCGTACCTCGTCAGCTATCTGTCGCAGTTCATGACCCTGCATCCGGGCGACATCATCTCTACCGGCACGCCGCCCGGCGTGGGCCTGGGGTTCAAGCCGCCGCAATATCTCAAGCCCGGCGACGTCATCGAGCTTGGCATCGAGGGGCTCGGCACACAGAAGCAGATGGTGGTCGCGGACTGATCGAGCCGATAGCGCCGCGGTTCAGGCGTGCAAAGGTCGCGGCGAGAAGAAGTGTGGAAGGCAATACAGTGGGCGGAAAGGCGCGTCGCCCTCTACCTAATCCTTCAATTTTCCCTGCCGCTTCAGTTGCTGCTCCCGGAAGAAGATGAACAGGCCGGAGGCGACGATAAGGCCGGCGCCCAGCACCATCGACAGGCGTGGGCTGTCGCCGAAGACCAGCCAGCCGAAGACGATCGCCCAGAAGAGCAGTGTATATTGCAGCGGCGCGACGGTCGCTGCATCGGCGAGCTTCAAGGCCCGGTTGACGAGAACATGGGCGAGCATGGCGACGACGCCGAGGAGGCCGAGCAAAGCGGTGTCGAGTGGGTTCAGCGGCGTCCAATCGAAGGGCGCCCAGAGGAGGCCGGCAATCGCCGCGCCAACGACCTGCCAGAACGCGAGGGTCGTGTCCGGCGTTCCGCGTAGCGAGCGTCCGGAAACCATCATGAAGGCGAAGCACATGCTGCCGAAGATGGAGACCAGCGCCGGCAACGTCAGGGCTTGCGAGGAGGGCTCGAGCGCAATGATGACGCCGACGAAGCCGATGGCGATTGCTGTCCACCGCCGCCAGCCGACGGGCTCCTTCAGCACCAGCGGCGAAACGGCTGCCACGTAAATCGGCGCGGCCAGCCAATAGGTCATGACATCGGCGAGCGGCAGGGAGATGACGGCGAAATAAAAGGCGAAGACCTCCGCTGTCGAGGCGAACACGCGGGCAAGCTGGAGGCCCGGCCTTTCAACCGCGACAAGCCTTTTCGGTCCGCGGGTCCAGAGGAACGGAAAGAGCACGAGACCCGCGGCGATGCTGCGGATCAGCACCACCTGTCCGACCGAATAGGTTGCCACCAGCCATTTGCCCATGACGTCGTTCAGCGAAAACATCAGCATGCCGAGAAACATGATCAGCACGCCGGCGCGAGCGGTGCCGGGCGCGGCGGAAACGGAAGCGGTATCGACGGCCATAACGAGATCCTCGTGAAACCCAGCCATTGGCACATTCGGGCGCTGCGATCCATGCACGGTTTTTGATCAATTCATCAGCTTCGCGAATGAATGCATCGGCGTGAATTCCTTCGCTTTGCATTCAAGGCCTCTCCTCCGATCGCCTGCCGCCGGTAACGCGGTTGAACGATGCGACGATCCGCTTCTCGGCCTCCACAACAAAGAGCAGGGCGACGCCGATGGCTACGATCATCATTCCATCGGTGAATGAGACGGCCCGGCTGCCGAAGATCAAGTGCATCGGTGGCAGGTAGGTGAAGGCGAATTGTGCTGCAACGACAGTCGCGACGCCGATCAGGACCGCACGGGTGCCGAGGACGCCCTGCCATGTCAGGGACGTACCGTGCACATAGCGGACACTGAACAGGTAGAAGATTTCCATGACGACCAGCGTGTTCACGGCCATGGTGCGCGCGGTTTCGACCGATAGCCCGCGCGAGACGGCCCAGGCGTAAATGCCGAAGGTGCCGGCGACCATCAGCACCGAGACGAACAGGATTCGCCATAGTAGTCGCCTGGAGAGGATTCTCTCTCCTGGGGGGCGGGCCGGCCGTTGCATGGCGCCGGGTTCCGTCGGTTCGAAGGCCAGGGTCAGGCC
Organism: Sinorhizobium alkalisoli; assembly: GCF_008932245.1. Taxonomy (NCBI): domain Bacteria; kingdom Pseudomonadati; phylum Pseudomonadota; class Alphaproteobacteria; order Hyphomicrobiales; family Rhizobiaceae; genus Sinorhizobium; species Sinorhizobium alkalisoli. Next base: position 1,897,735 of record NZ_CP034910.1, on the reverse strand, counting down.
GAGGGCGACGGCCGTTACCATATTGATCCAGAGGATTTGCACGGGGGTGACGGGCAGGGCCAGCCCGAACAGGATCGCCAGCACAATGGTGAAGGCCTCGCCGCCATTTGTCGGCAAGGTCCAGGCGATCACCTTGGTGAGATTGTCGTAGACCGTGCGCCCCTCGCGCACGGCCGAGACGATCGAGGCGAAATTGTCGTCGGCGAGCACCATGTCGCTCGCCTCCTTGGCGGCTTCCGTCCCCTTGCAGCCCATGGCGACCCCGACATCCGCGCGCTTCAAGGCTGGGGCGTCGTTCACCCCATCGCCGGTCATGGCGACGGTCGACCCATCCGCCTGCAGCGCCTCCACCAGGCGCAGCTTCTGCTCCGGACTGGTGCGGGCGAAGACCGTCGCCTCCCTGGCGTGTCTGCGGATTCCGGCCTCTCCCGCATTGTCCAGATCCTGCCCGGTGACGCACTTTGGTGCGTCCGCGAGCCCGAGTTGCAGGGCGACCGCGCGTGCCGTTGCGGCATGATCTCCGGTAATCATCTTCACCCGGATGCCCGCGGCCCGGCATTCGGCGACAGCAGCGATGGCCTCGGGACGCGGCGGGTCGATGAGCCCGACGAGACCGAGCAAAATGAGATCGTGCTCCACATCCGCTGGCGCGATTTCGCGGGTGCCATGCCGCATCGGACGGTGCGCCAATGCGATCACCCGCTGACCGGCGTCGCCCATCGCCTGTATCCTGTCGTGCCAGTCGGCGGTATCCAGCGATTGCTCGCCGTCGAAGCTTGCGACGCGGCTGCACATGGCGAGGATGCGCTCAGGCGCGCCCTTCGCGTAGACCACGGGCGGGCGACCATTGCGGGCATTGAGCGTTGCCATGTACCGATGGCGGGAATCGAAGGGGATCTCGTCGAGGCGGACAAAGCCGGTCCGCGCCGCCGCGGCGTCGTGCCCGGCCTTTATCGCCAATGTGACGAGCGCCCCTTCCATCGGGTCGCCGTTGACCGTCCACTCCTCGCCGCGTTCCTCGAGATGCGCGTCGTTGCAGAGAAGTGCGGCGAGCGACAGTTCTTCAAGAACCGGATCGGCGGCCGGGTCCAGCGCCCTGCGCCCGCCGATCCGGAAGCTGCCTTCCGGCCGGTAACCGGCTCCGTCCACCTCGATCTCGCGGTCGGCCGTGCGAATGGCGCTCACAGTCATTTCGTTGCGTGTGAGCGTGCCGGTCTTGTCGGAGCATATCACGGAGACGGAACCCAGCGTTTCGACGGCGGGCAGGCGGCGAATGATGGCGTTTCGGCGCGCCATGCGCTGGACCCCGACGGCCAGGGTGATGGTCATGACCGCGGGGAGACCTTCGGGAATTGCTGCGACGGCCAGGCCGACCACCGTCATGAAGGCGTCTTCCAGCCGGTAGGAGCGGATGAGTACGGCATAGGCGAAGACGAGGGTGGAAAGGCCGAGGACGGTGATCGTGATCTGCCTGGCGAATTGGCCCATCTGTCGGACAAGCGGGGTGGCGATACGTTCCACCGCGCCAATCAAGGAACTGATCCGCCCGAGTTCGGTCTGCGCACCCGTCGCGACGGCAACACCCGCCCCCTGTCCGGCGGCAACAAAGGTGCCCGAGAAGGCCATGGAAAACCGGTCGCCGAGCGTCACGTCGCCGGCGACAGGCCTGATCGACTTGTCGACGGGCACGGACTCGCCGGTGAGAACGGCCTCATCGATGCGCAGATTGCGCGCCTTTATGAGCCTGAGGTCGGCGGGCACACGGTCGCCGGCTTCGAGCAGAACGATATCGCCCGGCACCACTTCGTCTGCCCTGATGGTGGCGCGATGGCCGTCGCGGACGACGGAAGACTGTGGATCGATCATGGCCCGGATCGCATCCAGCGCCCTCTCCGCGCGACCTTCCTGAACGAAGCCTATGACGGCGTTGATAAGTACAACGGCGAAGATGACCAGGGAGTCCGGCCCGTGGCCGATGGCGGCAGCAATCAGGCCGGCGGTCAGCAGAACGTAGATGAGCAGGTCGTGGAATTGCAGCAGGAAGCGCCTCAGGACGCCCCGGGGCGGGCCAGCCGGCAGGCGATTGGGGCCGCAGGTTTCCAACCGGTGGCCTGCTTCCTCCGCGGAGAGACCGCTCGCATCCGTGCGAAGCACGTCGAGGACGGCTTCCGGCGCGACGGCGTGCCAGGCGAGCTCGGGCGCGACCGTCCTATTGGTTGTGGCGGATGTATTCTCAGTTTCGGTCGAGTCCGATGGCTGGGACGCTGTCGTCGACGCCGCATCATGCATAGCTGCTGGACTCCTCGGAATGCAGTCGTTGGTGCTTACCGGTCGATGATCGCCTTTCGCGGAATATCGTGTGTTCGAGCGAGCCTGACCACGTTTAGTGCCGGCGCTCTTGAGCATCGGCCAGTCAAGCCTATCTGATGCGCTGTAGGCGATCCTTGAGCGAGATCAACGCTCCCGCACCAAACGGCTTGGGGGATCGCCACGACCGTTCGCCCATCTCGATGCGGACATATGAAAGGAGGCAGGCGATGACCTTCAGTTTGATCAGCCCCGCATTCGCTGACGGCCAGCCAATTCCCAGCAAGCATACCCGTTTCGGAGAGAACCTGTTCCCGCCTCTGAAGTGGACGGGCACGCCGGCGGGCACGCAGAGCTTCGCCCTCGTCATTGAGGACCCGGACGCCGTGAGCGGCCTTTTCCGCCATTGCGCGATCATCAACATCCCGGGCAATTGGACCGAACTTCAGCAGTCTGTCGATACCGGCCCTGAACACGGTATCAAGTTCATCAAGAACGATTTCGGCAATGCGCGCTACGACGGGCCACAGCCACCGCCCGGAACCGGCACTCACCATTATAAGTTCAGGCTGGCGGCTCTCGACGTCGGCAACCTCTCGATACCAGAGGAAGTCGGCGCCGCCGAGGCCTGGAAACGGGCTAGCAAGCATAGGATCGCCGAGGCCACGCTCGTCGGTACCTGCGAGCGTTGATGGACGCGGCGTTCAGAGGCCCGGTTCGGCGCTTCAGTTGGTTAGAACTTCCGGCTGAGGAACGTGGAGTTCGCCAGGCCGAAACGCCAGGGCTGCTCGACGGCTTTCGAAATGCCAATGCGAAGGCCGGCGGAGATTTCCGGCCTTGATTCGGGAACACGCAGGCGAAAAGGCTCCTGCCGGAGCGGCAGGCCGTTCTGTTCCCGGGTGATCGCCAGGGCTTGGCCGACACGGCCCGGTCCCGAGCACAGAAGCCGGTCCCGGGAAACACCGCGTCTCTCACGCATCGCCTCCAGCCCCCATTTCGGTTCGATCGCCCGGATCAGCACCGCGCTGCCGGGCAGGCAAACGAAGTTCAAGCACCAGTGAAGGCCGTAGGACAGATAAACATAGGCGTGCGCGGAGGGACCGAACATGGCGCGATTACGCTCGGTCGTGCCGCCGAAGCTGTGCGACGCCGCGTCGTCCCGCAGGTAGGCCTCGGTTTCGACGATAATGCCGCCGGCGCCAGACACTGTAAGTTCCGCGCCGATCAGATCAGACGCGACTTCGACGGCGTTCCGCGAAAAGAATGTGTCGTCCCATACCAATGAATGTTCCTTCCAACTGTGCCGCCCTTATGTAGGCGCATCGGCGCTTCTCGCCAATCTTGTAGCGCTGCGCGGTCCTTGAGAACTTTCCGAGAACATCCGAAGCAAGTAATGTGTGCGTCGGTGGCGATGCTTGCCTGACGGGCAGGGATGGCAAGGTAGAAAGGATCGTGGTGCGATGGCGCAAAGATCAGGCAATGCGGATCTGCCGCTGCATGGTGGGCGCGTGCCGAAATGGCTCGGCGACCGCATGACACGTCTTGGCGTGCTTATTGCCGAGGCGATCGTACACCACTATGGCCGCGACGAGTTTCTGAGGCGGCTTGCCCAGCCCTTCTGGTTTCAGTCTTTCGGCGCCGTCATGGGCATGGATTGGCACTCGTCCGGCATTACCACCAGCGTGATCGGCGCGATGAAACGTGGATTGACGCCGCGTGCCGGCGAACTCGGCATCCATGTTTGCGGCGGCCGTGGTCAGCATTCCCGCAAGACGCCGGCCGAACTCTCGGCAATCGGAGATCGTGTCGGCTTCGATGGCCTCCTGCTTGCCGATGCAAGCCGGCTTGTCGCCAAAGTCGACAGTGCCGCCGTGCAGGATGGGTTCGATCTTTACCTGCACGGTTTCATCGTTACCGACGACGCCAAGTGGGTCGTCGTCCAGCAAGGCATGAATGGGGACCGGCGGCAGGCACGCCGTTATCACTGGCTCTCGGAAGGACTGGAGAGCTTCGTGGATTCTCCCCATGCAGCAATCGAAGGGAGGGGGCAGGGCGAGATCGTCAATCTTGCGGACCGGCGCGCCGCCGCTTCGCGCCAGGGCCAACTCGCGCTCCTCAGTTCGCTCGGCCCCGACGGGCTGATCCGCGAAGTTGCGAGAATCGAGACGCGCGGGGCTGTGCCGATCGCGCAGAGCCAGCCGACCTTGCCGCATCTGATCATGCCGGCCCATCACGATGTGCGCGAGAGCGACGTCAATCTCCGGCGCCTGCACGGCAATCTTGCGGCTGCCGCCGATCGAGGGCCAAAGGACTTCGAGGAACTGCTGATGGTGCCGGGCGTCGGGGCGCGCACCGTCAAGGCGCTCGCCTTGGTCGCCGAGGTGGTCCATGGCGCCCCCTTCCGGTTTTCCGATCCCGCCCGATTTTCGCTTGCCCATGGGGGCAAGGACCGCCACCCCTTTCCGGTGCCGCTCAAGGTCTATGACGAAACCATCAATGTCATGAAGTCGGCGGTAAGGAAGGGCCGGCTCGGGCGGGATGAGGAGCTTGCGGCTCTGAAGCGGCTCGACGACCAGTCGCGCCGGCTGGAGCGCTACGCCACCGGGCCGGACCTCAAGGAAATCGTCGCCGGAGAGTTCAGGGACTCGCCACGTTTCGGCGGGCGAAGCGTCTTCGGCTGGGAGCAAAGCCGCGAGGGCCGGCCGGCCGAATGTGACGGGTCCGAGGTCGCGCCCGGGACTGGTACTGACCGGTGCAAATATCCGGGCTGACAGCGCCACCCCTCGCTTGGCGACAGCCCGAAGAACATCCTGCCTTCCGGAACTTCCTTGCCCGGTCGCCGTTTCCACGAGGGTAAATGTTTCTACTCAAAAATAGGTATGTGGACCGTTCTAAAGAGTGAGAAAACCGCGCATAATTCCCGCCAGTTCCAAGATCGATCAGGGAGGCTTCCATGCAAACGCAAGAGTGCCTGCAGCTTCATTTCGATGTTCGAAGCGGCCGGGCGCTACTGACCTATGGTGACAGGGAATATCTCTTGCCGGAAGTCTATTCGACCAAGGAGAAGGCGCAGACTGCCGCACAGCATTTCGCTTGGGAAGAGCTTGGTTGGAAGCATCGGGCATCAGACATTCGGGGCGCTTCCGAGGTACCGGTGTGGTTGCGCTGACGACAGCCGACGCGGGTGAACGGCCATGGGTAAGAAGCCAGAGACCAAAGCCCATTGGTCCAAGAAGTTCAGAGCGACGCGATGGACCTCGAGCCGGGGGTCTTCACACTCGACGATCCCAAAGAAATCGCGCATTCTTTGAAGCGGTCGGCGGAGGCGAGCGATCGCCGCAAAGCAAGCCCCTTCCGCTCGGCCATCTCCATGTTGACGTTCTACATCAACAGGGCGGGTGCGGGGCTGAACGGCGACCGGCGTCATATTCTCGAAAGGGCGAAGAACGAACTGCGAAGAGATTTCGGTCGGGCGCCCAGGTGAGGCGGAGCTTGCCGAATATTGGCGAAGGGGGAAGCCTTTCATGCCCTACAAGCTTTACTATTGGGGCGGGATACCCGGGAGAGGCGAATTCGTGCGCCTCGCATTCGAGGCGGCGGGCACCGACTATGTCGATGTTGCCCGCCTGCCGGGCGGCTTACAGGAGATGCTGGCACTGATGAAGGATCCGGGTGCCGCTTCCATCCCTTTCGCGCCGCCCTTTCTGGTGGATCGCGATCTCTTGATCTCGCAGGTTGCCAATATCCTGTTTTATCTCGGACCGCGGCTCGGTCTCGCACCGCAGGACGAAGGGCTGCGTCACGTCGCCAATGGTCTGCAGTTGACGATCACCGACCTGCTTGCCGAAATTCACGATACGCGTCACCCGATCAGCGTGTCACTCTATTATGAGCAGCAGAAGCCGGAATCGCTGCGGCGGTCGGCGGAGTTTCTCAACAATCGGCTGCCGAAGTTCCTCGGCTATTTCGAACGCATTCTCAACCGGAACCCCGCGGGGCGGGAGCATGCTGTCGGGAAGGAGCTGAGCTATGTCGATCTCTCGTTGTTTCACCTCGTCGAGGGACTTCGCTATGCATTCCCGAACGCCATGCGGGTGCATGAGCCGCGCGTACCAGCCTTGGTCGCCCTGCATGACTCCGTTGCGGCCCGACCGCGAATCCACCGCTATCTGGCGTCGGATCGCCGTCTTGCGTTCAACGAATCCTGCATCTTTCGTCGCTACCCGGAGCTCGACCAGCAGGTCTGAGCCGGAAGCCAGTTGAGCCGACGGAACAAACAAGCGGCGCCTGTCGTTACAGTTAAACCAGTAGTGCAGTCCAACGGAGAGGTGACCATATGGAAAATCACGAGGAAGAGCTGATCAGGCGCCGAGCCTACGCCATTTGGGAGCAGGAAGGCTGCCCCGAGGGCCAGCATATGCGGCATTGGGAGCAGGCCTTCCGCGAAATGCTGGGGCAAAGCGGTTCGGCGCCGAATCTCGGGAATGGCGGCGCTAGGCCGTCTAAACGGTCGCCGTCGCCCCGGCGCAAAGCCCCTAAAAGCGGCGCCGGAAGTCAGTAGAGGTCATTGCAGGATGCCGGTGCCCGCGCCGGCATCCTGAACGTGCCGATCGTGCGGACGACTGATCTTCCGTTCCCGGCTTTGCTGCTCATTCGGGGCAGCGAGTTCCACGAAGTGTTTCCGGAGAGCGAGATGCAACAAACACAGTCAAATGGCGGAGACCGCGCGAGGGCACCGGAGATGCCGCCCTCCGCGCAGGACCATGGCAGTGACGAAAGGATCGGGCACCACCATCCGATCGATGCACGGAGTGAAGATTGGGAGGCGGTGGGCGATCACGCCGTCCGCTACGACGACGGCGCTGGTGGCGAGGCCTGGAACAGGACCCTGGGCGGCAATACCAATTCCGGAATGGCCCGGCTGCTTGCGATTATTGCGCTCTTTATTGTGGTTGGTGCGTCATTGTTCTGGCTTTTCGCCGGATAAGCCAAGCGGGCAGGTCCGCCGGCGCGAACACCGCCCGTAAGGGCCGAAACGGCTTATTGCTGCGCCGGCTGGGAACTTTGAAGTTTCTCCTGCACCTTTTTGGCGAGTGCCGGATCGTTCTGCGCGGCGGTCAGGATGCTCGTATATTCCTCGACGGAAATCGGCGAGGCTTCGACTGCCTTGACCATCTCCTGATTGGCCTCGGTCTGCAGCTTCTCCTTTGTCGACGCGTCCGTCTCAGAACCAATCTTTGTCGAATATGCCTGCCTGACTTTGTCGACCTGGAGATAGGCGACGGCGAAGGCCTCGAGCTTCTGGTCGCTGATAGGCGCGCTTGTGGCGCCGGTCTGGCCTTGCACGGGCTCGGCCTGCTGCGCTTGGGCGAGTTCCAGTGCAACTGCGGGACTGAAGACCATCAAACTGAAGGCTGCAGCGGTCAACGATGCAACGGATGTGCGACGAGTGAGCATGTTCATTCCTCTCTAACCTGCATGACGTGATCGGCAGCAAAACCGCCTGCTTATCGCTCCCGAATCGAATTCGAACGGGAAGCGAGCGGGACCATGCAGGGCGCAAGAGGGCTCGATTGGGCGGTGGCGGGGCAATTTGCTGACCATTGAGCGGCAGCTTTGTGGCCCACATCGCAAATGATATGGGCGGCATCGTGCATTGCGCGTGTCATACTGCGCAATGCTGCACGCGAGGCAGCCTTTACGGCTCCTGTCTTACACTGCGGGCAAAGGCTTGCTCGCACGGATCGCATAGCGGTGCTGGCTCTTGCGCGCGAGCCCTTTGAAAAAGTTCCAGTTCTTCGCCTGCATACGGTGTATCTCGCCGAGATCGGTGTCGACCTCGATATCCGTGAAGCCGGCCCTGCGCAGGAGATCGACGACTGCCTCGGCGCGTGCGCCATTGGCAAAATGGACGCGCGAAAGAATGCTGCGGTGCGCTTCCATCATCTCCCGCGAGTGCATCGGCGTGTCTGGCCCGAATATCCTCGCGCGCTGGCCCCAGGCGCTCAGCTTTCCGAAGAATCGCTCGAGCGCATTCGTGTTGACGAAATCGCCGTCGACGATCAGCACCCGGCCGCCGGGTTTCAATACGCGCAGCCATTCCGCGAAGGCCGAGGCCGGATCGACCAGCGTCCAGACGAGATGCCGGTTGACGATGACGTCATACCGGTCATCCGGCTCCATCGTGTTCTCCGCGTCGCCGATGCGGAAGGAAATCGAACGTTTTCGGTCCTTCGCCTTGCGGCGGGCGCGCTCGAGCATAGGCTCGGCCCAGTCGAGGCCTGTCACCTTGAACCCGAGGTCGTCCAGCAGATGAGAGATCACCCCGGTTCCGCTCGCCAGGTCCAGTGCCGGGCGTCCGCCGCCGTGCCCGAGGTGCCGCAGGAAAAGACGGTGCCAGGCGGCGCGCTCCTCCTCGGAGAAGATTTCATGCCCCGGAGAAAGATCGAATGTGGCGGCGCGCTCCGACCAATAGGCCTTGATCTCGTCGCGAAGATCGTAATTTCGCCGCTCTGCCACGTCGCTCATGTCTGTCACTGCTCCTTCACGTTTGGAAGCGTTCTAAAAGATAATTGTTGACTGATAAAGTCATGAAATATTAGATCGCGTCAAAATTTCAGCGGAGCGACAAACAATGAAAGTTTTCAACAGGGCGGCTGCGGCTGCCGCGGGTCTTTGCGTGCTTTTTTCGAGCCCGGCACTCGCTGAAACGGTCAAGGTGACCGACGTCACCGGTCGTGAGGTCGAAGTCAATGTGCCGATTGAGCACGTGATTCTCGGAGAGGGACGCCAGATCTACTTTGTTGGCGCCCTCGACAAGGAGGAGCCTTTCAAACGCGTCGTCGGCTGGCGTGACGATTTCACGAAGGCCGATCCCGAGAGCTACGCCGCCTTTCTCGCCAAGTATCCGCAGATCGCCAAACTGCCCACCTTCGGCGGCATGAAGGATGGGACCTTCGACATCGAGCAGGCGGTCGCCCTGAAGCCCGACGTGATGCTGATGAATATCGACGCCAAGACGGCGACGGAAGAGGCGGGCCACATTGAGAAACTCGAAAAGGTCGGCATCCCGCTCGTCTATGTGGATTTCCGCGAAAAGCCGATGGAAAACACCGAGCCCAGCATGCGCCTGATCGGCAAGCTGTTCGGCAAGGAGGAAAAGGCCGAGGAATTCATCAGGTTCCGCGCCGAGCAGATCGCCAAGGTGACGGATGTCCTGTCGAAGGCCAATCCGGAGAGGCCGCTCGTCTTCATGGAGCGCGCCGGCGGCTATTCCGACGATTGCTGCATGTCTTTCGGTGACGAGAACTTCGGCAAGATGGTCGAGTTTGCCGGCGGCAGAAACATGGCGAAGGATATCATCCCGGGCACCTTCGGCACGGTCAATCCAGAACAGATCATTGCCGCGAACCCGGACCAGGTGATCATCACCGGCGGCAACTGGGAAGGCTATGTGCCGGGTGGCAACTGGGTTGGCGTCGGCTATGGCGCGGATGAGAAGGAAGCCCTGCGCAAGCTCGAAAACCTGACAAAGCGTCCGGCGTTCACCGGTGTCAAAGCGGTCAAGGAGGGTAATGTCCACGCCATCTGGCACCAGTTCTACAACAATCCTTATCAGTTCGTGGCCATCCAGCAGATCGCAAAATGGCTGCATCCCGACCTGTTCAAGGATCTCGATCCGGAGGTGACGTTCAAGGAACTGCACGAGCGTTTCCTGCCGCTGCCTTACGAGAGCGGCTACTTCGTCTCGCTGAACGTCAGCCAGTAAGCAATGGAACCGGAGGGCAGGGCTCTCCGGTCGTTCTTCCGTCGAGGTTTGCAGATGCCGGCATTAAAGAAAGTTCTCCTGGCGATCTTTGCTGCGCTCATCATCGCGGCGCCAGTTGGTGCTGCAGAAATAACCGATGTCGCCGGCCGCAAGGTCGAGATCGACATTCCGGCAAAGCGGATATTGCTCGGCGAGGCGCGACAGATTCACATCGCCGCGGCGCTTAAAGGTGAACATGTCTTTGATCAGATCGTCGGCTGGCGCGACGATCTGATCAAAAAGGACCCGGATTCCTATGCCGGCTATCTCGAGCGCTTTCCGGAGATCGAGAAGCTGCCGCGCTTCGGCTATGTCCCGAGCGGGGACTTCAGCCTCGAAGCGGCGATTGCGCTGAAGCCTGACGTGCTGACGCTGAACCTCGAGGCGCAGGAAGCGGCCGAGGAATCGGGACTCATCGAAAAGGCTGCGGCAGCCGGTATTGCCGTCATTTTCCTCGATTTCCGCGTCGATCCGGCAAAGAACAGCGAATTGTCCACCGCAATCCTCGGTCGGCTCTTCGGGGCGGAGGGACAGGCGAAGGAATTCATCGGCTGGCGGCGTTTGCAGATTGCCGTCGTTACAGATCGCCTCGCCAAGGCCGGCACTATCGCACGTCCGAAGGTCTTCATCGAGCGTGCGCCCGGGATTTCCGGCGACGCCGCCTGCTGCCGCACCTTCGGCCCGGCGAACTTTGGGCAGATGGTGGAACTTGCCGGCGGTCACAATATCGGCTCGGACGTTATCTCATCGACCTTCGGGGACCTAAATCCCGAGCAGATCGTCGTCGCCAATCCGCATCATGTGATCGTCACCGGCAGCAACTGGTCGGCCGAATCCGACATCAGCCAGTTCGTTCCCGTGGGTCGCGGGGCCAGTCCGACGCTTGCAATCAAGCGGCTGAAGGGACTGATGCAGCGTCCCGCCTTTTTAAACCTCGATGCGGTGAAGGCGGGCAGGGTCCATGCAGTGTGGCATCAGTTTTACGGCGCGCCTTATGAATTCGTGCCGATCCAGCAATTCGCCAAGTGGTTCCATCCGGAGCTGTTCGCCGATATCGATCCGGATAAGACGTTCCGCGAGTTCCACGAGAAGTTCCTGCCGATCGCCTATCGGTCCGGTTATTTCGCTTCGCTTTCGAATGGAGGTGAATGATGGTCGCGTTCGCGGGTGAGGCTTCCGGCATGGAAGGGCACGGGCGCTATCGTGCTCTTGCGGCGCGCCGGCTGCTCATGCTCTCGGCTATGGTCGCGGCGCTGTTTTTCTCGGTGTCGGTGGATATGGCGCTCGGCCCTGCCAATTATCCGCTGTCCGATGTCCTTACGGCGCTCCTTGACGCCGGCAGCGTCAATGACCAACTGCGCGTGGTGATCTGGGACATCCGCATGCCGATCGCGCTGATGGCCGTCACCGTCGGCGCCTCGCTGTCGCTGGCAGGTGCGCAGATGCAGACAATCCTCGCCAATCCTCTGGCGAGCCCCTTCACGCTCGGCATCTCGGCAGCGGCAAGCTTCGGCGCAGCCCTCGGCCTCGTGGCGGGCATTGCAGTCTTCCCCGTCGCGGTTCAGTACATGGTGCCGATCAACGCCTTCCTGATGGCGATGGCCGCCGCCCTCTTTATCCATTTCGCCTCGACCATGCGGGGCGTCACCGTCGAGACGATCGTGCTTCTCGGCATTGCGCTTGTGTTCACTTTCAATGCGGCGCTCTCGCTGCTCGAATATCTCGCTTCCGAGCAGGCGCTTGCCGCGGTCGTCTTCTGGACGATGGGAAGCCTGACCAAGGCGACATGGCCGAAAGTCTGGATTACCGGCGCGGTGCTCCTGATAGCCGTGCCGCTCTTCGCGCGCCGCGCCTGGGCGCTGACGGCGCTGAGGCTCGGCGACGACAAGGCGGCGAGCTTCGGCATCAATGTTCGACGCCTGCGGCTCGAAACCATGATGACCGTCAGCTTGCTGGCAGCGATCCCGGTTTCCTTCGTCGGCACGATCGGCTTCGTCGGTCTCGTCGGCCCGCACATTGCGCGTATGCTCGTCGGCGAGGACCAGCGCTTCTTCCTGCCGGCGTCGGTTCTGTGCGGGGCGCTGCTCCTGTCTTCGACATCCGTCGTCAGCAAGATGTTGATTCCGGGCGCCGTGCTGCCGATCGGCGTCATCACGGCGCTCGTCGGCGTCCCCTTCTTCTTCGTGCTGATTTTCACCAACAGGAGACGGTCATGGTAGCCTTGGCGCTCACGGAGGTCGGCGCGACCTATGGTCGGCGCATCGTGTTATCCGACATCAGCACCGGGACGTTGAGGGGTGGCCGCCTGACGGCTGTCATCGGTCCCAACGCGGCGGGAAAATCGACGCTCTTCAAGCGTATCGCCGGCCTTACCGCCGGACCGGGCCTCGTCCATCTCTCCGACACGGCCAATGGCCCGGGGGCGATCTGCTACATGCCGCAGGACACCGGCGCCAATGCGGTTCTGACGGTTTATGAGTCCGTGCTGCTCTCGGCCAAGCAAGGCTCCGGCTGGAAAGTGAAGGATAGCGAGCTTAAGGAAATCGACCGTGTCCTGGCGGCGCTGAAGATCGACGACCTGGCCTTTCGCGGCCTCGGGGAGCTTTCCGGCGGCCAACGCCAACTCGTGTCGATCGCGCAGGCGCTGGTGCGGAAGCCCGAAGTGCTCCTGATGGACGAGCCGACATCGGCGCTCGACCTCTTTCGTCAGATCGAGGTGCTGGGCTTCATGAAGCGCCTGGCTGCGAAATCAGGCATGGCGGTGCTGATCGCACTGCACGACCTGAACCATGCACTGCGCTATTGCGACGATACGATCGTCATCAGCGGCGGCTCGGTGGCCGCGAGCGGCCCGACACGGGAGGTTATCACGGCGGACATGCTGAAATCCGTTTATCGCGTCGACGCACGGGTCGAGGCCTGCTCTCTCGGCCGACCCGTGATCATTGTCGACGATTCCATCTCGGAATTTTTGTGATCGCCCGCATGGAGTCCACTCTGAAGGCATTGCGCGACCGGGCGGAACCGGCCGCGCTTCTGCAGTCAAAGGAACAGTGAGTCGTCATACCGCGTAACACCGGTTAGAACGATCTGATCGGCGTCGCCATCGAGGGTGAGGACCAACGATCCGAACAGGCTCTTGTGGTTGACGACGTCGGCGCCGCCGAGATCGATCACGTCGATGCCGACTTCGAAATCGCCGATTACCGTACGATCGCGATGACCGTCATTCGTTTCCGATGCGAACAGGAAGACATCGGCATCCGTGCCGCCCCAGACTCGGTCGAGTGCGCCCCCGCCGGCGGCAATGATGTCGTTGCCGGCTCCGCCGTGGACCCAGTCGCTGCCGCCGCCGGCGCGCAGCATGTCGTTGCCGGCTCCGCCCTCAATCCTGTCGATCTTGTCGCTCCCCACGATCACGTCACTGCCACCGCGACCGTCGAAGCGCAGCGCACCTTCGGCCCCCTCCCAGGCGGTCAGCAGATCGTTGCCGTCAGTCCCGATATAACTGCGTGGCGCCTGTTCCTTCCCGTCCTCGGTCGAGAGCTTCCAGATGTCGAGATCTGCCGTCGCAGTGCCGCCCTCGGCAAAGAGTTCGACGCCGAGGCTCTCCGGATCGGGGAAGATCTGGTCGGTGATCGTGCGCAGGCCGTCATTGGCGAAGAGCTCGACCGAAGCCGCATCCACGAAGATGTGGAGCTTGATATCGCCCTCCGGCGTGATCTCGATCGGTGCGGAATGGACGGCTGCGAAGCTGTCGGCGGGGATAACGCCGGACTGGGTGCGGTCGATAAACACCTCGCCGGTCGTGGCATCATAGCCCACCAGCGTCTCCTGGCCGTCTCCCACGCGCACCTTGACGCCGAAGCGTGACGCATCCGCGTCCGCCGCTTTGAACGTGGCGACGATCTCCAGGGCGTTGCCCTCGAACGGTGCCTTTAGCAAGCCGTCGCCAACCATAACGTCCTCGACCGAAATATGCTCGCGCCGCAGTTCCTGGAGTTGCTCGACCGGCGTCTGGATCAGCCGAATCTCGCCATCGACCTCGCGCAGCGAATATTCGCGCGGGATCGTCATCGAGCCGCGGAAGTCGCCCGTCGGGATCGAGGCCGCGTAGGCCCAATTGTTCATCCAGCTGATCGCGGTCGGCCGCTCGCCATCGGGCAGGTTGTGCCAGGAAATCGTGGCATAGTGATCGGCGCCGTAATCGATCCAATCGGCCAGGAACTCCGAGGTCGGATAGGCGCTGTCGGCGAAGGTGATTGCGTCGACGTTGATGTGGCCCCAGGCGCCAGTGTTGTAGTCGATGATCTCGATCTGCGCCTCTCTCCCGACATATTGTGAGACGTCCCAGCCCTTCCAGTCGAGGACCTCGTCGAAGTTGCCGCTTGCGGTCGCGACCCGTTCCCCATCGACTATCAGATTGATTGCGGTCGGGCTGAGCTGGGTCGGCGTGAAGGCCTCGTCGGCGAATTCGATGCGGTCGACGAAGATATGGCCCCAGCTACTACTGCTGCTCGCATCGCGGATCCGGATCTGCGCCTGCTGGCCGACATATTCCGACACGTCCCACGAGGTCCAGTCTAGGATGCCGCTGAATTTGCCCGTCGCGAAGTCGACGACCTGGCCATCAATGATCAGATCGACCGTCGTGCCGAACTCGCCGGTGTGGCCGCCGCCACCCATGCGGACATTGATGTAGTCTTTGGTGACCGTGAAGGCGTCCGAGGTGAGCTCGCCCGTAGCCGGGTCGCCACTGTAAAAGGTATCGAGAACCCGGCCGACATCGGAGCCGAAACCGCTGCCGGAGGAAGTTCCGATCGGGCCGAGGCCGCCCGAGCCGGCGAAATCGCCAGAGGCCGTCCAACCCGGCGGCGGACCGTCGACTTCCCAGTCCTCGAATATCTCGCCGGTTGCAGGCAGGGAGTCGTTCATCTCTATCGAATCGACCATTATGTAGCCGAACCCGCCCGAATGCTCGTCGACGATCCTTATCTGGGCAGACTTGCCGATGAATTCCTCGACGTCCCAGTGCTGCTGGCCGAGCGCCTCGCTCCATCCGCCTGACATCGTGCGGACGACCTGGCCATCGACGATGAGCTGCATCTGGGTTAGCGGATCGGGCGTATCGACGCCGTTGTGGTTTCCGCCGCCGATCTTGAAGTTGATGTACTTCGCATCAATCACGAACTCGGGCGAGGTGATCGTCCCCGTGGGGCTGTCGTAGGTCCCGTCAGGCACGTTGAACGTGCTCAGCAGCCCGACGCCGTCCCAGTTCGCCAACTGGCCGGGACCGTTGGAGTTTCCCGCCACGACCGGGCTGGTCGTGACAAAGTGACCCGTGCCGACCCAGCCCTGAGGCAGTCCGTACTCGAAGTCGGCGATGGTCGTGCCGCCAGGAGCGCCTGGATCGCGGATCACGTCGAGGTTGATGGCATGGCCCCCGCCGCCGATCTTGAAGTTGATGAAGTTCTTCTCGATCGTGAACGTATCGCTCAGCATCCGCCCGGTACCGGAATCGCCCGCATTGCCCTGCGGATCGCGGAAGCTGTTGACGAGCCCTGCGCCGTCGAAGCCGACAACCGGGGACTGAAAGCCGATGACTCCCGAAGCGGGGCCGGAGCCAAAGGCGGAACCCTCGACCGTCCAGCCATCATAGCCGGACTCGAACCCGTCGAAAACGACGTCGTCAGCGTTTCCGGCGGTGTTGATGTTATCGGCAGTGAACGTCACTCCATCCCAATCGCCAATGAAGTATTGCGCCGCCGATCCGCCCGCGATGCCGCCGGGATTGAGGTTCTGGATCAGCAGATATTTGGTCTCGCCGGTATTCTCGACCGTCATCTTGATGAGGTCGGGCACCTCCCAAATGCCGCCGACGGCGTTGGCCGGTCCGAAGGAAGAGAGATAGCTCCAGTCCTTCAGGTCGTAGGATTTGTAGAACTCTGCCTCGCGGCTGAGCGGGCGGGCGACGCCCATGACCCAATAGTCGTCGTCACCGGGATTGTCTTGCCAAAAAACCTTGGGGTCGCGGAACTCCGGGTCCGGAATGTCAAGGACCGGATTGCCCTCGTAAAATGTCCAGGTCATGCCGCCGTCATGGCTGTAGGCAAGCGCCTGCTCCTGATCCTGGGGTTCGCCGTTCTGCGGCGGGATATTGGCGGTGTAGATCGCCACCACCGGCGGCTCGCCGTTCGCGCCATAACCGAAGCCGCTGGTGTTGTTGTAGTCGACCACGATGCTTCCGGAAAAAATCTGCTGCTCGGCGCCGTAGGGAAGGGCAACCTCGTGCTCGGTCCAGTTGACAAGGTCGGTGCTGGTGGCGTGTCCCCAGGACATGTTGCCCCACTGGCTGCCCTCCGGATTATATTGGAAGAACATGTGGTAAACGCCGTCGAGATAGAACAACCCGTTCGGGTCATTTATCCAGTTCGTTTCCGGGGCAAAGTGGTAAGTCGGCCGGTAGGGCTCCTCGGCGGACCCTGTCTCCTGGACAGGTGTAGGCGACAAGGCAACGGCGACAGAAGCGGGTTCAGGTCCGCTATGGCCGGCATCTAACCCTTCGGTAGCTGCGTCGTCTCGCCCGACAAACTCAGGAGAGTTCGGTCCAATTCGGAGATCATCGAAGGCGTCGGCCGGCCCACGGAGCGAGAGAAAGCTCCACTCTTTGGGAGCGAACTTATAGACCTCTGCCTCGCCGACTAGCGAAACGGCGGCACGCACGTCCCAATGGTCGTCGTCACCGGAATTGTCCTGCCGGAATACGTTGCGGTCGTGGCGGAGTTCGGGTTCCTGGAGGATCGAATCGCCGTCGTCGGATCTCCCGAGCGACTGCTCCTGATCGACCGGTTTGGCGTCCGGTTTGTCGCCGACGCCGCTGTTGTTCGTGTCTTCGGTCTGCTCCACGACACGGTGAGGCAGCGCAACATCCTCAGTGATCCACTGTACGAGGTCGGCGTTCGAAGCCTTTCCCAAGGGCGTCTCGAGCTGGAACGATCCCGGGGGGGCACTGACCCAGTGTGCTTGTGACGGAGAATTGTAGGTAGGCCGCTTCGCCGCGCTTGAAGTCATCTTTCCCTCCCGATTGCCAGGAGAGAGCAGTCATCGCTCGCTCCTGTCGCCTCCAGATCCACATACCTCGTCGGACAACGCCCGCATTCCCATCGGTTCGCACAGGCTCCCCTCCCGGAAGTCTTTTCAGGTGTTGCAAATGTCTCACGATGTCATATGCGCTTCTTGCACTGTCCATGCATTGTCTCACGTTGTCAATATCCGTCCTATGAGATTGCCCCGCTGGCCGATCGTCCGATATAAGTGGCCGAAGAAACTTGGAGGGGTCGTTGATTACGCAGCGGGAGATTGCAAGGCGTGCCCGGACGTCGTTGAAAACCGTATCACGGGTCATCAATCGTGACCCGCTGGTGAACGCGGAGACACGTGCGCGGATTGAAGCCATCATCGGCGAACTCGGCTACACGCCTTCTCAGGCGGCGCGCATGATGCGATCGCAGAAGAGCAATGTCATCGGCTTCATATCCGACCGGGTCGCCACCACCTCCTCCTCGATAGAACTCATCCGCGGCGCCCAGGATGCCGCCTGGAAAGCCGGCAAGCAGATGATGCTGTTCAACGTCGAACGAAACAGCGAGACGGAACGGCACGCAGAAGAGCAGCTTGCCGCTTTTCGGGCCGAAGCGGTGATCTATGCGACCCCCTATCACCAGTCGGTCGATCGCACCGCAACCCGCATTCCCTGCGTGCTGCTGAATTGCTTCGACGCCGTTGGCGGGTATCACGCCATCGTGCCGGACGACTATCGGCTCGCATACGAGTTGACGTCGATCATCCTTGATCGCAGCTACCGGCGGCCAGTATTCCTGAACCTTCCCGAAGATATCGTTGCGGCCCCGCTGCGAGCGCGCGGCTTTGTCGAAGCGGGCGCGGCGCGCGGCCTCGATCTCTCGGGTGCCGTCCACACCGCCGTCGTTCGGGATAGCGCAGGTGCCCCGGTGTTCATTGCTGATCACATCCTTCCGGGACTCATGGCCGCGGCCGCTCGCCCAGACCTGATTCTCTGTGGCCAGGACATGCTCGCGATGAACGTCTACTTCGCGTTAGCGGATCTCGGGTTGAAGGTCGGCCAAGACGTTGGCGTGGCAAGTTTCGACAATCTGCACCCGATCGCGAAAATGCTGCAGCCTGGCTTGTCGACCATGGCGCTCCCATACTACGAGATGGGTGCCGCGGCGATGTTCGCCGCGATCGAACCGGACACGCACCCGCCAGGGATCGTGCGGGTGTCCGGCCGTTTTGTCGAGCGAGCGTCGTTCTGAGGTCACGCCAGTTGCCCGGCGGCGCGTCAGTTGAGGCGCACTCCTTCTGAAGAGAATAGATGGATCTTCGAGGGATCCGGGGCGATCGTGATCGGCTGGCCCGGGTCCAGGTCGACCCGGTCGCGCAGCACCAGCGTCATCTCCGCTGATCCGAGTTTCACGATCACATGCGTTTCGGACCCCGTCGGCTCCACGACCACGACGGTGGCGGGGGCGCCGCTTTCGGTAATCGTCAAATGTTCCGGTCGAATGCCGTAGATGCCGGCTGCATCGCCCTTGCCGTCGCTCGGCAGCGGCAAGGCCACGCCGCCGCTGGTGACGAATGATCCGTCCACGATCCTACCCTCTAAGAGATTCATCGCTGGTGAGCCGATGAAACTCGCGACGAATGTGTTGGCCGGCCGGTCGTAAAGCTCCAGCGGCCTGCCGATCTGCTCGACCTTGCCGCCGCGCATCACGACGATCCGGTCCGCCATGGTCATCGCCTCGATCTGATCGTGGGTGACGTAGACGGTGGTGGTTTTCAGGCGCTGGTGCAATTCCTTGATCTCTGCACGCATGGTGACGCGCAGCTTGGCGTCGAGGTTCGACAGCGGTTCATCGAACAGGAAGACCTGCGGGTGGCGGACGATTGCACGCCCCATTGCCACACGCTGGCGCTGCCCGCCGGAAAGTTGTTTCGGCAGCCGGTCGAGCAGGGGGCCCAGCGCCAGGATGTCGGCCGCCTCGCGCACGCGCTCGTCGATCGTTGCCTTATCCTGGCCCTTGAGCCTGAGCGCGAACCCCATATTCTGTGCGACCGTCATATGGGGATAGAGCGCGTAGCTCTGAAAGACCATGGCGATGTCGCGCTCCTTCGGCGCCACATCGTTAACGACGCGGCCGCCGATGCGGATGTCGCCGCCGCTGATATCCTCAAGCCCGGCAAGCATGCGCAGAAGCGTTGACTTGCCGCACCCCGAGGGGCCGACGAGGGTGACGAATTCGCCATCCTCAATGTCCATGGAGACGCCGTGGATAACCGGCACGGCGCCGTATTGCTTGCGAACCTGTTCGATCGAGACGGATGCCATGAAGTTCTCCCTGTTGACTTGTCAGAGCGCGAGTTGCCATAGGCGGGCGGCTGCGACATTGCCCTGGTGCGCGATGAGGCGGGCGGAGCGGATTCCGTCGAAACCGGGCAGGCGCTTCGTGCCCGTCCAGCGGCCATTGTCCGCAAACACTTCGATCGAGCCCATGTCGAGGAAGATGCGAAGCGTCGAGGGCCGAGCCCCGGCAGCGATGTAGCGGGGCGGAAATTTGCCCTCAGGCGCGTCATAGAGGATGCTCAAACCCTGCTCGTCGAGTCGGAGCCCGAGTTCGACCTCGGGATGGTCGAATTCGAGATCGAATGCAGCGCCCGGTGCCGAAAGATCGATGACGATCTCGACGGCGCCGTTGCCGAGATCCACCGCCTCGCCGGAAAGCAGCCGGTGATCGTCGATGAGTTGCCGACGCAGGCTCTCGGCGCCCGCGACCGGCGGCGTCCGCAACGCGCCGTCTTCGAGCAGGAGACGGCGCGGCAGCGTCATCGCCGTCGGGAAATCGGTCTTCTTCGATACATCCGTCCAGTTGGCGAGCCAAGCGATGCCGACTGGGCCGGCACGATCGACGAAGGCCTGGAATGCATAGGCGTCGGTACCGAAATCCAGCTCCTGCTCGAACTCCCTGAAGAAGGATCGGCCGTCGAAACGGCCGACGGTCGCGACCGTGAGGTTGCGCCTGCCGGTCGCCGGATCGCGGCTGGTGAGCAGCCCGAAAATCAGCGCCCAGCGGGTTTGCGGATCGTCCTCCGCCCCGTCGAGCGGTATGATGCAGGGACATTCGGCAGCCGTCATCCCGAAACGGTCCTCGCGGTGGAGAATGCCGATGTAAGTCCAACCGGCGGCTGCATCCGGATCAGCAGTTTCGTAAATGAGGACGACGCCCCCCGCCTGATCGCGGCTGCCGACAAGCATCTTCCAGCGGCCATCAGGGGCCTTGAACACGTAGGGGTCGCGGAAATCGAGTGTCAGATCCAGGCCCATCGGGCGCTCGGCAAGAACGAGTTCGGCTGGGCCGGCGGTCATAAGGTCGTGGCTTACCGCGGTCAACTGGATCTGTTCCTCGGGCTCACGGTCCTTGACCTGTTCGGTGAAGAAGACGCGGATGCCCGGTTCTTCGCCGGAACGCGGAATGGCCGAACCGGAAAAGGCGCCGCCACGGCCGTCGGCTCGTGCCGAAAGCTCCGCGGAGGGAAAGAGAAAGACCGGCAGATGTCGCCAGTGCAAATAGTCTTCGGAGACCGCGTGGCCCCAATGCATGGTGTTCCAGCGAAGGCTGTGCGGGTAGTGCTGATAGAAGAGATGCACGTGGTCGCTGAAGCGGCCGAATCCGTTCGGGTCGTTCATCCAGCCGAAGGGGGGCCGGAAATGGTAGCTGCCCGGAACGGCGGGCGGCGCATTACCCTCGCCGTACAAGAGCACACGGATGCCCTCCTTGAAAACGCTCGCTTCTGAGAAGGCATAGACAACCGAGACAGCGGTGGTGGTCGGGTCGTAGGTGAGCACGGTCTTGCCGCCACCCTCAACGACCAACGTCCCGTGCTCGAATTCCTCGGCATTTCCCGCGGAGAGCCGGCCAATTTCCTTTCCTTCCCGGCTCGCCGTCATCTCGGCCGGTGCTCCGGCCCCAACTGCCTTCAGCCACGCATGGATGATGGCGCCAGCGGGGAGGTCGGCGTTCAGCGATTCAAGGCTGCCGACAAGGGAAGAGGGGTTTGCATGGCTTGTCATTGATCAACCTTTCACGGCGGAACCAACGAAGGAGCTTACGAACCAGCGCTGGAAGGCAAGATAGAGGACGAGGATCGGGATCATCATCAGGACGGAGGCGGCCATGGCGCGATCCCAATAGATGCTGTCCTGACCGAAGAAGGTGGCGATGGCGACGGCGATCGGCCGGGCATAATCGGTCTGCGTCACGAGAATCGGCCAGAGATATTGGTTCCAGGCCTCGATCCCCATCAGGATCGACACGGTTGCCAGCGCCGGCAGGCTGAGCGGCAGGAAGATCGACCGGTAGATGCGGAAAACCGAAGCGCCATCGATCTGAGCGGCTTCGAACAGTTCCTTCGGCAGTTGCGCGAAGAACTGGTAGAACAAGAAAATGTAGAGCGGGCTTGCGACCCACGGCACGATCTGCACGGCGAAGGTGTCGGTCATGCCGGCGCGAGACACCATGATGACGAGCGGCATGATGATGCTCTCCTGCGGGATGACGTAGAGCGCGATTACCAGCGACAGGATCAGCGCACGGCCGCGCAGCGACCCCCAGGCGAGCACGAAGCCAGCCATGGAATTGACGATGAGCCCGAAGCCGACGGTGCTCGCCAGGATGATCAGCGAGTTCACGAGATAGCGGCCGAAGGCAAGCTGGCCGGAGAAATTGCCGACCTCCTGGAAGTTCGAAAGCGTGGGATCGGACACCCAGAAGGCCCGGAAACTACCCATATCCGCCAGGATCTGGAACCGGTCGTCCTTGAGGCTCGCCACGAACAGCATCAGGAGCGGCGAAACGATCACAAGGGCAACAATGAGAATGCAGGCGGTTTGGACGGTGCGCAGCGAGCCGATTGCGGAGCGCGCGGGCTTTACCTCCACCTGTGCTGTGGAAAGGACGAGATCAGACATCGTAACGCCTCAGGAGTTGGCGCTGCAGGAGCGCGATGACGAGCACGATCAAAAAGAGAATGACCGAGACGGCCGAGGCATGCCCGAGCTTCTGCTCTTCGAAGCCGGAGCGCACCATGTAGTGCACCACGGTTTCGGTGCTGCTCTTCGGACCACCCTGGGTCAGGATCGCGACCTGGGTATAGAGCTTGAAGGCCTGGATGGTGGTGATGACCAGGACGAACACATGTGTCGGCCGGAGCCCCGGCATGGTCACGTGCCAGAAGCGCTGGAAGGCGTTGGCGCCGTCGATCCGCGCGGCATCGTAAAGTTCGTCTGGAATGCCCTGCAGACCGGCGAGATAGATGATCATCTGAAAACCGTAGGCCTGCCAGGCCGAGAGAAGCACGATCGAGAACATCGCCCACTCGGGATCGCCAAGCCAGTCGATGGGCTGAATGCTGCCGCCGGAAAGGAAGCCGATTACCTGGTTGAGCGGTCCTGTCGGATACTGGAAGAGCGTGCCCCAGATGACGCAGACGACCACCATTGAGGTGATAGCGGGCAGGAAGAAGAGCCCGCGGAAGAAATTGCGGAACGGCAGCTTCTGGTGCAAGAGCATTGCCGTGGCAAATGCCAGTCCGCATTGGACCGGCAGTATCCAGAAGGTGAAGCGCGAGACATTCCAGAGCGATGTCCAAAAGAGATCGTCCCTGAGGATGCGCAGGAAGTTGTTGAAGCCGATGAAGCGAACGGGCGTCGGACGCGGCACCAGCGGCTGGTTGGTCATGGCCGTCCAGAACGACAGGAGGAACGGCACGATCAGGAAGATCGTCAGGAGGATCACCGCCGGCGCGAGCATGCCGATCTCCTGGTACAGCCGGCTTCTGTCCCGCCGCGAAGCAGGGTGGGTCGCGGTCACAGTCGTCGGCAGCGCCGATTGCTGCAAGGTCATGATCTCCTCCTTTTGAGTCGCGTTCAGCGCCGACTGGCGTATCGCCCGGCAGTCATTTGGCCGCGTGGTTGCCTGCCCTCTCAGATCAATCACGAGCTGTGATGCCTGACGGGCCGCGCGGCGCCGTGGGGCGCCGCGAAGCTGTGATCACGTCATGGCTGCTCGTCGAAGGGCGGGTAGCCGTCGTTCTCGTCGATATCCTCGTCGATCTTCTCTGCTGCGGCCGTGAGTGCGGCCTTGACGTCACCGCCATTGAAGATCTCGTCGACGGCTCCCATGAAAGCGGAGGTAATAATCGGGTAAGCCGGATGCGGCGGTCGTGCAACCGCGGTCTTGGAGGCCTGCTCGAAGGCCACGGCCATTGGGCCGCCGGCGTCGTAGAGCGGTGAATCGGCGGCAAAGCTCTTCAGGCCGGGATAAGCGGAGTCGTCCCGGGCATAGTCACGAAACTGCTTGTCCTTCAGCATGAAGCTGATGAACTTTCCGGCGATGTCCGGATGCTCGGACGCGGTCGTGATCCCCCAGATCCAGGTTCCGTTCGGGCTTGCTCCCTTCGGTCCGAATTTCGGCAGCGGCATCACCACGACATCGTCCTTCATCGAAGCGGCGGCTTCGGCATAGAACCAGTGACCACCCATCGCCAGGGCCGCCGGGTGTCCCTCGGCAAAGAACTGATTGGTGCCCGACGATTGCGGCACGACCCACCCGTTCTTCACCCATGTCTGCATCATAGCCATGGCATCGACGCAAGCATCGCTGTCGAGCGTTCCGACGGACTTCCATGTCGAGCGGTCGATAAGGTCGCAACCCGCCGATTGCAGGACCGGGCCATACGCATAGGTGATCCACTCGGTTTTGATGCCATAGCCGCGGAAGGTGTCGATCGGCCATTTGACGCCGTCGAGCTTGGAGAGTTTCTCGAGGTACCCCTCGAACTCTTCGCGCGTCCAGGCGTCGTCCACTCCCTTGGGGATGCGAGCGCCGATGGCTTCCAGGTATTTCCGGTTGCCATAGAGGACGACGGACGAGTCGGTAAGGCCGACGGCGTAAAGATCCTTGTCTACCGGATAGGTGCCCTGTGCGATGTTGGATTCGGTCATGTCGTCGAGGACGTCCTGGTCGATCAGCGGCTTGATCGGCTGCAGGTAACCGGACCAGACGTAGTTTGCCAGGAACGGTGCATCGAGTTCCATGATATCCGGCAATTGCCTGGACATGACGGCCGCGCTGAACTTCTCATTATAGGCGTCATGCGGCGCGTAAATGAGCTCGATATCCACATCCGGATTGGCCGCTTCGAACCGCTTGGCGACATCGCCATAGGTCGCAACCCAGCCGGGATCGCCTTGATGCATCACATGGATCACGGTCTTCGCCTCTGCGAAGCCACTCAGGGCGGCGGATGCCATCAGCAGTGAAAGTAATCGTTTACCCATCATAGTCTCTCCTCCTCAAATAACTTCACGCTGCACGAAATCAGACGGATGCTCGCTCCACCAATTGGAACGACAGCTTGCGCACTTCGCCCCGCGCAGCATCGCCGGCGAGCAGGATGTCGGCAGCCTGCCGCCCCATGGCGCGATGTGGCAGGGCCATTGTCGTCAGGGGCGGATCCAGACGCGACGCGATGTCGACCTGGTTGTCGAAACTCGCAACGGCGACATCGTCCGGGATCTGTGCGCCCACCCGACGCAGCGCCGCATAAACCTCCATGGCCACGCGGTCGTTGCCGCAAAGGATGGCATCGGGCGGATTGGGGCCGCGCATCAACTCGGTGACATGGGAAAGGACGAGACTAGGCGCCCTGTCGCTGTAGACGGCGCGACGGACGGCAGGCAAGACGCGGGTGCAAGTGCTGTCGAGGCCAGCATCGGTCATTGCCCGCCGGAAGCCCGCTTCGCGCAATTCGCCGGCAAGCAGACCAGGCAGGTTGATGAAGACGATATTGCGTCGCCCGGCATCGATCAAGTAGCTGGTGATCTCCTGCGCGGCGCCCACCTCGTCAGGCACCAGCGAAGTGACACGGTCATTGGCTTCGCGGCAATTGATCATCACGCCGACGGTATCCGCAAATTCCTCCGGCAGGGACACGGTCTTGTGGTACATGGCCGCGTAAGCGATCGCACGCGGACGGAAACGGCGTACCTCCTCCAGTACAGAGGCTACGTCCCGCCGGCCGCTCAGGGTCATTGCGAAGACTGCCATGTCGGATGCACGCGCTGCGCCGTCGAGGCCGCGTATGATTTCGGTGGCGAAGGGCGAGGTGATCAAGTCATCGGCGACGACGCCGATCAGCGGCATCCAGCCCTGGCGCATGCTGCGGGCGGCAAGATTGGTGACATAGCCGAGTTCCTCGGCGATCTCCTTGACGCGTTGCCGCGTCTCAACGGACATGCGCGCCGATCCGCCATGCAATGCGCCGGAGACGGTCTTGACGGAAACGCCCGCGCGCTTGGCTATGTCGGTCAGCGAGGCTGTCACGGATGCGGTCCTGTGGGTTAACGTTTACTCAGCATAAATACCATCGGTGGCGCATCAGTGTCAATCCCGTTGCGTGTCAGTGGCGTTGTCGATCTGGAGAGGCAGCTAGCTGCCCTTGCTGAACGTGCAGCGTCAATGCAACTTCTGCGGCAGGCTCCGAGGCCATCTCTTACACTTTCTGCCGTTCTGGCCTATATTAGGGAAGTCGAATTTCGACGAAGGGTAGTGGCATTGGAAAGCGCGATGCCGCGCGCTTCACGCGCCGAGACCAAGAGGCTTTGACGGCGGATGTCTAGAATCCTCGCCCTGGTGCTGTTGTTCCTGGCGGCGCTTGCGCTGCCGGCGCCCCGTGTGTCCGCACAGGAGCGTGTCGCGCTCGTCCTGCATGTGGACGGTGCCATCGGCCCGGCTACGGCGGAATATGTGACGAAAGGTCTTCAACGTGCCCGTGAACGGGGCGTCGCACTGGTCGTTCTGCAGATGGACACGCCGGGCGGTCTCGACACCTCCATGCGCGAGATCATTCGTGCCATCCTTGATTCCTCAGTGCCCGTGGCGAGTTTCGTCGCGCCCAGCGGGGCGAGGGCGGCAAGTGCCGGGACCTACATCCTCTATGCAAGCCATGTGGCTGCGATGGCGCCGGGGACCAATCTTGGCGCTGCCACGCCGATCGCCATCGGCGGAGGGCTGTTCGGCGGGGACGAGGGGGACAAGGAAACACCCGGTGACGCAGACGAGCAGAGTGCGGACAAGCGTCCGGCCAGTGCCGCCGAAGCGAAGCTCCTCAACGATGCGATAGCCTATATTCGCGGGCTCGCCGAACTGCGCGGCCGCAACGCTGATTGGGCGGAACGCGCCGTCCGGGAGGCGGCAAGCCTGTCTTCGGCTGCGGCGGCACGCGAGAATGTCATCGATTTTGTCGCTCCCACCATGGAGGATCTTTTAAGGCAGGCCGACGGTCGTACGGTCCGCGTCGCCCAGACGGATGTCCGGCTCGACATGGCGAACCTGGTCGTCGAGGATCTGGCGCCCGACTGGCGGACACGCTTGCTCTCCGTCATTACCAATCCGAACGTTGCTCTCCTGCTGATGATCGTCGGCATATATGGGCTGATTTTCGAGTTCCTGTCGCCCGGAACGATGGTGCCGGGCACGATCGGCGGCATCAGCCTATTGGTCGGCCTCTATGCGCTTGCCGTGCTGCCGGTGAGCTATGCCGGCATCGGGCTCATCCTGCTCGGGAGCGGGCTGCTGGTCGGCGAGGCGCATTCGCCGTCCTTCGGCGTGCTCGGAATCGGAGGCGGCATCGCCCTCGTGCTCGGCGCTGCCATCCTGTTCGATACCGACGTGCCGGGGCTGCAGGTGTCCTGGCGAGTTCTCGGCGGCATTGCGATCGCAAGCCTCGCCTTCAGTTTGATCGTCGCGCGCCTCGCCTTCCTCTCGCACCGGCATCGGGTCGTCACCGGTTCGGAACAGATGATCGGCTTATCGGGCAAGGTCGACAGCTGGGCGGGCGCCGCCGGTTACGTAATCGCACATGGCGAACGCTGGAAGGCGGTGAGCACGGAGCCGCTCGATCCGGGTGAGGAGATCAAGGTCGTCGGCCGCGACGGCCTGACGCTCAAGGTCGTGCGCCATGCGCAAGGCAGTTGGAGCGGCGGGTAAGGCAGAGCGTCCATAGTCGCCCTCCCATCCCGCACGATGTCGTGCAGCCGATCACGCGGTCTGTGGATCGGTGTGCCAAGACTCGCCAGGCGGGAAGAGGAGGATCTCGATGCCCTTATTTGGAAGTCTCGCCCCTTTGGTGGCGGCGCTGTTTCTCCTGCTGATCGTTATCGCCTATGCGATCCGGATACTCAGGGAGTATGAACGCGGCGTCATCTTCACGCTCGGCCGATTTACCGGCGTCAAGGGCCCGGGCCTCATCCTCCTCCTTCCTTATGTCCAGCAGATGGTGAGGGTCGACTTGAGAACCCGCGTTCTCGACGTCCCGAGCCAGGACGTCATTTCCCATGACAATGTTTCCGTCCGCGTCAGCGCCGTCATCTACTTTCGGGTGATTGATGCGGAGAAATCGACGATCCAGGTCGAGGATTTCATGGCGGCCACCAGCCAACTCGCCCAGACGACCTTGCGCTCTGTACTCGGCAAGCACGATCTCGACGAGATGCTTGCCGAGCGCGACCGTCTCAATGACGATATCCAGAAGATCCTCGACGTGCAGACCGATGCCTGGGGCGTCAAGGTGGCGACCGTCGAGATCAAGCATGTCGACATCAACGAATCCATGATCCGCGCGATCGCCCGCCAGGCGGAAGCCGAACGGGAGCGGCGCGCCAAGGTCATCAATGCCGAAGGCGAACAGCAGGCGGCAGCGAAACTGCTCGAAGCGGCAGAAATTCTCGCCCGGGAGCCCCAGGCGATGCAATTGCGCTATCTGAGCACGCTGAACGTCATCGCCGGCGAGAAGAATTCGACGGTGATCTTCCCCTTCCCGATGGAGCTTGCCAGCATACTCCCCAAGGCAAGGGGCTCGTCCGAATAATGCAGCCGCTATTGCGCATCAGGTACTGATCTCAACCTTGTTCCCCGTCCGTCGGCGGCTTTGACTTCGGTCACTGCGGGCCGTCCGCAAACAAGAGAGAATGTCGTCGCCTGTAATGGCGACTGTTCTCGTCATTGCAGCCTGCTGAACAAAACCAGGGGTCTGGACATCCTGATGGAATCGCTCATTCCGAGATTCGGCCTTGCTCTTGCGATCGGCCTTCTTGTCGGCCTCGAACGCGGATGGCGCGAGCGGGATGCACCGGAGGGTAGCCGCACGGCGGGCATCAGGACCTACGGGATCTCCGGCCTGCTTGGCGGCGTATTCGGCGCTCTGGCGCGAGAGCAAGGCGGCGGCTTCATTTTCGCCGCCGGGTTCTTAGGCTTCGCCCTCGCTTTTGCATGGTTCAAACTGCGTGAGGCCCGCCATGACGCCGACTTCAGCGTCACCGGCGTCGTCGCCGCGCTTTGTGTGTTTGCGCTCGGCGGATTAGCGGTTGCCGGCGACTTCCGCGCGGCGGCGGCCGGCGGGGCTGCCGTTGCCGCTGTGCTTGCTAGCCGCGAGGTCCTTCACAAGCTTCTGAAACGCCTGTCATGGATCGAGTTGCGCTCCGCACTCGCGCTTTCGGTCATGACGGCGATCGGTTTGCCTTTGATGCCCGACCGCGCCATTGATCCGTGGGGCGGCTTCAACCCCTGGGAGATATGGTTCTTTACCGTCCTCAGCGCCGCGATTTCCTTCCTGGGCTATATCGCCGTGCGTCTGTTCGGTTCGACGCGCGGGCTGCTCGTCAGCGGACTTGCCGGCGCTTTGGTCTCCTCGACCGCCGTCACCGCGAGCTTCGGGCAGAAGGTCCGGAGCGGCGAGAGCGCAAAGGCTTTGGCCGGCGCGGCGAACCTGGCTGCCGTTGTATCGCTTCTGCGGACGCAGGTGATCATCGCCGTCATTTCCCCGGCGGTCCTTCCGCAGGTCGCGCCCGCAGTCTTTGCCGGCGCCGCAGTCTTCGCGCTCGTTGGTGCCGTGTTGATGGGGCGTGGATTAACGCCGAATGGCCGGGCGGTGAGCGCACGAAATCCCTTCGACCTCATGCCGCTGCTCATTTTCGCAACGCTTTTCGCGTTGACCGCGACCCTGGGGGCGGCTCTGGTGGTGCATATCGGGCACGAGAGTCTCATTGCCGTCTCGGCGCTGTCTGCAGCCTTCGACGTGGACGTCGCCGTCCTCAGCGCATTGCGGACAAGCAGCCAATCCCTGCCGTTGACGATCATCGGCGATGCGGTGCTCGCAGCCATCGCCGCCAATGCCGCCGGCCGGGTTTTCGTCGCCGCAGTTTCGTCCGGCACCACGGCCTATTGGCTTCCGCTGGCGATGACCTCGGCATTGGCCGTCGGCGTCGGCTGGGCGGTCCATCTGACGATCGGATGAGAGCAACCGCGAAAACGGCCGTTGCGCAGATTCTATGAGGTAAAGCAAGCGCCGCGCGTCTGAAAAGTCGCGCGGCGCTGTAATATTCCCGTGCCGGAGCGCTCCGGCTGCTACATGACCATCCTCGTCGCGACTTCCTCCGTCAGCTCTTCCTGATCGTCGCGAACCTGCCTGGCCGTCTGCGCTGCCATTTGCGAGCCGAGCCGCGTCAGGCGCTCGGCCTCGTCGGAATAGTCCTGAAGTGCCTCCCGCCAGAAGCTGCAATAGAGATCGAAGCCGTCGCGCGCGTAATCCGACGCGAGCAGTTCCTCCAGGAATTGTCTGTCGTGTTCGCTGCGGTTTTTGATGAAGGTCAGCACTTCGATCTGGTAACGCAGCATTGCCTGCATCGCCGTCGCCTGGAAATGTCCCATCGACAGCAGAAACATGCGGCCGTCAACCGCTGCCGGAACCTGGGGCCAAAATGTGGATGCGAACTTGTCCGTGGTCTTCTTGGGCATGAAGGCAACTCCTCTATTCGCTGCTTCTTGTCGCCCTGTTCGACAATCGGATTTGCGAACGACGCTCAATACGTCTCGCCTAGGGCTCAATTCCGACGCCGTGTCACTCTCATCAAAAACATTATCAGGCAGCGATGCTTACACTCTTTGATCCGCGTCAATCACCGGCCCACTGCATGTCTCCTTTGATCGAGCTCGATTTGGGGACAAAGACGCGCGGCGCTGTAGGTGACCACCGAGGTGGATGAAGCTCAGCCCTTGAGCTATCTCAATGCAGCTCGAGCGGTCTAAGATATAAATCATTCTGGCCGCAGGATGAAGGGATAGAACCATGTTCGTCAGGGAAATGTCCGAGCACGAATGCCTCGCCCTCGTTTCGTCGCATCGCTTGGGGAGGCTGGGCTGCGTCAAGGGCGACAGGCCGTATGTCGTTCCCATCTACTATGCTCATGCCGGCCAGTGTCTCTACAGCTTTTCGATGCCTGGGCAAAAGATCGAGTGGATGCGCAGTAATCCGCATGTCTGCGTGCAGGTCGACGAATTTCTGGACCGGCACCAGTGGAAAAGCGTGGTCGTGCACGGACGATATCAGGAGCTTCCGGAGAGGGGGCAATGGCATCAGGAGCACCTGCATGCCTGGTCGGCGCTCGAGGCATATCCGAATTGGTGGGAGCCGGGAGGGCTGAAACCGGCACCACAGGAGATCCTCGCCACGTCGCCGCATCTCTTCTATTGCCTCGTCATAGATGAAGTGACCGGACGGGCTGCGGTGGTGGAAGGCTAGCGCATCGGGCTTTCCGCAAATCGTACGATTTTCGGGCCGATGCGCTACCTTTAATGGACCATGAACACCGG
The DNA here is from genome assembly GCF_008932245.1 of Sinorhizobium alkalisoli. Taxonomy (NCBI): domain Bacteria; kingdom Pseudomonadati; phylum Pseudomonadota; class Alphaproteobacteria; order Hyphomicrobiales; family Rhizobiaceae; genus Sinorhizobium; species Sinorhizobium alkalisoli. Next base: position 1,866,838 of record NZ_CP034910.1, on the reverse strand, counting down.
CGCCGCTGCCGTGTCGATCATTGATTTCGTGACACCCCCGAAAATCCGCTCGCGCATGCGCGAGTGGCCATAGGCGCCCATGACGATAAGGTCGGCGCCGATCGCAAGCGCATGCCGGTTGATGACGTCCTCGACACGATGGCCGGAGCTCGGCAGACGGTCAACCGTGACCTTGACGCCGTGGCGGGCGAGGTAGGCGGCGATGTCGGCGCCCGGCTCGCCACCGCTCTTTACGGGCGAATCCTCCGGATCGACCATGGTTACATGCACGAGATCGGCGGCGCCCATCAACTCCAAGGCCTCGCCTACGGCGCGCGCTGCCTCGATGTGGGAATTCCAGGCGAGCAGCACCGTTTTCGGGGCCATGGTCGCGCGTCGGCCCTTCGGCACCAGCAGCACGGGCCGGGCCGAGTTGAAAAGGGCGCCGTTGACAGTGCGAGCCCGCAATTCGGGATCGGCGGCGAGCCCGGTGCCGATCAGTGTCAGATCGGCATAGCGGGCGCGGTCGCCTATTTCGTTGTCGGCCCAGGCAAATTCAGAATAGATGCTGTCGACTTCAAAGGAGACCCCCGTTCTGGACAGCACGGCCTTGGCCCCCTGCACACCCTTGCGCAGATCGGAGAGATCCCGTTCCCGTTCATCGAGCCACGCGACCGACATCGTGGCGGCATAGTCGCCAAGCGGGGGCGGTGCGGCCAATTTGACCATCAACGCGGTCAGATGGGCTTCGCTCGCCGCGCAGATATCAGCCGCCGCCTGCAGATCATCTTCAAAACCGTTGACGCCGATCACGCTGAGAATGGTCTTGTACGTCATCAGGAATCTCCTTCGCGGGTTGATCCAGGTCATGTGGCATGATCGTAGATTGTCGGCGGTTGCGATCATTGATCCGTGTCAACAAGCTGAGCGGGGGCGGCAGCAAAGGCGGCCATCAAGGCACCAACACGGCGGCGCCGCTCAGTCTGCCGTTGCGAAGGTCATCGAGGGCGGCATTCGCCTCATCCAGGGGATAGACGCTTGTGCGGGTGTGCACTCCGGCGCGCGCGGCGATCTCGAAAAATTCGCGCGCGTCCTGACGCGTCAGATTGGCAATGGACAGAAGCTCGCGCTCCCCCCAAATGAGCGCATAGGGCATGGCAGGAATGTCGCTCATATGGATGCCGCCGCAGACGACGCGGCCTCCCTTGCGCACCGCCTGGAGCGCTCTCGGTACAAGAGGTCCGACCGGTGCGAAAATGATTGCTGCGTCCAGCAACTCGGGCGGGGCTTCGTCCGATGTCCCGGCCCAGACCGCACTGAGCTCGCGCGCAAAGCGCTGCGCCGCCACGTCGCCGGGACGCGTGAAGGCATAGACCTCCCTTTCCTGCCAGGTACAGATCTGGGCGATGATGTGCGCGGCGGCGCCGAAGCCGTACAGACCGATACGCCGGCCTTCTCCTGCCCGCTTCAGCGAGCGCCAGCCGATGAGCCCGGCGCAGAGCAGGGGCGCGAGCGCCACCGGGTCGCCCGCAGGATCGAGATCGAATGCGTAGTCGGCGTCAGCGACGACATTCGTTGCGAAGCCGCCATCCCGGGTATAACCGGTAAATAGCGGCGCATCGCAGAGATTTTCCGCTTCGGAGCGGCAATAGAAGCAGGTGCCGCAGGTGTGGCCGAGCCATGGCACGCCGACGCGGCGGCCGATCCGTGCCTGATCCACGCCGGCGCCGACCGCCTCGACCACACCGACGATCTCGTGGCCGGGGACAAGCGGCAGCCTGGGCTGCGGCAAGTCGCCGTCTACCACATGCAGATCGGTCCGGCACACGGCACAGGCTTCGACCCTTAGGCTTATCTGTCCGGCAAGCGGATCGGAAAGCGGGCGTTCAACCATTACCAACGGTTTGCCGATTTCCTCTAGCACCATCGCTCGCATAGCCGAGCCTTTCGCGGAGAGCAGGTTGGCCACATGCTGAGCTTCCGACTATAGCGTATGGTTTTGACAAGAGTGCGGTTTTTCGAAAGCCGCGCGCAGAGCGTCCCTTCACAGCTGTGTCGATCACTGCGACACTGGCGTTTTTCGGCAGCAACCGAGGATAGCAAATGTCGAAGAAGAGCGCGGGCATTCTGCTTTACAAACATGAAGCCGGCAAGATTCTCGTCCTGCTCGTACATCCTGGCGGACCCTTCTGGAACAACCGTGATCTTGGAGCCTGGTCGATCCCAAAGGGAGAATACGGTCCCGATGAGCAGCCGGAGGCCGCGGCACGGCGCGAGGTCCACGAGGAGACGGGTATCGCGGTGACCGGCCGACTGACGTCTCTTGGCGAGGAGCGCCAGAAAGGCGGCAAGCTGGTCGCAGCCTTTGCGAGCGAGAGCGATTTCGACATCGACCGCCTCCGGAGCAACAGTTTCGACATGGAATGGCCGCCGTGCAGCGGCCGCACGCAATCGTTTCCGGAGGTCGATCGCGCCGGCTGGTTCACGCTTGCAGACGCGCGTGCGAAGATAAACCCGGCGCAGCGGCCGTTTCTCGATCGACTTGAGGCGTTGTGCCCCAAGGACTCCGAGCCCTGAGTCTCGTACTGCACGTCTCCGTAAGTCGACCTAGGTTAAAGGGCAAAGACATTTGCTGCCGCGATCTTTGCGCGTCTAACAAGACGCGCGGCGTGGTAGGGTGGAATGGACTGCCCGAATTGCCATTGCCGCGGCATTGTCGTCGCCGTTCTCCGCATGCACGCCTGCGACAAGCTCTACGGCGATGCCGAGCCGTTCAAGCCTTTCCGCTTCCTCGATGCCCGCGCTCGTCGCCCTCGGATTTCCGGGATGAAGCCGAACGACGCGCTTGCCCGCTTTGGCGAGCGCCGCCACTTGCGCTCCATCCTCAGCCCTCGGTTTGCCGCTTGCCGTAGCGTTCAACCGGCTGACGAGGATGCGCTTGGCCTCACGGCGGGCGAGTTCCAGGACGTCGCCGGAAATCTGCTCGTCATAGACAATGACATCGGCGGCTTGCAGGGCGCGCACCGCCTTGAGCGTCAGCAATTCCGCATCGCCCGGACCGGCCCCGACGATGGTGACGCGGCCGATGGCGGGGCGTGGCGTCGCCAGACGCCCCAACTCTGCCATCAGCCGCGTCTCCACACCCTCCTCCGGTGTGTCCTGGAAGGACCGATCGACGAAACGCTCCCAAAAGATGCGGCGCGCGGCACCCGGCTGCAGCCGCGCATTGACCCGTTCGCGGATCCTCTGGGCGATCGTTGCCCAGTGCTTGATCGCCGGCGGCAGCAGCGTTTCGATGCGCCGACGGATCGCCTGGGCAAGGATCGGTGCCGCTCCGTCGGTCGAGATCGCCACCACGACCGGGGAGCGGTTGACGATTGATCCGAACTGAAACTGGCAGAAGGCGGGCTTGTCGATGACATTCACCGGAACGCCGGCCGTTCGTGCCGCCTTGAAGAAGGCTTCCGCTTCGGTACCGTCCTCGCAATCGCCGATCGCCAGAGCTGCGCCTTCGAAGACGCCGTCGTGCCAGCTGTCGTCGTGATGGACGAGACGGCCACATTCATGGGCAGCCCGACGGGTGATGAGGTCGAGAAGGCCTTCGCTCGCTTCGGAACGCCGCGCGTAGAGATGGACCTCGGCACCGCAAGCCGAAAGCAGTTCCGCTTTCCAGGCGGCCGCATCGCTGCCGCCGGCGACGACCACCCTTTTGCGCGTCAGCGACCAGAAAAGCGGCAGCGTCGCCAATGTTGCGACGCGATGCGGCTTTGGACTCACGTCATTCGGCAGCGGCTGCAAGACAGGCATGGATTATCCCTCTGATCTCGGCGCGGCAGGAGCCGCAATTGGTGCCGGCACTGAGTTTCTCGCCGATCGTCTCGACATTGTGGCAGCCGTCGCGTATCGCGGCGGTGATCTGGTTCACGCCGACACTGAAGCAGGAACAGACGGTTGCGCCCGGATCGGGCTTGTCGGCGCCGGGCCGCCCCGCCGTCACGGCGAAGCGCCTGCTGAGGTTTGCGTGCGACGCGCCAAGCTGCGACACCGCCCAATTGCGCGCGACGGCAACCGGCCGGGGTGAAAGGAAGAGCGCCGCAAGCAGCCGGTCTTCGTCGAAGAAAGCGAGGCGCAATTCGCCGGAGGTCCGGTCGGTGTAACCAATCGGCTCAATATCGGCAGCGATGGAGAATACCTGCCGACACCAGTCGATCCAATCGGGGCCATTGCCCCTGAAGGCGAGTTCCATGCGCCATCCGCCTTCGGCCTTGGCGACCGCCCAATAGGGCGCATCGAACACCTCGGGTTTTTGTGCGGAAACGGCGAAGCCGTAGGTCTTGGCCGCGAAGCGCGTGGCGCGGACCGCCACGTTCTTCGAGGCGGGCTGTCCGGAGAAAGGGTCCGTGACGGGTGGCACAAGTGCGTCGACGCGGCCCTTCGCGGCGAACTGATCGTTCCAGTGCATCGGCACGAAGAGATTGCCTTCCGCCTGCCGCTCGGTGATCAGGGCGCGCACGACCACGACTCCGTAGGGGCTTTCGATCGTCACGAGATCGGCATCCGCTATGCCGAGCTTCTGTGCATCGCGCGGATGGATCTCGACGAAGGGCTCGGCGAGATGGCTGGAGAGCCGGGCGCTCTTGCCGGTGCGCGTCATGGTGTGCCAATGGTCGCGTACCCGGCCGGTGTTGAGCGTGAAGGGGAAGGCGTCATTGGCGGGTCTTGCCTTCGCCGCTTCGACCGCGATGAAATTGGCGCGGCGGTCCGGATGGTAGAACCCGCCCTCGGCGAAAAAACGCCTCTCCTCAGGCGCAGTGCCTTTCGGCTGCGGCCACTGGAAGGGCGGGAGATCGTCGTAGCCCGCCTCGTCGATCGCGGCATGAGCGCTGATGTCGAAATCACGGCGGCCGTCGTTCTCGAAGCCGGAAAGGGCGGCGTGTTCGGCGAAAACCTCGGCCGGAGAGGTGTGGCCGAAGGCTTCCGCAAATCCCATTCGCCGCCCGACTTCGGCCAGTTGCCACCAATCGGCGCGTGCTTCTCCGGGCGCAACGAGGAAGGCGCGCTGGCGCGAGATTCGTCGCTCGGAATTCGTCACCGTGCCGCTCTTCTCGCCCCAGCCGAGCGAGGGCAGAGTCACATGGGCGTGACGGGCCGTATCTGTCTCCCGCAAGACGTCTGAGATCACGACGAAGGGACAGGCCTTGATCGCCGCCTCGACCGCGTCGGCGTCGGGCATCGACACGACCGGGTTCGTCGCCATGATCCACAACGCCTTGATGCGCCCGTCGGCGACGGCGCGAAACATATCGACCGCCTTGAGGCCAGGTTTGGTTGCTAGACCAGGGGCGTTCCAGAAACGCTGCACAAGATTGCGGTGGTGCTCCTTTTCGAGGTCCAGGTGGGCCGCGAGCATGTTGGCGAGCCCGCCGACTTCGCGCCCGCCCATGGCGTTGGGTTGACCCGTCAGCGAGAAGGGGCCCATGCCGGGCCGGCCGATGCGGCCGGTGGCGAGATGGCAATTGAGGATGGCATTGACCTTGTCGGTGCCGGCGGCCGACTGGTTTACGCCCTGGCTGTAGCAGGTCACGACCTTCTCGGTTTCTTCGAACAGCCGGTAGAAATCACCAAGCTCCGTCTGCGTCAGGCCGGTCGCCCTGGTGAGTGCGGGAAGGTCCAGCGCCGAGGCGGCGGCAAAGGCTTCCGGGAAGCCACGCGTATGCGCGGAGATGTAGTTCTGGTCGATCGCACCACTTGTCGCAAGATGGGTGAAGAGGCCGTTAAAGAGTGCCGTGTCACCGTCGGGCGCGATCGCCAGATGCATGTCGGCGATGTCCGAGGTCATCGTCCGCCGCGGGTCGATGACCACAACCTTCATTTCCGGCTGGCTCGCCTTTGCCGATGCGAGGCGCTGATAAAGCACCGGATGGCACCAGGCGAGATTTGAGCCCGTCAGCACGACGAGGTCGGCAAGCTCCAGGTCCTCATAGGTTCCCGGCACCGTGTCGGACCCGAAAGCGCGGCGATGCCCCGCCACCGATGAGGACATGCAGAGCCGCGAGTTCGTGTCGATATTGCCCGAGCCGATGAAACCCTTCATCAGCTTGTTGGCGATGTAATAGTCTTCCGTCAGCAATTGCCCCGACACGTAGAAGGCGACCGAATCCGGACCATGTTCCGCGATGCTTTGCGAAAAGCGCTCGGCGACGAGGGCAAGGGCTTCGTCCCAGCCGGCCCGCCGTCCACCGATTTCCGGATAAAGGAGGCGGCCTTCCAGGTCGAGGGTTTCGGCGAGCGCCGATCCCTTGGAACAGAGCCGTCCGAAATTGGCCGGATGCTCGGGGTCGCCCTTGACGCTGACCGTGCCGTCATCACTGACGCGAGCGATCACGCCGCAGCCGACGCCGCAATAGGGACAAGTGGTCTTCGTGCACTTCTCTTGGACCGGTTCTGGCATTCGATCGTACCAATTCCTCGTTTGACCACCGGATCAGGTGGAATGCGCCGCTTGAGAACGCTCCCCATCGCGAGCCTGCCCAAACGAAAAACGCCATGCAATTCAGCCAGTCTCCCTGAGGGAGTTGGATGAGTTACACAGCGTCGATGCTGGCGCCTGGATGTAAGGCTGGCGGTGGGGCCGCTCCGTTGCGGATGCACCGTTTCTAAGAAGGGCCAAGGCGATGGAGCCGCCTGACTGCCTGCCTATACTGGCAAAAAAAACGCGAGTGCACAAGATTTAATAGTTTGCATTTTATGCCTACAAAATAGGCAATATGCCTTAACCGAAGTCTTTCAGGAGCAGTCCTATGGTCACCAGGCTCAAGAGGACGGTCAGGCACTTCCAGAACAACAGAGGGTTGCGATCCATCAGGGACTGCGGATTAGTCGCGACCATGTTTGGGTTCGGATGCGAGAGGTCGTACACGAACTCCGATAACACCTGATACCGCTTGGCGGGATCGGGATGGACCGCCTTGCGGATCGCCCCCTCCACCCAATCCGGCACATCCGGGCGGATTTGCCGCAAGCTGCTGAAGCGCAGCTTCTGTTGCTGTCGCCGATTGCGAGTCCGCGCGACTGCCGCGCCATAAGGCAGACGACCGGTCAGCATCTGGTAGGCGATCACGCCGACCGAATAGAGGTCGGATTGCTCGCTCCCATGGTCCCCCACGAAATATTCCGGGGCCGCATATTGGACTGTGCCGAGTATGTCGCCGCGGTCGATCCCTGGCGCTGCCTCGTTGAGGCCAGCCACCAAGGCCGAACCGAAGTCGATGATTTTCACGGTCCCGCTCCGATCGATCATGAGGTTCTCGGGGCGCAAGTCCTGATGGATGATTTCCTTGCGGTGGAGCGCGCGAAGACCGTCAGCAATCTGGCCGATGATATCGCGCACAGCGCGGAGATCGGCTTGCGGCCGGTCTGCCATCCATTGAGCCAGGGTCTCGCCTTCGACGAATTCGGTAACCAGGTAGAGGAATCTGCGTGGCTTTAGCGGCTGCCGACTCTTCAAGACGTGCACGCTCGAGAGGCGGCGCGCGATCCATTCCTCCATCGCGAAGCGCCGAAGGTAGTTTTCGTCTTCGCGCATGTCAGCCGATGTAAACTTCAGAGCCACGCGCTCACCCGTTTCCGGTTCGGTGGCCAGAAAGATATGGCTGCGGTGGCTCGCGTGGATCTGCCGGTGAAGCTGGTAGCCCTCGAACTCACAGGGCACGCGAGGCAATGGCGCCGGGGGCAACGAATCTGCCTTGTCAAAGACCGGCTCCAGGTCGTCTTCAGGCAGGCCCTCGATCCGGACGATCTGAATCGTCAGATTGTCGCTGCTTCCCGCTTCATGGGCCGACGTTGCAATAGCGGCCGCTGCGGCGGAAAGGTCCGCGTTCGAAGTGATGCATGCGGCAATAGTCCGGAGAGAAACGCTGTCGTGAACGCCGTCGGTAGTCAGCACGAAGACGTCCCCGGGCTGGAGATCCAGCCGGCGATAGTCGATCTCGACGGAGGGGAGCAATCCAAGCGCTCTGCCCAGATAGCTCTCGCCATGTGAAGGCGCCAGGCGATGATCGGTCGTCAGCGGCTCAAGGCTGCGGCCGGAAAGCCGCCAGATGCGGCTGTCGCCGACATGGAAGAGATGAGCCCTCCGGCCCTTCAGAACGAGCGCCGAAAACGTTGTCACATGGGCGTGATCGCGATCTTCGAGGCCCCGGTTCTGGGCACTGAGCCATGAATTGGTCGCGTCGATCACGCGGCTTGCGGCGGTTTTGACCGTCCAGGCATCGGAGGTGCAGTAATAGTCGGTCAGGAAGCTCTTGACCGCTGTCTCCGCGGCGATATGGCTGACCGGGCTCGAGGAAATGCCATCGGCAATGGCAAGAGCGATGCCCTTCACCGTGAGGGCGGCACCGTCCGGAACGATGGCGCCATGGAAATCCTGATTGATCGTCTTGCGACCCGCCGACGAGTACTGGCCGAGATCAACCGTGAGTTTGCCCGGGGTGAGCGACTTCAGCATCAAACCTTCCCAAAAAGGAAACGGTCCCGCCGCGAGGCGGGACCAGATAACTGCTGTGTCAGTTTATTCGGCGGCAACAAGGCGCGTGGCGGGCTTTTCGGTCGAATTGCGGCTCGGCGAGGTCTTGTAATGGGTCGCGTAGATCATCCCACCGACGAAGGTAATGCCGCCGACGAGATTGCCTGCCACCGTCGGGATTTCATTCCAGAGGAAATAGTCCATCCAGGTGAACTGGCCGCCGAGCATGATGCCCGATGGGAAGAGATACATGTTGACGATCGAGTGCTCGAAACCGAGATAGAAGAAGACCAGGATCGGCATCCACATGGCGATGACCTTGCCGGAAACCGAGTTCGACATCATGGCCGCGACGACGCCGGTCGAAACCATCCAGTTGCACATGACTGCCCGGATGAAGAGCGTCAGCATACCAGCGGCCCCGGCAGCGGCGTAGCCCAGCGTACGCGATTCACCAATCGAACCGATCTTCTGCCCGACCGCATTGGGTTCCTGCGAAAAGCCCATGGTGAAGATAATCGCCATGAACACGGCGGTCGTCAGCGCGCCGGCAAAATTACCGACGAAAACCAGACCCCAGTTCCGTAAAATACCGCCGATCGTCACGCCCGGACGCTTGGCGATGAGCGCCAAGGGCGCCAGCGTGAAGACGCCGGTCAGTAGGTCGAAGCCCATGAGGTAAAGCAGACAGAAGCCGACCGGAAAGAGCAAGGCGCCGATCAGCGGCTCTCCCGTGTTGACGGTGATCGTGACCGCGAATGCTGCGGCAAGCGCGAGGATGGCACCGGCCATGTAGGCGCGGATCAGTGTGTCCTTTGTGGACATGAAGACTTTGGACTCGCCCGCATCTATCATCTTGGTGGCGAATTCCTGGGGAGCTACGTAGGACATCGCGGTTCCTTTTCGCGTTCGGCAGCGACTCAGCGAGCTGCAAAATTGGTTGTCAGGTCGAGGTAGATTTCCCGACCCTCGATCCGGACCGGGAAGGTTGATGTCCTTCCGTCGTCCGCGCCTTGGGCCTCCCCGGTTTCGAGCGAAATCACCCAGTTGTGGAGCGGACATGTGACGCAACCGTCATGTACGATCCCCTCGCTGAGTGGCCCGTTCTTGTGCGGGCACTTGTCTTCCAATGCGAAAATCCGGTCATCGATTGTCCTGAAGACCGCGATCTTTGTTTCGCCATTGCGGACGCGGCGCGAACCCTGGCGTGGGATGTCGTCGACGGTGCCGACCAGAATCCACGCGGCTTCGGTTGCAAGATTATAAGCGTTCATTCCGCTGCTTCCTTCTGGATGACGGCCATCGGCTTGAATTCGTGCTTGTCCTTGCCGGAGACGCGCTCCGACCAGGGGTCGACCTGGGCGAACTTCTGGCTGAAGACGAAGCGGTCGAAATAGGCTTTCCGCTTTTCCGCATCTTCCATGATCTGCCGGCGGATCTCGTCGAGGCCGATGCGCTTGGCCCATTTGTAGATGCGCTCGAGGTAGCGGGCCTGCTCGCGATACATCTGCGTGAGCGCCACGATATGTTCGAGCGCCTCATCCTCGGTCTTGACCAATCCCAGGACCTCGGTGCCTTTGATGTCGAGCCCCGCCGCCCCGGCGAAGTGGATTTCGTAGCCGGAGTCGACGCAGATCACACCGACGTCCTTGCAGGTCGCTTCCGCACAATTGCGCGGGCAGCCGGAGACGGCCATCTTGACCTTGGCCGGTGTCCAGGAGCCCCACATGAACTTCTCGATGCGGATGCCGAGGCCGGTCGAATCCTGGGTGCCGAAGCGGCACCAGTCGGAGCCGACGCAGGTCTTCACCGTTCTCAGACCCTTGGCATAGGCCTGACCGGAGACGAAGCCCGCTTTGCCGAGATCCGCCCAGACGGCCGGCAGGTTTTCCTTCTCGATGCCGAGCAGGTCGATGCGCTGCCCGCCGGTCACCTTGACCATCGGCACATTGAACTTGTCGACGACGTCCGCGATAGCGCGCAGTTCCTTGGAGTTCGTAACCCCGCCCCACATGCGCGGCACCACCGAATAGGTGCCGTCCTTCTGGATATTGGCGTGGACGCGCTCGTTGATGAAGCGCGACTGGTAGTCGTCGGCATATTCGTCCGGCCAATCGCAGACGAGGTAATAGTTGAGCGCCGGGCGACATTTGGCGCAGCCGCAGGAGGTCTTCCACTCGAGCTCCTGCATCACGGCGGGAATGGTCTTCAGCTTCTTCGCCTTGATGAGGCGGCGCACGTCGTCGTGTCCGAGATCGGTGCAGCCGCACATCGGCTGCACCGCGGCCGGGTTGTAAGCAGCGCCGAGCGTGGCGGACATCAGCTGTTCGACCAGCCCCGTACAGGAGCCGCACGACGCAGACGCCTTGGTGTGGGCACGCACCTCGTCGAGCGAGGTTAAACCCTTGCCCGTGATGGTCGAGACGATCTTGCCCTTGCAGACGCCGTTGCAGCCGCAGATTTCCGCATCATCCGGCAAGGCTGCAACGGCCGCCGTAGGGTCCAGCGGGGATCCTCCCTGATAGGCCTGGCCGAAGATCAGGGTATCGCGCATTTCGGAGATATCGGTGCCACGCTTCAACAGGTCGTTGAACCAGGCGCCATCGGCGGTCTCTCCATAGAGCACCGTGCCGATGATGCGGTTGTCCTTCAGCACGAGCCGCTTGTAGATGCCGGCGGTGGCATCGCGCAGCACGATCTCTTCGCGTCCGTCGCCATCGGCGAAGTCGCCGACCGAATAGAGATTGATACCCGTCACCTTCAGCTTGGTCGGTGTATCGGAATGCACGAAGGCGGCACTGCGGTCCCCGGCGAGATGGGATGCGGCTACCCGCGCCATTTCGTAGAGCGGCGCCACCAAGCCATAGACCATGCCGCCGACCTCGGCGCATTCGCCAAGTGCCATGATGCTTCCGTCGGAGGTCTGCATGCCGGCGTCGACGACGATGCCGCGATTGATGGCGAGGCCCGCTTCCTTGGCAAGCCCGACATTCGGCCGAATGCCGACCGCCATCACCACCAGCGTCGCCGGAATGATCCGGCCATCTTCGAGTTCGATGCCCTCGACCCTGGTCTCGCCATGGATGCGCTTGGTGTTCGCCCTCGTGAGGACCTTGATGCCGCGCTCCTCGACGGCCTTCTGCAGCAGATAGCCGGCGGCCGGGTCGAGTTGGCGTTCCATCAGCGTCGGCATCACATGCAGCACGGTCACGTCCATACCACGCGACTTGAGACCGGCCGCCGCCTCGAGGCCAAGCAAACCGCCGCCGATGACGACTGCCTTTTCGCGCGATTGGGCCGCAAGCAGCATCGCCTGAACGTCGTCGAGATCGCGGTAGGTGATCACGCCCTGTAGGTCTTTCCCGGGCACCGGAATGATGAAGGGCACCGAGCCGGTGGCGATCACCAGTTTGTCGTAGCTTTCCGTGACGCCGTGGTCGGACGTCACCGTCTTGGCAGCGCGGTCGATCGCGATGATCTTGTGGCCCTTGTAGAGCGTAATGCCATGCTTGATGTACCACCCGTCGCCATGAATGATGATCTCTTCATATTCCTTTTCGCCGGAGAGCACCGGCGAGAGCATGATGCGGTCGTAATTGACGCGCGGCTCGGCGTTGAAGATCGTCACGTCGTAGCGCCCAGACGCCTTTTCGAAGAGCTCTTCCAGCATGCGCCCCGGCGCCATGCCATTGCCAACGATCACCAGTTTCTCGGTCATTCCATCACTCCGCGGCTTGTGTCTTGAGGGTTTGGGCGGACAGCATCGTTCGGGCGGCGCGCTTTGCCCGGATCGCTTCGAGATGCTCGGGAGCGGGGTTTGCGCCGCCTTCATAGGCCTCGAGGAAGTCCAGGAGTTCCTCGCGATAGGCGTAGTAATCGGGATGTGACAGGAGCTCCTTGCGCGAGCGGGGTCGCGGCAGGTTGACCTCCATGATATTGCCGATCCGGGCGTTCGGCCCATTCGACATCATCACCACTCGGTCGGCGAGCAGGATGGCCTCGTCGACGTCGTGGGTAACGCAGATCGCCGTCACCTGCGTGCGCTTCCACACATCCATCAGCACTTCCTGGAGTTCCCAGCGGGTCAGGCTGTCCAGCATGCCGAAGGGCTCATCGAGCAACAGCAGCTTCGGTGACAGCGCGAAGGCGCGGGCGATGCCGACCCGCTGTTTCATGCCGTTCGACAGATCGGCCGCCAGACGGTGCATCGCATCGCCCAATCCGACGCGCTGCAGGTAATATTCGACGACGTCGCGGCGCTCGGCAGGGGTCGCGTCCGGATAAACACGGTCGACGCCCAGCGCCACGTTCTCCCGGGCGGTCAGCCAGGGAAGCAGCGACGGTGCCTGGAACACCACCGCCCGGTCCGGTCCGGCGCCCGAGATCTCCCGACCGTCGAGAATGATGCCGCCGGAGGAGATCGGGTTGAGGCCGGCCATCATCGACAGTACGGTCGACTTTCCGCAGCCGGAATGGCCGATGATCGAGATGAATTCGCCCCTGTTCATCTTAAGGTCGAAGCCGTCGACGACGGTCAGCGGGCCCTTCGGCGTCGGATAGACCTTGCGAACCTCGAAGAACTCGACATAGCTCTTCTCGATCGCCGAATGCGCCTTGCGGGCATAGGCATCGGGCAGCTTGGGCGTCTTCTGCGTGATCGGGACCACGTTCGGCAGGGAAACGGCGCTGCCGTCCTCGGATTTGCGCTCGGTGCCGAGATCCATCAGATATTCGGTTACGGCAGCGCGCAGTCGGATGAACTCGGCATTGGAGTTCATTTCCGCGCGGTCGCGCGGCCGCGGCAGGTTCACCGCGAAGCTGGGGCCGAGCGTCGCCTTTGGGCCGGGCGTCAGCGGAATGATCCGGTCGGCGAGCAGGATCGCCTCATCGACGTCATTGGTGATGAGGATGATGGTCTTCTTCTCTTTCGACGAGATATCGGCGAACTCGTCTTGCAGCTTGGAACGGGTCAGTGCGTCGAGCGCCGACAGCGGCTCATCGAGCAACAGGACTTCCGGCTGCATCGCGAGGGCCCGGGCCACCGCGACGCGTTGGCGCATGCCGCCGGAAAGTTCCGCCGGTCGGCGTTCCGTCGCGTGAGAGAGACCGACCATGTCGATGTAATTCTGGATGATCACCTTCCGCTCGGCCTTGGATTTTCCGCCATGCACCGCATCGACCGCCAGGGCGACATTGGCGCGAACCGAGAGCCAGGGCATCAGCGAATAGGACTGGAAGACGACCCCGCGCTCCGGACCGGGACCGGTCACCTCCTTGTTGCGGAAGAGCACGGCGCCGCTGTCAGGTGCTGACAGGCCGGCAAGGAGGGAGATCAGCGTCGATTTCCCCGAGCCGGAAAAGCCGACGATCGCAATGAATTCGCCTTCCTCGACTTTGAGGTTCGCGCACGCAAGCACGTCGTTGCGAGACTTGCCCTCGCCAAAGGATTTCGAGACGTCGCTCAGTTCAAGAATGGTCACGCGTGCCTCCTACCGGTTCGACGAGAAGGTGAAGGCGGACTGCAGCGCGTACATCACGCGGTCCAGGATGAAGCCGATGATGCCGATCGTCAGCACCGCGACGATGATCCGAGCGAGCGAGTCGGAGGAGCCGTTCTGGAACTCGTCCCAGACGAACTTTCCGAGACCTGGATTCTGGGCGAGCATCTCGGCGGCGATCAGTACCATCCAGCCCACGCCGAGTGACAGCCTCAGGCCGGTGAAGATCAGGGGCAGGGCGGACGGCAGCACCAGCTTGCGGATGGTGGTCGCGGTCGAGAGCTGCAGCACCTTGCCGACATTGACCAGATCCTTGTCGATCGAGGCGACGCCGAGCGCCGTGTTGATCAGCGTCGGCCACAGCGAACAGAGGGTCACGGTCACCGCCGAGATCACCAGCGACTTCGGCAGGAGGTCCGAGGGATTTACGTAAAGGGCGGAGACGACCATGGTGACGATCGGCAGCCATGCAAGCGGCGAGACAGGTTTGAAAATCTGGATCAGCGGATTGATGGCGCCATTGATCGTTTTCGACAGGCCGGAGGCGATGCCGAGCGGCACGGCTACCAGCGTCGCGATCGCGAATCCGAGGCCGACGGTCAAAAGCGAGGTGGCAATCTGATCGAGATAGGTCGGCTTGCCGGTGAAGATGCGATGTTTCACCTGACCGGACTTGCCTTCGGCCACGAGCTTGGCGTTGCGCTCGTCCTGTCGGGCATAGAAGGCGTCGGCCTTGCGCCGTTCCGCGATATGGTCCTTGAGAAGCACGTTTGCCTGCGCCAACACCGCAGTCGGCCCCGGAATGGCGCCGAGCGATGTTTGCACTTTCGGCGCGAGGACGGCCCAGAGAGCGAGGAAGAACAGGATGCCGGCAAGCGGCACCAGAAGCGCCTTGCGGATCTCCGACATCTGTTCGGCGACGTTGTCGCCGGCCGCGATGCGCAGGATCGGGGTCACCCAGCCGAGGCCGAGCACGTTCAGCCAGCCGGCGGCTCTGTTGATCCGCTGGAACAGACGCTCTCGTCGCGCAAGTCGCGGGTCAGCTACGGTGATCGCTTGAGTCATGAATTCGTCTCATCTGTTGAAATTTGTGGGTCCAAGGGATGGCGGGCGCACCCCAGAAGGTCGCGCTCGCCCGCCGCATGTCAGCCGCCGACGACCTCCGAACCGGAGACGGTCTGGCCGCTCTTCAGCCCGATCTTGAGGGAGTCGATGTAGGCGTTCGGGGCCTTGGCATCGAAAGTGATGCCGTCGATGAAGTCGGAGGTCGGTGCCTTGTAGCCGTCGGTGCCGAAGGGGAAATCGGCCTTATCGGCGTTGCCCTCTTCGACCAGCATCTCCGCCGCCTTCATATAGACGTCCGGCAGGTAGACGGATTTGGCGGTCTCGGCGTACCACGCGTCGTCCTTGTGCTCGGCGATCTGGCCCCAGCGGCGCATCTGCGTCAGGTACCAGATGGCGTCCGAGTAGTAGGGATAGGTCGCGTAGTGGCGGAAGAAGACGTTGAAGTCCGGAACGTCGCGCTTGTCGCCCTTTTCATATTCGAAAGTGCCGGTCATCGAATTCGCGATGACCTCCGCGTCGGCGCCGACATATTCGCTGCGCGACAGGATTTCGACCGCTTCGGCCCTGTTGGCATTGTTGTTCTCGTCCAGCCACTCGGCGGCGCGAATGAGCGCCTTGGTCAGGGCGAGCGTCGTGTTCGGGTACTTCTCGGTGAACTCCTTCGTCAGCCCGAAGACCTTCTCCGGATTGTTCTTCCAGATCTCGTAATCGGTGATGACCGGAACACCGATGCCCTTGAAGACGGCTGCCTGGTTCCACGGTTCGCCCACGCAATAGCCGACAATGGTGCCGGCTTCGAGGGTTGCCGGCATCTGCGGCGGCGGGGTCACCGAGAGCAGCGCATCGGCCTTGATCTGTCCCGAAACGTTTTCCGGCGAATAAAAGCCCGGATGGATATCGCCGGAAGCAAGCCAGTAGCGAAGTTCGTAATTATGAGTGGAGACCGGGAAGACCATGCCGAGATTGAACGGCTTGCCCTCGGCCTTGAACTGATCCACCACAGGCTTCAGCGCATCGGCCTTGATCGGGTGGACCGGCTTGCCGTCGTCGCCGAGCGGAATGTGCTCCTTCATCATCGCCCAGACGTCGTTGGAGACGGTGATGCCGTTGCCATTCAGATCCATCGAGAAGGGCGTGACGATGTGGGCCTTGGTGCCGAAGCCGATCGTCGCGGCGAGCGGTTGGCCGGCCAGCATGTGCGCGCCGTCGAGTTCGCCGGTGATCACCCGGTCGAGCAGCACCTTCCAGTTTGCCTGCGGCTCCAGCGTGACGAAAAGGCCCTCGTCTTCGAAGAAGCCCTTTTCATAGGCGATCGCCAGCGGCGCCATGTCGGTGAGCTTGATAAAGCCGAGCTTCAGTTCGTCCTTTTCAAGTTCCAGCATTTCCGCTGCTGCGACAGAAGCCGTGCCGCTGTAGAGGCCAGCCACCATCGCGGCAACGATCGAACACTTCGCGAATCTGTCGATGGAACGTCTGCTCATGCTATTCTCCTGTCTGGCGGCGATGGGAGGTTCGCCTGTGGTTGCGATGTTTCAGGGAGCAAAAGAAAAGGCTGCCAAACCGAATCCAACGCTCCCCCTCGTTCAGAGCGTGATCCCGGTTTGGCAGCCTTGCCTTTAGCGCCCCTCATTGGACGCAAACTTTTTCGAGCCCCGCGGGGCACTATGCTTTTATCGATGCACGAACCGTGCCAGTTTCGCCAGCCAGCGGATTATCGCGGATTTTCAAGGGATTATAGGGCAGAGCCAAACAGAGCTCGGATGTTCTATAAGTCAGCGCTTGAATAAATTTTGCGCAGTGCACAAAAATGGGGCAGGGAACGTTGGGCGGACTCAGCTTTGGCTCGCAAGATAGGCGTCGAGCCGGTCGGGGTCGAATATCCGCCCGTCGAAAAAGCCATCGGGGCCGAGTACCAGTCCTTTTTCGGAGGCGCCGACGGGTGCCGCCGCGGTCAGCGCCCCTTCGACCTTCATGTTGGCGCCCGGCATTGGCGCGGAAATCGGCTTCAGTGCCTGTCGATAGATATCGGGCCGATAAGTGTCGCGTGCGCGCTCGGCCTTAGTGGGCGAGTGCTTTGCGTGGCCCCAGCGAACCATCTGGCTGTAGAACCACAGTGCATGGCTCTGCCAGGGAAAGGTTGCCCCCTTGGCATGCGGCACGAAGAACTCCGGGATCGCGTCGGTGGTGCCGTCGCCAAGCGCCAGATGACCGGTCAGGATCGGCATCAGCCTTTCGCGTGGAAGGCCCAGGTGCTCGGATCCGCTCATCAGGGCGGCGAGTTCTTCGTGATTGGCGCTGTCGCCGCACCAGATCGAACTGCGGTAAAGCGCCCGCAGCAAGGCGTCCAGCGCCGGGCGGTTTTCCGCGGCGAATCGCGCCGAGACGCCCAGTACCTTTTCGGGACTGAGGCGCCAGATCGACGCCTTGGTTGTGACAATGCGCCCCGCGCCGTCTGCAATGGCAACGCTGTTCCAGGGTTCGCCGGCGCAAAAGCCATCGATGGCTCCGGTTGCTAGCGCGTCGGCCATCAGGGGCGGTGGAACCATAACAATTTCGACATCCGTTTCCGGATCGACGCCGCAGGCCGCAAGCCAGTAACGCAGCTCGTAATTGTGGCCAGAGAAGGGGTGGACGACGGCAAAGCGCAGCGGCGGCTCGCCAGCGGCCCGGCGATTCTCAACGACATGGCCAAGAGCTGTACCGTTGGCGCTCGGATCGGTACCGGGCCCGGCACCCTCGGCAAACATGCGCCCCCAGAGCGCACGCGAAACCGTGACCGCATTGCCCCCGAGACCGAGCGCGAAGGGTGCGACAAGCTCCAGCGACAGCGGCGTCAGGCCCAGGTTGGATGCAATCGGCATGGGTGCCAGCATATGCGCTGCCTGAAAGTGACCGACGGCGATCCGGTCGCGGATGTTCGCCCAGGACGTTTCCCGAACGAGTTGCACTGACAGGCCCTCGTCGCCGGCAAAGCCCTTCTCTACGGCGGCGATCAGGACCGCGCTGTCGAACAGCGGCATGTAACCAAGAGTGATGTCGGCGGTGGCAGCCATTCAAGGGTCCTCCAGCAATCCCGCCGCAAGCACAAGACTCTGTGCGATCTCGGCAATTTTGCGATTCTGGTTCATGGCGGTCGTGCGCAGGAGCTTGTAGGCCTCTTCTTCGCCGATGCCGCGCGATTTCATCAGGATACCCTTGGCGCGGTCGATCACCTTGCGGTCCGCGAGCTCGCTGCGCGCTTCCGCGAGTTCACGCTCCATGCGAGAGAAGGCGTTGAATCGGCCGATCGCCATGTCGAGGATCGGCTTCACCCGCTCCTGCCGCAGCCCGTCGACCACATAGGCGGAGACGCCGGCATCGATCGCCGCCTCGATCATGCTGCTGTCGGAGCGGTCGACGAACATGGCGATGGGGCGCTTGACCGAGCGGGAGAGCTGAAACATGCTCTCCAGCAAATCGCGATTGGGGTTTTCCAGATCGATGACGATCACGTCCGGCTGCAGCCGTTCGATGACGCGCCCGACGCCATGGACGTCGTGAACGACGCTGACCCGGCTGTGGCCGGCATCGCGCAATCCGGCCTCAATGATCGAGGCACGGATGGCATTCTCGTCAATCACCAGAATGGTCAGGTCGCGATGAGTCATGCCGCATCATTATGCGGTGCAGCAATTTTCGCAATATGGCTGCCTAAATTTTTTGCGTTTCTGCATATTGCATCAATTTGAGGCGAAATAGATCGGCGGCGACACGCAGGAGATGCGCGGTTCGCGGCCGATCTGCGGCGGGAAGCGGCCAGCCTTATCGGTTCGTCGGTCTCACGCTGGCGTCCTTGTCCCGGGTTCATATCAAAGGGTCGCCAGAGTACGGTTTGGCACCCGGCCGCCATAGAGTTCCTGGATGTGAAGCTTGTGCTCCAGCGCCGCGATCACGGCGTCGCTGAAATCCACACCGACGATCGCCGCAATCTCGGGGAATCCGCCGGGTGTGAAGACGTTAACCTCCAGCACCTTGTCGCCGACAATGTCGAGACCGACCAGGAACATGCCGTCCTCTACGAGCTTGGGACGCAGCTTTTCGGCGATTGCCAGAACCTCCGGTGTGATGGCGGCGGCTTCAGGCGTTCCACTGGCATGAATGTTCGAGCGAACATCGCCCTTGGCCGGGACACGCCGAAAGCCGGCATACACGCCATCGCGCTCAAGGGGCCGCCCGTTCATGAGGAAGAGACGGATGTCACCGGCGACGGCATCCGGCAGAAAGCTCTGCGCTATCAGATATCCCCCATCGCTGGCGACCTCGAAGATCTGGTTCAGGTTGACCTCGTCCTTGGAGCCGATCTTGAAGACATTCTTGCCGCCGGAGCCTTGCAGGGGCTTCAGAACGACGCCGCGCGAATGGCTGTCGAGAAACGCCCGGATTTCCTCGATACTCCTGGAGATCAGCGTCGTCGGCCGTACGGCCTCAGGAAAGCCCTGGAAATAAAGCTTGTTCTGGGCAAGCGCCAGGCCTTCGGGGTCATTGAGGACGATGACGCCGCGCGCCGCCGCCAACCGTCCAAAGTTCGTGCCGACATAAACCGCCCAGGGGCGGCTGTCCGCATCTTCGGAGGGGTCGTTTCGCAGAAAAAGCACATCGATTTCGCGCAGGTCGATCGTGTCGATTTTCGCTTGTTTGCTCTGCAAGGCGCCAAGCAGTGTCTCCGGCTTCTTCGGTTTCGAGCCTTCCAGGGTCGTCGCGCGGATCAGCATGCTGTCATCCGGGCGCAGCACGAAATCTCCCGGCGTGACGTAGCAGACCTCGTGGCCGCGCGCGAGCGCGGCAAGCGCCAGCCACGTCGTCGTATAGTAAGGCGCCTCACCTTCAATGGAATTGACAAAAAAGGCGATGCGCATTAGCGGCTCCTATTGTTGCAACATGTCGAGCGGAGCCATTCCCGCATGCGCTCTGGCAAGCCGGGACGATGCTTCCGGATAATCGAGGAATATGGGATCGACCGACGGCGCCCCGAGCAGACCGCGTGCGTGCAGTTCCTGCATGACGCCGAAATGTGAAGCCGCGATTTTTCCCATCCAGAAAGGCTCCAGCGTTCCGCCGTCCGCCAGGTGGTCGAGAAGCTGCAGCAGTCCGCGCAGGTAGATCGCGTCCTTGACGAAACCCCCACCCCGATAGACGCGTAGGACGATGTTGAAGGCCTCCGTTTTCCGGAATCCATAATCCGCGACGAGGGCGCGATAGACTTCCGGCAGGGAGGCGCCGTCGAGCATGGCGGCGCTGGCAACCACGCGGGCAGCGATGAGACGAAGCCGTTCACCCGTCATGCCGCCCGACAGATATTCCGCAAAGACTGCAAGCCCCTCTTGCATGCCCTCGTACCCGGCGAGGCCCGAGCGAAACAGACGCAGGCCCTGAGCTGATCCGTTGACATAGGTCAGGAGGTGAACGCCGATCTCATGGCTGAGGAGAGGCTCGACACGGCCTGCAGCCATGACGGTGCTTCGGGCGATCAACAGCCTCTTGCCCGAAACCAGCAGTCCGGAGGGAAGGTCGTCCCGTACCTCGACGCAGGCTTCGAAGCCGTCGTAACGCCGCGCGTATTCGGCGATCATCTCGCGCGCACGCTTTTCGACGACATAGCAGTCCGCGCGCTGTTCGGCCCTTCGTGCGACATCCGAGACGACGCCCTGGCTTCGGGCGAGAATATCTCGCGCGGTCAGCAAAAGGCCAGGCTCCACCGGGCCATAAAGGGCACGGCCGAACTCAACGAACTTCGCGGTGTCCCGCGCCGACAGCATCGATAGTTGCAGATCGAGCTCCTGCTGCTTCTCGCGATAGAGCTGATAGAGCACGGGATCCTCGAGGTGCTCGAACGGGATCGAAAAGAGCTTCATTTTCGCGGCATCGACTTGCAGGACCAAGGGTCGGTAGAGGAAGCGCGGCGCGCGCTCGCAGTCGCTGGCCGCAAATTCGCTCCAGGCCGCTTCCGCGTTGATCGGTGTCACTGCCAGGAGGAAATCGAAAGTGGAAGCGACTTCATCGATACTCCGGTCAGTCCGGATCACTGCATCGACGAAGGCCTTCCTCCCAAGGGCGCGATGTGTCGAAAAAGTGAGGCTGCTCGTCGCTTCGGCGAAGGCCGCAAAGGCATGCAGGATAGCATCGTACACGTTGGCGATCAGGCGCTCGCGCACCTCCGGATAAATATTGCCGGATTCGCGTTGGCGGTAGATCGGTGCAAAGCACACGCGCATCATCGGGAAGGGGACCTCAAGCGTGTCATTTGCGTCGCTCCCGTATTCCGGCCAGTCGCGGAACTCGACCTGCGGCGTGCGGAATTTACCCTGGATGACCTCCACGGCATCGATAAATGCTCTCGCGGCTGTCTGGATGCTCCCTTTACTGCCTGCGACGACTTCGATCTTGAAAGGGGGGAGCAGCGGCGCCTTCTCGGTCAAGAGTTGATCGCGGGCGAACTCACCGACTTCGAGCACCATGAAATCACCAAAGCGGCGCTCGAGCAGCTTTCCAATGGCCATTACGACGGGCGTGGCGGCGGCGACATCGGGCGCGAGCAGATAGGACGCGTTCGCCTGGACTATTTCACGGGCGACGGGCTCTTCGTCTCCCGAGATATGGACGCAGAGAAAGGGCAGTGCCCGGTCGATATGGAGGCGGCCTCCGTCGGCAAGTTCCTTGCGCACG
Organism: Sinorhizobium alkalisoli; assembly: GCF_008932245.1. Lineage (NCBI taxonomy): Bacteria > Pseudomonadati > Pseudomonadota > Alphaproteobacteria > Hyphomicrobiales > Rhizobiaceae > Sinorhizobium > Sinorhizobium alkalisoli. The sequence goes on along the minus strand of NZ_CP034910.1, from coordinate 1,845,070 downwards.
GCTTTGCCCGCTTGGATGGCGCTCAAGGCTTCATCAAGCCATTCCGGAGCGTCCGCACCCCTCGCGGCATTTGCATTCGCCAGCTTCATCGACGCGCCTCCAATTCGTCGAGCAGTATCGGCACGGCCGATCGAACGAGTCGCCTGAGCGCCGTGAGGACATCGCCCCGCGGCTCGCCGGTCCACTCATCCATGAAGACTTTCTTGAATTCGACCGCAATCGCACAGCCCGTGTTTGGAAAGTGCTCGTGGATGAAGCGTGTCTGCTCGCCCCGGCCCTGAAATGCGATGTTCTCGCGGACGTCCAATCGGCCGCCGGGAAAGTCGGAGGCGCGCAGCGCCTCCACCAGGCGATCCACCACAAATGACCATCTTCGCCGGTCCATGGAGAACGTGCCTATATTGATGTCAGGCGCCTCCGCCGGGAGCATAGGTTCCGATCCCGGGCCCGCCCGTCGATGATTGTAACTGTGCACATCGAGAACGACGAACCGTCCGTGGCAGCGCTCGACCCCGGCAAGGAACGAATGCAGCATCGCATAGTACTCGTCGTGCATGGCGAGGCATGCTTCGACGAGATCCCGCGGCGGTTCCGTCTTCCAGACCCTGAGGCCCCAAGCCTGTTCCGGACGCAGATAGACGGCGCCGCTTCGCGCCCGGTTGATGTCGACTTCAAACCGCGAGCGGTGAACGACGATCCGGTTCGGGATGTCGCGGATCAGGAACTCGGTGAACGGATCTTCCTCACGCCGACGTTCTGCTTCGGAAAGCGCAAACAGGCTTCGCACTGCGTCGCGAGCCATGTGCCCATTGTGAATGGCGGTTGCGACGACCGGCCAGTCGCCGCGGTGCTGCGTCCACCATTCGCTGGTGGCGGGCAACGCGAAAGCTGTTTTCGAATCTGCGGATGTCCTCGTCGCCATCGCAACCCCGTATCCGTTGCTGCACGGTTGGTCATGCAGCTACAATTCAAAACGGAGTTCTTCGGTTCCGAACGTCAACGGAGAGCGGTGCCGCTCTTCGCCAATACTGGAAGGCCCGGGCGGCACGCCGTTCTCCTCACGAGATTTCGATTTTACGGCCGCCGACTCCGACAATACACTGAAGGCTCGAATATCGCGGGAGGGTTGTCATGAAACGTCGGCTAGTATTCGTCGCAGCCGCATTAGCCTGTTCGGTCCTCGCAGCCCGCGCCCAGGACACGTCGATGAGCTTCTTCGTCACCAGCGTCAACCCAGGCGAGGGCGGGGACCTCGGAGGCCTTCCGGGCGCAGACGCCCATTGTAGCGCGCTGGCGGCGGCCAGTGGTTCGACAGGCAAGACCTGGAGAGCCTATCTCTCCACCGACCGTGAGAATGCCAAGGATCGCATTGGCACAGGACCCTGGTACAACGCCAAGGGTGAAAGGATTGCCGATGATGTTGCCTCGCTACATGGCGGTGGCAACAACATATCCAAGCAGACGGCACTCAACGAAAAAGGAGAAGTCATCCCCGGCCGCGGTGACAACCCGAACCGCCACGACATTCTGACGGGCTCACTGCCCGATGGAACGGCGGCGCCGGAAACGTGCGGCAACTGGACGATGGGCGGCGCGGAAGGCGCAGCGATCGTGGGCCACAGCGACCGCACCGGCTTGGACGACTCGGCTGCCGCCAAGTCGTGGAACTCGTCCCATTCGACGCGTGGCGGCTGTACGCTGGAAGCGTTCAGGAGCACCGGCGGAGACGGTCTATTCTACTGCTTCGCTGCCAATTAAGATCTTAAACCACCGTGGGAACCACCCGAGCGGTAAAACCGCCGCCGCGACGCTCTAAGTCCAATGCGCAGCGTCAACTACATTTCCTGAAGTCGCGTCCAGAGACTTGTCGCATTGAACCTCCATCCCTGCCTCGAGGCGTCCGCTCCCGACAGAAGAGACAGCTCCTTCAACAGCTCCAGAGCGTCCGCGTGCTTCTGGTCGACATATCCGGCGCGCAGCAACGCTGCCAGAGCTTCGCGATCCGCATGCGGGAGGCTTGCGCCTGCGATGATGGTGGGCCAGGTTCGCTCCTTGTAGAAGAGCTTGGCAGCGGCGTCTTCGATCGCCGATGCGTGCGTTGCCGAAATGGTCTGCCGCTCTGCGAGGCGCCGCAGTGTCGCCCGGACGTTGACGAGGGGAAGGGTGAGCGGCGCGTAGCCGAGCTCTTGCGGAGCATGCAGCAACGCCACGTCGGAATCGTCCACAGTCCCGCCCGCTGCGTATTCGCGGTAAATCGCGCCGATCCCAATCATGCCGAAGGCGGCGCATTCGGCAGCGCGCAGGGCTCCCATGCTCGCTGCGCCAAGGACGGCAATGCCTTGCGACAGAGCGAAAAGGATCTCCTTGTGCCAGACCGGCGCGACACGCTCGAAAATGCCGTCGATAATGCCGATCGCGGTGGTACCGTCGCGCACGGCGCGCAATATGTCGCCCTGCCGGGCAGGCGGACGAATGACGAGCGCCTCACCGGCCATTTCCGAGGCATCGGGAACCGTAGGACCGACGAAGACGACTTTCATGCGGGCAACGGCGTCATGCCGGTTCGGGCATATGCTGCAACGTATCGTTGATGCGGCAGTCGCGTGATGTCGAACGGCAAGGCACGAGGTGGCCCGACTTGTCCGCGCCTTGCGTCGGCGGTACTCGGTCCTTTCCAGGCCGCCACAACCGACGACCGTCAGCTGTGCAGGGATTCGCTGTGGTGCGCCCCGGATGGAAGTTGCTCCGCCTCCGGCGTGTTCGCCATAGCGGCAACGAGCGAGATGATCTTTTTCCGCAGGACCGGATCGGCGATCTTCAGGAAAGCTCTGTTGAGGGCGATGCCCTCGCGCGATGCGACGAAAGAGGAAATCTCCTGCGATTCCTGGATATCGGCAGGGGCTTCGCGCGCCTGGGTCTTGTCGTCCTCCTGGAAAAAGAAGCTCGGATGCACGCCAAGGATGTCGGCAATCGCCTGCAGCCGGCTTGCGCCGACGCGGTTTGTGCCCTTCTCGTATTTCTGCACCTGCTGGAAAGTGATGCCCAGGCCGTCGGCAAGTTTTTCCTGGCTCAGTCCGACCATCAATCGGCGCATTCGCACGCGCGAACCGACGAAGACATCGATCGGATTGGGATCCTTCTTCATCTGCTATTCTCCTTGCAAGCTCGATTACCTACTCGATTACCTATAGGTGTAGTCTTGAATCCAAATGTGCTTGAATCGCGGCGACCATGCAATCTTTGCGCGCCAATTTCTGCAGCTGAAATGCCTTTTTCTTCCGTATTGCCCAGCATTTTTCGCGCGACCACCATCGGTTGCTCGCGCCATAACCGGTTTCGCTGCCGTCGCGCGGTTCGCCGAGACAAAGGGCGGAGGTCGTCTGTCAGCGGCGGATGAGGTCGGCACCTGCCGAAGCAAGCGCGGCGACGCCGAACCCGATCAGGATGAGCCCTGAAAACCGAGACGTCCACGCGGCGAAACGCTCGGGCAGCTTCGCTCGAGCAAACGCAACGCCGCCGCTCAAGGCGAACCACCAGGCAAGCGAGCCGAGAAAGACGCCGGCCACAACGATCGCCGTATTCATTCTGTCGCCGATCGCGGCAAGGCCGAGACCCGCGAAGATCGCAGCGAAGGACAGGATGGTGGTCGGGTTTCCCATCGTCAGCAGAAAGGTTGCCGCCACCATGCGGGCGAGACCGCGGCTGCCCACCTCGACAGCCGTGGCCGTTGGCGTCGGCCTCAGACCGCGCCAGCCGAGCCAGAGCATGAAGAGGCCGCCGATGAGTCCGAGCGGAACCGAAAGCGTCGCAAGCGTCGCTGCGAAGGCGGCAAATCCTGCCGCCGCGAGCATGGCATAGGTGGCGTCGGCGAGTGCGGTACCAAGTCCGCCTGCTACGCCGGCCCAGAAGCCGCGCTCCAGCGTACGATTGATGCAGAGCAAGCCGATCGGGCCAAGCGGCGCGGCGATCGCAACTCCAAGCACCAGCCCTTTTACGAAAAGCATGAGGGTCATGTTCACCCTCGCTTCGGGTCTTCGCCGCCCGGTAAGGTGAGGGTGTTTTCCGCGACGGTTGAGAGGGCGATCACCGTTTCGCTGCGGCCGATGAAACGGCGCGCCTTCAATTCCCCGAGAAAGGGTTCGATGTCGCCAAGCGTCGGCATGCGGACCTTGACGCAATAGGACCATCCGCCGGTGACATGATGGCACTCCGCGACCGCCGGATGGCCAGCTATGAATCTGCGAAATTCAGTCTCGTCGGCGTCGGCGGAAAGAGCGATCCAGACGAAGGCAAGCGCGTCGAACCCCAGCGACCGGTGATCGACTTCGAGCGTGAAACCGCGGATGACGCCGCCAGCCACGAGGCGGCGGATGCGCTCGTTGACCGCCGAGGGGGAAAGGGCGACCGTCGCGCCGATTTCCGTTAACGAGGTCCGCGCATCTGCGCTGAGTATGCCAACGATTTTTCTGTCAGTTGCATCCATTGCCAAAAAATAGTTGGTTTCTCCCCTATTGTACAGAAGATCTGACGGGCGACGATCGGTGGCCCGGGCGCTGGCGGGCACTGAAGCAGGCGACGGCGGAGCAGCGTCTTGCTGTTGGCGCCGGGTTCTTCTTTGCAGATCGTGCTTGGCGGGCCAGCTCTTTGGAAGGAAATTAGCCGTCAGCGATGTTATCGTTCGCGACAAAGCCGCGCGGCGTTATCATGGACCGCTGCAGCATGTTGAATTGCAGCACGGTTCGGCCACCCGGGTGAGGAGATTATCGCCGGGTTGCCAAAGGAGGAGGACGGGATGTTTCAAGGTGGATTGAACTTCGCACTCGGCGAGGAGATCGACGCATTGCGCGACAGCGTTCGCCGCTTCGCTGCCGAGCGCATCGCACCGCTGGCGGACGAGGCCGACCGCAACAATGCCTTCCCTGCCCCGCTCTGGCGCCAGATGGGCGAGATGGGGCTGCTCGGTATTACGGCGGACGAGTCGTATGGCGGTGCCGGCCTTGGCTACCTTGCCCATTGCGTGGCGATGGAAGAGATCAGCCGCGCTTCCGCCTCGGTGGGCCTGAGCTATGGCGCCCATTCCAATCTCTGCATCAACCAGATCAACCGCAACGGCACCCCGCCGCAGAAAGCGAAATATCTGCCGAAATTGATTTCGGGTGAGCATGTCGGGGCGCTGGCCATGTCCGAACCGGGCGCCGGTTCGGATGTCGTATCCATGAAGCTTAGGGCCGAAAAGCGCGGCGACCGCTTCATTCTGAATGGCAGCAAGATGTGGATCACCAACGGCCCCGACGCCGATGTGCTGGTGGTCTATGCCAAGACCGATCCGGCGGCCGGACCGCGCGGCATCAGCGCCTTCCTGGTCGAAAAGACCTTTCCCGGTTTCTCGACCGGCCAGAAGCTCGACAAGCTCGGCATGCGCGGTTCGAACACTTCGGAGCTCATCTTCAGGGACTGCGAGGTTCCGGAAGAAAACGTGCTCGGCAAGATCGGTGAGGGTGTCAAGGTGTTGATGTCGGGCCTCGACTACGAGCGGGTTGTTCTCTCAGCAGGTCCGCTCGGCATCATGGCCGCTTGCCTCGATGTCGTCGTCCCCTATCTCCATGAACGCACGCAGTTCGGTCAACCGATCGGCGAGTTTCAGTTGATGCAGGGAAAGCTTGCCGACATGTATGTGACACTGAACGCCGCACGCGCCTATGTCTATGCGGTAGCGGCCGCCTGCGACCGCGGCGAGACGGCGCGCAAGGATGCCGCGGGGTGCATTCTCTACGCGGCGGAGAGGGCGACTTTTATGGCGCTTGAGGCGATCCAGGCGCTTGGCGGTAACGGCTACACCAACGACTTTCCGGCCGGCCGGCTGCTGCGCGACGCGAAGCTTTACGAGATCGGCGCCGGCACCAGCGAAATCCGCCGCATGCTGATCGGCCGGGAGCTCTTTGCCGAAACGAAATAGCGGGGCGGAGCGAAAGGATAGGTCTGGGGGGACCATGACAATATTGCGATCGCAAATCTCGCCATCCTCGGATGTGTTCAGGGCAAATCGCGCCGCCATGGCGGAGGCGATCTCGACCGTCGAGGAGGCGGTGCGGCTCGCCGCTGCCGGGGGCGGGGAGGCGGCGCGCGAACGCCATGTCAGCCGAGGCAAGATCCTGCCGCGGGACCGGATTGCATCGCTGATCGACCCTGCGACGCCCTTTCTCGAGATCGGCGCGACCGCCGCGCACGGCATGTATAACGGCGACGCACCCGGTGCCGGGCTGATCTCCGGCATCGGCCGTATCTCCGGCCGCGAATGCATGGTCGTCTGCAACGATCCGACCGTCAAAGGCGGCACCTATTATCCGATGACGGTGAAAAAGCATTTGAGGGCGCAGGAGATCGCGGCCGAGAACCGTCTCCCTTGCGTGTATCTCGTCGATTCCGGCGGTGCCAACCTGCCGAACCAGGACGAGGTCTTTCCCGATCGCGATCACTTCGGCCGGATATTCTACAACCAGGCGAACATGTCTGCGGCCGGCATTCCCCAGGTCGCAGTGGTGATGGGCTCCTGCACGGCCGGGGGCGCTTACGTGCCGGCCATGTCGGACGAGACGATCATCGTCGAGGGGCAGGGCACGATCTTTCTCGCTGGTCCGCCGCTTGTGCGCGCAGCAACGGGAGAGATTGTCTCAGCCGAGGATCTTGGCGGTGCCGATGTGCATACGCGTCTCTCCGGCGTTGCCGATCACCTCGCCCGCGACGACGCGCATGCGCTGGCGCTTGCGCGCCGCGTCATTTCCGCATTGAACCGCGAAAAGCCCTGGACGGTGGAACTGCGCGCGCCTGAGCCGCCGCTCTACGATCCGGGCGAAATCGCCGGTATCGTCCCCGCCGATGTGAGGACGCCCTATGAGATTCGCGAGGTTATCGCCCGTATCGTGGACGGTTCGCGCTTCGACGAGTTCAAGGGGCGTTTCGGAACCACGCTCGTCTGCGGTTTCGCCCATGTCCACGGCATGCCGGTCGGCATCATCGCCAATAACGGCGTCCTGTTCTCCGAATCGGCACTGAAAGGCGCGCATTTCGTGGAACTCTGCGGGCAGCGCCGCATTCCGCTCGTCTTCCTGCAGAACATCACCGGCTTCATGGTCGGGCGCAAGTACGAGACCGAGGGCATCGCCAAGCACGGGGCCAAGCTGGTGACGGCCGTCGCGACCGTCAAGGTGCCGAAGATCACCATGCTCGTCGGCGGCTCGTTCGGGGCCGGCAATTACGGCATGTGCGGCCGGGCCTTTTCGCCGCGCTTCCTCTGGACCTGGCCGAACAGCCGCATCTCCGTCATGGGCGGCGAACAGGCGGCGGGAGTACTCTCGACCGTGCGCGGCGAAGCGTTGCGTCGGGCCGGCACCCCTTGGAGCGACGAGGAGGAAGCACGTTTCCGCAAACCCGTTCTCGATCTTTTTGAACGCCAAAGCCATCCGCTTTATGCCTCGGCGCGTCTTTGGGACGATGGCGTCATCGATCCGCGCAAGAGCCGCGAGGTTCTGGCCCTGTCGCTCTCGGCGGCGCTGAATGCGCCGATCGAGGAGACGCGTTTCGGCTTGTTCAGAATGTAGGTTATGGAAGGGTCGGGGATGAAACGGGACAATATCAATGCCATGAATGCGCCGCAGCCTCGCGGCGGCTATTCGCAGGCGGTCAGCATCGAGAACTTCCGCCGGCTGCTCTTTGTCAGCGGCCAGATCCCGATGACATCGGACGATGCCGTGCCGGAGGGGTTTGACGCCCAGGCGCGCCAGGTGTGGCTCAACGTTGATGCGCAGTTGAAGGCCGCTGGCATGTCCAAGACCGATGTCGTGAAGGTGACGACCTATCTCGCCGACAGGCAGCACACCGTCGAGAACCGGGAGATCCGCAACGAGTATCTCGGCACCCTGGCGCCGGCGATGACGGTCGTGGTCACCGGTATTTTCGATTCGGCCTGGCTGCTCGAGGTCGAAGTGGTGGCGGCGCAGTGAAGCGGAAGAGAGACGCATGGTTTCGAAGCTCCTGATTGCCAATCGCGGTGAGATTGCCTGCCGCATCATCAGAACTGCTCATCGCCTCGGCATGCGCACCGTTGCCGTCTATTCCGATGCCGACGACGGGGCGATGCATGCGGCACTGGCGGATGAAGCGATACGGATCGGGCCGGCACCCGCCGCCGACAGCTATCTCTCGATCCAGCGGATCATTGCGGCGGCGAAAAGCGTTGACGCGGACGCCATTCATCCAGGCTACGGCTTCCTTTCGGAAAATGCCGACTTTGCCGAAGCCGTCGAGGCTGCCGGCATGATCTTCATCGGCCCGCCCGCGCCTGCGATCCGCGCCATGGGTCTCAAGGACGCGGCCAAGGCCCTGATGGAGCGCGCCGGCGTTCCGGTCGTGCCGGGCTATCATGGCGATGCACAAGAGGCGGACTTCCTCGCAGGGCAGGCGGCGGAAATCGGCTACCCGGTGCTGATCAAGGCACGAGCCGGCGGTGGCGGCAAGGGCATGCGGCGCGTCGAGCGGATGGAGGATTTCATCGAGGCGCTCGAATCGGCGCGGCGCGAAGCGAAGGCCGCCTTCGGCGACGATGGGGTCTTGATCGAGAAATACCTGACGCGGCCGCGCCACATCGAGGTGCAGGTGTTCGGCGACCGCCAAGGAAATATCGTTCACCTCTTCGAGCGCGACTGCTCGCTGCAACGCCGTCACCAGAAAGTGATTGAGGAGGCTCCGGCGCCGGGCATGACGGCGGAGGTGCGCCGCGCCATGGGCGACGCCGCAGTCAGAGCGGCGCAGGCGATCGGCTATGTCGGGGCTGGCACGGTCGAATTCATTGCCGATGTGACGAACGGGCTATGGCCGGACCGGTTCTATTTCATGGAGATGAACACACGCTTGCAGGTGGAGCACCCGGTGACGGAGGCAGTTACCGGGCTCGACCTCGTCGAATGGCAATTGCGCGTCGCTGCCGGCGAACCGCTACCGCGAAGACAGGCGGATATCGGCGTCGATGGCTGGGCCTTCGAGGCACGAATCTATGCGGAAGATCCCGCCAGGGGCTTCCTGCCGGCAACGGGTGAACTGAAGCACCTGAGCTTTCCGGACGAAGGCGTGCGGATCGACTCCGGCGTACGGCAGGGCGATGCGATCACTCCCTATTACGATCCTTTGGTCGCCAAGCTGATCGTCCATGGCGGCAATCGAGCGGCGGCCCTCGCGCGTCTGCAGACCGCACTCAAGGAAAGCCGCATCGGCGGGACGGCGACCAATCTCGACTTTCTCATCCGGCTGACGGAGGAGCATGAATTCCGCTCTGGGAGGCCGGACACGGGACTGATCGACCGCGAAATCGAACGACTCACGGCACCGGTCGCCCCGGACGACGAGGAACTGGCATTGGCGGCGATCGTTTCGACCGATGTGCTCCGGCCGATCACCTCCAACGATCCGTGGCTATCGCTCGGCCATTGGCAGATCTGGGGCGACGCGGACCGGACCGTCATGATCGACCATGCGGGCGGGCACTCGGTCGTGACGCTGAAGGCGCGCGGGCGTGATCAGTTCGCGGTTCATGCGGGTACGAGCACCTTTCCCGTGCTAGTGCTGGAGCGTTTCGAGGATGGCGCCAGTGTCGAGGTATCGGGCCGGCGGCGGGCGCTGCGCTTCGTTCGCCAAGGCGAGACATTGACCCTGTTTGTCGACGGCCGCAACCTGACGTTCCAGTTGCCGGACCATTTCGCTGGCGGACACGGCGGAGAAATCGCCGACGACGAACTCATCGCGCCGATGCCGGGACTGATCAAGCTGGTCCGGGTCGGGGCGGGGGAGGCTGTGGCCAAGGGCCAAGCGCTCGTCGTCATGGAGGCGATGAAAATGGAATTGACCCTTTCGGCGGCGCGCGAGGGAACTGTCGCGAGCGTGCTCGTGGCCGAGGGAGCGCAGGTCAGCGAAGGTACGGTGCTCGTGACGCTACAAGAGGAGGCGGCTGAGTAATGACCTCGCAGCGGGCAGGACATGTCACGATCGTCGAGGTGGCGCCCCGCGACGGGCTTCAGAACGAGCCGCGTCTGGTCGACACGGCCGACAAGATCAGGCTCGTCGATCTCCTTTCCGATTGCGGCTACGAACGAATAGAAGTCACGAGCTTCGTCAGCCCGCGCTGGGTGCCGCAGATGGCCGACGCGCCGGCCGTCCTGTCGGGCATAAGGCGGCGCCTGGGCACGCGCTACGCCGCATTGACGCCCAACATGCAGGGGTTCGAGGCGGCAATTGCCGCTGGTGCCGACGAGGTGGCGATCTTCGCCTCCGCCTCGGAAACCTTTTCGCAGAAGAACATAAATTGCTCGATCGCCGAGAGCGTCGAGCGATTTCGTCCGGTCGCGGAGGCGGCCCATCACCGTCGCATTCCGCTCCGCGGCTATGTGAGTTGCGTCATCGAGTGTCCCTATGAGGGCGCCATCGCGCCGACGGCGGTTTTGCGCGTCGCGCGGCTAATGGCTGACCTCGGCTGCTATGAGATCAGCCTCGGCGACACGATCGGACGCGGCACGCCGAAAGCCGTCGATGCGATGCTCGCGGCAGTGCTCGGCGAGATTGCCGCGAGCAAGCTCGCGGGCCATTTTCATGATACGTCCGGTCGGGCGCTCGACAATATCGCCGCTGCCCTCGATCACGGGCTGAGGGTGTTCGACGCCTCCGTGGGCGGCCTCGGCGGCTGCCCCTATGCTCCAGGGGCGGCGGGCAATGTCGACTCGCTCGCGGTGAACGCCTTCCTGCTGACAAAAGGATATTCGACGGGTCTTGATGGGGAGAAGCTCGATCACGCCGCAGCCTTCGCCCGGTCCTTGTTAGGTGCCGCATGACCTATGACACGATTCGACTTGTCGTCGAGGATCGCGGTATCGCCCGGCTGACGCTTGCCCGCCCCGAAAAGCACAATGCCCTTTCCGCGGTGATGATCGGCGAACTCACCGACGCAGCCGTCAGGCTCTCTGCCGATGCGGCAGTGCGCGCGGTCGTGCTCGATGCCGAAGGGAAGAGTTTCTGCGCCGGGGGCGATCTCGAATGGATGCGCGAGCAGTTTGCCGCTGATCGGCAGACGCGGATCGCCGAAGCGACGCGGCTGGCGATGATGCTCAAGGCGCTGAATGAACTGCCGAAACCGCTGGTCGCGCGCGTGCACGGCAATAGCTTCGGCGGCGGCGTCGGGCTGATGAGCGTCTGCGACGCCGTCATTGCGGCGAAGGGGGTGAAGTTCGGCCTGACGGAAACGCGGCTCGGTTTGATCCCAGCCACAATCAGTCCTTATGTCGTTGCCCGGATCGGCGAGGGAAGAGCCCGGCCACTGTTCATGTCCGGGCGGCTTTTCGAAGCGCAAGAGGCGACGACCGCAGGGCTGGTGACGGCGGTTGTCGATGCCGCCCAGTTGGACGCCACGATCGAAGCCGAAACCCTAACCTATCTTGCCGCCGCTCCCGCAGCAGCCGGGCGGGCGAAGCGGTTGGCGCGATCGCTAGGTGCTCCCATCACCGATGCTATCATTGCCGCGACGATCGAGCGACTCGCCGATACCTGGGAGACGGACGAAGCGCGGGAAGGGGTATCGGCCTTTTTCGAGCGCCGTGAGCCGTCCTGGCGCGCTTGAGCTCTGCTTGCGCTTGAACTAATCAGAATTTGATCCTATTTTAACATCAAGCTGATCAAAACAGGATCGAGATTGGTCATGATCGCTGTCGATTTCGACATTACCGCTGCGCGCTTCGGAGAGGACCACTCGCCGTATCTGTCGGCCCGCCTGGTTGCCGACCGGCTGGGCGTGACGCTCGCGGAACTCGCCAAGCTGATCGGCGTCGCCCGCAACACCTTGACCGCCAAGTCCGGGGTGCGGAAGGTCGACAGCGCGCTGAGCCAGGTCGTGCGCATCCTTGCAATGGCATCGGAAATGGCGGGGGACGAGACCCGTGCCGTCATCTGGTTCAAGCATCAGCCGATCCCGGGCTGGGCCGGGAAGACGGCCCATGACCTGGTGGGCGAAGGCAAGGCCGACAAGGTGCTTGCCTATCTCGAGTCCGTGCGCGCCGGCGTCTATTCCTGATGACGCCAGCCGAGCCGACGGAGCTCTGGCGCGCCTTCGTGCCGCGCTGGGCGCATATGCCGCTTTCCGGTGAGGGTGCCGCCCGATTCGGCGGCCGATGGAATCCGATCGGCACGCCGACCATCTATGCGGCGCGCGAGCTTTCCACCGCCTGGGCGGAATACAATCAGGGTTTCGTCCAGCATCCGGCACTTATCGTGAAGCTGGAACTGCGTGACGCGAAGCTTGCAGACCTTACCGACGCCGGCGTGCTCGCCGAGCTTGACCTTGAGGAGGCCATTCACCGCTGCGAATGGCGCGAGGAACTCGACCGCGGAGTGGCGCCGCAGACGCACACCGTGCACGCGAACCTCCTCGCCCGCGGGTTTCACGGCGTGATCTACCCGTCCTTCATGTCGCCCGGCGGCACCTGTGCCGCGCTCTGGCGCTGGAATGGCAAGAATGGACCGAGGCTCGACGTCGTCGATCCCGAGGGCCGGCTGCCAAAGTCGCCGGCGTCGTGGATTTAGTGCCTGCGTGACGACCAAGGCAGCGCCGCACGAAGGTGGTCGTTGCCGCCCGGGCGCCGGTGTCGAGATACTCTTCCAAGAACATCCGGGAAATTCTTGCCGGCCCTGGAGCTCAGCCTCCGATCGCTCACGCTCAATGATAGAGTTCGGCTACTCACTGCGAAACAGCCTCCACTTAGTGGGGCGGAACGCGATACGGCTGCGGTCGGCCGAGGACGCGCGCTCGGGCGGCAACTCAATCTCGATCGAAGGCTGCGTCTTGCCGAGATCGAGTTCCAAGTGGCGCGTGCCCGCGACGCGCCGGCTCGCTGTGACGCGGCCGGCGAGGCAGCCGCTGGAGCCCTCGATGAGCTCGGCGTCGTGGGGGCGGAAATAGAGGGTTGCCGGCCCGCTCGGTTCGTTTGCGGCGCGCAGACCGATCGGGCGGTCCTCGAACCAGATCTCACCGCTCGCAAGCGTCACCTCCAGGCAGTTCGACTGGCCGATGAAGCCGTAGACGAAGGGAGAAATTGGGTGGTCGTAGATCTCGTCGGGCGTGCCGACCTGCTCGATCGCGCCCTTATTCATCACGGCCAAGCGGTCGGCAAGCTCGAGCGCTTCCTCCTGGTCATGGGTGACGAAGACGGTCGTATAACCGGTGCGGTCATGGATTTCCCGGAGCCACTTGCGCAGTTCCTTACGCACCTGCGCGTCGAGCGCGCCGAAGGGCTCGTCGAGCAGCAGCACGCTCGGTTCCACCGCCATGGCGCGAGCAAGCGCGACCCGCTGGCGCTGGCCACCGGAAAGCTGGGCCGGATAGCGCTTTTCTAGTCCGGAGAGTTGCACCAGTTCCAAAAGGTCGAGCGCCCGGCGGCGGATCTCGGCGGGCGGCGGGCGGCGGGCGGCGGACTGCACCTTCAAGCCGAAGCAGACGTTGTCGAGCACCGTCATGTGCCGGAAAAGCGCATAGTGCTGGAAGACGAAACCGATGTTGCGTTCCTGCACGGTTTTCTTCGATGCGTCCTCGGCGCCGAAGAAGATCGTGCCCTCGGTCGGGCTTTCGAGACCGGCAATGAGCCTGAGCAACGTCGTCTTCCCGGAGCCGGAGGGGCCAAGCAGCGCGATCAACTCACCGGAGCGGATATCCAGGGAAACGTCGACAAGCGCCGGGAAGCGGTCGAATTCCTTGCGTAAGCTCTGGACGCGGACTTCCATGGATCTCTGGACCTTTCAATGCCTGCGGCTCAAACGCTCGGCTGCCAAGGGCCATGCAATCTTACCGCCCCGGCTTGTAGATCTGGTCGAAAACCCCGCCGTCGGCGAAGAACTTCCGCTGAGCTTCCGTCCAACCGCCGAATTCGTCAATGGTGACCAGTTTGAGATCGGCGAAGCGCGCGGTGTCCTTGGGGTCGGCGAATTCCGGCTTGAACGGCCGGTAATAATGCTTGGCCGCAAGCTTCTGTCCGACATCGCTGTAGAGGTAGTTGAGATAGGCTTCCGCCACCTTGCGCGTGCCCTTGCGGTCGACATTGCCGTCGACCAGCGCCACCGGCGGCTCCGCCTTGATCGAAATCGATGGCGTGACGATCTCAAACTTGTCCGGGCCGAGTTCCTCGAGGGAGAGGTAGGCCTCGTTCTCCCAGGCAAGCAGCACATCCCCAAATCCGCGTTGGACGAATGTGGTCATCGCCCCCCAGGCGCCGGTGTTGAGAACGAGTACGTGCTCGAACAATTGCGCCACATATTCCTGCGCTTTGGCATCGTCGCCGTTATTTTCCGCGCGCGCCCAGGCCCAGGCGGCGAGGAAGTTCCAGCGGGCGCCGCCCGATGTCTTCGGATTGGGCGTGATCACCTGGATATCGTCACGGACGAGGTCGCCCCAGTCCTTGATACCTTTCGGATTATCCTTGCGGACGAGGAAGACGATCGTCGAGGTGTACGGGGCGCTGTTGTTTTCGAGGCGGGTTCTCCAATCGGCTGGGATCTTGCCGGTCGCCGCGGCGATCGCATCGATATCGGCCTCGAGCGCCAGCGTCACCACGTCCGCCGGCAGCCCGTCGATGACGGAGCGCGCCTGCTTGCCCGAGCCCCCATGGGAGGTCCGGATCGTCACCGCCTTGGCTGTATCCGCCTCCCATTTTTCAGCGAAGGCGGCATTGAATTCTTTGTAGAGTTTCCGCGTCGAGTCATAGGACACGTTCAGGATCGTCGTATCGGCGTGAGCGAGGCCGATAGAGCCGAACTGCAGGATTCCAATCACAAGAGCTCGGCTCACCACCGGGGCAAGTCTATCCGCTTCCATATCGACCTCCAACCTCGGCCAGAAGAAACTACACTCTTCGAATACCAGCCGGATAGCCTTAAGATATCGGCGAGGAAATGAGCGCTTCTTTGCCAAGTTCACGATCGGCTGCCTACAAAAGTATGCGATTGGTCATGCTCAGGTGCTTCCGCTGCAGGCGACCACGTCAAGAAATCATGATTTCTTTCCGGGCCAGTCGACTGGCGGACGGCTTCATGCGAAATTCACTTGCACTGATCATGTGAAAGCCCGCAAAACGGGCTTTCATTCTCGCCGGGTCTCTCTGGCGACGAAACCATCAGGCTCAGGCTATGCTCGCCCACTACAGAAAGCGAGGTCATTTACAACTGTAGTACTAAGCGAACCGTTGAATATCCTGTTACGTCCCGGTTTGTGCGCGTTCTACCTGTGCTGGTTCCGCCGGCATCGGCGCGACAGCCAAATCGCACTCAGTGCGGTAGAGCTGCCATTTCGTCGGCCGGAAGGCGATGCGGGTGTGGTCGGTCGAAGAGGCGCGCTCCGGCGGCAACTCGATCTCGACCGGAGGCTGGGTCCGGCCGAGGTCCAGTTCCAGGTGCCGTGTGCCCGCCACGCGCCGGCTGGCGGTAACGAGTCCGGCGAGGCAGCCACCGCAACCGTCGATCAGTTCGACGTCGTGCGGGCGGAAATAGAGGGTTGCCGGTCCGTCCGGTTCGTTCGCCGCACGCAGGCCGATCGACCGGTCCTCGAACCAGATCTCGCCGCTTTGAAGCGTGACATCGAGGCAATTCGACTGACCGATGAAGCCATAGACGAAGGGCGAGATCGGGTGATCGTAGATCTCGTCGGGTGTCCCCACCTGCTCGATCGCACCCTTGCTCATCACCACGACGCGGTCGGCAAGCTCCAGTGCCTCCTCCTGGTCATGGGTGACAAAGACGGTCGTGTGGCCGGTACGGTCGTGGATGTCGCGCAGCCACTTGCGGAGTTCCTTGCGGACCTGCGCGTCGAGCGCGCCGAAAGGCTCGTCGAGCAAAAGCACATTGGGCTCCACCGCCATGGCGCGGGCGAGCGCCACGCGCTGGCGCTGGCCGCCGGAAAGCTGGGCCGGATAGCGTTTTTCAAGGCTCGATAGCTGCACGAGGTCCAAAAGCTCGAGCGCGCGGCGGCGAATCTCGGCGGCCGGCGGCCGCCTGCTGGCGGGTCGGACCTTTAGCCCGAAGGAGACGTTTTCGAGCACCGTCATGTGCCGGAACAGCGCGTAGTGCTGGAAGACGAAACCGATATTGCGCTCCTGCACGCTTTTCTTCGACGCGTCCTCGTTTCCGAATAAGATCACGCCGTCGGTGGGGCTCTCGAGCCCGGCAATCAGCCGCAGCAGCGTCGTCTTGCCGGAGCCGGAGGGGCCAAGCAGCGCGATCAATTCGCCGGTACGGATGTCGAGCGAGACGTCTTCGAGCGCGGGATAGCGGCCGAATTCCTTGCGTATGTTCTGGACGCGGACTTCCATGCCTTATGGACCTTTCAATGCCTGCGGCTGGCAGCGATCTCGTCGCTGTAGCGAAGTTCAAGCGCCGTCTTCAGGACGAGCGTCACCAGCGCCAGAAGCGCAAGGAGTGCTGCGACCGCAAACGCGGCGACGAAGTTGTATTCGTTGTAGAGGATCTCGACCTGCAACGGCATCGTGTTCGTCTGGCCGCGAATGTGGCCGGAAACGACGGAGACGGCGCCGAACTCGCCCATGGCCCGGGCGTTGCAGAGCAGCACGCCGTAAAGCAGGCCCCATTTGATGTTGGGCAGCGTTACATGCCAGAAGGTCTGCCAGCCGCTGGCGCCGAGTGACAGCGCCGCCTCCTCGTCGCTCGTGCCCTGTTCCTGCATCAGCGGGATCAACTCGCGCGCGACGAAGGGGAAGGTGACGAAGACAGTGGCGAGCACCAGTCCCGGAACGGCGAAGAGGATCTGAAGGCCGAAGCTCTGGAGAAAGGGCCCGAGCACGCTGTTGGCGCCGAAAAGCAGCACGAAAACCAGACCGGAAATGACCGGCGACACGGAGAATGGCAGGTCGATCAGCGTCGTCAGGAAGGCCTTGCCCTTGAACTCGAACTTGGCGATTGCCCAGGCGGCCGCCACGCCGAACGCGAGATTGAGCGGAACGGCGATGCCGGCGACAGTCAGCGTCAGGAAGACGGCGGAGATGGTCTCCGGATCGGCAAGTGCTGCGAAGAACTCCGCCGGCCCCTTGCGGAACGCCTCGATGAAGACGGTGGCGAGCGGCAGCAGCAGGAAGAGGGCGACGAAGCCGAGTGCGAGCGTGATCAGCACCGAGCGGGCGAGCCGGCTCTCCGACGTTGCCGCGCCGACGAGCAGGGAGGGTGCCGTGGCCGGTGCCGGGCTGAAATCATGAACCATGGCCATATCTCCGTCTGCTCCAGGCCTGGATCATGTTGATGACCAGCAGCATGATGAAAGAGAGGAGCAGCATCACCGCGGCGATCGCGGTCGCCGCCGGATAGTTGAATTCCTCGAGCCGGATCACGATCAGCAGCGGGGCGATCTCCGATACATAGGGCAGGTTGCCGGCAATAAAGATGACCGAACCATATTCGCCGACGCCGCGGGCGAAGGCGAGCGCGAAGCCTGTCAAGCCGGCCGGCAACAGGCCCGGCAGCAGCACGCGGCTGATCGTCTGGAAGCGGTTGGCGCCGAGGGTCGCGGCCGCTTCCTCGACCTCCTTGTCGATTTCCTCCATGATTGGCTGCACCGTGCGGACGACGAAGGGCAGGCCGACGAAGACGAGGGCGACGATGATGCCGGCCGGGGTGAAGGCGATCTTGATGCCGAGTGGTTCGAGGACCGCGCCGATCCAGCCGTTCGGCGCATAAAGGGTCGTGAGCGCAATGCCGGCGACGGCGGTCGGCAGCGCGAAGGGTAGATCGACCATGGCGTCGATCACGCGCTTGCCGGGGAAGCGGTAGCGCACCAGAACCCAGGCGAGGACGACGCCGAAGACGAGGTTGACGATCGCCGCGATGAACGCGGTGCCGAAGCTGATCGTCAGCGCGTTGACAGTACGTTCGTCAAGTGTCAGCGCGATGAACTTCGACCAACCGAGGCCGCTCGAGCGCCAAAGAAGACCGGCAATCGGAATAAGAACGATGAGGGTGAGCCATGTCAGTGTGACGCCGAGCGCCAATCCGAACCCCGGAATGACGCTCGGCTGCCGAAACCGCCATCGCATGCGTGTGCGAGAGGCCATCGGATCTTATCGTCCCGGCTTGTAGATTTGGTCGAAAATCCCGCCATCGGCGAAGAATTTCGGTTGCGCTTCCTTCCATCCGCCGAAATCGGCGATGGTGACGAGCTTCACCTCGGGGAAGCGCGCAGCGTCCTCGGGATCGGCGGCTTCCGGCTTGAAGGGGCGATAGTAGTGCTTGGCCACGATCTTTTGCCCGGCGTCGCTGTAGAGATAATCGAGATAGGCTTCGGCGACCTTACGCGTGCCCTTGCTGTCGACATTGCCGTCGACGAGCGCCACCGGCGGCTCGGCCTTGATCGAAATCGATGGCGTGACGATGTCGAAATTGTCGGGGCCGAGTTCGTCAAGCGAAAGATAGGCCTCATTTTCCCAGGCGAGCAATACGTCGCCGAGGCCACGCTGGACGAAGGTGGTCGTTGCCCCGCGCGCGCCGGTATCGAGAACCGGAACATGCTTGAAGAGTTCGCTTACATATGCCTGCGCCTTTGCCTCATCGCCATTGTTCGCAGCGCGTGCCCAGGCCCAGGCGGCGAGGAAGTTCCAACGGGCACCGCCCGAGGTCTTGGGATTGGGCGTGATCACCTGGATATCGTCGCGGATGAGATCGCCCCAATCCTTGATGCCCTTAGGATTGCCCTTGCGGACAAGGAAGACGATCGTCGAGGTGTAGGGTGCGCTGTTGTTCGCGAGGCGGCTTTTCCAATCGGCGGGGATCTTGCCGGTTGCCGCGGCGATCGCGTCGATATCGGCTTCCAGCGCAAGCGTCACGACATCCGCCGCCAAGCCGTCGATGACTGAGCGGGCCTGCTTTCCCGAACCGCCATGGGAGGTCTGGATCATCACCGTCTCCCCAGTATCGGCCGCCCATTTCTCGGCGAAGGCGGCGTTGATGTCCTTGTAGAGTTCCCGCGTGGGATCATAGGAGACGTTGAGGATCGTCGTGTCCGCCTGAGCGAGGCCGATCGAGCCAAGTTGCAGGCTTCCAACCACGAGCGCTAATTTCAGCATTCCGGCAAGTTTATTCGAGCTCATCCCGACCTCCATCCTTTGCCGAATAAAACTATCAATTTAGTCGACTACTGCAACGCAAACCTATGATGCTGGAACTATCATTCGCGAAATGTCCTGTCGTCTTTGCAGGATTTTGGGGAATTTCGTGCCCGCCTGATCCTCTGCTGTTGGGTCACACCGCAATATGCCACAGCACAGGCAAATAGAGGAGTGCCGACGCGGGCGGGCGGGTCAGCGCTTCAGAGCACGTGCCCTCGCGCGACGACTGTCCATTTCGTTTTCGGTGCGCCGCCTTTAAGGACATGAATGGTATCCACCATATTGGTCACGACACAGGCGTGGTTCGGGACGATCCGGACCTGCTCGCCGACCTCAAGGCCAATCGCACCATCCGAGACCAGCCGGCCGTGCTCCTCGGAAAGCTGATCGATGCAAATGTCGTCTCGGCCGAGCACATGGCCGTAGCCGGTGAGGCCTAGCAGGTCGGAGGTCAGCACTTTGCTGCCGGCGTCGATAATCGCCCTGTCCTGCGCCGGCACGGAGACGACGGTCGCAAGCACGGTAAGGGCGCAATCCTCCCACGTTGCCACGCCGCGGGCAACAAGCGAGCGGTCGTTGTAAATGTAGGTGCCTGGCCGGTATTCCGTGGCGACGGGCGCCTCCGCCGCCCGCATCATGCCTGGAGTGCCGCCCGATGTAATGCTCGCAACCACCAGCCCGTCGGCCTCGATCAACCGCTTTGCCTCGCTCATGAAAGACTGCACCTGTGCCGCGGCGCCGGCCGGCGGATAGGTCATCAGGCCGCCGAAGCGCAATCCGGGAGCGTCGGCGATACGGCGGGCAAGGTGAGCGGCCTCGGCAGGCGTCGCCACGCCGCAGCGATCCGCACCGGTGTTGCATTCCACAAGCACTGTGAGCGGCTTTTCCGTGCGGGCGAAATGGGCCGACAGGGCATCGAGGACGGTCTGATTGTCGCCGACCACGCTGAGGGTCACGCGCGCGTTCAGGCTTTCGAGCCGCGCCAGCTTTTCTGCCCCGAGAATATTGTAGGTGATCAGCACATCTTGGATGCGGGGGCTGCCGTCGACCATCGCCTCCGCCTCGCTCACCTTCTGGCAGGTAATTCCAACCGCTCCCGCGTCCAGCTGCAACTCGGCCATCTGCGGCAGCTTGTGCGTCTTTATGTGCGGTCGCACGCGGATCCCGTGCCTGTCGGCATAGGCCTGGAAAGCCCGGATATTGCGCCGGGCAACGTCGAGATCGACGAGCACGGCGGGCGTCTCGATCGGCAGGGTCATGCGGCCTCCGTTCCTCCGATGATCGAAAGCGAAAACGGCGAATCTCGCCGAGCCCGCTTGACAAGTTATGAACCGAGGCCTTTGATAGGTCAATCCGATATTCGGGACTAGTGTCCGGTATATTGGAATACACAGATACCGGGAACAAAAAAAGGGGAGATCACCGATGATCAAGACGTTGACTATGGCGGCGAGCTTTGCCGTCACGGCATTGGCAGCCATGCCGGCCGCTGCACAGCAACCCTCCAGCAAGCTCGACGAGGTGCTGTCGCGGGGCCATCTAATACTCGGCACCGGCAGCACGAACGCGCCGTGGCACTTCAAGAGCGCAGAAGACAAACTGCAGGGATTCGACGTCGACATGGGGCGCATCATCGCCAAGGCGCTCTTCGGCGACCCGGAAAAGATCGAATTCGTCAATCAGTCATCGGACGCGCGTATCCCCAACATCACCACCGGCAAGGTGGACATCACCTGTCAGTTCATGACGGTGACCGGCGAGCGCGCCCAGCAGATCGCCTTCACCATTCCCTATTATCGCGAGGGTGTCGGCCTGATGTTGAAGGGCGACGGCAAATATGCCGATTATGAGGCGCTGAAGGCCGGGGGCTCCTCGGTCACCGTTTCGGTGCTGCAGAACGTCTATGCGGAGGATATGGTTCACGCCGCACTCCCCGAGGCGACCGTCGACCAATACGAGTCCGTGGACCTGATCTATCAGGCGCTCGAATCCGGCCGTGCCGATGCCGCGGCCACGGACCAATCGTCGCTTGCCTGGTACATGACCCAAAATCCGGACCGCTACAAGGATGCCGGCTATGGCTGGAACCCGCAGACCTATGCCTGCGGGGTGAAACGCGGCGACCAGGACTGGCTGAACTTCGTCAACACGGCGCTGCACGAGGCGATGACGGGGGTCGAGTTCGATTTCTATGCCAAGTCCTTCAAAACCTGGTTCGGCAAGGACCTGACGCCGCCGCAGATCGGCTTCCCGGTCGAATTCAAGTAAGGCCCGAAACCACTGGCAGTTCCCGTCAAGCGACGAAACTGCCAGTGGCTCGGTCCCATCGGGCTATCGCTCATGACCTATACTTTGAACTTTTCGGCCGTCTGGCGCTCCTTCGACCTTCTCCTGCAAGGGCTTGCACTCAGTCTCGGTCTGGCGGCACTGGCGATCCTCGCCGGGTGTGCGATCGGCTTGATTACGGCCTTCGGCCTGGTCTCGAAGAGGGTTCTCTTGCGAAAGCCGGCCGGCCTCTACGTGACGATGATCCGTAACACGCCGATCCTGGTCCTCGTCCTCTTCAGCTATTTCGCCCTTCCCGAACTCGGAATCCGTCTCGGCAAGATCGAGAGCTTCGTATTGACGCTTGCGATCTATTCCGGCGCCTATCTCGCCGAGGTCTTTCGCGGCGGTCTCATCGCCGTGCCGCCGGGGCAGCGCGAAGCTGGGCTGGCGATCGGACTGACTGAGTTGCAGATCCGCATCTCGATCATTATCCCCCTGATGCTGCGCAACGTGCTGCCATCGCTCGGCAGCACCTTGATCTCGCTCTTCAAGGACACCTCGCTCGCCGCTGCGATCGCGGTTCCGGAACTCACCTTCGAGGCGCGCAAGATCAACGTCGAAACGTTCCGGGTCATCGAGACCTGGATCGTCGCGAGCTGCCTCTATGTCGCAACCTGTTCGCTGCTGGCCGCGCTGATGCGGGCCGTCGAGCGGCGGCTCGCCGTGCCGAGGTGACGCCAATGGACTTCTCCTTTCTCGATCAGCTCTGGGTGGCGCGGTTTCCACTTCTCAAGGGCCTTGGCGTGTCGATCTCGATCTCGCTATCGTCGATCGTCGTCGGTACGGTGCTGGGCGTTTTTGTCGGGCTGGCGCTCACCTATGGCGTGAGACCGCTCAAATGGCTGGTCCGCGGTTACACGGATTTCATCCGCGGCACGCCGGTGCTCGTCCTCGTACTTGCGAGCTACTACGTCCTGGGCACTGTGGGCATCAATCTCGGCCCGTTCCAGGCGGGCGTTCTGGCGCTTGCGGTCTTTTGCAGCTCGCATGTCGGCGAACTGGTGCGCGGGGCGCTGCAATCTATCCCGAAGGGCCAGACCGAGGCCGCGAAGGCGATCGGGCTCACCTTCCCGCAGACCTTCGCCTATGTGCTGGGACCGCAGGCGCTGCGCCAGGCGCTGCCGGCCTGGGTCAACACCGCGGCCGAAATGGTCAAGGCTTCGACGCTGCTTTCGATCATCGGCGTGGCCGAGCTCTTGCTGCGCACGCAGGAAGTGATCTCCCGCACCTTCATGAGCCTCGAATTCTATTTCTTCGCGGGCTTCCTCTATTTCGTCATCAACTACGGCATCGAGCGCTTCGGCCGCTACGTCGAGCGCAAGACCGCCGTTCCATCGTGAGGCCCCGATGAACAATCTTCTCGAAATCCGTGATCTTCACAAGCGCTACGGCACGGTCGAGGTCCTGAAGGGCGTGGATTGTACGATGCGCCAGGGCGAGGTGATCAGCATCATCGGCTCGAGCGGTTCCGGCAAGACGACAATGCTCCGCTGCATCAACATGCTCGAGGAGTTCCAGGGTGGCACCATCACCCTCGATGGCGCGGAAATCGGCTACGAGACGGTTGGCGGCGTGCGCCGTCGCAAGCCGGAGCGCGAGATCGCTCGCCAGCGCGCCCTGACTGGCATGGCCTTCCAGCAGTTCAATCTGTTTCCGCACATGAGCGCCGCGGCAAATGTGATGCTGGGGCTGATCAAGGTGAAGAAGATGGGTCGCGACGAAGCAAGGGCGCTTGCCGAGAAATGGCTCGACCGGGTGGGGCTCCTCTCCCGTATCGACCATTACCCCGGTCAGCTTTCCGGCGGTCAGCAGCAGCGCGTCGCAATCGCCCGCGCCATCGCCATGAATCCGAGGCTGATGCTCTTCGACGAGGTGACATCCGCGCTCGACCCGGAACTCGTCAACGAGGTGCTGCAGGTGATCAAGGGGCTCGCGGAAGACGGCATGAGCATGCTCATCGTCACGCACGAGATGCGCTTTGCCTACGAGGTGTCGTCTCGGGTCATCTTCATGAACCAGGGGCGGATCGGCGAGGAGGGCGACCCCCGCGAGATGTTTGTGAAGCCGAAGACGGAGCGGCTGGCGGAATTCCTGAAATCCTCGGCGTTCAATTGACATTCAGCTGAAAAATCAAGAAGTGGAGTGACGTGTGACGATCAAGCGTTATGGGACGGGCGAAACCGGTGCGGGCAAGCAGGCCTTGCCCTTTGCGCGCGCCGTCGAGGCGAATGGCTGGCTCTATGTCTCGGGCCAGGTTGCCATGGAGGGCGGCGAGATCATCGGCGGCGGCATCATTGCCGAAAGCCGTAAGGCGATCGAGAATATGATCGCCATCCTTCACGAGGCGGGCTACGGGATCGAAGACGTGGTCCGGGTTGGCGTCTGGCTCGATGACCCGCGCGACTTCTGGACCTTCAACGGTGTCTACGCCGAATATTTCGGCATGAACCCGCCGGCACGCGCCTGTGTGCAGTCGCGCATGATGGTCGACTGCAAGGTTGAAGTTGACTGCGTGGCCTACAAGGCTAAATGAAGTGATCTTCCAAGTGGCCGGAGCGGGATGGGACCTTCTCGTCGCGTTCCGATCTAAACCGAGGGTGCGATGACGGACGCAGCAGACACGATCAATCGCCGGGCACGGGGGCTCGACCGGGCCTTCGAGATCCTCGACTTCCTGCGTCTTCAGCGCCAGCCGCTCCGCCCGAACGAAATCGCCCAGGGGATCGAGGCACCGCGTTCGTCGGTCTATGAACTCGTCAATCTGCTTCTCCGTCAGGGCGTGCTCGAATATCGGGGCGACGACGGCCGCGTGTTTCTGGGCCGCAGGCTCTATTTTCTCGGCGCCGCCTATGCCGAGCAGTTCGATCTCATCCGCGAGTCGGAGCATCTGCTCGCGCGGATTGCCGAAGAGACGCGCGAAACCGCGCAGATGTGCCAGTTGGAAGGCAATAAATATGCCGTCGTTCTGATGAACGAGGGCAGCCGGCCCTTCCGCATCTCGACGAATATCGGCGAACCGGTCGCCATTCCGTGGACTGCTTCTGGCCGCTTGCTCGTGGATCATATGAGCGACGAGGAGCTACTGGCCTTCATCCCGCAGGAGGATTTCCTGCTGCCGAACGGGCATCGGCTCGACCCGGCCGAATTCATCGCGCAAGTCCGCGAAGCCAAGAAGAACGGCTACTTCACTTTCAACAGCATCGTAGACAGTTTCACCCATTGCTTCGCCGTGCCGGTCTATGATGCGGGCGAAATTTGCATCGCTACACTCTGCCTTGTCGCCCCCAAGGAGGACGGTTTGCGCAATCGCGATGCCTATCTCCGTGTCCTGATCGACGCGGCGAAAGAGCTCTCGGAAAAGCTCGGCCATCGGCATGATTCCGGAGAGTTCGTCCGGGCCGCGGCAGCAGGCTGAGTGATTGATCCTGCGAGCACGAGAGTGCTCGTGCCTGCTGTTGACATGGGGTCTGGAAGGCGGGATAGCTCGCGGCGCAATGAAAATCGCGTTCCATGCGCCTCTGAAACCCCCTGACCACCCAGTCCCCTCGGGCGACCGGCAGATGGCGCGCATGCTCATCGAAGCGCTGCAACTGGCAGGGCATGAGGTCGACATCGCTTCGCGCTTGCGAAGCTTCTCGCGCGAAGCCTCGCATGCGGATTTCTCGACGCTACGCCTGCAGGCAGATCAGGAGATCGCGCGCCTTCGCGCCCTCTGGCGGCAGGGCGGCGCACCCGATGCGTGGTTCTGCTACCATCCTTACTACAAGTCCCCGGACCTGATCGGTCCCCGCCTGTCGGCGGAGTTCTCCATTCCCTATGTGACGGCCGAGAGCTCCTATTCGTCCCGTCGCAGTCACGGGCCCTGGAAGCTTGCCCAGGACGAGGTGGCCGCCGGTGCGCGGCAGGCCGCCGTCAATGTCTGTTTCACTCAGCGAGATCGGGAGGGACTGGAGAGCGCAATCCCGGACGGGCGCTATGCGATGCTCTCGCCCTTCATCGACGTAGCGCCTTTCGAGAAACTGGAAAGAAGAAAGAGCGGGAGCTTCCGGCTGATCTCGGTTGCCATGATGCGGCCGGGCGACAAGATGGACAGCTTTCGAATGCTGTCGCGTGCTTTGCAGCACCTTGTCGATCTGCCCTGGACGCTGACGGTCGTCGGGGACGGTCCTGCCAGCGCGGAGGTTTCTGATGCCTTTTCCTTCCTCCCGGCAGAGCGGCTCGACTGGGCCGGTGCGACGCAGCCGGGGGCGATCGCCGGAATTCTGGCTAGCGCCGATCTCTATGTCTGGCCCGGCTGCGGTGAGGCATACGGGCTTTCCTATCTCGAGGCGCAGGCGGCGGGCTTGCCGGTCGTAGCGCAAAGGACGGCAGGCGTGCCTGCGGTCGTCAAGGATGGTGAGACGGGAATTCTGACGCCGCCCGGGGACGTCGCGCTTCTCGCTGCGGCAATCCGGAGATTTCGCGATGACGAGACGCTTCTGGCCGAATGCGGCGAGCGTGCGCGCCGTTTCGTGTTCGAAGAACGCTCACTTCCGGCTGCCGCTCAGCGCCTCGGCGGGATATTCGACCATTATGTGAGGAGCAAGCCATGACCGGGCATTCCGCTTGGCAGGCGCTGATCGACCGCCTCGACCATTTGCAGGACGCCGGGCAAAGTGTCGATTTCTGGCTGCGCGACGACGATGCGGTCGAACCCACCGCGGCGCTTCACCGGTTGCTCGACCTGACGGAGCGCTTCTCCGTGCCGGCGACCTTGGCCGTCATACCCGCCTATACCGACGAACGCCTCGCGCGCTGCGTCGCCGGACGCCGCGGCATCAGCGTTGCGGTTCACGGCTGGTCGCACGAAAATCACGCCTCGGCGGGAGAAAAGCGGCAGGAACTCGGAGCGCACCGGCCGAGCGGCGCGATCGTCGGGGAATTGAGCACCGGATATGCGCGTCTGCGCATGCTCTTTCCCGCGGCCTTCGTGCCGTTGCTCGTCCCGCCGTGGAACCGCATCGATGCCGGGGTAGTTGCCGAACTCTCCAATATCGGATTCAGGGCGCTCTCGGTCTTCGGCCCGGAGGCCGCCGGCAAAGCCGCCGCCCTTCGCCGGCCGGAGCTCGCTTTCATCAATACCCATGTGGACGTGATGGATTGGCGGGGGACACGCGGCGGTCGCGATCACGCGATGCTCGTCCACGAAATCCTGCGGCGGTTGGACGAGGTAAGTGATGGCGAGGGAACGGTCGGAATCCTCACCCACCACCTGGTTCACGACGAGAGCGTCTGGGCGTTCCTGTCGAAGCTGTTCGAAATCACCGCGTCGCACCCCGCCTGCCGGTGGCGCAGCGTCGCCGATCTCATAGGTCGATGATCTGGCGGTCGCGAGCGGCGAACGCACCGGGAAAGAAAACCTGCACTTCCTGTTCCATCGCGGCAAGCGCCGCATCGGTGCGCGAAGGGTCGTGATGGAACATGGCAAGCCGCGGAATGCCGGCGGCCTTTGCCAAGCGTGAACCGTGCATACCTGTCGAATGACCGAAGCCACGATAGGTCGGAATTTCCGATTCCAGATAGGTGCAGTCGTAGACCATCAGGTCGGCGCCGGCGATGAAATCGAGGAGCGCGGGATCGAGGATGCCCGGCTCGTGTTCCGTGTCATAGATGAGCGCGACAGCGCGGCCACCCCAGTCGACCCTGTAGCCGACGCAGCCGCCCGGGTGAACAAGGCTCATTGTTCGGACGGAGACATCGTCTCGGGGAGAAAGCGTATCGCCAGGACCGAAGTCGACGCAGTCGAGGCTGGCTTCGCATATTCCCGTGCCGACCGGGAACCACGGCGGCCGCATGAACTCGTTGATCATCTCCCGGGTCGACATCTGCCCGTGAAGGTGCCCGGACCAGAAACGCACCGCCGTGCTGCAGCGGTAGATCGGTTTAAAATAGGGCAGGCCGATAATATGGTCGTAATGGCTATGGGTGAAGAAGACATCGAATTTCGATATGCCTTCCCGCATCAGTGACAGCCCGGCTTCCCGTATACCGGAACCGGCGTCGAAGATCAGCACCTCGTTGCCGTAGCGGACTTCGATGCAGGAGGTATTGCCGCCATAGGCCAGGAATTGCTCACCGGAAACCGGCAAACTGCCTCGTACGCCCCAGAACCTCACGCGAAAGGTTTCTTCCTGCATTCCAATCCGGCTTTATCCTGCCCGCTTCGAGCCCCTTGCCTAAAGCGCGCTGACTAGACAAGCACACATTATCATGGTCCTGCAAGGCATTCGCGCCTCGCGGCCGGACTGCATCTCTGGTGCGGCCGACCGGAGCCCCCCTTGAAACTCTGTTTTGGCGCACCAACGTGTTTGTCCATCGGCGGGACGCGATAGATGTTGATCGGGCGCTGATCCGGTAGCGGGCCCGCTCGCGCGATCAGTTGAAGGGTATGGATATCCATGGCTAACGCGGCCGACATGCAGTTCTACGCGAACCTACCGCTTTTCGAGGCGTTCGAAGGCGTTGCAGACGAGGCCAACTACAGGCCCCTGCCTGAAGGCTGGCTGCTCGCCGTTGCCGACATTGTCAATTCTACCGGCGCGATTGCGGACGGGAAGTACAAGAGCGTCAATACCGCCGGTGCCAGCGTGATATCAGCGCTCATGAATGCGCTTGACGAGCGAAACCTGGCCTTCGTCTTCGGCGGCGACGGGGCGCTTGCCGCCATACCGGCGGCGGTGGCGGTCAAGGCGCGATCGGCCCTCGCGGCGGCCAAGACCTGGGTGGCGGAGGAACTCGGCCTCGAGTTGCGTGCTGCGCTGGTGCCCGTCTCCGACATTCGGGCACAGGGGCTCGACATGCGCGTGGCCCGCTTCAAGGCGAGCGAGCAGGTCTCCTACGCCATGTTTTCCGGCGGCGGCGCAAGCTGGGCGGAAGCCGAGATGAAAGCAGGCCGTTACCAGGTCGAGGCGGCGCCGCCTGGCACGAGGCCCGACTTGACCGGCCTCTCCTGCCGCTGGAGCCCGATCGTCTCAAGACACGGCGCCATCGTCTCGATCATCGCCCTGCCGGGCGAGCGTGGCAGCGGCCCCGAATTCCAGGCCTTGATCGGCGAGATCGTGGCCTTGGCCGAGGGCGAGGAGCGGGCGGCGCACCCGGTGCCCGAAGACGGCCCGGAGCCGCGTCTGTCGATCAACGGGGTCACGGTCGAATCGCGCGCCGTGGCTTCGAGAAGCTGGCGGTTGCTCGCCTGGTCGTGGATCGCACTGCAGAGCCTCGTGCTCTTCCTGTGCTTCCGGCTAGGCCTCAATCTTGGCAAATTCGATGTCGCTCAATACAAGCACGATCTCGCCAGCAATTCCGATTTCCGCAAGTTCGATGACGGGCTCAAGATGACGATCGACGTCAGCGCCGATCGGTTGCGCCGCATCGAAGAGCGGCTGGAGCGAGGGGTGGACGCACGCGTTTGCCGGTACGGACTGCATCGGCAGGACTCGGCACTGATGACCTGCATCGTTCCCACACCCATGAGCCGCGATCACATGCATTTCATCGACGGTGCCGCCGGCGGCTATGCAATGGCTGCAAAGAACCTCAAGGCGATCTTTCCGGGACGGTTCGCTAGCGCGGGATGAGGAAAAGTGTGCGCGGTTTTCCGCCCCGCATCCCGCGCCAACTCTTTAGAATCGATCACGTTTATGAATTTAGGTCCATCCGACCTAAAATCATCGTGATCTAGTGGGGTCGCCGGTTCTTCCGTCATGCCTTGAGGATGTGGTCCGCCGAGTGTCCTCGGCGCGCAAAGACGTTGCGCGTGTCGATGATCAGCGGCGCCCAGCGGACGAGGGCGGCATAGTCGACGGCGTCATGGTCCGTCGCGACAAGCACGGCATCGAAACGGCGGATTGTGTCTTCGTCGAAGGCGACAGACCGGCGTCCCTTCAGCGAAGGATACTCTCGCGTCGAGGGAATTTCGTCCACATGCGGATCGTGGAAGGAAGCCTTGCCGCCCCGTTCCTCGATCAGTTCGATCAGCCTCAGCGACGGGCTCTCGCGAATGTCAGGGACGTTCTTCTTATAGGCAAGGCCGATGATGAGCACGCTCGAGCGGCTCAGCGCCTTTCCCTGCCGGCGGTCGAGCGCCTCGGCGAGCCGTCCGACCACATGGCGGGGCATGGCCGAGTTGATCTCGCCTGCGAGTTCGATGAAGCGGGTCGGCAATTCGTATTCGCGCGACTTCCATGTGAGATAGAACGGATCGATTGGGATGCAGTGCCCACCGAGTCCTGGGCCGGGATAGAAAGGCATGTAGCCGAACGGTTTCGTCTTGGCGGCCTCGATCACTTCCCAGATATCGATGCCCATCGCGTCGTAGACGACCTTGAGTTCGTTGACGAGCGCGATGTTGACCGCACGGAAGATATTCTCCGTCAGCTTCACCGCCTCGGCCGTCGCATTGGATGAGACCGGCACGACCGACGCCACCACGGCGCCATAGAACCGCTCCATGAGCGCCGCGGCGAGTGCACCGTCGCCGGCGACCACCTTGGGGATACTGGCCGTCTCGAAGGCGCGGTTGCCGGGATCTTCCCGCTCTGGCGAAAACCCGAGGAAGAAGTCAGCGCCCGACTTCAGTCCCGTCTCCTCGAGGATCGCGCGCACAACGCCATCGGTGGTTCCGGGATAGGTAGTCGACTCCAGCACGATGAGCTGACCCGGCCGCAAGGTCTTGGCGATCGCGTGAGACGTCTTTTCCACGAAGGAGAGGTCGGGATCGCGGTGCTTGGTGAGCGGTGTCGGTACACAGATCACGATCACGTCGCAGAGGCCGAGGCCGGCGAAATCGGTCGTCGAGCGGAAGCGCCCGGCTTCCGCTTCGCGTCCGAGAGCGTCGTCCGTAACTGCCTCGACATACGAGCGCCCCTCATCGAGTGCGACGATCTTCGCAGGGTCGATGTCGAAGCCGGTTACCGAAAAACCAGAGCGCGCGACGGCAATGGCGAGCGGCAGGCCAACATAGCCCAATCCGATGACGCCGACATGGGCGGCGTGCGCTGTAATCGATTCGAGGAGCCGGTCGTGATGAGGGGAGGTCAAGTTAAGTTTCCAGTGTTCTCAGGCGGTCGATCTGACCATGGTGCGGCTGCCATTTCGATTCCGTTTTGTTGGCGATAATGCAGCCTCAAGTCAAGCACGGGCCGTTCCGCTCCACGCAACCCCGGCAATTCGAGGGTGCAAACGGAGCCGACGTTTCGTGTAAGAGTCGCTCTGCGATCGAAAATTGCGGAGGTCTCTGGAAATCCTGCCCGACCGTGAATATCTGCGGAGGGCAGGCGACACCCGGTCGCCGTACGAGTCTGCCGCAATGCGGCGTGAACTTTTCTAATTCGACGGTGCGAAACTTCTGATGCTGCCCCGGTCAGGCGATCCCTTTTGCCGTCCTGCCGTAGCGGGAGCGGACGCCACCGCAACGATGAGGACATCCAATGAGCCAATCCGATGGCAATGTTTCCGAAATCCTCCTGGACAAGGTTGCGGATTGGCTCATGCGCACTTCGCTTAGCGACGAAACGCTGGAGACGATCGTGCGCGGCTTCTGCGAAAGGCTCGCGGCGGCGGGCCTGCCGCTGATGCGCGTCCATCTGTCTTTCTCGATGCTGCACCCGCTCTATGACGCACTCGGCTTTACCTGGTGGCGCGGCAGGGGCATCGAGGTGACCGGATTGCGCCACGAGGAATTGGCACGCAATCCGCAGCGCTTCCTGGAGAGCCCCTATTATTACCTGCTCAGCAACAATCTCGACCATGTGAGACGGCGCATCGACCCGTCTGAACCGTCGGAGTTTCCGATTTTTGACGAGTTGAAGGAGCAGGGCGCAACCGACTATATCGCGTTCATGCAGCCGCTCGGCGCAGAATCCGAGCATGGCATGGTCGGCTCGTGGACGACGGATCGCCACGGCGGCTTCAGCGATGACGTCATCGCGGCCTTGTTGCGGCTCCAGAACCACTTGGCGATCGCCGCAAAGGTCGCCGTGCTCGGCAAGCTCGCCGACAATATGCTGACGACCTATCTTGGCGCCAATGCCGGACGGCGAGTCATGAGCGGACAGGTTCGGCGCGGCGATGGCGAGACGGTTCGCGCTGCCCTGGTGATGGCGGACATGCGCGATTCCACCATGTTGGCGGAGAAGGAGGGGCGGCAGGCCTATATCGAAACGCTGAATGGCTTCTTCGACGCTATCGCCACGCCGTTCAATCGCAACGGCGGTCAAATCCTGAGCTTTGTCGGCGACGGCTTCATCGCCGTCTATCCCTGCGGCAGGCACCGGGAGCCGTCGGAACTGGCCAGCCGAGAGGCTTTCGCGGCCGTCGGCGCAGCGAGCGCGCGCATGGCCGCCCTCAATGCCGAGCGGAAAAAACTTGGCCGCGATCCGATCGGCTTTGGCATCGGTCTGCATGTGGGCAATGTCATGTTCGGCAATGTGGGGCTTCGGGACCGGTTGACGTTCTCAGTCTTCGGCTCCGCAGTGAACGAGGTGCAGCGGCTGCAGAGCCTGACGAAGAAATATGGCCACAGCGTTGTCGCCAGCGAAGCCTTCGTCAACTACTGCGGGGGCGACTGGCTGACCCTTGGCGAGGAGACCTTGCGCGGGGTGCGCCAGAAGTTCACCGTGCTTTACCCGCGCGATACTGCCCTTGCCGCGATCGTGGACGAGAATGCAGAGCGCGCGGTTGAGGATGGACTCTCCGAAGCCGAGCATGTCATGTTGCTCTATCGTAACAAGAAACAGGTGTCGGGGCCGCGCGGTCTGATCGACAAGATGCTTCAATGAGGAGTTCAATGCTTCGCGTCGTTTTGCTGGCTGCCATTTTCATTCTGCCCGGCGTTGCGGGTGCTCAATCGTCGCAGCCGCCGACGGAGCGCAAGCTCGTCGACGGCTTCGACGGCAAGGATTTCGCCCCGGAGGGCGGCCTTTATTACCGTGAGAACTTCGAACAAAGTGCTGGATCGGTCGAGTTTCAAAGCCTCGTCAAAAGAACGGGCACTGGGGGCCTGAAGCTCAGCGTGGTACCCCATTGCCCAAGCCTGAACGACGGGTGCAGCGAGCGGGCGGAAATCTGGGAAAAGACAGAGCTGCGCGTGCCTTACGACGAGGGCGTCTGGTACGGCTTCGCGGTAAAGTTCGACGATCCCATCCCGAACGGCGATCACCGCTACCTCATCGCGCAGTGGAAACGCGAGATCGACCCCGGTGCGGATGGCGATTTCAGTCCCTTCCTTGCGCTGCGCATGGATCTCGGCAAGCTTTTCGCGACCGTAGAGACGAATTACCTGCCGCCGGCTTCGACCGGGCCCGACAATGTCCCCGCACGCTGCGGCGCCGGCGAGACGCCCGTTTGGCTCCGCCCTGACGTTAACCAGATGCGCATTCTGGTTGCGGCAGACAGCAATTGGGAGCCGGAAGACGGCAGCCTCTTCAATTCCTGCACGACGGCCGTGAGGGTTACCAATCATGGCAACCCGCTGCCCCATCCCGACTCCGGCTGGATCGATTTCGCCGTCTACACCAAACCTGGCCCCGACGGTACCGGCCACATTGAGCTCTATGCCAATGGTAAGCCGATCGTGACGGTGAAAGGCCATATCGGTCATGCGGACAAGGGTCTTGGTGAAAACCAGTATTTCAAATTCGGTCCCTATCGCGCTGCCGATACCACCGACTGGACGCTCTACTACGACGATTTCCGTCGCTCGCCATTTTGCACCGACGTGTTGACGAACGGCACTTGCCCCTTTTAGGCGAATTCACCCGCCTTCCGGTCTGCTGGACAGCCTGTTGAACCTAGGCTACTGTTTTTGCTTGACGGCCGCCGCGGATGCGCGAGCGGCGCTGATAACACTTTGGGGTTGCTTGCATAATACCAAGCCGGATTATGCGAGGAGTGGCGCGAAGGAAGCGTGTTGCAATGAGCTTGGGAGCGGACCTGCTGCGAGTTGAGGGTCTGCGGATCACGTTTTCGGTTCTTGGGGGCGAAGTGCATGCGGTCCGGGGGGCCAACTTCAGGATTTTGCCGGGCAAGGTGACCGCGCTCGTCGGTGAGTCCGGCTCGGGAAAATCGGCGATCAGCCAGGCGATCATGGGCATTCTGCCGAGCGTGGCCAAGGTCAGCGGGCGGGTCCTGTTCAGTGACCCGAAGGCGGTTGGAAAGCCTGTCGACCTTCTGGCGCTGGAGCCCGATGGACGCGAGATCCACGAGATTCGCGGTGCGCGCATCAGCAAGATCTTTCAGGAGCCGATGACGTCGCTGTCGCCGCTCCATACGGTCGGAAACCAAATTTCCGAAGTGCTGACGATTCATACGGATGCGGACAAGGCCGAGCGGCGGCAGCGGACCGAGCAGCTTCTGGGATATGTTGGATTTGCCTATCCGAAGCGAGCATACGACATGTACCCGTTCGAGCTTTCCGGTGGAATGCGGCAGCGCGCGATGATCGCGATGGCACTGATCTGTCGGCCGGCGCTGCTGATTGCCGACGAGCCGACAACCGCTCTCGATGTCACGGTGCAGGCTCAGATTCTCCAGCTCCTGCGTGAGCTCCAGGCCAAGATGAACATGGCAATGCTGCTGATCACGCATGATCTCGGCGTCGTCGCCAACATGGCCGATGAGGTCGTGGTAATCTATCATGGGGAAATCGTCGAGGCCGGCCCGGTCGATGCGATCTTTCGCAATCCCCAGCACCCTTATCTGAAGGGGCTGATGGCCGCCGTGCCGCATTTCGACATGAAGCCCGGCGAACGGTTGAAGGCGCTTCGCGAAGTGCCGGTCAAGGCGGACACGCTGATCGGCAGCCAGCAGGCGAAACGAGCGGCCGGACCGGATGTCCTCGTGTCGGTGCGCGATCTTTCGAAGACGTTCACGACCCGCAGTTCCGGCTGGTTTGGTGGCGACGACGGTTCGCGTCACCGGGCGGTCGACAATGTCAGCTTCGATATTCGCCGCGGCGAATGCCTGGGTCTGGTCGGCGAAAGTGGCTGCGGCAAAACGACGGTCAGCAAGATTCTTATGCGAGCCGTGACTCCGGATAGCGGCTCTGTCGCCTTCGACGACGGTGACGGGCCGGTGGATGTCCTGAAGCTCCAAGGGGCGGACCTCAAGGCGATGCGCACGAAGATCCAGATGGTCTTCCAGGATCCCGTGTCGTCGCTCTCTCCGCGCCTGACGATCAAGAACATCTTGAGCGAACCGCTTGAAATTCACGGCCGGGGTACGCCGCGGTCGCGGGTCGAAACCGTGCGCTCCCTGCTACAGGCGGTCGGCCTCGACCAGCGTTTCATCAACCGGTACCCGCACAGTTTCTCCGGCGGCCAAAGGCAGCGCATCGGCATTGCGCGAGCATTGGCTCTCCTGCCGCAGCTGCTGATCTGCGACGAGCCCGTTTCGGCACTCGATGTGTCGGTGCAGGCGCAGATCCTCAACCTCCTGAAGGATCTGCAGAAGGAGCTCGGCTTGACGATGCTGTTCATCTCGCACAACCTCGCCGTCGTCGACTACATGGCGGACCGCATTGCCGTCATGTGCGCCGGCCGCATCGTGGAACTGGCGCCGCGCGAGGTGCTGATGCGCGACCCCGTCCACCCCTATACGAAATCGCTGCTGGCGGCCGTGCCCTATCCGGACCTCGACCGCAAGCTCGACTTCGAGTCGCTCCAGGCGAGCGGCGGTTCGGATCAGCGGCAATGGGGCGCACAGTTCGTCGGCGGCGGCGAGAGGGATGCGCTGGTTCCCGCCGATCTCGGCGGCGGTCATTTCGTGCTCGCCCGGAAATCGGTGGATGCAAGGGAGTTACGACGGTGATCACGCGAAGAACCGCGCTCGGCATGCTCGCCTCGACGGCGTTGCCGAGATCGCTGCTCGGCGCCACGCGCGAGCTCGACGCTCTGGCGCCGCTCGTCGCTGAAGGCAAGGTGCCGCCGCTGAATGAACGACTGCCGAAGATCCCGCGGGTAATCAAGGTCGCTGCGATGGGACGGGAACCGGGCCGCCATGGCGGCAGGCTCCGTATGCTGATCGGCAGCGCTAAGGATATTCGCCTAATGACGATCTACGGCTATGCCCGGCTGGTCGGCTACGATGAGAATCTCGACCTTCACCCCGATGTTCTCGAGGGCTATGAGACGGAAGAGGATCGCATCTTCACCTTCCGCCTGCGTGAAGGTCACAAATGGTCGGACGGCACGCCGCTGACGGCGGAGGACTTCCGCTATTGCTGGGAGGATGTGCTGCTTAACGAGAAATTGTCGCCGGCTGGCCTGCCAACGGCACTGGTCATCGATGGGGAGGCTGGGAAGTTCGAAACCCTAGACGAGCGCACCCTGCGCTATTCCTGGTCGGTGCCCAACCCGGATTTCCTCCAGAAGCTTGCCGCGCCGCAGCCACTGGTCATTGCCGTGCCGTCCGCCTACCTCAAGCAGTTCCACGAGAAGTACCAGGACGAGGAAAAGCTGAAGGCGATCCTCAGGCAGGAGCGCCTGAAGAAGTGGAGCCAATTGCATATGCGCATGGCGCGCTCCTATCGCCCTGAAAATCCGGATCTTCCAACGCTCGATCCCTGGCGCAACACCACGCCGCTGCCGGCCGAACAGTTCATCTTCGAGCGCAACCCGTATTTCCATCGCGTCGACGAAAACGGCCTGCAATTGCCCTATATCGACCGGTTCGTGCTCAGTGTCAGCTCGTCCGCGCTCATTCCGGCAAAGGCCGGCACGGGTGAGAGCGACCTGCAGGCGACCGGCATCGACTTTGTCGACTACACTTTCCTCAAGGATGCTGAGAAGCGTTATCCGGTGAAGGTCAAGCTGTGGAAAAAGACGCAAGGTTCGCGCCTTGCGTTGCTTCCGAATCTCAACTGCGCAGATCCGGTCTGGCGGCCGTTGCTGAGAGACGTGCGCGTCCGCCGGGCCCTGTCGCTGGCGATCGACAGGCGCGAAATCAACATGGCGATGTTCTACGGCCTGACGAAGGAAAGCGCCGATACCGTCCTGCCGGAGAGCCCGCTCTTCGCGCCTGAATTCGCCAGTGCCTGGATCGCTCACGATCCGGATCGCGCCAATGCGCTGCTTGACGAGGCCGGTCTCGTCGAACGCGACAGCGACGGCATCCGTTTCCTGCCCGACGGGCGCAGGGCGCAAATCGTCGTGGAAACGCCCGGCGAAAGCACGCTCGATACGGATGTGCTCCAGCTTGTCGCCGACTATTGGCACAAGGTTGGCATATCGCTCTTCATCCGTGCCTCGCAGCGCGATACCTTCCGCAGCCGCGCCGTCGGCGGCGAGATCATCATGTCGCTGTGGTTCGGCATCGACAACGGCGTGCCGACGGCAGACATGAATCCCGGCCAGCTCGCGCCGACTGCGGATGACCAGTTGCAATGGCCGGTCTGGGGGCTCAACTACATGTCCCACGGCGAGATGGGTGAGGCGCCCGATATGCCGTCGGTCGTCGAGCTTCTCAAGCTTCTCAAGCGCTGGAGGCTTTCCTCCGACGCTGCCGAGCGGGAAGAGATATGGAAGGAGATGCTCTCCATCTACACGGACCAGGTCTTCTCGATAGGACTGGTCAACGCATCGCTACAGCCGATCCTCGTCACGGAGAAACTGCGCAACTTCCCGGATGAGGGGCTCTATGGCTTCGATCCGACGAGCTATTTCGGCGTCTACAAGACCGATACGTTCTGGCTGGAAGAGGGCAACTGACATGCTTCGCTACATCCTCTGGCGTATCGCTGTCATGGTGCCGACCCTCATCATCATTTCCGCGCTCGTCTTCGCGATCATAGAGCTGCCGCCGGGCG
The DNA here is from genome assembly GCF_008932245.1 of Sinorhizobium alkalisoli. Classification (NCBI taxonomy): domain Bacteria; kingdom Pseudomonadati; phylum Pseudomonadota; class Alphaproteobacteria; order Hyphomicrobiales; family Rhizobiaceae; genus Sinorhizobium; species Sinorhizobium alkalisoli. Next base: position 1,807,720 of record NZ_CP034910.1, on the reverse strand, counting down.
ACTATTTCGAAAGCTACATTGCCGAACTGCGCGCCCAGGGCGAGGGTGTCGACATGGAGCAGATAGAGGCGCTGCGCAGAGAGTACGGCTTCGACAAGCCGGCAGTGTTGCGTTACGTTTACTGGGTCGGGGGCATGCTGCAGGGCGACTTCGGCTATTCCTTCGAATACCAGCTGCCGGTGAGCGAGGTCGTCGGCGACCGGTTGTGGCTGACGATTCTCGTCTCCTTCCTCACGATCGTGTTTACCTGGATCATCGCCTTTCCGATCGGCATCTATGCCGCGACGCATCAATATAGCTGGGGCGATTACGGCCTGTCGCTGGTCGGGCTCATCGGCATCGCAGTCCCGAACTTCATGCTGGCGCTGATCCTCATGTATTTCGCCAACATCTGGTTCGGCACCTCGATCGGCCATCTCATGGACCAGAAATATTTCGCGGAGCCGATGAGCTGGGAGAAGGCGAAATCGATCCTCGAACACATCTGGATTCCGGTTGTCATTATCGGCGCCGCCGGTACGGCCGGCATGATCCGGCGGCTGAGAGCCAACCTGCTTGACGAGCTTCAAAAGCAATATGTCGTCACGGCGAGGGCCAAGGGGCTTTCGCCGACGAAGACGCTGCTCAAATATCCACTGCGCATGGCGCTCAATTTCTTCATCTCCGACATCGGCTCGATCCTGCCGGCCATCATCTCCGGTGCGGAAATCACGGCGATCGTGCTCTCGCTCGAGACCACCGGCCCGATGCTGGTCAAGGCGCTGCAGAGCCAGGACATGTATCTGGCCGGTTCGTTTCTGATGTTCCTCGCCTTCCTCACCGTCATCGGCGTGCTGATTTCCGATCTGGCGCTGGCCGTCCTCGATCCGAGAATTCGCTTGCAAGGCAGGAGCACCAAGTGACGTCCCCCATTCCGGCGCCCGGCGAGCCCCTGCCGCATTACGTTTCGACCGCTCCCTTCGATCCCTATTCGGTCGAGGAGATGACGGAGGAGCAAGTCCGCGTCAACCAGGCATCGCAGTTGCGCCTGATGTGGTGGAAATTCAAGCGTCACAGGCTGGCGCTTGCGTCCGGCATTTTCCTTGCGGTCCTCTACGGAATGATCCTCATCTGCGAGTTCCTGGCGCCCTACAATCTGCATACGCGCAATGTCGATTTCATCTATGCGCCGCCGCAGCAGATCCATCTTTTCCATGAGGGCGAATTCGTCGGCCCCTTCGTCTATGGCCGGACCATGACGCTCGACATGGACACGCTGAAGCGAAACTATGCGGACAACCCTGCCGACGTGGAGCCGGTGCGTTTCTTCTGTCGCGGCGACAGCTATCGCTTCTGGGGTCTCTTCGAAAGCAATGTGCATCTCTTCTGTCCGGCAGAAGGTGGTCAGCTCTTTCTCCTCGGCACGGACAGGCTTGGTCGCGACGTGCTGTCGCGCATCATCTATGGCGCGCGGATTTCGCTCACGATCGGTCTCCTCGGCATCACCGTCAGCTTCGTCCTGGGTATCATCATCGGCGGACTGGCCGGCTATCACGGTGGGGTCTTCGACCTCGTCGTCCAGCGGCTGATCGAGGTCCTGCAATCGATACCGAGCATTCCCCTGTGGCTGGCGCTCGCGGCGATCATGCCCGCAACATGGAGCCCGATCCTGATCTATCTCGGCATCACCGTGATCCTCGGGCTGCTCGACTGGACCGGGCTTGCGCGCGCCGTGCGGTCGAAGCTGCTTGCTTTGAGAGAAGAAGATTATGTCCTTGCCGCGCAGCTGATGGGAGCAAGAAGCAGCCGTATCATCGGGCGCCATCTCGTGCCGGGCTTCATGTCCCATTTGATCGCCACGGCCACCATCTCGATCCCCGGCATGATCCTCGGCGAAACCGCGCTGAGCTTCCTTGGTCTCGGTCTCCGGCCGCCGATCACGAGCTGGGGCATCCTCCTGACGGAGGCAAGAAGCGTCAGCGTCATTGCCTTCTACCCATGGCTGCTGTTACCGACCATACCTGTTATTCTTGTGATATTGGCGTTCAACTTCCTGGGAGACGGGTTGCGCGACGCCGCCGATCCCTACAAATAGCCTCGGTATCACCTCACCTCCCGGGCCATCTCGCGCTGCAGCGGGCCGCGGTCTCAAGAAGAGAAAGGTTCTGGCATGACACGGCGTTTCGAAGATGCCCGAATCCTGATGTACAGCCATGATACCTTCGGCCTCGGTCACCTCAGGCGCTGTCGTGCGATTGCGCATGCGCTGGTCGAGGACTATAGCGGTCTGCAGATTCTCATCATTTCCGGCGCGACGATCGCCGGCGCGTTCGACTATCGCGCCCGCGTCGATTTCGTGAAGATCCCGAGCGTCATCAAGCTTCGAAACGGCGAATACACCTCGCTCGACCGGCACATCGAGTTGCACGAGACGCTGAAGATGCGCCAGTCGATCATTCGCTCCACGGCGGAGACCTTCAAGCCGGACATCTTCATCGTCGACAAGGAGCCGATGGGCCTGCGCGGCGAGGTAGAGGACACCTTGACATATTTGAAGGCGCACGGAACCCGGCTGGTCCTCGGTCTGCGCGACGTCATGGACGCGCCACACCTGCTTGAGGTCGAGTGGAAACGCCGCGACACGATGCGTAAGATCGAGCAGTTCTACGATGCCATCTGGGTTTATGGCCCGCCGGACTTCTATGATCCGTTGGTGGGACTGGATGTGCCCATGGCCGTTCGCGACCGGATGAACTTCGTCGGCTTCCTGCAAAGAGGCGTTCCGCGCGACAATATGCCGAGCCACAGGCCGGAGGGGGATTACATCCTCGTGACGACCGGCGGCGGCGGCGACGGCGCCGATCTGATCCATGATGTCATCCATGCCTATCAGCAGGATCCCGAACTGACCTACAATGCGCTTGTCGTCCTCGGACCCTACATGCCTGCCAAGAAGCGCAACAAGCTGACCCGCAAGGGCAGCAGCATACCCTTCATCAGGATGATCGAGTTCGACAATCGCATGGAGGAACTGGTCGCCGGCGCCAAAGGCGTCGTGTCGATGGGCGGATATAATACCTATTGCGAGATCCTTTCCTTCGACAAGCCAGCGCTGATCGTGCCGCGACTGGTACCGCGTGAGGAGCAGTTGATCCGGGCGCAGCGTGCCTCCGCCCTCGGCCTCGTCGACATGCTGCTGCCGCAGGAGTCCGAAGATCCGTTGCGCTTCGCCGCCGCCATCAAGGCCCTGCCGCATCGCGCACCGCCGTCCCGCAGCGCCCACGGGCTGAGGCTGGAGGGCCTTATGCACATTTCCGACATCGTCGGAGATTGGCTCGACCACCGGTCGCAACAGCACTTGAGCATCGTAAAGCAGACAAGCTGATATCCGTGTCCTCGAATCGAAAAATCGCTGTCGTCCTGAAGGGCTATCCGCGCCTTTCGGAAACATTCATCGCGCAGGAATTGCTTGGTCTCGAAAGGGCGGGACACGAGCTCGTGCTTATCGCGCTCCGCCGACCGACCGACCTGAAGCGCCACCCCGTCCATGACGAGATCCGCGCCGCCGTCCATTATCTGCCGGAATATTTGCACGATGAACCCCGTCGCGTGCTGCGGGCGCTTGTCAGGTCGGTGCCGAAAGCCGGTTTTTGGCGCGCGCTCGGGCCCTTCCTCCGCGACCTCCTGCGTGACAGGACGCGCAACCGCTTTCGCCGCTTCGGCCAGGCGCTGGTGCTCTTCGCAGAGTGGCCCGGAGACGCAGGCTGGCTGCACGCGCATTTCATCCACACGCCAGCATCGGTCACGGCCTATGCCAGCCTCATGGCCGGCGTTCCCTGGACCTGTTCGGCGCATGCGAAGGACATCTGGACGTCTTCCGACTGGGAGCTTTCCGAGAAGCTGGGGCGCGCTCGCTGGACCGTGACCTGCACCAGGACAGGTTTCGAGCATCTCAAGGGCCTCACGGATGCCGAATCGCGTGTGCACCTGAGCTATCATGGCCTCGATCTCGCCCGCTTTCCGGTGTTTGCGGGTGATCATTCGAGCCGCGACGGCTCGGACCCGGACGATCCCGTTCGGATCGTCAGCGTCGGCCGGGCGGTCGCAAAGAAGGGATTCGACGTTCTCTTGAAGGCGCTGTCGCTGCTGCCCCCCGACCTCAATTGGCGATTCGACCACATCGGTGCCGGTGATCTGACGAGGGAACTTCGCGCACTCGCCGGCGAGCTTGGCCTAGCCGAACGGGTGAGCTGGAACGGCGCGCTCGATCAGAAGGACGTCCTTGCCCGTTACCGCGAAAGCGATGTCTTCGCACTCGCCTGCCGGATTGCCGCGGATGGTGACCGCGACGGTCTGCCGAACGTCCTGGTCGAGGCGTCGAGCCAGAGGCTCGCCTGTGTCTCGACCGCTGTCTCCGGCGTGCCGGAATTGCTCGATGATGGGGAAAACGGTCTCGTGGTGCCGCCCGAAGACCCTCGCGCGCTTTCCGCGGCGCTCGAGCGCCTGATCCGCGACCCCGATCTTAGGCGGCACCTCGGGGCGGCCGCGGAAAGGCGCGTGCGCACCGAATTCGATCATCACTCGAGCGTCCGCCAATTGATCGGGCTTTTCCAAGAAGAATGGAGAAAGGTTCCTTGAGCAAACGGCGCGTCTTCTTCTATGTCCAGCACCTTCTCGGGATCGGCCATCTCGCGCGGGCGAGTCGAATTGCCAAGGCGCTTGGCGAACGGGGCTTCGACGTGGCGATGGTGATGGGCGGCTTGCCCGTGCCGGGCTTTCCGGGAGCGGGAATAAAGACGGTTGCCCTACCGGCGGTGGCGGCGGGCGATCATGGCTTTTCCGGTCTCTGCGACGCGGCCGGCGATCCGGTGACGCCGGCATTCCTTGAGCACCGAAAGGACCTGCTTATCGATGCGTTGCGGCGTGCCAAGCCGGACGTTGTCATCATAGAAGCTTTCCCGTTCGGGCGCCGGCAGATGCGCTTCGAACTCCTGCCGCTGCTCGACGCCATTGCGGCCATGGAACGGCGTCCTCTCGTCGCGACTTCGCTGCGCGACATCTTGCAGGAGCGGCTGAAGCCAGGACGCGCGGAGGAGACGGTGGCGCTCGTCAGGGAGCATTTCGATCTGGTGCTCGTCCATGGCGATCCGGCCTTCGCGCGGCTTGAGGAGACCTTTCCGCTCGCAGGCGAGGTCGCGGACAGGGTCGTCTATACGGGCCTCGTCGCACCGCCGCCGCCAGCGCAGTCGAGCGAAAGATTCGACGTCGTAGTCTCCGCCGGCGGCGGTGCGGTCGGCAAGGAATTGATCGCCGCCGCGCTCGCGGCTGCGCGGCTGCTGCCGGACGCGCTTCGCTGGTGCCTGGTGACCGGTCCCAACCTGCCGCAAGGCGATTTCGATGCGCTCAGCGCAGCGTTGCCCGCGGGCGTCGGTCTGTTTCGCTTCCGTCAGGACTTTGCGAACCTGCTCGCCGGTGCCCGCCTTTCGGTTTCTCAGGCCGGCTACAACACCGTCTGCGATGTCCTTCGCGCCGGATGCGCTTCGTTGCTCATTCCCTTCACCGCGGGCGGGGAAACCGAACAGAGTACACGTGCGGAGAGGCTTGAAAGGCTTGGTCTTGCGGCCGTTCTGCCAGAAGAGGGCATCACGCCCGAGGACCTTGCGCATCGCGTCGAAGCAATGCTCGTGCGGCCAAGATCGGCCATGCCGCCGCTCGACTTAAACGGTGCGGCGCAGACCGCAATGATCCTCGAGGATCAGTTGTCGCGAGATAGAACGATCAGACCGTTCCGATCAGCATGAAGCGCGTGTATTTCTTCATCGGCAGTGCGCCCGCGAAATCGATATGCGCGAGAGCGGCTTGGGCACGGAATTCGTCGAGCGAGTGAACACAGCTGATGTGTGTGGGTTCGCTAAAATAGTTATTCGACTGGAGAAGAACGCGAGTTCCGGAGGGCAGGAGGCGAAGCCAACCGGCAAGGTCCGCAATGTGTTCGCAACTCGTGTTGACGATCAGATCGGCCCCGATCGCCCGATAATCGAGGGCATACATGTCGGCGGTGACCGCGCGAAATCTCTCGCCAAACCCGGCACCCAGCGTGCGCGAAACCTCTTCAACCGCGGGATCGATGTCATAGCTTACGGCAGTCGCAATGTCGAAGCGTGGGTCTTCGAGGAGCATGGCAGGCAGTACGCCGTACCACCCGCCGAGAACTGCAATCTTGCGATAGCAGGGGCCGGCGCAATCGAAGAGCTTCTCGCGTGCCCAGAGCTTGCAGCCGACCTGCTTGTAGTTGAAGGCGTTGGCAATGTTCGCATGCGGATGCTTGGCTATCACCCTTGCGATGCCGTCCGCCAGCAAGCTTCCGGAATAGGCGGCGAGTCCCCGCACAAGATCGTAGGCGTTCTCGTGCCAATCTGCATCGGAGCGGGGGGAGTGGCTGGCATGCGTCATGCGGGTGTTGTAAGCTCACCCTGTACCAAGCGCAAGCAGCGCGCGAGAAGCCCTCGGCTCGGGCGATGGGGAGCTCACCATATTTGAAGTCCGTGGCGCAACGGCAGCCTGCGCTCGTGGCGAGCGGTCACAGTTGGTTGAAGGGAAGCCATTGAAGATCAGATGTAGAGAAACCATGTGCGGCGAGCGTCTGCCATCAAGGCGGCCGCGCGATCCCGTATTATAGTTCAGGTTTCATTGCCGACCCATGGAAACACGTCTTTCCCGCTACATATGGACTCATACCCGCAAGCAGCAGCTTTGGATCCTGCTGGTCGTGGCACTGTCGATGATTCCCTATTTCCTGTCCTTCGACCTGCCGAAGCAGATCGTCAACGGGCCAATTCAGGGTGACGGCTTCGAAACACCCGGGGCTACCCAGCCCTTCATGCCGATTTCCTTCGATTTGCCGATCGTTGGTCATGTCGATTTGTTTTCCGGCTTGGAGCTTGGCCGGCAAGGTACGCTGCTGGCGCTCAGCCTCGTGTTTCTCTTGCTCGTGATCGTCAACGGTCTCTTCAAGTTCTACATCAACACCTACAAGGGCCGCCTTGGCGAACGGCTCCTCAGACGCATCCGTTTCGAACTGATCGATCGCGTCCTGCGCTTCCCGCCCAACTATTTGAAGCGGGTAAAGCCTGCCGAAATCGCAACCATGGTCAAGGACGAGGTCGAACCTATGGGCGGCTTCACGGGCGACGCCTTCGTGCAGCCGGCGCTGCTCGGCGGGCAGGCGCTGACTGCGTTGGTCTTCATCCTTCTCCAGAATTTCTGGCTCGGCTTCGTTGCGGCGCTCGTCGTCGCCCTGCAGGCGATAATCATTCCGCGCATGCGCAAGCGGCTGCTGGTCCTCGGCCGCGAGCGCCAGCTGACCGCCCGTCAGCTCTCGGGCCGGGTCAGCGAAATCGTCGACGGCATTCACACCATCCGCGGTCATGATACGTCGAACTACGAGAGGGCCGATATCGCCGCGCGCCTTGGCTATATCTTCAAGATCCGCTACGACCTCTACCAATGGAAGTTCCTGGTGAAGTTTCTCAACAACTTCCTCGCCCAGGTGACGCCATTCCTCTTCTACTCGATCGGCGGCTATTTCGCGCTGCAGGGGCGGCTCGACATTGGCCAACTCGTCGCGGTGATCGGTGCCTACAAGGATCTGCCAGGTCCTTTGAAGGAACTGATAGACTGGGATCAGGCCCGCCAGGACGTCCAGGTGAAATACACGCAGGTCGTGGAACAGTTCAGCGTCGAACCGCTGATCGATCCGAAGGTCCAGGAGGTCTCGGTCGAGCCGGCTCCTCAACTGAGCGGCGCGCTTGCGGCGGTCAATCTGTCGCTCGCCGATGACGGCGGGGCGAAGCTCGTCGAGCACGTGTCGCTCCAGATCCGTCCGGGCGAGACGGTTGCGATCACCGGCGGCACCGGCAGTGGCGGCGAGGCGCTGGCCGAGGCTCTCGGCCGGTTGACGTGGCCCGCAAGCGGGAGGATCGTCGTCGGTGACAACGATATCCGCGAAGTGCCGGAAGCCATCGTCGGGCGGCGGATCTCCTATGCCTCTTCCGAGGTCTACGCCTTCCAGGGCAGCCTAGGCGACAATCTTCTCTACGGGCTGAAGCACGCGCCGTTGACCGAGGTCGTCTATGAGGGTGACAGGGCCGCCCACCGCAGATGGGAGTTGCTGGAAGCGAAGCTTGCCGGCAATCCGTCGCTCGATATCAACAGCGATTGGATCGACTACGCCGCCGCCGGTGTGACCGGCACGGAGGATCTCTTTGCCAAGGTGAGGGCGGTTCTCGATGTTGTACTGCTGACCAATGACGTCTTGGCGCTGGCCGTCCGCTCAACCATGGATCCGGTAGAACATGCGGACTTCGCAGGCGAGATCGTCGATATGCGAGGCGCCCTGCGCCGGCGCCTGGAGGACGAGAAGCTAAGCGATCTGGTCGTGTTCTTCGAGCCTGGCACCTACAACATCGAGGCGACCGTCGGCGAGAACCTGCTTTTCGGAACCGTAACGGACCGGGCAAGGTGGGAGCAGGCGCTTGAAAACCATCCGTTCTTCAAGACGGTGCTGAAGCGCGCGGGTCTGCACGAGACCTTTTATGAAATGGGGCTGGAGATCGCGGAAAACGTCGTCGAATTGTTCCGCGACCTGCCTCCGGATCATCCGTTCTTCCAGCAGCTCACCTTCATGACGAGTGATGAGATTCCCGTCTATGAAGGGCTCCTGCAGAGGCTGAGAGGGCGGCCGCTCGAAGAGGTCTCGGAAGATGACGCTATTCGCATCATCCGCCTATGCTTCGGCTACATCGAGACGCGGCACCGCTTCGGTCTCTTGAGCGATGACTTGATGAAGAAGATCGTCGAGGCCCGGCGCGAGTTCAGCGACGGCCTGCCCGCCGATCTCGTGGGTATCATCGAGCATTACGAGCCGAGCCGCTACATGGCTTCTGCGAGCATCATCGACAACGTGCTCTTCGGCCGCATTGGCCACAAGCACACGGACGGTTCGGACAGAATTCGCGCGATCGTGCGCGATCTTTTCGAATCGCTTGGGCTTGACGGCAAGGTGCTGGCCTTCGGCCTCGATTTCGACGTCGGGGCGGGCGGCAAGCGCCTGACGGCTGGTCAGCGACAGAAACTCAATCTGGCGCGCACGCTCATGCGCGTCTCGGACTTCTATGTGTTCAATCAGCCCCTGCTTGCCCTCGATCAGCGGACGCAGGACCGAATTACGCGGAATGTCTTTGCGTTCCTCCGCGATGAGAATCGCAATCCAGCCATCGTCTGGGTCATTTCCAATCCGGCCCTTTCGGAACTCTTCGATCGCGTTGCGCATTTCGAGAATGGGCGCCTGTTGAGGGATGAGAGCGCGCAAACGCCCGCAAAGGACAGCGACTACAAGGAATTGGCATCTTGATGTAGTATTTGTGTGAGGAGGCAGGCATATTTCCCGAACGTGGGGACGGGAGGTGTATGCGCCCGTGAGAGATGCGGAGAGAAGCGGACTGACATGCTCCTAAAAGATGAAGTGGAAATGCTGCGACGGATTACGCTGTTTGCCGGTCTGCCACCTGCAAAGCTCAAGCTCCTGGCCTTCACCTCAGACCGAGTGCTCTATGGCGCGGGAGAGAACCTGTTTCATCAGGGGGACATCGGCGATGCTGCCTATGTCATCCTGTCAGGCAAGGCCGACGTGCTGGTCTCGACGCCCAGCGGCGCGGTGAAGGTCGCCGAGGTGGAGGAGAATTCGATCATAGGCGAGATCGCCATTCTCTGTAATACGCCGCGCACCGCTACGATCACGACGACGACGCCGCTCGAAGCCCTGCGCATCCGCAAGGACGATTTCCTGAAGCTATTGGCCGATTTTCCTGAGATGGCTGTGGAAATCATGCGCGTTCTTGCCGATCGCCTCAGCCAGACGACGTCGGAACTGACAGAGGCCCGCAGCCGCGCCCAACGCGTCGAAGCCTGAGGTTTTTCGTTTTCTGCCAGATGCCGCGGTCGCTTTGGCTTGGTGATCTTGTCGTGAGCCGGTTCCGATTCCCCAAGTCATGCGCACGGTGCCGCGCGTCTCTTCAGACACGCTGTATCTCTTTGCACCTACGTATCGCGCTTTCGGAAAAACGATTTCGATTTTCGGGTCGATGCGCTAGAGAAGCGCCATGCGCGCGATAACTTATTTCCAAAAAACCGTATACTTTCCCGAGAAACCGGAAAAGAAGCGCTTCTTCGCCCGGCTCCAGGCCGGGGAGTGGGAGCCCGGCACGTTCCGTAATATCGAACGCCTCGTGGACGACAGGACGACGTTCATCGACATTGGCGGCTGGATCGGCGTGACCCCCTATTGGGCTGCGCAGATCGCGCACGACGTCATTGCCGTCGAGCCCGACCCGGTCTGCTTCGATGTGCTGACGCAGATGCGGGCGGGAAACGTCGGCCGGGTGGAACTCATCGCTGCCGCGCTCTCCGAGGATGAGAGCCTAGTGCTCCACTCCGTCGGCGGCGGCTTCGGTAGCTCGGAAACCTCGGCGCTCATTGCCGACGAAACGGGCATGGCGATTACCGCCAGGACCGTCACCATCCCGGAACTCCAGGCGATGGCGAAGAGCGAACGGCTTTGCATCAAAATCGACATTGAAGGCTACGAGTATAAGGCGCTCAACCAGTTTCGCGCGATCGATCGGAGGAGGACCACGGGCGTGCTCCTTGCGGTGCACCCGCAGATCCTTGCGGCCACGCTGTCCGGCCCCGCCGCGCTACGGGTGCTTCGCACCGTCGCGGCGACGATCCGCCTCGTCCGGAGCTTCCGCGGCTTTCGGCTTGAAAATCCCTCCGCGATGTGGGTGGCGCTCCGCAAATCTGTCGCTCGGCGCGAAATTAGAGGCTTCGACCTGCTCTTCGTCGCGAAATAATTCATTTCCGCCAGCGCATCGGCCCGAAAATCGTCCCCGATTGTCCGAAAGCTCGATGCGCAGATTCAAATAGTTGCAGCGACCTTTGCGCGTCGGAAAAGACGCGCGGCGCTGTAAAGCACAGCGCATCGCATGCACTCCGGTGAATGCAAGCTTCAGGGCTCGGTTCGCGGGCGCACGCTGTGGAAAATTGTCGGCATCCCCCCAGCCTGTCGTGGAATCACATAGACTTCATAGCTGGCTTCGGGGTCGTCACCCATGCCGGTCGAGCCTGCAGGCATGCCGGGCACGGCGATGCCCGCGATGTCCGGGCGCTCGGCTAGAATCTTTCTCACCGCCTCCACGGGCACATGCCCCTCGACGACATAGCCGTCGAGAACGGCGGTGTGGCAGGCCTCCAACTCCGCCGGGATGGCGAAGCGACGCTTGATCGCGGTCATGTTGCTTTCGTCGTGAATGCTGACTGAGAACCCCGCTTGTCTCATTGCTGCGGCCCAACTCTCACAACAGCCGCATAGCGGATCCTTGTAGACGTCCATGCGCGCATCGCCCGCCGCAGCGGTGCGCAGAGCGGGAACAAAGACGAACGAGCCTGCCAGTGCGCCAGCGAGGAATTTCCGGCGAGGCATGGTCATAGGTTGCTCCTTTCCGCTTCGATGCCGCTATGCTCGCGATCGCTGTGCACCCTGCAGGGGATTGATGTCGGTGCGTCCGAACCGGGCCGGCTCGCCTGACGTTTCCGGCTCGCTGACGCCCCCTGAAAGATCGTCGAGGATCGGGCAATCCGGCCGGGCGTCGCCGTGGCAATGCGCGGCCAGATGCTTGAGCGTGCGGCTCATTGCCTTCAGTTCGTCTGCCTTGCGCTCCAGGATCTTCACCTGATCAAGCGCGATTTTCTTGACCTCGGCGCTGGCGCGTGACCGATCCCGCCACAGTGCCAGGAGATCGCCCATCTGCTCGACGGTGAAGCCGAGATCGCGTGCCCGGCGAATGAAGCGCAGCGTGTGGACGTCATTGTCGCCGTAGGTGCGGTAGCCGGATTGGCTGCGGCTCGCAGGCGGAATGAGGCCGATCGTTTCGTAGTAGCGGATCATTTTCGCCGAGACGCCCGAAGCGCGTGCGACATCGCCGATATTCATGCGATTACCTTTCGATTCCCGAGCCAAGATATAGGCCCTGTGGCAGCCGGATTCCATGTCTCTACAGCGCCGCGCGTCTTATTAGACGCGCAAAGGTCGCTGTAGCACTTCGAAATGCTGCATGTCTCCTTTAACCGAGGTGGATTAAAGGTGGGGCGGTTGCCGCCCTCCCCAGACGGCATTGCGATGTGCCAAGGTTGTCACGCTTGCGCCCTTGCGGCAGTTCGCGAGACAATCATCCGCTCCGCTCTTGCCAATCGCCTGATCTACCAGGCGAAGTCGCCGATGGTGTCTCCTCCAGACGCAAACGCGGCAACGCGTTCGGAAATTTCTGCTGCACGAAATCGATGATCTGCTCGCGCAGCTCGCAACGCAGATCGAAGGCGCGGCCAGAGTCGGCAGCCGAGGCGAGGACGCGGATCTGCATCACATTTTCGCGCAAATCGGTTACCGCCACATTCAGAACCTTGCCGTCAAAATTGACCGACCGCGACGCAATCTCCTCCACCTTCCTGCGAATGACGCCAACGGGCATCGTGTAGTCGAGGTAGACCATCATCGAACCGATCAGCGGAGCGCTCTCGCGCGTCCAGTTCTGGAAGGGATGCTCCATGAAATAGTTCAATGGAAGAACGAGACGGCGCCAGTCCCAGAGTTTCACGACGACGTAGGTGGAGGTGATCTCTTCGACCCGTCCGAATTCTCCCTCGACGAGGATGGCGTCGTCGATGCGGATGGGCTGTGTGATCGCAAGCTGTACGCCGGCCAGGAGGTTCTTCAGGACCGGCTGCAAGGCGAGACCCACGACGATACCGGCGGCGCCGGCGGACGCAAGAAGGCTCACGCCATATTGTCTGACGTTCTCGAAGGTCATCAGCACAGCCGCTGCCGCCAGAACGATGAGCAGAGAATTGGCGATGCGGCGCATGATCCGGAACTGGGTGACATGCTTGCGTGCGAGGAGGTTGTCCTCGGCATCGAGCTGGAACCGTCTGAGATAGACGACGGACCAGATATGTATGGCAGTGTGGACGATCCACGCCACCAGGATGATGCAACAAACCAGAAGCACGTGGCGTAGAGCGCCGGCCTGGCTCGACGTGAGCGGTGCCACCGACGCGCCGGCATAGAGGCCGAACACGAGCGCCACCATTCTCGCCGGCCGTTCCGCGCGCGCGACGAACGAGCGCCAGAATAGATCCTTCGGGCCGACGAGCCGTCGCAATAGGCCGAAAGCGAGTCGATGGATGAGAAGTCCCGCGGAAATGAAAACGGCAAGCACTCCCACGCTCACGACCCAGTCCGGCAGTAGCTCGATTTCGCGTTCCATCCTGGATAGAAAATCCATTCGCTCACCTCCCGGATCGAGTATTGAGGGAAGACCCTGCCAGTCTGCGATGATTGCAGGGGCATGTTGCGGAGCGGCGACAGGTCGCCGAACCCCAGATACGAACGACGAACTCAACGAAATGTTTCCGCACCGGCCAGGCGGGAACCGTGCGGCTACCACTCTATTGCGGGCCGAGCGATCATTAGCCAGAAGATCCCGAGCACTGCGGCAAAGGCGGGAAAGCCGAAGGCGAACCACAGATGAAAGAGCCTGTGATAGCGTTTGGGCAAGGGCTTCCCGTCCTTGTCGGCGGCCTCCGCGAGTCTGCGCATCTCCATCTGCATCCACACCACCGGCAGCCAGAATGCACCCGTTAGCAGGTACAGGAGGATCGACAACACAATCCACCCCTCCGCCAGCGAATAACCCACATGCCAGGCAAGAGCTACTCCCGTGATCGGCTGCAGGAAGACGGCGGTGGCGGTGAACAGGAAGTCCGCCAGGACGACGATGCGCGCAACGGCAGCGACGGTGTCGGCGCGCCCGGTGCGATGCGCCACAAGCATGAAGAATGCGATTCCGGCTCCCGTGCCCAACAGCACGGAGGCGCCGATGATGTGGAGGTACTTGAGGACGAAATAGAGCATCATCGCTCCTTGATGATCGCCAAAGCGGCGAGGTGAAGCACGATGATCGGCCAGATCTTCATGAGCGGGCCGAGCGGCTCGTTCCACAATTCCGGAAGCAGAATCGTCCCGGCGACGGCATAGAAGAGGGAGAGGCCAATAGCAGCATAGAGACCCGTGCGGCTGGTTCGACGAACCGCAATGGCAAGTCCGATGACGATGTCTGCGACCGCTCCGGCAATGACGCTGGGACCGGCGAGGACACCAGCGCCGGTGCGTTCCATGAGATCGATGCCGATCTGGTATCCGGCCGTTAGCGATATGGTCCCGGTGCTGATCCAGAACAGTGACAACACGACGAAGACGACCGGCTTCAGGAGATACAGCTTGGCAAACCATCTTTCCTGAACAGAGACCGGCGTATGCGCCAGCGCTGCCGAGAGCGCTGTCGGTTCGACCTGTATGGCCTCCGCCCAGGCGCGGTTGTCGCCCGTGGCGCCGCGGGTGATCTCTTTTTGGGCCGTACTCCGCGTCGGCGGACGCCAGCCGAGCGCTCCGGCAAGGTCGCTGAGCTTGTAGAGGAGGTGTGCGAGCGGCGCGGGGATGGAGAGCGTGCGGGCTGGGGGCCAGCCGAACCAGCGCCGGTAAGCGCCCACGATTTCTTCGAAGGACAGGGTCTCTGGTCCCGCAACTTCGAGGACCAGCCGCTTGGGGGCACTCGGGTGAACGAGCATCTCGACGGTGCGAACAACGTCTTCGAGGCGCACGACCTGCAGGCGACCGGTATCCGGCATGAGCGGCAGCACAGGAAGTGCCGCGAGGCCACGGAAGAGCGCACTGGCGCCAAAGGCGCCCGGGCCGAGGACGACGGAGGGGCGCAGAATGATCCAGTCCAGGTCGCGGGCCATCAACGCCTGGTCGCCCTCGAACTTGGTGCGCGAGAACGGCGACGGTTGCTGCTTTTCGACACCCATTGCGGAAAAATGAATGACGCGGCGCACGCCTGCCTTTTCGCAAGCCTCGAACAGCGCCGAGGGACCGCGGACGTGGACGCCGGTTGTATCCTCGCCCGGCCCGTCCTGAAGCGTGCCTGCACAGTTGACCACCGCCGCTATGTCCGACAGATGAGGCAGCCAGTCTGCGGGCCAGACGGCGCGCGCAAGATCGAGTTCCACGGCTTCGCCGGTCCATGACCGGGAAGTGCCCGGACGAACCACGCGCACCACCGTCATGCCCCGCTCGAGAAGCCTCGCGCAGACGGCCGAGCCGATCAGGCCGGTAGCCCCTACCACAAGCACTCTCATCACCTCTCCTTCAGTCGCTGACGAGAACGCGTTACCGCGATGCCCGCGTTCGCTTCACGTTGCGGTTTCAACTGGGCCGGACGGAACATGTTCCTCGGACAGCGAATTGGGAGTGGCCCGGCACGAGGACGAACTCGCCATTTTCTCCCCAGGAACTATTTCTTCGGGAACACCTCGAGGGTTCGGCAGTTTGGCCGCATCCGGGCGTCAGCGTCCGGGTCGAATTCCATACAGAACCCAGCAAGCGGGAGCGCCCGGCCGATGTACGATTGCGTCATTCTGGGCGGAGGCCCCGCCGGGCTCGTCGCGGGCATCTACCTCGCGCGGCTCAACCGACGAGTAATCATAACCGACGGCGGACAAAGCCGCGCTTCCCTTATCCCGAGATCATTCAATCATCCGGCGTTCCCCGACGGGATTCCGGGTCGAGACCTTCTCACCAGAATGGGTGCGCAGGTCCAAAAGCTTGGCGTCGACTACATCGCCGGCTGCGCGGATCGGGTCGAGCAGGCGAGTGCCGGTTTTCAGTGCATGGTCGCGGAACGCACGCTCGACAGCCGTGCCATGATCTGCGCGACAGGTCTCGTGGACATTCTCCCGCCGTGGCGGGATGCAACGGAGCTGGTGCGAAAAGGCAATCTGCGGATTTGCCCCATCTGCGACGGTTACGAGATCAACGGCGCTGCTGTCGTCGTCATCGGTCACACCCGGCGGGCACTGAAGGAAGCAAAATTCCTCCTGTCGTTTACGGATGACGTGACGCTTGCGACCCTGGGTGTTGAATTGCAGGGGGTCAGTGCCGCCGATGTGCGCGAGCCGGTGCGCCTCGCCACATCCCCATTGCTGTCACACGGTCCGACGGCGGACGGTCGCCTTATGCTTGAACTGGCGGAGGGTAGGCGGCTGGAGCCCGTGGCGGTTTATTCCGCGCTCGGCTGCAGGCCACGCTCCAACCTTGCTGCCAGTGTCGGAGTGAGACTTGACCAAGAAGGGCGGATCCCCACCGACGCTCACCAGCGCACCAATGTAGAGCGGTTCTACGCGGCCGGAGATGTCGTGACCGGTCTTAATCAGCTCGGCGTGGCCATGGCGCACGGAGAGATTGCCGCCGTTGCGGTTCATAAAGATCTGCTGGCTGGCGTCGCTCCATGAGCGCCTAGTCTCTTTGGAGAAGGCGCCGCTACTCTAACGAAATGAAATGTTCTCGACGATCGGGAGCGCCAAGGGCGAGCATAATGCAGGGCGGGGCGGCACTCCGGCTCATGTCGCCGGCGCTTCCGCTCATCGGCAGACGCATCTCTTTAACAATCGACTCGCCACGAGCGACGAAAAAGCCCCGCACGAGGGCGGGGCAAGTCCCGCCTCCAGTTGCCTTCGTTGGGAGCGGGGACGTAGCTTAGAGATGTAGCTACGCTGAGACGCTATCTGCGGTTTGATCAGAGAGGAAGGTCTTATTCCGGGATTTCGGTACTCCGTTTAAGAAAACGTCCGTAAGGGTAAACGCTTTTGCGCAATTATGGAGCCTGTCCCCGCAAGCCGGAGATTGCGCGTCCGCATCTTTGCCGGGCATGGTCCTTCGACTTGAATGACCGGCTGAAGGCCAGTGCGCGGAAAAACCGCGCATGTTTTCCCTCAACATGTGCGGGGGACGTCGGCTACAAAAAGTCTCCGGCGACTTTCGCCCTATCGAGCCGAGCTGCGCTGATTCGAGACGAGCGGAACATACTCAAGTTCTCGAATGTTCTCGTAGGAATTCCTTCGCAGGAGACGAGAATATGGCGAGGTCATCGCAGCAGAAATCCTCTCGCCGCGCTCAGCCTCCGCTGGCGCTGCCGCGACTCGCCGGCGCGGAGGCTGAGGACTTCGTCGCGACCGCCATCGCCGATCTTGTGAAGTCGAAAATCCCGTTCCTGATCGCTGGCACGTTCGCCGTCAGTGCTTATACGGGCATCTCGCGGCTGACCAAGGACCTCGATATATTTTGCAAGGCAGGCGATTTCGCCCGCATACTCAACCATTTCCAGTCACTCGGCTATACCGCCGAGATCGAGGACGAGCGCTGGCTGGGCAAGGTTTACAAGGGCAAGCATTTCTTCGACGTCATATTCTCCTCCTCGAACGGAACGATGCTGGTCAGCGATGCCTGGTTCGAACATGCGCTGAAGGTGAAGATCAATGCCAACGCAGTCTCGATTGTCGCACCGACGGAACTGGTTTGGTCGAAATCCTTCATTCAGCTTCGCGAGCGCTACGATGGCGCCGACGTGGCTCATATGATCCTCAAGTCCCACGATCAGATCGATTGGCGCAGGCTGCTCGACTACATGGACGCGCATTGGGAGGTTTTGCTGATTCATCTCCTCAACTTCCGGTGGATATATCCTTCCGAACGCGACCGGGTCCCGCCATGGCTGCTCGACGAGCTGTTGCGTCGGTTGGCCGCGCAGGGGGAACTTCCGCTGTCGCAGACGAAGATATGCCGCGGACGAATGTACTCGCGAGCGGATTACGAAGTCGACGTCACGGAATGGGGCTTCGCCGACGTCGGCGGCGATGTCGAGATGCGTACGGGAACCAAGGAGTAGCGCGATGAGCAAGACGAAAGTGGCAGCGGTCGCGGATCTTCATGTGAAGGAGGACGGCTCGGCCTCCTGCACGGAGCTGTTTTCAGAGATATCGCGCGTGGCGGACGTGCTTGTGATCGCCGGCGACCTCACTGATCTCGGCAAACCCGTGGAAGCCGAACTCCTCGCCGCCGACCTGAAGTCCTGCACGGTTCCGGTGGTGGCGGTGCTCGGCAATCACGATCACCAGTGCAATGCCGTCGACGAGATATCGGCGATCCTGATGAAGGCCGGTGTGCACCTCCTCAACGGACAGGCGGTTGAGGTCGCCGGCGTCGGCTTCGCCGGCACAAAAGGCTTCGTGGGCGGCTTCGGCCGCCACATGCTCGGCTCCTTCGGCGAGCCCGCGATCAAAACGATGGTATCCGAGACGGTCGATGAGGCGATGCGCCTGGAGAACGCCCTGCGAAAGGTCAGCGCGCGGCACTCCGTCGTGGTGCTCCACTATGCCCCGATCGCGGAAACCGTCGCCGGAGAGCCGGAGGCGATTTATCCGTTTCTTGGTTGCTCGCGGTTTGCCGAAACCATCGACCGCTTTCGGGTGAGTGCGGTCGTTCATGGCCACGCGCACAGGGGCACCTACCGAGGAAATACACCCGGCGGCGCGCCCGTTTACAACGTCGCCGCCCATGTCGAGAAGCCGTCCGGGCGGCCCTATGCGATCCTGGAGTTCTGATATTGCTCCCGGCCGAACGCCTTGTTCAAGTGGTGAGGACCAGCTTTGCGCATCGTTCTAGGGTCAGGACCCTAGCAGCGAGCATATGATCCTGCGGCACCTCGAACGCCATGCAGCATTGAGATCGGCAATCGCTGCGGAGCGCCCTGACCGAACTGATCCGATCATGCTGTCAAATCGTTGAGAAAATTACGACACCAGCGCGAAACGTCGTGTTCCAGCAAGTGGTCCATCATCAGCTGCCAACGCTCCTTCCGCTCTTCCAGCGGCATGCTGAGCGCGCGCGCCATGGCGTTCGCGGTCCCCTCTATGTCGTATGGATTGACGAGAAGCGCGCCCCGCAGCTCGCGGGCAGCGCCCGCGAAGCGCGATAGCACAAGCACGCCCGGATCGTCCGGATCCTGCGCGGCCACATATTCCTTCGCGACGAGGTTCATGCCGTCTCGAAGCGGCGTCACGAGGCCGACTTTGCCCAGCCGGTAAAGCCCTGCAAGAATGCGACGGCCGACGGAGCGGGTGATATAACGTATAGGCACCCAATCGACGGCGCCGAGTGCGCCGTTCACCCGGCCGGCCTGTTCTGCAACCGTGCGTTGCATAGCTTCATATTCCGGCACTTCGGAGCGCGACTTCGGCGTGATTTGCAGATAGGTAACGCGCCCCCTGTAGGCCGGATTGTCCAGGACGAAGCGTTCAAATGCGTCGATGCGCTGCGTGATTCCCTTGGAATAATCCAGGCGATCGACACCGATTATCAGACTGCGGTGTTCAATGCTTTCCCGTGCCTTCTTGACCGTGCTGTTGGTGGATGCCTTTTGGGCGAATTCGGCGAAGGCGGCAGTCTCGATGCCGATCGCATAGACGCCGCCCCTGAATACGCGGCCATAGGCACTGAAGCGGCCTCCGCCAATTTCGTCGCCGATGCCTTCCCGCCTGAGGCAGCTGGCGAAGTTCTCGAGGTCGTGATCGGTTTGAAAGCCGACGACGTCGTAGTGCGACAGGCCACGCATGATCTCCTCGTGAACAGGCATCGTGAAGAGCACGTCCGCAGGCGGCCAGGGAATGTGAAGAAAAAAGCCGATACGGTTCTTCAGGCCCATCTGACGCAGTTCCGCGGCGAGAGGGATCAAGTGGTAGTCATGCACCCAGAGGACGTCATCGGGCTTGACAAGCGGCGCCAGGCGATGGGCGAAGAAGCGGTTGACGCGGAAATAGCCGGCCATTTCCTTGCGACCGTATTCGGCGAGATCAAGCCGATAGTGGCAGATCGGCCAGAGAACGCGATTGGCGAAGCCGTGGTAGTATTCCTCTACGTCGGTATCGGTCAGATCGGTCAGCGCATAGGTGACATTGCCCTGCTGGAGATGCGCAAGCGGCGCCGGCTCGTGCTTGCCGCTCGACGTTCCCGACCAACCCATCCAAATGCCGCCATGCTCTTCAAGCGCGACTTTCAACGCGACCGCCAGCCCGCCAGCGGGCGCAACGCCGCCCTTGTCCGGAACGGGCACGCGGTTGGAGACAATAACGAGGCGGCTCATGCTCAATGCCTTTCATGCAGATAATATGTCAGGTGCTCAGGAGACCAACCTGGCGATGATGGCGCGCAAAGCCTCGGAAGAAGGGGTGGTGCCCAGCGCTTCGCTCGCAGGCAAAGGCGGACCGATGCGGATCGAATAGCCGCCGAGCCGGTTGACCGTGCGAAACATCGCTTCGTCGGTCACATCGTCGCCGATCGCGATCGCGCGTCTGCCGGCAAAGGTTGGCTGCGCCAGAAACGCCGCCACGGCCTGGCCCTTGTCGGCGCTGGCCGGACGAATTTCGATAACCATCTTGCCGTGCTGGATCGTCCAGTCTGGTCCCGCTCGGATCAATGCCCGCTCTATCAGCGGTTCAAGTGCGTGCTTTCGGTCCGGCGCAAGCCGGTAATGGGCGGCGACTGCCGCTCCCTTGTCTTCGATCAGAACGCCCGCCCAGTTGGCCGTATCGGCGATCAGATCGGCCTTCAGTCGCTCAAATTCCGCCGTCGCCGCGGCTTTGTACATCCGGCCATCCGCATCGCGGCGCTCGGCACCATGAAGTCCGGCGATGGGAAAACGGAACGGCGAAAAAAGCTGCCCCGCATAATCAAGCCCGCGAC
This sequence comes from Sinorhizobium alkalisoli, assembly GCF_008932245.1. Classification (NCBI taxonomy): domain Bacteria; kingdom Pseudomonadati; phylum Pseudomonadota; class Alphaproteobacteria; order Hyphomicrobiales; family Rhizobiaceae; genus Sinorhizobium; species Sinorhizobium alkalisoli. The sequence goes on along the minus strand of NZ_CP034910.1, from coordinate 1,786,995 downwards.
CGGTCACAAGTGCGAGCGCGCCTCCGAGTTTTCGCGACAAGGCCTCGAGATGGGCGGGCAGCGAAGGCGGAACCGCTATGGCGTCCGGCGTTTCGGCAAGGTCAAGCAACGTACCATCGATATCGAGGAACAGAGCCCAGCTTTCCGGATCGGTCGAGAGAGCGGCGACAAGGAAGTCCTCTCCTGAAACTGCATCAGCTTTTTTCCGGTACGACATGCGGTCATAACTATATCAGATGCCGTGAACGACCACCCCAGCTTTGCATTTGAAGCGGCTTTATGTCGACGTCCAAGCAAACCTCACCTTCGGCGGGCCGGCCGCAGCGGTGTGATCTTTAACCTGGTGGGCACGGGTATCCGATCACATGGACATCTTCCACTGGACAATTGCGTGTTCCCCGCCGCGCATGACACTTGATGAGTGAAACTCGTATTCGTTTCTTTCCACTCGTCAGGGATGACAAGCTTTTCGCGGCTTTCCCCCGTATCCACCTCGCCACAGTCATACGCAGAGCGCAAGAAGTGCGAGAAATGCGGGCCAGGCCCGCTGCAAAGCGGCGGCCTTTATTCCGCCCGCTTCTTCATTCTTTGTTAAGGAATACATTCCTTTGCGGAGATTTCGCTCATGACGCTCGGAGCATCCCAACGTTTGCACGAGGGCGTCGCGGCCGTCGAAACCATGACGCGTTTTGCGCTGGCAGTGCTGGCGCTCGCCTCGGGCGTCTACACCTACCTCGGCGTGCGCAGCCTTCTGGACGGCTCGCCGACCGCGGTGTTCTTTGCGGCGATCATCTACTCGGCCTCGGTTTCGGTCGGCATATACGCCTTCTGGTCCTATATGGCGCGCTTCTATCCGCATGTGACCACCCATGCGGGCCGAGTGGCGATGCTGGGTGTGATGGCTTTGGGTGCGGCGATGATCATCGCCATGTCGAGCTGGCTCAATGCGGCGGCGCTGGCCGGTTCGGCCGCGCTCGAACAGCACCTTGCGGAAACGGTGGAGGACTACAGCGGCGACCTCGACCAGGCGCATCAGAATGCGCTTGCGGCCCAAAGCCTGCTTCCCGATATCCAGCGTGCATCCGAACGCTTTGCCCAGCTCGCCGTCTCGGAGCGGCAATCGGGCGCGCTGACGGGGACGCAAGGATCCGGAAGCGTGGTGCAACTTCTGTCGCAGATGTCGGCGCAGATGAGGGAGCTGGAGAATGGCGTCCATGCCTCCCGTGAACAGGTCACGAAACTGTTCAATAACGGGCAGAAGCGGCTCGAAACCATGCGCAGGCTCGTCTCGGCGCCGGGCGCGGTGTCGCCGCGTGCCGACCAGTTCTCCTCCGAAGTGGTGGCGCTTACAGGCGTAATAGCCTCCCTTGGGCAGACTTCGATCGCGCCATCCATCCGCCGCGCCGCAGATGACCTCTCCCTCGGTTTCATCGCGCCGGTCGCCGATGGCGGCAATGCCGATCTCGTCAACCGCCAGGACACGGTGATGGAAACGGTACGGTCCTCCGTCGCGGCGCAGTCCAGGGTCCTTTCCGAAGCGGCCGACGAAATTCTCGCCCGTGCGCCCGTGGCGGAGCGCCGCTTCGTGCCGCTCTCCTCCGCCGAAGCCGTATTGCGCTACGCGGCCGATTTCATACCGGCTTGGGCCGGGGCCATTTCCATCGACCTGCTGCCGGGCGTGCTGGTCTTCATTCTGGCCACGGTGCATGGCGTCATCCGCAAACAGGAGGAGAAGATGCCGTTTGCCGAGCGCATTACGGCGGCCGAGCTCCTGAAAGCGCTTGAGGTACAGCAAGCCGTGACGGCAAGGGGGGTGAGCCCTTCTGAGATTGACGCCCCTCCGGAAGGCGAAGAGCTGAACAACATCACCAGCCTGGAGGCGAGGGCGCGTGCAAAGGATCGGTCGCATGAGGATCGATGAGGCATGCAAGGCGCTGGCGCGGCTTGACGACGGCATGCTGATGCGCGGCGCCTTCTTCACCCTGTTGTCGGCGGCGGGGATCTTCCTCTGGATCGATATGCGCGAAATCGCAGCCATGAACGCCGAATTTCCGGGCATCGACCCGAATCGCCAGGACCAGCCGGTCCTGCCTCCGGCGCTGACCGAAGGCGCGCCAAGCGCTCCGCCGGTGCAGCCCGCCAGCTCCAACGAAGTGCTGCGCCAGCCGATGAAACTCGAGCTCAAATCCGGTGGCGTTTTGCTCGCCGAAGGTACGATCGACCTCGGGGCCGCGGCGCGCTTCGCCGAGGAGATCGGGAAGCGCGGTGAATATGTGAAGACGGTGGCGCTCAATTCCCCGGGCGGGTCGGTGGAGGACGCGCTCGCCATGTCGAAACTGATCCGCGAAAGGCAACTCGATACCAAGGTGGCATCACGGGCGCTCTGCGCCTCTTCCTGCCCGATCGTCTTTGCCGGCGGCGTGGCGCGCATCGCCGAAAAGGACGCCGTCGTCGGCGTGCACCAGGTCTTTAGCGGTAGCGGACAAACGACGGCGGAACAGGCCATGTCGGCCGCACAATCCACCACCGCCCGCGTGGCCCGTCACCTTCATTCGATGGGCATCGGCGCCGGGCTCTGGATCAATGCCCTCGAAACGCCGCCGGACCGGCTCTACTACCTCACCGCGGAAGAGATGGCGGATTTCAATTTGACGACGGAACCGGTCGCAACCGCCGAGAAAAAAGACTGAGCCATTGCTGCGATCCGCCTACAGCGTCGCGTGTCTTATAAGAACCGCGGCGCTGTAGCACTTTGACTTGCTGGCGGCGGGGAAATTGGCCTTAAGCTCGAATCCAGATTCGCCTATCGGCTGGGCCCTCTCACCCCCCTTTTTGAAATCGATGCTCAATGACACCATGTCCTTAGTGCGGATCGCCGCCCGTGAGGCATCAGGTCTTCCACCGGGGCCATTGCGCTGCGGCTGGGCTGCTGGCGCGGTTTGGAAAGATCGAGGCTGCCGGATGGTTGCGGGATCCGTGGATGAAGTCGATGGAGGGCAATTGGTGAGTGACGATCCGTATCAGGTTCTTGGTGTTTCGCGCACCGCCACGCAGGATGAGATCCGCAAAGCATATCGCCAGCGTGCGAAGCAGTTGCACCCCGATTTGCACCCGGGCGACAAGGAGGTGGAAACGCAATTCAAGACGCTTTCGGCGGCCTACCAGCTGCTGAACAACCCCGAACAGCGCGCCCGCTTCGATCGCGGCGAGATCGATGCCTCGGGGGCGGAGCGACCGCAGCAACATTACTATCGGCACTACGCCGACGCAGACCAGGCACGCCGCTACACTTCCTCGGCCGGAGCGGGCGAATTCGAGGATATGTCGGACATTTTTTCCGATCTTTTCGGTCGGGGACGGGGCGGGGGACGGTTCAAGGCGCGCGGTCAGGACCTCTACTACCAGCTTGAGATCGAGTTCCTCGAGGCCGTCAACGGTGCCCGCCGCCGCATCACCTTTCCCGACGGAAACACGCTCGATCTCACGATTCCCGCCGGCACGCGCGACGGCAGTACTCTGCGGCTCAAGGGGAAGGGCACGGCCGGGATCGGCGGCGGCGAGAACGGGGACGCCCTGATCCAGGTGAGCGTCCGTTCTCATCCGGTTTTCCGTCGCGACGGCAACGACATCGAAATCGACCTGCCGATCACGCTGTACGAGGCGGTGCTCGGCGCCAAGATCGAGGTGCCGACGATTTCCGGCCGGGTATCGATGACCGTTCCCAAGGGGTCGAACACCGGCAATGTCCTTCGTCTCAGGGGCAAGGGCGTGAAGCCTCAACAGGGCTCCTCGGGGGATCAGCGCGTCGTCCTGAATGTTGTTCTGCCGGAGAAGGTCGATCCTGAGCTGGAGAAGTTCATGGAAGGCTGGCGCGGGGCGCATGCCTATGATCCGCGCGGAGCACTACGGAGGGCCCAATGAAGCTGCGTGAAAGGGAAGTCCTCGAAGTCTTCGGTACAATCACCCTCAGGCAGTTGCGTCAATGGGTGCAGCGCGGCTGGATCATGCCATCGCAAGGCGAAGCAGGGCCCGTCTTCGACGAGGTCGATATCGCTCGAATTCGCCTGGTCTGTGAACTGCGCAGCGACATGAACGTCAATGATGACGCCGTGCCGATCATTCTGACGCTGCTGGATCAGCTCTATGGGCTGAGGTGCGAGCTCAGGACGATCGCGACGGCATTGGTGGATCAGCGCGATGACGTTCTCCAGCAATTGAGGCAGGCCCTCTCGGCGCGAAGCGGCCGGCGGCTATAGCCGGCTTCGAAGCAACGCAATAGTTGCAAAGTAAGGCATTCGGAGCCTCGGACGTTTGCTACGGGGATCGGGTGCAGCATGCCGACTGCCCTGGAGATTCTTGAAAGTGTTTCGTTTTCCTTTGGGAAATAGGCGGCTAGCGGTCGCTCGCGCGACGAAGCACAATCAGCAGGCTGCGAATGAGAGGCGAGAGCGCTCGTGCGCCGCGGCCAAAGGGCCGCCGTGAACCTGGATCGTCCAACGACCGGTCAGAAACAGCAATGGTCGGAGCCGGAGGAGCGGTTGCCGGCCCCTGTCTCGCGGCGGTGCGCCTGCCGGAGCGGGTCGAGGAGAGGCGGCCGGATTCCACGAGTCCGCGTCCTGCCATGAGGATCGATCACGTCCATGAGCCGTGATCCAAGGGAGGAACAATGTTCGAGCGACTATTCAAACTGAAAGAGCATGACACCACAATCCGCACCGAGCTGGTGGCGGGTCTCACGACATTCCTGACGATGTCGTACATCATCTTCGTCAACCCGGATATCCTTTCGACCACCGGCATGGACCGCGACGCGGTCTTCGTCGCGACCTGTCTTGCGGCGGCCCTTGGTTCCGCCGTAATGGCGCTCGTCGCCAATTGGCCGATCGGCATGGCGCCGGGCATGGGGCTCAACGCCTTCTTCGCCTTCACCGTGGTGGCAGCACTCGGCTTCACTTGGCAGCAGGCGCTTGGCGCCGTGTTCATCTCGGGCATCATCTTCCTGTTTTTGACCGTGACGGGCGTCCGCAGCTGGCTGATCGCCGGTATTCCGCATTCGCTGCGCAGCGCCATTGCGGCCGGTATCGGCCTGTTTCTCGGCATCATCGCGCTCAAGAATGCCGGCATCGTCGTCGACAATCCGGCGACGCTGGTCGGCCTCGGCGACCTGAAGCAGACCGGGCCGCTGCTGGCAATCCTTGGCTTCTTCGTCATTGCTGTGCTCGACTCGCTACGAGTCCGCGGTTCGATCCTGATCGGCATTCTCGTCGTGACGGTCCTGTCGATGGTTCTCGGCGTTTCCGAATTCAAGGGCGTCGTCTCCGCACCGCCGAGCATCGCACCGACGTTCTTCCAACTCGACATCATGGGCGCCCTGCATGGCGGTCTCGTCCATGTGATCCTCGTCTTCGTGCTCGTGGAAGTCTTCGATGCCACCGGTACGCTGATCGGTGTTGCCAAGCGGGCGAAGCTGGTGGAAGAAGCCAAGCCCAACCGCCTCGGACGTGCGCTGCTTGCCGACAGTTCGGCCATTATCGCCGGATCGATGATCGGCACCAGCAGCACCACCGCCTATGTCGAAAGCGCCTCAGGCGTGCAGGCGGGCGGCCGCACCGGCCTGACCGCGCTCACCATTTCGGTATTGTTCCTCGCGGCCCTTTTCGTCTCACCGCTCGCCGCCGCCGTCCCGTCCTACGCGACCGCGCCGGCGCTGCTTTACGTTGCGGGGCTGATGATGCGCGAACTGACGGAAATCGATTGGGACGACCTGACCGAGGCGGCGCCGGCTGCGCTGACGGCGCTCGCCATGCCCTTCACCTACTCGATTGCCAACGGTCTTGCCTTCGGCTTCGTGAGCTATGTGATCCTGAAGCTGTGCACGGGCCGCTGGACCGTCATCCACCCGGCGACGCAGATCGTTGCAGCGCTGTTCATCGTGCGCTTCGCCTTCTTTGCCGAGTGACGATCTACGTTTCAGACGAAACAGCCGGACCCGCAGCGATGCGGGTCCGGCTGTTTCGTTCTGCTTTTGCTGTCTTCAGTCCGGTAGCATCTGCTCGAGGCGCAGCACCGCGATCCGCTCCACCTGGCGGCATGCCGTCTCGAATTCGGTATCGCGGTCGTTGCCGATCCGCTCTTCGAAGGAGGCGAGGATTTCGTCCTTGCTGCGCCCTTTGACCGCCATGATGAAGGGGAAGCCGAAGGTCTCGACATAGGCGGCGTTGAGCGTCGCGAAGCGTTCCCGCTCACGATCCGTCAACGCGCCGAGACCGGCCGAAGCCTGTTCGTTGGTCGAGCTCTCGGTCAGGCGCTTCGCCTGGGCGAGCTTGCCCGCCAGATCCGGGTGGGCATTGAGCACCCCAAGGCGTTCCGCTTCGCTCGACCCGCGAAAGACCGCCGTCAGTGCCGCGGAGAGACCGGTGGCCGTGTCGTGGGCAGGCGAGAGCTCGCGGGCAAAGGCGCGCCGGGCGATCCAGTCCGAATGCTCGAATACGCCGCCAAAACGGGCGACGAAGTCCGCCTCGGAAAGCCGCGAGGGGCGATCGTCCGCCGGGCGGAACGGGTAGGCGTCGGCCCAGTAGCGGGCGATGTCGATACGGCGGGCGAGCCAGACTTTTTCATGGCTCTTGACGTAATCGATGAAGCGGGCGAGGGCAGCTGCCCGCCCGGGCCGCCCGGCGAGACGGCAGTGAAGGCCGATACTCATCATCTTCGGAGAGCCGGCCAGCCCTTCGGCATAGAGCATGTCGAAACTGTCCTTGAGGTAACTGAAGAACTGATCGCCGCTGTTGAAGCCCTGCGCCGTTGCGAAGCGCATGTCGTTGGCGTCGAGCGTGTAGGGGATGACGAGTTGGTGCCGGTCGGCATGCTCGTGCCAGTAGGGCAGGTCGTCCGCATAGCTGTCGGAAATATAATCGAAGCCGCCGGTCGCGGTGACGAGATCGAGCGTGTTCTCCGAGCAGCGGCCCGTATACCAGCCCCGCGGCGGCTCGCCGGTGACGATGGTGTGCAGCCGGACCGCTTCGGCAATTATCGCGCGCTCTTCCTCGGCAGTGAAATCCCTGTGCTCTATCCATTTCAGCCCATGCGAAGCGATTTCCCAGCCTGCACTTTGCATGGCGGCCACCTGTGCGGGTGATCGCTGCAAGGCGGTTGCGACGCCATAGACCGTAACCGGTACGCGCCGGTCGGTAAGAATCCGGTGCAAGCGCCAGAAGCCGGCGCGTGCGCCGTATTCATAGATCGTCTCCATGTTCCAATGGCGCTTGCCGGGCCAGGGCTCGGCGCCGACGATTTCCGAGAGAAATGCCTCGGAAGCCGCATCGCCGTGCAGCACGCAATTTTCGCCGCCCTCCTCGTAATTGACGACGAATTGCACGGCGATGCAGGCTTGGTCCGGCCAGGCCACATTCGGATCGGGGCCGTAGCCGTGGAGATCGCGCGGATATCTCATGTGAAGCAAATCCTCCTGTTGTTTTTTCGAGGAAGGATTCGTAGCGAGGAATATCGGGTCCAATTCCCCTCGAAAAATTTGAAAGTCTCGAAGCCTATGCGCGCTACACAAGGCGGGCAGTCCTCCGGATACTCGGCCATCGACTGCCAGGAGCGAGTTGGGAGGAGGAAAGGCATGCAAACTGAGAGCGGCGGCGCCGGGCGGCTGACCACCCACGTGCTGGACACGGCAAGCGGCAAGCCGGCGGCGAACCTGAGGATCGACCTTTACCGTCTCGACGGCGAATGGCGCGAGCATATTGTGTCGGTCCGTACGAATGGCGACGGCCGATGCGATGACCCGCTCATCAGCGGAGAGGCGATGGAATGCGGGATCTATGAATTGCGGTTTCACGCGGGCGAATATATGGGCGCCGAAGGCGCTGCCGCTCCATTCCTCGACCTCATCCCGATCCGCTTCGGAATTGCCGATCCAGGCGCGCACTACCACGTGCCGCTCCTGCTCTCGCCCTTCGCTTATTCCACCTATCGCGGGAGCTGACAAGCAATGATAATCGAGATCCGCAACACGATCCGCTTCATCCTGAACGATCGGCTGGTCGAGCTTGCCGAAGTCTCGCCGGTCCAGACTCTGCTCGACTTCCTGCGTATCGATCGCAACTTGCGCGGCACCAAGGAAGGCTGCGCCGAGGGCGACTGCGGCGCCTGCACGGTGCTCGTCGGTCGATTGTTCGAGGGCCGGTTGAAATACGAATCCGTCAATGCCTGCATTCGCTTCGTTGCTTCGCTCGACGGCTGTCATGTCGTGACCGTCGAGGCGCTTTCGCAGCCGAGTGGTCCGCTGCATCCGGTGCAGCAGGCGATGGTTGAGACCCATGCCTCCCAGTGCGGCTTCTGCACGCCCGGTTTTGTGATGTCGCTTTACGGGCTCTGGATGGGGAACGCGCAACCGAGCATCCGGGAGATCGAGAAGGCGCTGCAGGGCAATCTCTGTCGTTGCACCGGCTATGCCGCCATAATCCGCGCGGCGGAAGCGATTTCGTCGATCGGTGAGCTCGGAAAGGATCCGCTGGTTGCCGAACGCGACAAGATCACCCGACAGCTCGTCTCGCTCAAGGATGGCCGTCGCGTCGAGATCGGCGGCGAGGACGAAAGCATCGTGCTGCCGGGCTCGGTCGACGATCTCGCTGCGGTGCTCGAAGCCAATCCGAACGCGACGATCGTTGCCGGCTCGACCGATGTCGGCCTGTGGGTGACGAAGTTCATGCGCGAGATCGCGCCGGTCGTTCACCTCTCCCCTCTCGACGAGTTGCGACGGATTTCCGTAGACGAGAGCGGCATCACGCTTGGCGCAGGTGCCAGCTATTCGGAGGCCTATCCGGTAATCGTCCGTCATCTGCCGCAACTCAGCGAGCTCTGGGACCGGATCGGCGGCGAGCAGGTGCGCAACATGGGCACCATCGGCGGCAATATCGCCAACGGCTCTCCGATCGGCGACACGCCGCCGGCACTGATCGCGCTCGGCGCATCGGTGACTTTGCGCAAGGGAGAGAGGCGGCGGACGCTGCCGCTCGAAGGATTCTTCATCGAGTACGGCAGACAGGATCGCGAGCCCGGCGAATTCGTCGAGAGCATCCGGGTCCCGTTCATCGGCAGGGAGGAGCGTCTTGCGGTCTACAAGGTTTCCAAACGGTTCGACGAGGATATCTCGGCTGTTTGCGGCGCTTTCCGCGTGAAGTTCGAGGAAGGTAGGGTTGCCGATGCGGTCATTGCCTTCGGCGGCATGGCGGGCACGCCGAAGCGCGCCAGGAGCGTGGAGGCGGCGCTGAAGGGGGGCATCTGGAGCGAAGCCGTAGTCGAGGCGGCCGCCTCGGCCTTCGAGCGAGATTTCACGCCTCTCAGCGATTGGCGGGCCTCGGCCGACTACCGGATGCTCGTCGCCGAGAACCTGTTGCGTCGCTTTTATCTGGAAACCCAGGGGACGAGCAATTTCCGCATCGACCGCGGTCTCGCGGTCGCCGTTTAGGAGGCTTGAGCACATGAATGTGATGCAGCCCGTCGATCGCATCCGCGGTGGCGTCCATGAGCAGGAGCGGCACGAATCCGGCCATAAGCATGTCACCGGAACGGCCGAATATATCGACGATATTTCCGAGCCGGCCGGGACGCTGCACGGCTATCTCGGCCTGTCTGAGCGCGCCCACGCCGAAATCCTCTCCATCGATTTCGGCGCGGTGACGAGCAGCCCCGGCGTTATCGGCATCGTGACGTCCAGAGATATTCCCGGCGAGAACGACATCAGTCCGGCGCACAAGCACGACGATCCCGTGTTCGCAACCGACAAGGTCGAGTTCCATGGACAGCCGGTCTTCGCCGTCATCGCCACCACGCGCGACGCAGCCCGGCGTGCGGCGGCAAAGGTCAGGATCGAATACCGGGATCTGCCGCACGTCACCGACGTTGTGGAGGCCGCGGCTGCGAATTATCCGCTGGTCGTCGATCCGCTGAAGCTCGAACGGGGTGATATCGAAGCCGGTTTTGCCAAATCGCGGCATGTCGTCGAAGGCGAGATGCGGATCGGCGGCCAGGATCATTTCTATCTCGAAGGTCACATCTCCCTCGCCATCCCCGGCGAGGACGACGAGGTCACGGTCTTCGCCTCGACGCAGCACCCGAGCGAGACGCAGCACATGGTCGCCCAGGTGCTCGGCGTTCCATCCAATGCGGTAACGGTCAATATCCGCCGGATGGGCGGCGCCTTCGGCGGCAAGGAGACGCAGGCGAACCTGTTCGCCGCCGCCGCGGCGCTTGCGGCGAAGAAATTCGGCCGCGCCGTCAAGCTGCGCCCGGACCGCGACGACGACATGACGGCGACGGGCAAACGCCACGATTTCCATGTCGGCTACAAGATCGGTTTCGACGACGAAGGCCACATTGAGGCGGTGGACGCGGTGTTCGCCGCGCGCTGTGGCTTCTCGGCCGATCTTTCCGGGCCCGTGACCGACCGTGCGCTCTTCCATGCCGACAATTGCTATTTCTACCCGAATGTCAGGCTGCGCTCGCGGCCGCAGAAGACCAATACGGTCTCGAACACCGCCTTTCGCGGCTTCGGCGGTCCGCAGGGCATGGTCGGCGGCGAGCGGATGATCGAGGACATTGCCTATACGCTCGGCAAGGATCCGCTCGAAATCCGCAAGCTCAATTTTTATGGCGGCGAGGGGCGGAACCTGACGCCGTACCACCAGACGGTGGAAGATAACATCATCGGCCGGATCATCGGGGAACTGGAAACCTCAGCCGATTACGCTGCCCGCCGGCGGGCCGTGCTTGCGTTTAACCGCGAGAACCACGTGGTCAGGCGCGGCATCGCTCTGACGCCGGTGAAGTTCGGCATCTCCTTCACCAAGACGGAATACAACCAGGCCGGTGCCCTGATCCATGTCTATACGGACGGGTCGATCCAGCTGAACCATGGCGGCACGGAGATGGGGCAGGGGCTCCATACCAAGGTTGCCCAGGTCGTGGCGGACGAGTTCCAGGTCGATCTCGACTGCATCAAGGTGACGGCGACCTCGACCGGCAAGGTGCCGAACACGTCCGCGACCGCGGCCTCCTCCGGGTCCGACCTGAATGGCATGGCCGCCGCCAATGCGGCCCAGCAGATCAAGGCGCGGCTGGTGCGCTTCGCGGCGGATCGCTACGGCCTCAGCGAGGCCGACGTGGCTTTTGAGCCGAATATGGTCCGCGTAGGCGCAGAGCGCATCGCCTTTGCGGATCTCATCAAGTCCGCCTATGCCGCGCGCGTGCAGCTCTCGGCGGCCGGCTTCTACAAGACGCCGAAGATCCATTGGGACCGCTCGGAGGGCAAGGGAAGGCCGTTCTACTACTTTGCCTATGGCGCCTCCTGTTCCGAGGTCTCCGTCGACACGCTGACCGGCGAATACCAGGTCGAGCGCACCGATATCCTTCATGACGTCGGCCGGTCGCTCAATCCGGCGCTTGATCTCGGCCAGGTGGAGGGCGCCTTCGTCCAGGGCATGGGATGGCTCACGACCGAGGAACTCTGGTGGGATGCAAAGGGGCGGCTGCGCACCCATGCCCCCTCGACCTACAAGATCCCGCTCGCCTCGGACCGGCCGCGTGTCTTCAATGTGCGGCTCGCCGAATGGTCGGTCAACCGCGAGGAGACGATCCGTCGCTCGAAGGCAGTCGGGGAACCGCCCTTCATGTTGGGCATTTCAGTTCTCGAAGCGATATCCATGGCAGCGGCGAGCGTGGCGGGCTATCGTATTCCGCCGCGCATCGACGCGCCGGCGACGCCGGAGCGTGTGCTGATGGCAATCGAGCGACTGCGCTCGGCAGAAGCGGACGGATGATGGAGATGGCGACAAGAAAGGACATCCGCGATTTTCTCGCCCGGGAGCCCGCCTGTATCCTCATCGAGGTGACGGGCGCGGCAGGCTCGACCCCGCGCGATACGGATGCCTGGATGCTCGTCTCGAAGGACCGCATCTTTGCCACCATCGGCGGCGGGCAATTGGAGTTCATGGCGATCGACCACGCGCGCGACCTGCTTCGGGGCGCGACCGCCGAGCATCGGCTGGAAATACCGCTCGGCCCGGAAATCGGCCAGTGCTGCGGCGGTCGAATGGCGCTCTCCTTCGCCGCCGTCGACGGTGATACCCGCTCTAAGCTGGTGGAGCGCTGCGACGGTGAGCAGGCGCGCCGCCCTCACGTCTATATTTTCGGCGCTGGCCATGTCGGAAATGCGCTCGCCATGGCCTTGTCGCTTGCGCCGGTCCGGGCCGTGCTCGTCGATACGCGGGAGCTTGAACTCGCAACGGTCGACGTGCAGGGCGTGGAAACCTGTCTCACGGCCATGCCGGAGACGATCGTTCGCAAGGCGCCTCCGGGCAGCGCCTTCGTCATCCTCACCCATGATCATGCACTGGATTTCCTCATCGCCGCGGAGGCGCTCGCGCGCGGGGACGCCTCCTATGTCGGCATGATCGGCTCGAAGACGAAACGCGCCACCTTCAGGAACTGGCTCTCCCGCGAAATCGTGCGGCCGGGACTTTTCGACCAACTCGTCTGCCCGATCGGCGGTGCGGCGCTGAAGGACAAGCGCCCGGCGGTGATCGCGGCCCTTACCGCCGCCGAGGTTCTTACGGCAGTGCTCACTTATGAGCACCCGAAGCAGCGCCACGCCGCTCCCGCGAATCAATTCAATCGTTGACCACAGCCCATTTGTCGTCCGGATCGAAACGGTCGATGAACGGCACGATCGCCTCGGTGCTCGGTCCGAGATCCCGCTCGTAGACAATGCCTTGCTGGTTGACGACGAAGGTCTTGACGCCGGTCTCGGCATAGGAAACCGGCCAGGCGATCAGTCCAAAGCCGCCGATCATGTTGCCGTTGATGACATAATCGTACCTTCCGCCGGCGACATTGTCGCCCTGCGAAGTCAGGATTCGGAAGCGGTAGCCGAAATAGCCCTCACCCGCCTTTGCCTTTTCCAAGGCCGCCTCGCTGATGGCATCTCCGACGGGGCTTTCGCCGTCGCCCTGGTCGGCGGGCCAGTATAGCCCGTCGGTCTGGCCGGGGCTGCTGATCAGCTTCTGCGCATATTCGAACACGCCATCCGCATCACGGTCCTGAAAAGAATAGTCCTTCTGTGCCTCGATATAGGCGCGCGCGGTATCGATCGCCTCAAGCTCGTTCTCGCCGACCCGGCGGTTGACGATCTCCTCGAGCCCGACATAGGTGTCGAAGGCCCACTTGCCGTCCTCCCCCTTGGCAATCGGGAAGGGCATGGGCCAGAGCCTGTCGCCGATCTGGAGGATCTTGCGCTCCTCGAGATCGCGAACGACGACATTGCGGGCCGCCCCCTCGCGAATGAGGGCGAAGGTCTCCAGCGCGTCTTCGCCTTCCTTCAGCTTCGCCGCATCAAGCCCCAGGAGCCGGGCAAGACCATCGAAGTCGTTGGCGGCGAGGCTGGCTTTGAATGCCTCCACGGCCATTGCTGGATCGTCGAACAGGGGAGGATCTTCGTCTGCGGCATAGTCGTCGATGCCTACCGGTCCTTGGGTATCGGCTGGCTGCTGCGCCTGGGCAATAGCGACGTAGGCGACCGCAGGCACGGTCGCCAGCGTGACCACCGATCCGAGAAGGAGAGTATGCAAATACTTGGTCATCGCCGTTCCTCTCCGCTCAGCGCCTGCGCCCGCCACCGCGGCCACCGCCGCCGCGGGCCATTGGCGGCCTGCCGCCGCCGCGGCTTACATGCTGCCGCCCGCCGCCGCGATGGCCGCCGCCCATGCTGTGGCCGCCGCGCCGTGACGAGGCCACCTCGCGCCGGCCGGAATTGACATTGCCGAGGCCGGACGGCTTTTTCGACCGTTTCTGCGCCTTGGAGGCCATCTTCTTCTTGCCCGCCGGCCGGCTCGCCTGCGAGGGCTTCTTGCCCTTGGAGCGGTTGAGGCTCTGCTTCGATCCTCCGGATTTCGCCTTCGCCACCTTCTGCCCGCCTGCGGCCTTCGCCTTCGGCTGCGCCTGAGCCTTCAGTCCTTCTAGCGTGCTCTTGCGCACATCCGTGATCTTGCTCGTGCCGCCCCCAGGGCGCGCCCGGTCGCGGTTGACCTCTGCGGCGCGGTTGCGGATATTGTTGTCGCCGTTGGCCTTGATGCTGTTCTTGATGTTCGTCCGGTCGAACTTCTGAAGCTGGTCGCGGTCGAACTTGAGCTTGCTGCGGTCGACATTCTTCCAGTCGATGTCATTCAACTTCAGCTTGCCGTCGAAATCCACGTTGTTGAAGCATTTGTTACAGTCGACATCGATGTCGCCGTCCCAGCGGCCGCCCCAGACACCCCAGTCGTCCCAGTCGATGATCGCGCCGAAGATCGCGCCGGTGACGGCGCCGGCGAAAAAGGCCGCCCCAGGGTACCAGTAGGCGGGGTAGGCTTCGTCGTAATAGTCGATCGGCGCCGGCGCATAGCCTGGCTCGTAGAGCATTTCCGGCGGGTATTGGGGGACATAGATCGTCTCTGGGTTCGCCGACTGGATGATGATGTTGTCACCCTCCTCGACCACCTTGATCTTGTCGTCCGTCTTAATGATGTCCTTGGCGACCGCCTCGTCGCGCAACTGCTGGATCGCGATCAGCACGTCCTTCTGCTGATTGGCGATCGCCTCGCCAAAGCTCTGCGTCCATTCGAGATCCTCGCTCATCATCTTGACGATCTCGGGATAATTGAGCAGCGAAATCACGCTGCCGTCCCAGCTTTCCTTCGGCTTCAGATCGGCCTTTTTCGCACGTCTCTGGAGAAAGCGCTCTGCCTCGACGATCTGCAGCGGGTATAGCGAGGCCGCCGAAACGAGTGCGATCAACTCGTCCGGATAGAGCGCGATCCGCGCTACAAGAACCTCGAGTTCCTCGTCGGTGAGCGGCTCCGGCGTGGCGGCCGGCGCTTCGGTCGCTGCCGCCGTCTTTTCCTGCGCGAAGGTGCTGGAACTCTGCATCGCCAGCATGATCGCCATCGCGCCGCCAAGTGCAATTGCAGCTTTTCTGATCATCAATTGCCCCCGTGGCGCTTGTGCCGAGCTCCACGACGTCTCGGCAACCACTCGGGAAAGGTTACCCGCTTCACGCGGCCGCGTCGTTGATTGCAATCAAAGGCAGGAAAAGTTCCCCTGAACGGTATGTCAGGACGCGCCTTTGTCCTCCTCCGGCGATCGCTGGCCGGTGAAGAACATCGCGCTGCGCTCAGACTCTGGTTCGACGGGCTTTTCCCCAAACTTGAATTGCCCGACGATCCGACCAATCAGGATCGCAATGTAAAGGGTCCCGATTGCGGCTTCGAGCACAGACAGAACTTGGGCGGTTGGGGTGGCCGGTGTGATATCGCCGTAGCCGACCGTCGTGATGGTCACGAGGCTGAAATACAATAGTTGCATGTCGAGATCGCCGCCATTCGGGATTCTGAATGATCCTGCCTGCCAGGCTTCGAGCCGGAGATAAAGCAGCGCCCAGGCGGTGGCGATCATGAAGTAGCCGAATATCGCGCCGGCGAGACTGTCGGTGGTCATCTCGCGGCTTCCCACGAGCTCTGCAAACGTCGCGATCAGTGCACTGACAACGATGACCAGCATCAGCCCCAAGAGCGGACCATCCAGACCGGCAATCCCTAAAGTGCTGAGAACTTGAAGCGCCAGAGCCATCGACAGCAGCGCAATCACACCGACCGCAGACGTTGCTCCGATCCGGCCGGCATGGACCGCGCCTCCGAAAACCAGAAGATAGAGCGTAACATTCGCAAGTTCGCCGAGCCTCGTGTGCGACCAGAGGGGCTGCAACAAGAACGTCGCAATCAACAGGGTCAGCAGGAGGCTCCATCGCCACCGCTCCACGAGACGAAGATAGGCATTGATGATCGACATGGCCGAATTGACGATCATGAGGAGCCCCGAGGCGGCAGAAAGAAAGCCACTTTGCAAGTCGCGGCGAACAGCATACTTCCGACTGTGAAGGGCGGCAGCACGAAGCGGCGGCCAAGTCCCGTATGTTCGAGTATCTTACGGTCAAGCATTGATCCAGCTCAATTTCATCGAGGCGGTTTTGCTGTTTTGTCGACCGGCCGGCCCGTGTGAGCATGCGGCCGTGGAACGATGAGATTGTCTCTCGGCGGCGCAAAACGGAATGGAGTATTGAATCGCGTCATTTTGCGATAGCGCATTAAGTTTGCGTAATATTAATACAATATATCTCATTAAAATACGAAATATATTGAAGATGTGGCCAATGTTGTCTTAATTTTGCAGTATATCATCTATAGATATTTTGCTTGGTTGATGCGTGCTTGTTGCGGCATCCGACGATCATTCGTTGGGTACTGATCGAGATCCGCGAAGATGCGGCGACACGAACATGCGATGACACTGGCACAGGGGACGGTTATGGAAGATTCTGCAAAAGGGCGAGACCGCGCAAACGCCGGGCTTTGGCAGGCTCCGCCGTGGCAGGAATCGTGGCAATACGCCATCGATGCATGGCAGCGCACGATCCTCTTCTGTGACGTTCTGCGCCGCCGGGGCAATCAGTATGCCGAGCACAATTCGAGCCCGGTGCCGCATGTCTTGCGCTTCGATGTAAAGCTTGTGTTGAGCGGACGGATGTTGCCGCGCCCGGTCAACTATGGCCTGGTGCGCATCGTGCCGCCGGCGGATGTCATTGTCGATCCGGGCAAGCGCCCCTTCGTCGTTGTCGATCCGCGCGCCGGCCACGGTCCCGGCATCGGGGGCTTCAAGGCCGACAGCGAGATCGGCGCCGCGCTGCAAGCGGGACATCCCTGCTACTTCATCGGTTTTCTCCCGGACCCGGTGCCCGGGCAGACGATCGAGGACATCATGCGGGCACAAGCCGCATTCCTCGAAAAAGTGATCGAACTCCATCCAGAGGCGGACGGCAAACCTTGCGTGATCGGCAATTGTCAGGCCGGCTGGGCGGTGATGATGCTCGCGGCAACGCGGCCCGAACTCTTCGGACCGGTCATCATAGCCGGATCCCCGCTTTCCTATTGGGCCGGTGTCAGAGGCACAAACCCGATGCGTTACACCGGCGGGTTGCTCGGCGGCAGCTGGCTCACGGCACTCACCGGCGACATCGGCGGCGGCAAGTTCGACGGGGCCTGGCTGGTGACGAACTTCGAAGGCCTGAACCCTGCGAACACCCTTTGGGGCAAGCAATACAACGTCTGGTCAAAGGTCGATACCGAGGCTGAGCGCTATCTGGAATTCGAGCGCTGGTGGGGCGGACACGTCAATCTCAACGCCGAGGAAATGCAGTTCATCGTCGATAAGCTGTTCGTCGGCAACCGACTGGCAACGGCGGAGATCGTTACCTCGGATGGCATGCGGATCGATCTACGCAACATCAAGTCGCCGATCCTCTGCTTCTGCTCCAAGGGCGACAACATAACGCCGCCGCAGCAGGCGCTGGGTTGGATCCTGGATCTCTACCGGAGCGTGGACGATATTCGCGCGCACGGACAGACGATCATCTACGCGATGCACGAGACGATCGGTCACCTCGGCATCTTCGTCTCGGGCAAGGTGGCGATCAAGGAGCATGCCGAATTCGCCAGCAACATCGATCTGATCGACACCCTGCCGCCGGGGCTCTATGAAGCGGTATTGATCCCGCACACGATCGAAAACATTGCACCGGACCTGGAGCTCGGCGAGTGGATCGCCCGTTTCGAGCCGCGCACGTTTGATGATCTGCGGGAGATGGGCGGCAACGATCCGGAGGACGAGCGGCGCTTCGCCACGGTGCGGCGCGTCTCGGAGATCAATCTCGGCCTCTACCGCACCTTCGCGCAACCGTTCGTTCAGGTCATCGCCAGCGAGCATGCCGCCTCCTGGCTTGCCCGTCTGCATCCGGCGCGCCTGCCCTTCGAGTTCTTCTCGGACAGCAATCCCCTCATGGCGTCTATCGCGACTCTGGCGGACCAGGTCCGCGAGGAGCGCCAGCCGGTCGGTCCGGACAACATGTTCGCTGCATTGCAGGATTTCATGTCCAAGCAGATCGAAACCACTCTCGACCTTTGGGGCGCCTGGCGGGACCAAGCTCAGGAGCAGGTTTTCCTCGCCGTTTACGGTTCTCCGATGCTGCAGGCCGCCGTGGGTCTTCATGCGACGGACGAACTGCCGCGGCACTACCCCGGTGAACAGCCGGAGACCTTGGCCTTCATCCGTGCACGGATCGCCGAACTCAAGGCGCGCATCGGCGAAGGCGGGCTGCGCGAAGCCAGCATTCGGGCTCTCGTCTATGTCGGCCGCGGCTATGGCCTCGACGAGCGCCAGTTGGCGGTGCTGCGGCGCATCCGGGCACGGCACCGGGAGGGTCTTTCACTCCAGGAGTTCAAACGAATTCTCCGGGAACAGTCGCTGATGCTGCTGGTCGACGAGCCGGCGGCTCTCGCCGCGCTCCCCTCCATGCTGCCGTCAAGCCATGAGCAGCGGACGGCGGCGCTGGCGGCGGTGCGTGAGGTCATCGAGAGCACCGGAGATATGAACGAGGACGTTCAGGCTCGTATGAGCTGCGTCGAGGCACTCTTCTCCGACGGCACGGGCAAACCGGCAATTGTGAGGGAAACTCCGGTGAGAGCATCGGTACGTGCGCGCCGCACTTCGTGACCGGAGGCGGAGCAGGAGGCGACGGGAAAAGGCATAAGGAGAACGGCGATGCCCTTGACGAGCCCCGCAGAAGCGGATCGTCCGCATGTCAAATATGAGCGCCTGATCGAGCGGACCCATGGTGTAGGGCCGATCCCGACGGCGGTTGCCCACCCCTGCGACACGAGTTCGTTGCAGGGCGTGGTCGAGGCCGCGCATGCAGGTATGATCGATCCGATACTCGTGGGTCCGTCCGCCAAGATCCGTGCCGCCGCCGAGGGCTGCGGCGTTGATGTTGCAGAATACCAGGTCGTTGATGCCCCGCACAGCGACGCCGCCGCCGCTGGGGCTGTCGAGCTTGTTCGCGCGGGTAAGGCGGAACTGATCATGAAGGGCAGCCTCCATACGGACGAACTGCTGCGGGCGGTCACCGCCAAGGATACAGGTCTTAGGACGCAAAGGCGGATCAGCCACGTCTTTATCATGGATGTGCCGACCTATCCCGAGCCGCTGTTCATCACCGACGCGGCGGTCAACATCTTTCCGGACCTCGAGGCCAAGCGCGACATCGTGCAAAACGCGATAGACCTGCACCTCGGTCTCGGTCTCGGCGAACCTCGCGTCGCCATCCTCTCGGCGGTGGAGACCGTCACGACGAAGATCCCCGGAACGACCGACGCTGCCTGCCTCTGCAAGATGGCCGATCGTGGCCAGATCACCGGGGGCATTCTCGACGGCCCGCTGGCGCTCGACAATGCGATCAGCGAGGAGGCTGCCCAGATCAAGGGCATTCGGTCCCCGGTGGCCGGGCGGGCGCAGATTCTCGTCGTCCCCGATCTCGAGGCCGGCAACATGCTCGCCAAGAATCTCACCTTTCTCGCCAATGCCGATGCCGCCGGCATTGTCCTGGGTGCCAGAGTGCCGGTCATTCTCACGTCGCGGGCGGACAACCTGCGCGCACGGATGGCCTCCTGTGCGGTAGCAGTGCTTTATGCTGCTGCCAGACGCCAGACCCTGGCCGTCCCCGCGGAGTGACGGACATGGACAGCATCCTGGTGGTCAACGCCGGCAGTTCGAGCCTCAAATTCCAGCTTTTCTCGATCGACGAACGCGACACGATCGAGCGTCTGTTGAAGGGGCAGCTTGACGGGATCGGCACCAGACCGCGTTTGATGGTCCGTGATGCGAGAGGGCAAGTTGTTGCCGAGAAGGCATTTTCCGCGGACGAGGTCGAAGACCTGGCGGCTGCGCAGGATATCGTCGGCACCTGGCTGGTCGGCCATATCGGCACACCGCCGACGGCGGTCGGCCACCGAGTGGTGCACGGCGGACCGTTGTACAGCGAACCCACGGTCGTCGACGACCAAGTGCTTGTGACACTGGAGAAACTGATACCCCTGGCGCCACTCCATCAGCCCAACAACCTGGCCCCGATCCGTTCGATACGCCGACAGCGGCCGGACCTTACCCAGGTTGCTTGCTTCGATACCGCCTTCCACCGCGGCCACCCGGAAGTCGCCGATCGATTTGCGATTCCCGAAGCATTCTATCGGGAAGGCGTGCGGCGCTATGGTTTCCACGGCCTGTCATACGAATATATTGCCGGCCGGTTGAGGGAAGTTGCGCCCGATCTGGCAAAGGGGAGGGTCATTGTCGCTCATCTCGGCAGCGGCTGCTCGATGTGCGCGCTCGTCGGCGGCCGCAGTGTCGAAAGCACGATGGGCTTTACCGCCCTCGATGGCTTGCCCATGGGGACTCGTCCGGGTCAACTCGACGCTGGCGTCGTCCTTTATCTGCTGGCCGAGAAACAGATGGACGTCAAGGCCGTCGAGCATCTGCTCTACCACGACTGCGGTATGAAGGGGCTTTCCGGCATCAGCAGCGACATGCGCGAGCTGATCGCCAGTTCGGACGAGCGGGCCAGGCTTGCCCTCGAATATTTCGTCCATCGCGTCGCCATGGCCGCTGGCGCGCTCGCCGCGGCCATGGGCGGACTTGACGGTCTCGTCTTCACGGCGGGCGTCGGCGAGAATGCGCCGGCTATCCGCCAAGCGATCGTGGAGCGGCTGGCATGGTTGGGCATCGAGGCCGATCCGGTGGCGAACGCGGAGGGAGGGCTGCGCATATCGAGCGCCCGGAGCCGCGTTGCGGTGCTCACCGTGCCGACGGACGAAGAACGAATGATCGCCGGCCATACGCTCGCGATCCTCCGCCAAGTCACGCGCTGAATTCGTTGTCGGCCCGGGTCAAGATCGTCGGCTGGCCTTTTCGTGGAAGTGATCCTGGTCCGACCGTTTGCGAGGAGAATCCCATGTCGTTTAATCCACGTTCCGTTTCGCTCGAAGGCCGGCGCGGCCTCGTGACCGGCATCGCTAACGATCAATCGATCGCCTGGGGCTGCGCCAAGGCTTTCCGCTCGCTGGGGGCGGAACTCGCCGTGACGTATCTCAACGAAAAGACACGGTCCTATGTCGAGCCGCTCGGCCGAGAACTCGGGGCGACGATGATGCTGCCTCTGGACCTTGGCGTCGGGGGGCAACTCGAGGCAGCCTTCGATGAGATCGGCGCCAGATGGGGCCAGCTCGACTTCGTCCTGCACTCGATCGCCTTCGCCCCGCGGGAGGATCTCCACGGTCGCGTGGTCGACTGTTCGAAGGTCGGCTTCCTGCAGGCCATGGAGATATCCTGCTGGTCGTTCATCCGCATGGCAAAGCTCGCCGAGCCCCTGATGCGTGACGGCGGAACGCTGTTCACCATGACCTATTACGGTTCGCAGATGGTGGTCGAGCATTACAACCTCATGGGCCCGGTGAAGGCCGCGCTGGAAAGCGCCACGCGCTACCTGGCCGCAGAGCTCGGCCCCCAGGGCATCCGGGTCCATGCCATCTCACCGGGCCCGCTCCAGACGAGGGCGGCCTCCGGTATCGCCGAATTTGACGAGCTTCTCGACAAGGCGCAGTCCAAGGCGCCGACGCGCAGCCTGGTGTCCATCGACGACGTCGGGGCCGCGGTGGCCTTTCTCGCAACCGACGCCGCGAAGTTGATCACCGGCGAAACCCTGTACATCGATGGCGGCTATCACATCATCGATTGATAGGAGGGCTTCCGCCCCTTTTGTCTCAAATCAATGACAGATCCGCTCGCCATTTCTAACATGGATGCGATTGCACAAAGGCTTCGGGGCGCCGTTGCCGCCAAGGGGCATCGCACTTGGGTCGGACCGCATCCTGTCCGTCAAGTGGGTCGGGATGATCGGGGTTTGGCCGGATCGAGAGCGAATCGTGACCTGCAAGAGGTGGAAATGACCACTGAGATCGAGCGGAAATTCCTTGTTCTGGGCGATCGTTGGCGCAGTCACGCATGTAAGGCGTCTGAGCTGCGGCAAGCCTACGTCGTGAGTACCAGGAATCGAATGGTTCGCGTCAGGATCTCGAACGCAACGCAAGCGACGCTGACGGTAAAGATCCGAACCGGCCGGCTGCGACGTGAAGAGTATGAGTACGAAATCCCTTACTCGGACGCGATGGAGATGTTCGAGCACGCTCTGGGGATCGTAGAGAAGACCCGTTACGAGGTGATTCATCAGGGCCATCGCTGGGAAATAGACGTCTACTCCGGCGCAAACGACGGCCTCGTCATAGCGGAGATTGAACTGAAAAAGGGAGACGGCGATCCACCAAAGCCCGTCTGGCTAGGTTCGGAGATAACGGGGAACCGGTCATATTCGAACCGGGCGCTGGCGATGGGTGCGCGCCGTCTCGAGGGGCGTGGTCACCCGTCCGAATCCCTATGTGCCTTTCGAGATGAGAAGCGAGCCATAACCTAACGCCGATCTGAACTGGAGCAAAGCGATGGCGGAACAGAAGGACCTGAATACGAAGGCACCCCCAAGTGCAAAAGAGCTTCGCATGCAACTCCTCCAGCGCGAGATGGACGAGATGGAGAAAGAGCGAAAGCTCAAGACGATACAGCAACAGAAACTCGCCGATTTCGCTGCCGAATTCCTCGAGGAACGTGTCACCGAGGAAGAAATAGCCATGGTGCGCCGTCTCGTAACGAACGCCGTCAAGGACGGCAAGTTCGAGGCGATGGTCTACAGCTTCCCGTCCGATCTGTGCACCGATAGCGGCAGGGCAATAAACAGTGGCGACCGGGACTGGCCGAATACCCTCCAGGGAAAGGCGAAGGAGTTCTTCGACCGCTACCAGTCCTTCGGCAAGCCGCAGGGCTACAAGCTAAAGGCGATGATCATCAATTTCCCTGGCGGCATGCCCGGCGACGTCGGCTTTTTCCTGAACTGGGCGCCGGACGACGTCTGATCACCCCGACGTTGCGCTTTTCTGGACGCGCAAAGCCCGGTCGGAAGGCTTCACGGCCAGATCATCGGCTGCACCTCCCGCGAGGCGGCTCGCAGCCTGCATCCTTTCAATAGATATTCGGCACCAACCGACGAACATGCCTGACTTCGTCGAAGTCGTCCGGGCGCTTCTGGCGCTTTCCGAGATCGGGTTCCTGGAATTTCACACGCTCATACGGAATCGAGTTCAAGAGGTGCGAAATGCAATTGATGCGCGCTTGCTTCTTGTCGTCGGATGGGACGATCCACCAGGGAGCATATTCGGTGTCCGTCATTCGGATCATTTCGTCGTAGGCGCGGGTGTAATCCCACCACCGGCGATAGGATTCGACATCCATCGGGCTGAGCTTCCACTGCCGCAGCGGGTCGCCGATGCGCTGGCGGAAGCGGCGCTCCTGTTCCTCCTCGCTGACATCGAGAAAATATTTGAGCAGAATTACGCCGCTTTCGACGATTGCCGCTTCAAAGCGCGGTGCGAGCTCCAAGAACCGTTTCGCCTGTGCTTCGGTGCAGTAACCCATGACGCGCTCGACCCCGGGACGATTGTACCAGGAGCGGTCGAATATCACGACCTCGCCTCCGGCCGGCAGATGTGCGACGTAGCGCTGCATATAGATCTGGCTCTTCTCGCGGTCCGTTGGCGCCGGTAGTGCCACGATGCGGAAAACGCGCGGGCTGACCCGCTCGGTGATGCGCTTGATCACGCCACCTTTTCCCGCCGCATCGCGGCCCTCGAAGATGACGACGATGCGCGCTCCCGACTTCTTCACCCACGCCTGCAGGTGGGCGATTTCGACCTGCAATCGTGCGAGTTCCTTGGCATAGTCGCGGCCCGATGCGCCGCCGGCGAAATCCGCAACGGCGCCATTCTTGTTCTTTTCCTTGTCTCTACCCTTGTCCTTGCCGTTCTTGGCCATGGCTCTTCCTCCCTCCTTGCCCCGGATCTCGAGGTCCAAAACCGCGCGCACTCTTGGTCGACATTTGCTAAGCCGCGTTCACGGAGCGCTGCTCGAAGTCGTCGAGTGCGTCCTCCATGCCCGTGAAAACCATATCGACACCGATCCTGTCGATGACGCCTGCTCGATGGAGCATGGCGCGCGCATCACCGTGCAGTTCCGCCAGGCCCAGCGCGATGCCGCGCCTTTTCAACTCCTCGCAAAGCTCTTCGAGCATCGCTGTCGCCGTGCTGTCGATTTGCGGAATCGCGCTTGCATCGATCACCAGCCAACGCGTTCCCATAGGCAATGCCTCGGCGATCTTGAGCAGGCGCGCCTGTACGTAGTCGGTATTGAAGAAGAGCAGGCTCCCCTGGATCATGCACGCCCCAAAGCCCGGCACCGGGCGTGCTTGCGGTTCGCGATGCAGCTTGTAGAAGCCGTCGCGGCCGGGAATGCGGCCAAGCAGCGCGTCATGCGGGTACATGCTCTTGCGAAGGATGTAGATCAGCGTCGCGGCGATCGCGATGACGACGCCGTTGAGGACGCCAAGTCCGATCGGTCCCCACATGGCGATCAATGCAAAGATGAATTCCATACGGCTGACGCGCCAGATCTGCTTCAAGGCGCCAAGATCGATCAGGCTGAGTGCCGTGGCCGCCAGGATCGCGCCAAGCGCCGGGATCGGCAAGATACGGAGAACGCCTCCCAGGAACATGAGTACCGCCATAAGAGTCGCCGCCGCGACCAGACCGGCGATCTGCGAACGGCCACCTACGGCGAAGTTCACCGCCGTGCGCGAATCGGAGGCCGTGACCGGGAATGTACCGAAGAGACCGGCGGCGATATTCGCGGCACCGAAGCCGGAGAGTTCCCGGTTTGGATCGACCTGATAGCCACCGAGCGCCCCGAAGCTGCGAGTGGTTATGATACCCGCGCCGAAGCTGACGAGAAAGATCGCGGCACCGCCGACGAGCAATGTGTCCAAGGGCATGCTTCCCATCTGTGGCAATGACATCGACGGCAGGCCCTCGGGGATGTTGCCGACCACGGCGATCCCGCGCCCTTCGAAATTGAACAAGAATGAAAGCAGCACGGAGAGGACGACGACGATTACCGGACCGGGAATAGGGGAGTTCACCGCCCGGGCGACCTGCAGCAGCACAAAGCAGCCGAGTGCGAGCACAAGCGACGGCCAGTGGATCGATGCCGCCTCCCGCGCAAGCTCGAGCACGGGCGCGACAAGACCCTCCGTGTCGATATCGACTCCGGTGAAACGCTTGATCTGGCCGATCAGGATGGAAAGCGAAATGCCCGCGAAGAAGCCGGTCAGGATCGGGCGCGAAAGAAAGGTCGCAAGCACGCCAAGGCGGACCAGCCGTGCGACAAGACACAGCGCCCCCACTGTAAGTGCCAGGAGTGCTGCCACCGCGACCCGGTCGGCCGTGACGCCCGGCGTGGCGAGAATTGTCGTCAGAACAGCGGCAAGCACGGTCATTGTTGCCGCATCCGGCCCGACGATGAGTTTCCGCGAGGGACCAAAAAGCGCATAGGCGACCAGGGGTGTGATGCTTGCGTAAATTCCGGTTTCCGGCGGAAGACCTGCAATTGCCGGATAGGCGATGGCGCTCGGCAGGCCGACCGCGGCGATTGCCAGACCGGCGGAGACATCGCTGCGCAGAGCCTTCCCATCATAGCCGTCGAGACTGGCGAGAAGTGGAAGGCGAGGGATGGTCGCAGTCATCCGGCGGCCCTCCGGTTCAATGTCCGGTCAGGACAAGCGTCTGCACCGGCAGGAGCAGCGCCTGCAGCCTGAGGATCATGGCATGCACCAGGCCCACGGCATCGACCATGTGCAGGAACATCCAGCGCGACGTGCTGATGCCGGGCGAATGCAGTTCGTCATGATTGCTGGTATAGGCATTGGCGATGCAGCTGCTGCCGGGCGGAATGCCGGTGAATTGCCCCTCGTAGAGCGGCTCCAGGAACGTCGTCAGGGTCCCGGGGCGGGCGAACTGCTGCGCGTCGGCGAGCTGATCCGTCGGGCGCACCTGGCCGGTGGCGATCACCTCCTGGACCTCGGTGACGACCATCGGGATGACGGCGAAGGGTTTGCCGACGCAGGTCGCCTCGGCGATCATGCCGGGCTTCATGACTTGCGCCTCGATCTGGCCGAAGCCGGCGACCAGCCCGATGCGGCGATCGTCCGGCACGAGGATGCCGGCCGAGCGGATCATCGGGTTGACGATGTCGCCGGGCCTGAGCGAAAACTGCTGGACCATGCCGTCGGTGCCGGCGCGGATGACGGTCTTGTCGAGCTCGACCTTGGCCTGGGCGAGCGCCGCTTCGGCGCTCGCCTTCTGCGCCGGCAGCAGCGAGGCGATCTTCGCCTCGAGCGTCTGCTTGTTGGAGACGGCGGCGTCGCGCGCACCCTTGCGGCCGTCGGCCGCCACCTGGCGCCGCTCGATCTCGCGCCTGGCCACCACGTTCGGATTGAGGCGGTTGAGTTCGACCTGCGTCTCGAGCTCGTCCACCGCCTGCCGATAGGCGCCCTCGGCCTGGGCGATCAGCCCGTCGGCGGCCGCCAGTTCGGTCTCGGCCACCGCCGTTTCGGCGTCGATCTCGGCGACGCGGCGGCGGGCGGTCTCGAGCGCGGCCCGCTGTTCGGTGTCGTCCAGCCGGAACAGCGGATCGCCCGCCGCGACCTTGTCGTTCATGCCGACGAACACCTCGGCCACCCGCCCGGTTGCCTCGGGCAGGATGGTGACGGTGCGGAAGGCGGCCGTGACCGTCTTCGTCGAGGGGTGGAAGTAGAAGATCAGGGTGATCAGCGACAGCGTGAGGATGACGCAGGCGGTGATGCCCCAGCGGAGCTCGAACCACATGGAATAGAGATTGATCTCCCGGCCGATCCGCTTACCCTGGACGTAGCGGCGGAAGAGGAAGTCCGGAAAGATCGTCAGCAGCGAGCAGATCATGAATTCGAGCATGGCTCAGCCCCTCCGCTCCGACCGGGTTTCGCCGGCCGGCACCTCCGGCGCGACTGCTGCCCATGGCGGCTCGGTCTCGACCGGCTGCGGCTTCGCCGCGACCACATGAATATCGTCATGAATGTCGTCCGGCGCCGGTTCGGGGAGCGGCCGCTCCTCCCGATCGGCAATCTTGCGCAGCGAGTCGGCCATCGAACTCACCGGCGTGGAAAAGTCCGGGAACTCGATCAGCGCCAGCAGCAGGGCCGCGATCCAGAAGAGATGATTGTGGGTGAAGAGCGCGATCAGCGACAGCACCGCCACCAGCTGCAGCTGAACCTTGCTGGCGCCGTGCGCCATATGCTCCGGCAGGGCGTGCAGGCGCAGATAGAGAACGCCGACGAGCAGGACGAGGAGCAGCACGAAGACGATCATGACGTTCATCAGAACGTCCGTCTCCCCCGGGGCCGTGATGAACGCCGGCACGTGGGCAATTGCGGCCGGATGCAAGGATTCTGCCATCTCCGCCTACCTTCAAAGAGCGGCCAGACATACCTGCGGCTCGCTCCCCGTAGGTTATCAGAAGAAATCTCCCGGAGTTGTATGCTACGGTATTTTACTGGGGATCGCCGGTAGCCGGCCGTACAGTGCCTGAAACGCAATCGGTCCCTTTCAACCGGCATCGTCGAGAATAGTGGCGCTGGCGAACGATCGGCGCCGCGGAGTTCGCGAGAATGGATGACGACAGTCTGCTCAAGAATGCCTCCATCGAACTCGCCAAGATCGACCGTTCCTCCATCGAGGCCAGGATCACAGATGCGGCACGCCTGGGGATTGTCGCACTTTTTGCATACTGGTCCCTGACACTGGTCGCTCCCTTCGCGATCATCGTCATTTGGGCCGTCATCCTCGCCGTCGCCCTCTATCCCGCGTATCAGGCGCTGAGCGCGGCACTCGGCAATCGGCCGCGTTTGGCAGCAATAGTCCTCACGCTGGCGTGCCTTGCGATCATCGCCGGCCCATTGGCGGCCGTCGTCTTCAGCTTCGCCGACGGCGCGCAGGCCCTTTTCAACAAGCTGAACGCAGGTTCGGTGCTGGTACCGGCGCCTGCAGAAAGTGTTCGGGACTGGCCGTTTGTCGGCGAGCGCGTCTATGCCGCCTGGAGTCTGGCCGCCAGTAACCTCGAGGACACGCTGAAAAGGCTGGAGCCATCGCTGCTCCAGGTGACGAGCAGGGCCCTGACCAAGGTCGCCAGCATCGGCGTCGACCTGTTGAGCTTCGTCGTTTCGGTGATCGTAGCCGGCTTCCTCTTCGGGCCGGGGGCGCGACTGGCGGAGATCCTGCAAGGCTTCGCCCGCCGGATGGCCAGCGATAGAGGCGTCGGATTTGTGCGGCTCGCCACGGCCACGATCCGCAATGTGGCCCGGGGTGTTATCGGCGTTGCTGTGTTGCAGGCGCTATTATGCGCGTTGGTTCTCCGCGCCTTCGATGCTCCTTTCCCCGGTGTCATCGCCTTCCTCGTCCTCATCCTGTGCATCATCCAGATCGGGCCTCTGCTCGTGGTGTTGCCGGTGGTGATCTGGGCGTGGACCGAAATGGAAGCCGGTGCCGCCACGCTGTTCACCATTCTCCTGGTGCCGCTCGTCGTAATCGACAACGTCATGAAGCCTGTGCTCGTCGCGCGCGGCCTGTCGACGCCGACGCTCGTCATACTGATCGGTGTGCTCGGTGGCACGCTTTCCTATGGTCTGATCGGCCTGTTTCTGGGGCCCATCGTTCTTAGTGTCTTCTATGAGTTGTTGATGGTGTGGATGCGAGCCGATGCGAGAGTGCCGGAAACCCGTCCTCAGCTCGATCCTGCTGGCACTCAGGAGCCGATGTAACGTCTCTTCTGCGTGCGTTTCAGACGCGGAAGCTCGCGTTTCCCGGGCTGTCTTGTCGGCGCAAAGGTCCCGTATCCCTATTAGTCTAATTTTCGGGAACAGAGACGCCTGCCTGGCGCAGCCCTTCAATGAAGTGAGATTGGTCCTCGGAGCGCTGCATGCGCATTTCGACTTCGCGCAGGACATCGCTGAGGAACTCCGGCGCGTTGCTCTCCAGCCAATGCAGTTCTCGGCGCGCCTCCTCGACCTTGCCGAGCTTGCCGAGTGTCGCAACCAATATCAGGTGAAATATCGGGTTGGCGGAGAGGTCCGCCGACCGGGACCATCGCTCAGCGCTGAGATAGTCGCCTTTCATATAGGAGCAGACCGCCAGTGCCGCTTCGAAATATCCGAGGAGCCCGGGGTTTTGCGCAATGGCGTCGGATATCAATTTGCAGCCGGGATTCCATTGACCGGAAAGAGCAAGACGGAACCCGTATTCGGCAGACAATTCCGTGTCATTGGGATTGATCGAAAGGGCGCGTTTTCCGACGGCCAGCGCCATATCCACCTCTCCCCGGAAGTAGCGGGCAAGCATTTCGGCCTGGAGGCCGCGGACATTTTGCGGATCAAGTTCCACCGCCCGCCTCGCCGCGTCCACCGCCAAGTCGAGTGCATGGGGTGACGACCGATCGTGGCCATATCGAAAGCGGAGCTGGTCAATGTAGGTGAGAGCCAGGAGCGCCCAGGCGGTTGCATATTTTGGGAATTGCTCGGTCGTTCTCTCCAAACAGCGTGCGACATTGGAATGGGCTTCAGGGTTCAGTTCGGCGCGGTATCCGTAATAGGCCAGGGTACAGGCATAGGCGTCCCAGTCGTTGGGAACCATATGCGAGACATGCGGGGCGTCCGCTTGAAAGATTATCCCGTATGGCTGAGCAATGGCGGTAGCAACGGCGGCGGCGGCGTTTGCCTGCAGATCAAGGATCGAGAGAGGATCCAAATCCTCATCATAGGTATTTGCCCATAGGACGGAGCCGTCGTCGCTGCGAATGACGCGCACTCCGAGACGGAACCGGCCACCCTCGAGCCGCACGCTCCCCTGAAGGGCGTAAAGCGGTGAGATGTCGCGCCCGCCGCCTGGTTGGGCAGAGGTTGCATCCGTCAGTACGACGATCTCCCGGAACTTCGCGACCTTGCCGATGACTTCATCGGCAAACCCCCGCGTTATCATTTTCGATTGCGGAGTTCCGGACAGGTCCTCGAAAGGCATCACAAGAAGCCTTGGAACACTTGGCTGGTCTTCGTCGGCGTTCTGATCACCGGTTCCCACCATTTTCCCGGGCTCGAGCACCGAGAATACCAGGCCGGCAACCAACGTCAGCGCGGCTGCACCGAGCCACGTCCACACATGCCGGCCCTGTGTGAACAGGCGGCGCGCGGTGTGGCTTGGCGATGATGCGCGCACCCCCGTCGCCGCCGCCTGGGCACGCGGTGCGAATGCCGGAACGTAACCGCCCTTGGGTATGGTTATCACCAGCTGGTCGTCTCCCCCTGCAAGCAGATAGTAGCGCTCGAGGGCGCGACGAACGCGACCCGCCTCGATGCGCACGACAGGATCCAGCTGCGCATCGAAGGATGCATCCCTGCCGAAGACTTCGGTTGCTATGGAATAAGCCTTGATGCGGTCGGCACGGCCGGCGATCGTCTCTTCGATGACATATGTCAGGAACTTCCGGGCGCGTTCCGGCGCGTCGAATTCCGCGCTCGACCGGATGCGGTCGAGTTGAGCACGTATCTCCGCAGCGGTTTGCAGCATCTCTGCATCTGGGCCGAGACGCTTCTCACTTGTGATTGTCATGTCGGCGC
The DNA here is from genome assembly GCF_008932245.1 of Sinorhizobium alkalisoli. Classification (NCBI taxonomy): domain Bacteria; kingdom Pseudomonadati; phylum Pseudomonadota; class Alphaproteobacteria; order Hyphomicrobiales; family Rhizobiaceae; genus Sinorhizobium; species Sinorhizobium alkalisoli. Next base: position 1,756,382 of record NZ_CP034910.1, on the reverse strand, counting down.
CCCCTATGGCCTCAGGAGTCGCATGCAGTTTACGCGCTACTGTAAGCTTCCGTATTTTACGTCCCGCTGCGTGCCCGTTGCAATCTATACATTAGAAATATCTTCATTCTCGACCCGTGGGGAGGATGGGATGCGCATAGGATCCGAGGGGGCAGAAGAGGGAGACGGCCTGTCGGCGGCATTGCGCCGGTTTCCGGAACTATCGTTACAGATCAAAGAGCGACTGATGCGGGACGAGAGTTTCAGGGGCATGTGCGAGGATCTCGCTGCCGCCGAGTACGCCCTCGCCTGTGCCGATCAACTCCCGCCGCATATTCGCGAGGAGCGCCGCGACGAGTTCAGAGGCCTTATTGAGAGCCTTGCCGCGGAGATCGAGCAGGCACTCGGGTAGCCACGATACCTCTCGATCGACGGTGGAGGAGAGCCGGAGGCGCTGCGATTGGAGTGAAGCCATGAACATGCCTGCATTCGAATTTTCACAAGGGCAGATGAAGCCTATGCTCGTGACGTCGGCCGCACTCGGCGTCGTCGAGTCAAAGCCAGTCAGTAACTTCGTTGACGGACAGAGCATCTACTCCGACGGAGAGCGGGCCGGCCAAGTCTACCGGGTGGAGTTCGGCGCCGTGCGCGTCTATCGAGTGCTTGCCAGCGGCCGGCGGCAAATTCTCGATTTCCATCTCGGTGGAAACTGGTTCGGTCTGCAGAATGAGGACTTTCGCCGCTCTTCGGCCGAAGCGATTGGGACCACCGGCATAAAGAGTATCAGCCTTCGGGAGACGCGATATATCTGGCAGGGATTGCTGCCGGTCGTTCTCGAAAACTTCTCATCGGCGCAGGAGCACCAATTGGTGATTGGCCGCCAGAGCGCGCTCGAGCGTGTGGCTGCATTTCTTCTCGAAATGTCGAACCGCTCCGGCGGCGCCTGCAGGTTCGATCTGTTCATGCCCCGCATCGACATTGCCGATTATCTCGGGCTCACGATCGAAACCGTTTCCCGCGCGCTCACCAAACTGAAGAACGGCAGCATCATCCGGTTGCAGGGCACTCGTGGCGTGGAAATCGTCAATTACAGGGCCTTGCAGAACCTGTGTCTGTAGTCGGTTGATCGAAATCCGCCGCGACACGGTGCCTTGCGGAGAAACCGATGCAAGAGGCGGAACTGAAGCTCGAGCTTTCCCAATCGGGGGCGAGGTCGCTCCTGAAGACCAATCCCTTCGTATCGCCGCCCACCATTCTTCAGCAGAAATCGGTCTACTTCGATACGAATGCGTGGGACCTGACGAAGCGGGGGCTGTCATTGCGCATCCGCCAATCGGGAAACGAGCGGATCCAGACCGTCAAAGCAGGCGACGGCGCTGCGGCCGGTTCGTTCGTGCGTGAGGAATGGGAGCGGCCGGTCACCGCCGATGCGCCGGTTATCGACGATCCGCAGATTGTCGCCTTGCTGGCGGGAGCCGGGCCGGAACTGGCGCCCCTGTTCGAGGTGCATGTCACGCGGCACCGTTGGAACGTAACGGCCGGTGAGGCGCAGATCGAGGTTTGCCTCGACGTCGGCAAGGTCGTGGCTGCCGATCGCGAGGCGCCGCTTTGCGAAATCGAGCTGGAAAGAAAAGCCGGCCAGCCGGCGGCGCTCTTTGATCTCGCGCGCAAGGTCGACCTGATCACCCCCGCCCGTCTAGGCGTGCTGAGCAAGGCGGAGCGAGGTTACCGGCTACTTGCGGCCGCGCAGGGCGCCGTCAAGGCTAGTCCGGCGCCACTCACGTCCGAAATGAGCGCGGCCACTGCATTCGCCCGCAGCGCCGCCGTGTGCCTCAGGCAGTTTCGGCTCAACGAAATGGCACTGTCCTGGTCCCGTGACGCGGAAGTCCTGCATCAGGCCCGCGTCGCGCTCAGACGGCTGCGCTCGCTGTTCTCCATCTGCACGTCCCTGTTTCAGGACAGCCGCTTCGATCATCTGCGCGAAGAATTGTCCTGGCTCGCCGCGGAGACAGGGCAGGCGCGCAATATCGACGTCCTGATCGGCCGCGCGAGGGATGAAGAGCTTGCAGGGCGCCTGAAAGCGATGCGCGGCGACGCCTATCGGACACTGGAAGCCACTCTTTCGTCCGCGCGCGTCCGCTCCCTCATGATCGACATTGACGAGTTCATTTCCGGCTCGATGGCCGATGCATCAGCCATGCCGATGCACGGTCGATCCGCCCGAGATTTCGCCTCGACGGCGCTCGACCGGCTCTGGAAGAAAGTGGCACGTGGTCGCCGTCTCATCGATGCGGATGACGCGGCGCGTCACAGGTTGCGTATTGCGGCAAAGAAGCTGCGATACGCGGCCGAGTTCTTCGAGCCGCTTTTCCGGAGCAAGATCGAAACGAAACGTCATCGCCGCTTCATCGCGGCAATGGCAGGCCTTCAGGACCAACTCGGCGACCTCAACGACCTCGCGGTTGCGCCCGGCATGTTATCGTCGCTCGGCCTACTGGGAGTGGCTGGCACGCAGGATCTGTTCCGAGCCTACGACAAGGCGGAGCTTTTGCGCCGGGCGGCTGAAGCACACGACGGCTTGGTCGACATCAAGCGCTTCTGGCGAAGTCGCTGATGGAGCGGGCCGCATTCGGTCAAAAGATGGTGCGCCGAGCGGCAAACGGGGTTGCGGACACCGCGGAACAGGCGTCATGCGCCTGCTTCCGCGGTCGGGATATGGCTTATTGCCCCGCGCCGGGCGGCAGGATAAACAGCGTGAACCCGAAGATGGCATAAACCGCCAGCGCCATGACGCCCGCATACCAGGCTGCATGCCCGCCATTGGACAGCAATGTTGCCGCCATTGTCGCGATCAGCATCATCGCGACCGCGCCCGGCCAGAACTGCAGGGACATCGGTTCCGGACCAATGAAATAGCTGAGAAGCACCAGCACAGGCGCGACGAAGAGAGCGATTTGCGCCGCGCTGCCCAATGCGATGCCGACGCTCAGGTCGAGGCGATTTGCGCGTGCCGCCGAGAAGGCGCTGGTCATCTCGGCTGCTCCTCCGACCAAGGCGACGACGATGAAGCCGACGAAGGCGGGCGTCATCCCGAGATGTTGCGCGGCGACTTGCACCGAGCCGACGAATATCTCGCTGACCATCGCGACGAGCAGCGTGACGACAATCAGCACGGCGACGCCCACCGAGAGCGGCCACGATGTCTCGGCGTCCTCGCCGTGCGCCACACTGGCAAAGAGCTCTCGGTGCGTCCTCAGGGAAAACAACATTCCCAGTGCATAGACGGCGATAAGAAGCACAGCCAGCCCCAGGCTCAGCTGCTGCGAGAAGGCGCCGGTCGGCGTCTGATCCGCTTCGCTGACGAGTGAAGGAACCAGGATTGCGATCGTCGCCAGGAACAACAGGCTCGCCTGAAAACGCGCGTTCACCCTGTTGAACTCCTGCAGGTGGTGTTTCAGCCCACCGACGAGGAAGGCGCCGCCCAACATGAAGAGGGTGTTGGTGACGATGGCGCCTGCGATCGACGCCTTGACCAGCAGGTATTGCCCGGCCTGCAGGGCCGCGAGTGAAATTACGAGCTCGGTGAGATTGCCAAGTGTGGCGTTAAGCAAACCTCCGACGGCATCGCCGGTCTTCGCAGCCACCGACTCGGTCGCGCGGCTGAGCATCGCCGCGAGGGGGACGATCGCCACAATCGACAGGAGGAAAAGCCAAGTGTGCGCCTCGGGCGATATCTGCTCCAGGAGAATAACTACGGGCACGAAGACAATGAGCACGAAAAGAGGTGTTCGCCGAGCCTCTGTGAGGATCGTTCCAACAGCGGAACGCGGCAACGCACCGGTGCTCGTTTCCTCGAGATTGCGCATCGAATCGTCCTCAGTGGCGGACAGCATCCTGCGTGTCCTGGCCGCTTTGTGGGAATTAACGACAGATTCACACGGAGCGTTTAACTGGCCGCGCCGAGGACACCCGAATCCGGCTGTATCGACGTTAAGCAGGAATTCCTTGCCTGGTTTGCGCTATGCCTCGATAGAGCGCTGGTTTAATTTGATGCTCCCAAAGCAGGTTTCGCAGAAGTGTCTCCCCGGTTTGGCGATCAGAACCTGCGGCAATGGTAAGCCATATTCGCTTAGAGCATCTCGCCTCAACCACCACCGTCTCTCCGTCATGACTTTGAAGCTTACGCTCTACACCGTCTTGCGTCGTTGATTGTGATCAAGGGCCCCATCTTTGCGGTCCATCGAGACGGACCGAGCGTCTTGCATCCCTTGCTGTGATCAAAAGGAGGCGCCGTGGCGAATCTCTTTCCCCAAATCCCGGCCATCATGCCTCCGGGCTGGCTGGAACTTCGCCGGATATCCGAAGGATCGAACTTGGCAGACTGAGACAGGCGATTGGCAGACACTGATCGGCGACGGCACCGCGAGAAGTCTGCGGCTGACGGTCGGCGAGGTGGCGAACAATGTCCATCTGCGATCCCAGGTTATATCCGAGCACTCCGCAACCTGAGAGCATTGCCGATCACGCTGACTGACGAGAGCGCCATGGCGGCTGCCGCGATGATCGGCGACAGCAAAAGTCCGAGGGCGGGATAGAGCACGCCCGCCGCAATCGGGACGCCAGCCGCGTTGTAGATGAAGGCGAAGAACAGATTTTGACGGATGTTCCGCATTGTCGCGTGACTGAGCTGCCGCGCCCGCGCAATGCCCTGCAGATCGCCCTTGAGCAGCGTCACGCCAGCGCTCTCGATTGCCACGTCTGTCCCCGTTCCCATGGCAATCCCGACGTCGGCGGCGGCAAGCGCCGGGGCGTCGTTGACGCCGTCGCCCGCCATGGCGACGATCCTGCCGTCTTTGCGCAGGCGCGCGACGATCTCGCTCTTGTGTTCCGGCAATACCTCCGCCTCGACCTCCTTGATACCGAGCTTCCGGGCGACTGCATTGGCGGTGGTTTGGTTATCTCCAGTGAGCATTACCACCCGCACGCCGTCCTTCAGCAATGCATCCACTGCGGCCGGCGTCGTCGCCTTGATCGGATCGGCTATTGCGAACAGTCCGGCCAGACGACCGTCGATGGCGGCGAAGATGACGGTCGCTCCTTCACTGCGCAGTTCTTCCGCTTCTCGCGAGAGGACTGAGATGTCCACCTTTTCCTCGGACATGATCCGGTGGCTGCCGATGATGAGGCTGCGTCCCTCCACGGTCCCGGTCACTCCCTTGCCGACGGGGCTGTCGAAGTTCTCTGCCGTGGCGAGCGCCACGCGGCGTTCCCCGGCCGCCTCGACGATGGCCGCCGCGAGGGGATGTTCGCTCGACCGTTCCAGCGTCCCGGCCAGCCGAAGGAGCTCGTTTTCCGAAACGCCATCTACCGCGACGATAGACGTCACCTTCGGCTTGCCCTCGGTCAGGGTGCCGGTCTTGTCGACCACCAGCGTGTCGACCTTTTCGAAGCGTTCCAGCGCTTCTGCGTTCTTGATCAGCACGCCTAGGCTTGCACCCTTGCCGACGCCGACCATGATGGACATCGGGGTTGCGAGGCCGAGCGCGCAGGGACAGGCGATTATGAGCACCGCGACTGCGGCGACGAGTCCGTGCGTGAAGCGGGGTTCCGGGCCGACCGTCATCCATGTCGCGAAGGCAATGATGGCTATGAGGATGACGGCGGGCACGAACCAGCCCGACACTTCGTCGGCGAGGCGTTGAATTGGGGCGCGAGAGCGCTGAGCCTCGGCGACCATGCGGACGATCTGCGACAGCATGGTGTCGCGGCCGACCTTTCCTGCTTCCATGACGAAGCCGCCGGTCCTGTTCATGGTGCCGCCGATTAGTGTCGCGCCAACCTCCTTCGTAACCGGCATCGACTCCCCGGTGACCATCGATTCATCGACCGAGCTGCGGCCTTCCACGAGGGTACCGTCAACCGGAACCTTCTCGCCCGGGCGGACGCGCAGCCGGTCGCCGACGGCAACGGCTTCCAGCGGCACGTCCTCGTCGGCGCCATCGCTGCCAATGCGACGGGCGGTCTTCGGTGCCAGGTCCAGGAGGGCACGGATGGCGCCTCCGGTCTGCTCCCGCGCCCGCAGTTCGAGGACCTGCCCAAGCAGCACAAGCACTGTGATAACGGCCGCCGCCTCGAAGTAGACCGCAACGGTCCCCTCGTCGGATCGGAACGTCGCCGGAAACAGGCCGGGGGCAACCGTTGCGACCACGCTGTAGGCCCAGGCGACGCCTGTGCCCATGGCGATCAGTGTGAACATGTTCAGCTTCCGGGTGAGGATCGACTGCCAGGCCCTCTCAAAGAAGGGAGCGCCGGCCCAAAGGACGACCGGGGTCGCGAAGACAAGCTGCAGCCAATTTGACACCTGGGGACCCAACAGCATGTGAAGGTTGGTGAGGTGCCCGCCCATCTCAATCGCCAGCACGGGGAACGTCAGAACCAGCCCGATCCAGAACCGCCGCCGCATATCGACAAGTTCCGGGCCGGGACCGGTATCGGCGGATATGATCTCCGGTTCAAGCGCCATGCCGCAGATCGGGCAGTTTCCGGGACCGATCTGTCGTACCTGCGGATGCATCGGGCAGGTGTAAACCACGCCCTGCTGCTGCATGTCCCCTTCGTCCTCGTCGCGAGGGGGGTTCACATGTCCATGGTGGTGATCGTGCCGGTGATCCTCGGGTCGGTGATGATGTTCATGCTCTTCCATTGGGGAATGTCTCCATAATGGTATTCGTCGACGACGAAGTTCGCCCGCCCGGCATCTCCGGACCAACAGGTCGCGTCTTTGCCGGGCAAAGTCTCCGTCATGTATAGGCGACGAAAGACATCATTCCCGATGCCATGTGATAGAGGTGATGGCAGTGCAGCGGCCAACGCCCCGGATTGTTGGCGTCGAAGGCGAAGGTCGCGCTTCCCATTGGCGGCACGAGGACCGTATCGCGCAACGCACCCGGGAAAGCCCTCCCATCAATGGCGGAAACCTGGAAGTGATGCCCATGCAAATGCATGGGGTGGGCCATCATCGACATGTTTCGCATGACGATCTCGACCCTTTCTCCTTCTCGGACATTGAGACTATCAGCGCCGTCGATCCTCCATTCATAGCCGCTCATGCCGCCCGTCAGGGTCAATTCGAAACGCCTGTCAACCCGACGCGCGGCAAGCGATGCGGTGGCTGCCAGTTGCTGCTCGAGATCCAGGCCAACGACCGGACCGACTTCTGCTCCGCGGGTTGCAAGCTTGCCCACCCTGGCTCCAGACGGAGCAAGGATGATGCCGGTGCGATGATCCGAGCCTTCTCGCAATGCAAGAACCGGACTGGCCACGGCAGTCTTGGGGAGTTCCAGACGGACATCCAGCCGTTGTCCCATGGAGATCGGAAAGCGCGTTGCGGAAACCGGCCGGATCAATTGCCCATCGACGGCGACCAGCTGCCCGGTCAGCGCACCCGTATCAATCGTAAAGGCGGTCGCCGTCGCCCCGTTGATAATGCGCAGGCGAACGCGGCCCCCATTTTCGACCGCAACCACTTCCGGATCGTCAAGGGTGCGGTCATTGGCGAGATAAGCGTCGTATTCGATGTCGTTCAGGTCCATGGGGACCATGCCTGGCGTCGCCATGCCGGACATGTGGCCTCCGTGCATATTGGCTGCCATGCCCGACATCGCATTGTGATCCATTGCGTGCCCGCCTGCCGGACTTTTCAGCCTGGCGAACAACTCCTCGGCCGGTGTGAAGGAGAAGTCATGAAGAAGAATAACCACGTCCTGCTCATCGCGCTTCTTGTCTTCGGCGGTTTGCACGATCAAGGGCGCGGCAAGCAGGTTCTGCTCCTGGAGCGTATGGGCGTGCATCCAATGGGTGCCGCCCGAGCCGACCGGAAATGTGTAGTGCCTTGATTTCTTTGGCTCCAGAAGTGCGGCCGGGTTGTCCGGCACGCCGTCCATATCCCACGGCGGAACAAGCCCGTGCCAATGGATGAGCGTCGGCTCACCGCCTTCATTCGAAAGGGCGACGTCGAACAGGGTGTCCGCGTCGAGGGTCAGGCCCACGGTGCCATCCGGTTGAACGAGCCCGAAGACCTCTGCGGCTCTCCCGTTCACCTCTATCACGCGCTTCTTTATCGACAGGGGCCTGGTCCCGGGCAGCGGAGTGAGTCCCTTATTGCCGGGCATCGTCTCCGGCCATGCGGCGGTGGGAAAAAGCAGAGCACCTGAGGCGGCGACTGCGACGCCTGACATCAGTCCGCACAAGAATTCACGACGTTTCATTTGTTTGACCTCTCGTTCAGCGCCGGCCGTTGCCGGCGAATGCCGCTTCCCTGGGATGCGACCATGGTAGGGCTGCCGTTCTGATGGCAGCCGCGTTTCATCAGGCAGATCGGGGAGGGCCAATGTCGGGGCGCGAGTCGACGCCGATGATGGCGCCCTGCGGGTCGAGGTCTTGGTGACCGTTGGACTTCAGGGCAATTTCGAAAAGGACTGGTGCCGGGAAAAGCGCGTTGCACAGGCTGCAGTCGCTTTTGCAGCACGCCTTCTGGTCGGCGGGCTCGAAGTCGCCATGATGTGCCGGATCACCTTCCGGAGAGACGATATGTTCGCTGCTAGCGATGTGTGGTTCACACTTGACGAGGGCGGCCTCAGCCGTCGGCGCGAACAGAAACATGAGTACGGCCATGATGCCCAGCAATTCTGTTGCGCGTTTCCGGACGATCTGGCTGGCGGCGATCATGTTTCGCTCGACCCTTCGTGCTTTATTCAAGCACATTGCTCAGTGGTTGCAGGCTGTGCCTTGATCTTGATCAAACGGCCGCCGACGGTCACGCGAACGAGCCGCAGCAGGAATTCTTGGAAGACGCATGATAGCCAGCGTCTTTAATCGCTACAATGAACGTGTCAGAGCCGACTTCAGAGTCGATGGATGCGGTCTTCGCCTCGAGATCCACTGTGACCTCGGCATGAGGATCGATCGCTTTTGCTGCCCTCTCCACCGCCGCGGCGCAGTGCCCGCAGGTCATGTCGGGGATATTGAAAAGATGCATCTGGAGGTCTCCATTGATCCGACTTAAGTCAATATGGACCTTCCAACAATGGCAGGGTCAAGAAGCTCTCCGCGAGATTTTTTCGACGATGTCGACGTCTTCGCCTGCGGCGTTGTCGTTACTGTCGCGGCTGCTGCCGAGGACTCTGGCATGGTGAAGTGCGGCCCGCCACCGCAATCTCACGGCCCGATCTATGGCGACGACCCTCGCGTGTCCCGCAATGTCTTCGCGGTGAACGCGAACGGGTTGAGCACGGCGGCTGCCGTCAGCGGCCTTGACCGGCGATCTTCTCGATGGAAACTTCGTGATTTGCGCAGCCACATGCTACGAACGCACTGATATTCGCGATGGTCGTCTCGGCGATATTGGTGAGGGCCTCTCTCGTGAAAAAAGCCTGATGGCCTGTCACGAGGACGTTTGGGAAAGTTAGCAGACGCGCGAAGATGTCATCCGGAATGAAACGGTCGGAAAGATTTTCATAGAACAAATCGCCTTCCTCTTCGTACACGTCGAGCCCGAGGCTGCCGATCGTTCCGTCCTTTAATCCCCGGATGACGGCGCGCGTTTCCACCACGGCGCCGCGGCTCGTGTTGATCAACATCACGCCGCGCTTGAGACACGGCAGCGTCTCGCTCCTGATCATGTAATGAGTCTCCGGCGTGAGGGGGCAGTGCAGGCTGACAATGTCGGATCGCCTGAAGAGCTCCTCTCGCGAAACGTAGGTCGCCCCCAGGGCCTCGCAGGCCGGATCCGGCCTGAGGTCGTTTGCAAGCAACGAGCAGCCGAATCCTGCCATGATCCGCGTGAATGCCTGGCCGATCTTTCCGGTGCCGACTATGCCGACCGTCTTGCCTTGAAGGTCGAACCCCAACAATCCGTCAAGGGCAAAGTTGCCTTCGCGAACCCGGTTGTAAGCTCGATGGATTTTGCGGTTCAGGGCGAGGATCAAGGTCGCCGTATGCTCTGCGACGGCGTAGGGGGAATAGGCAGGGACACGCGCGACTCTGATGCCTAGATTACAGGCGGCTTCAAGGTCGACGTTGTTGAAGCCGGCGCAGCGGAGGGCAACGAGCTTCACACCGCGTTTTGCGAGCTCCTGAAGGACAGGCTCGCCGAGATCGTCGTTGACGAAGGCGCACACGGCCTCGGTACCCGTTGCCAAGGTCGCCGTTTCGGGGGAAAGCCGAACATCGAGAAACCGTAGCTCGTGCGCGGCGCTGCTGTTCGCTGCGCAGAGGAATTCGCGGTCATAAGACTTGCTGCTGTAAACTGCGACTTTCATGGTCTTCGCGTCCGACACCTACTCCGGGGCGAGCCGCGCCAACGAAAACGCGACTGCCGCTCATGTCGTCGTCGGAAAAAACGCGTTGCAAGCGGCCTCTTCGAAATCGTACCGCAGAATTCCTTTCACAGGAACCGATCAGGGCAGTTCATCCAGCCAGCCTCCGTCGAAGCCGGCGCGCCGCAGTCCCGTGACCACATAGGGGCACGCGCGCATCAAACGCCACAACAGGCCGCTCCAATGATTCTCGATCATCAGCACGATCGGCCCCTGATTGAGTCCGAAGTGCCAGGGTGACACCCACCAGCCGTAGGGGTTGCCTGGTTCACCTGGGTGGGTCGGATTGAAGGCTGCCTTGAAGCCGTATCTGTTGAACTTCGTCAGCTTCGCCTGGTGGACGCAGTAGTCAACCGCCTGCAGGACTATTTCAGGCGCGAACGGCAAGGAGGCGACCACCGACCAAGGCGCGAGCGTGCCATCGTCCGGACCGTAAGGAACGCCGCGTCCGACATAGTCGTAGAACTTGCGCTCGACGCCCTTCAGTTTGAGCGTCGCGGGGCCGGGACCCTCGCTGGCGGTGATCCCCCAGCAGCATTCCCGGTATCCATCGAACTTGCGGGGGTTGTCGATCGCATAGGCTCGCTGTACCTGAGTCGCCCGGCGGCTGTTCTCGAAATAATCGATGCCCTTCTCGCGCATGTAAGCGTCCTGTATGCCGCGAAAGTCGATCCAGACATGGGATAATTGGTGGGTGAACAGCGGTCCCGCGTAGAGGTACTCGTAACCGTAGCAACTCTCCCAATGATAAGTGGAGGTCCAGGCGGAGTAGCTCGATTCCGGCAGCGGGTGGGTCGGCGACCCCAGTCCCAGAATATAAAGAAGCAGCGCCTCGTTGTAGCCCTCCCAATGGTACTTGAGGAAGCCGGCCTCCGGTGTCCACCCGTGTGTTACCGTCGCTGCGCCATTCAGCGCCCACTGCCAATCCACCCGGCGGTAGAGCGCGTCTGCGATCTCCGTTATCTCCCGTTCGCGAGCATCCGACGCGTCGAAATACGCGGCGGCCGACAAGGCCCCGGCTAGGAGCAGGGCGCTGTCGATCGTCGAAAGCTCGCATTGCCAGGCGCGACGCCCGGTCGCCATATCGAGGAAATGATAGTAGAAGCCTTTGTATCCCGTGGCATCGGGTTGTGTCCCCTGAGGACTGCCCAAGAAGAACCGGAGTGTGGTCAACGTTCGATCGACTGCGGCTGCGCGACGCATCAGTCCACGCTTCACGGCGACGGGATAGCAGGCGAGCGCAAGACCTGTCGCGGCGATGCTGGACGGCCAGTTGGTGGCCGTCTTGTCGAGGATGAGACCGTTGGCGGGGCTCACTTCGTTGAGAAAGTAATCAAACGTCTGCCGCTGAAGTTGCTGCAGCTCGTCCAAAGAACTGGCCGCTTTCATGGCTTCCTCCTGCTTTCTGCTGCCGGGCGCAATGGCTGTGCATTCGGCAAAAAGACACGCGTAAGGCCGGACGAATGCCCGTACTCATCTCGTTGATTTCCCGCCTTCGGCATCTCAGGGAAGCCCGTGAATCGGGCATAATATACCCGTTCAGGAGTCACGACGCCCGGAAGATCAGTTGCGCAGCTTGAATGGCCTTGTCGTCCATATTTCGCCGGGATGGCCGATCGACGTCGATTCTCCCGGACGAGACAGGTAGTTAGACCGACCCGGCTTGATCCGCATCAAGGCGATCTTTCGCCGCCGCAATATCATTTTCAATGGTTTCGACTGCTCAATTAGAGCCGGGAGATATGAAAATGACCCCTCTGCAAACAATGCTGCTGACGAGTGCACTGCTGTTGGTCGGGACGCCGGCCTTTGCCGAAGACGCACATCACCCCGCGGCCACGCCTGTGCAGGCGAGCGAAGAGAGCACGCAGCCGCAAGCATCCGCCGCAAACCCAAGCGCCATGATGCCGTCCGGCGGCATGATGCCCGGCGATATGATGGGCGGAATGATGGGAATGATGGGCGGTGGTCAAGGACCTATGGACATGATGGCCACCGAACAGGGACCAATGGCGCAGGGCGGCATGTGGGCGATGGCCCAGATGATGGCGCCTGCACACATCGAGGGACGCATCGCGTTCCTGAAGACGGAGCTCAAGATAACGACCGAGCAAGAGTCGTTGTGGAACGCCTTTGCCGAGGTTCTGCGCGCTAACGCCCGCGGCGCACGGGAAGGCATGACGCAGATGCCAGGCGCGATGGATAGCACGGGCAGGGCCGCGGCGACCCCATTGCAGCGGATCGAGTCCAGGGAAAGCGCCCTCGCCAGCCGGCTCGAGAGTGTGCGCAAGCTGAAGGCAACTCTCGCCCCTCTCTATCAGGCGCTCGACGGAGCGCAGAAACAGATGGCCGACAGGCTACTCGTGCCGCCGATGATGGGAATGATATGAGCGTCACGACGGCGTTTGTCTTGGCAGCGCGTCATGCCAACAGATGATGTGTAGCCACCGCCGTGACCTCGCGCGTCAGGTCCACCAGCCGGTCAGCGGCGAGACGGTTCATCTGCCAGTAGAGCGGAACGTCGAGCGGCGTATCGGGGATCAGCTCGACCAATCGCCCGGTTGCCAGGTGCTCGCCGACGAGGAGTGCCGGGTTCATGCCCCAGCCCATGCCGGACAGACTTGCCTCGACGAAGCCTTGCGTCGACGGAAGCCAATGGGTGGGAGGGTTGAGGTCTTCTCCAAACACCTGGTGCATCCACCGGCCTTGAAGCCTGTCCTTTTGATTGAACGTCAACAAAGGCGCCTTGCCAATGGCCTCCTTCATGACGCCCTGCGGGAAATGGCGGGCGACGAAATCGGGGCTCGCGGTGGCGTGATAGCGCAGGGCTCCGAGTGACACGCGCCGGCAGCCCTGAACCGGCTTTTCCAGGCTGGTGACGGCAGCGATGACCTGTCCTCGCCGCAGCCACTCGGCGGTATGGTCCTGGTCGTCGACCGCGATGTTCAGGAGATAGGGGGAGCGGCTGGCGAAGCGCGACATGGCCGTCAGGAACCATGTGCCGAGACTGTCGGCATTCGTCGCAATATGCAGCGTCACGCGCAGTTCGGGTTCCGTCGGATCGACAAGCGCGGGCAGATGATTGAACAGTTCGGCTTCGAGCATCCCGACATTTTCCATGTGCCGGCAGAGCCATTCTCCCTTTTCGGTGGCGGTGCAGGGATTGCCCCTCGCGATCAGCACGATGCCGAGGCGTTCCTCGAGCTGCTTCACCCGTTGCGAAACCGCCGAAGGCGTCACGTTGAGCAGGCCAGCAGCTTTCTCGAAGCTGCCGGTCTGGATGACTGAGAAGACGGCACGGAGCGCTGAATAATCGAGCATGGATTAGTTTTGCTTAATTGAAGTTAGTAGAATTAACTAGCCTGAATCCCTGAGCTGCGATAGCAAAAAAGCCCATCACCGTTCGGGAGCTTTGAGGTATGAATTTTCCGGTTTACGGCACGGGCTTGGTGATGGGGCTCAGTCTCATCGTCGCAATCGGCGCGCAGAACGCTTTCGTGCTGAGCCAGGGCCTTCGCAACGAGCATGTATTTGCCGTCTGCCTCACCTGTGCCCTGTCGGACGCCGTGCTGATCACGATGGGTGTGACCAGTTTCCAGCAGATCGCGGCGCTGCTGCCCTGGCTCGATCCGGTCATGCGCTATGGCGGCGCGGCCTTTCTGGCCTGGTACGGTGCAAAAAGCCTTTATTCCGCCTTTCACGCGTCGGGAGCGTTGACGGTGCAGGAGGCGGGCTCATCGAGCCTTCGGGCGACCCTTTTGACCTGCCTTGCTCTCACCTGGCTCAATCCGCACGTCTATCTCGACACGGTCGTACTGCTTGGTAGCATCTCGACCCGGTCTCCGGGATACGAGGCCTCCTTCGCGGCGGGCGCCGCGACCGGCTCTTTCCTGTTCTTCTTTTCGCTCGGTTACGGCGCGACCTGGCTGAGGCCGGTCTTCGCCAAGCCCGCAGCCTGGCGAATTCTGGAAACGCTCATCGCCCTGACGATGTGGTCGATTGCCTTGAGCCTGTTGGCGAAGATGTAGCTGCCGTTCATTTCCGCGACGCTTGCGTGGAAGTGATGGCGACGGCAAAGATAGAGACAGCGCGTCTCATCGGTCTATCTGCAGCAAACAACACAGAACAGGTTTTCGAATTGTCGTCCGAATTCCACCATCTCCTGATTGTCTACAGCGCCTATGTGATCGCAGCCGGAAGCCCCGGGCCCAGCACCATGCGGATCATGGGGGTGGCGATGCATAGCGGAAGGCGTGCAGCCCTCATGCTCGCGGCCGGCGTCGTCAGCGGATCGCTCTTCTGGGGGGCGATGGCCGCGACGGGCGTTTCCGCAGTCATGATCCGTTATTCGGAAATCCTGGTGCTTCTCAAGATTCTGGGCGGCCTATATCTCCTCTATCTGGCCTTCAAGGCCGGCAAATCCGCGTTCGCCCCAGAGGCAGATGCTGCGCATGCGGGAGCGAACGGTGCCGTCCTGACTGGGGCAGAGCTCTATCGGCGCGGATTGCTCATGCATCTCAGCAATCCGAAATCGATCCTTGGCTGGATTGCCCTGGTCACTCTTGGACTTGGACCGGATTCGTCATGGCAGACACTTGCAGCGATCCTGGGCGGCTGTGCGGTGCTGAGCGTCGCGATCTTCGGCGGCTACGCGATCATCTTCTCGACGGCACCGATGGTTCGCCTGTACCGCCGGGCGAGGCGCTGGATCGAGGGGCTTCTCGCCATATGCTTTGGTCTTGCCGGACTGCGGCTGGTGCTGTCGCGCGCATAGACAGGCAGGCTTTCGAAGAGTCCTTGTTCCGGCGCCGACTATTCCACGGGCTCCTGCACCTGTGCCGTCGCCGGCTCGGCGAGAACCTTGCCGATCAGTCGCTGGCAGCGTTCGGCCATGAAGTCGATGATTAGTCGGACTTTCGGGTCCTGGAAGCGTTTGTGCGGATAGATCGCGGCAAGCTGGGCGCCGAGCGGCGGGGTCTCTTGGAGGATCGACAGCAGCCTGCCCTCGTCGATATGGTGCTTCACCTCGAAGAGCGGCTTGTTGATGATGCCGCGCCCGTCGAGCGCCCATTCGGTGAGCACGTCGCCGTCGTCGGAATCATAGGGGCCGGCCACTTCGAATTTGCGCACGCCCTCCGGCGTCTGCAGCGTCCAGTAATATTCCTTGGAGCCGGGATAGCGCAGCAGCAGGCAATCGTGGCGCCCGGTGATGAGTTCGTCCGGTGTCGCCGGCACGCCGCGCTTCTCGAAATACCGGGGCGAGCCGCAGAGCACCCGGTCGCAATTCATGATCCCGCGCATGCGCAGGTTGGAGTCTTCGAGTATGCCGAGCCGGAAAGCGACGTCGACGCCCTCCGCCAGGATGTCGACATTGCGGTCGGAAAGGCGCAGCCGCACCTCGATATCCGGATACTTGTCATGGAACTCGGGGATGCCGGAGGCGATCAGGCGGCGCCCCATGCCGAGCGGTGCGGTGATGCGAAGCGCGCCCTTGGGATTGCGGGAAAGATCGGCGACGGCGCTTTCGGCCTCGTCCACCGCTTCGAGGATCTTGACGGCGCCGTCATAGAAGACGCGGCCATGTTCCGTCGGCGTCAGCTTGCGGGTCGTGCGGTTGAAGAGGCGAACACCCAGTTGCCGCTCCAACTCCTTGATTCTGTTGCTCGCAACCGCGGGGGTCACGCGCTGGTCGCGACCGGCGGCCGACAGCGTTCCAAGTTCCACCACGCGCACGAACACGCGCACATTATCGAGATAGGACATGCTCCGCCTCAGGTTCTTAGGAACTGAAAATACCGTACCGGCACCATCTCCATTTTATAGTTTTTTTTGAAAGAGTTGGTCATCCCTTGGACGTTCCCGCTTGCTCCAGCAATGGCACATAATGCGGCCCAATGCATGTCGCTCCAACATGGGCAGCGGTTTGGGACTACGACATGCACAAAAACAAGAAATCCAAGGCGCGTCACGTGAACGCGTTGAAGGCGATGCGCTCTGGAGAAATGGGAGAACCCGCATGTACGAATATGCCATTGTCTGGGACTGGCTGACATTTGCCGTAAGATGGCTGCATGTCATCACCGGGATCGCCTGGATCGGCTCGTCCTTCTATTTCGTTGCGCTGGACCTGGGCCTGAGGCAGCGTTCGGGCATGCCTCTCGGCGCCTATGGCGAGGAGTGGCAGGTGCATGGCGGCGGGTTCTATCACATCCAGAAATATCTGGTGGCGCCGGAAAACATGCCCGAGCACCTCACCTGGTTCAAATGGGAGTCCTACGTCACCTGGCTCTCCGGCTTCGGCATGCTGGCCCTCGTCTACTATGCCGGCGCCGATCTCTATCTGATCGACCCGAGCGTGCTCGATGTCTCGAAGCCGGCCGCGATCGCCATTTCGCTTGCTTCGCTTGCCTTCGGCTGGCTTGCCTATGACGCGATCTGTCGTTCGCCGCTCGGCAGAGACAATACGCGGTTGATGGTGCTGCTCTATTTCGTGCTCGTCGCCGTCGCCTGGGGTTACACCCAGCTCTTCACCGGCCGCGCTGCTTACCTGCATCTCGGCGCCTTTACGGCCACGATCATGTCGGCCAATGTGTTCTTCATCATCATTCCCAACCAGAAGAAGGTAGTTGCCGACCTGATCGCCGGCCGAGCGCCGGAGCCGGCGCTCGGCAAACAGGCGAAGCAGCGTTCGACGCACAACAACTACCTGACGCTGCCCGTCCTGTTCCTGATGCTGTCGAACCATTATCCCCTGGCCTTCGGCACCGAATACAACTGGATCATCGCCTCGCTGGTGTTCCTGATGGGCGTCACCGTTCGTCACTGGTTCAACACCCGCCACGCCCGCCAGGGCAGCCCGACCTGGACATGGCTCGTCACGGCCCTCCTGTTCATCGTCATCATGTGGCTCTCGACGGTTCCCAAGGTTCTCTCGCAGGGTGGGGAGGCGAGGGCCTCGACCAGGGAACAGGCGGTCGTCGCGACGGCGGACTTCTCCAAAGTACGCGACACGGTGCTCGGCCGCTGTGCCATGTGCCATGCGCGCGAGCCCGGCTGGGAGGGGCTGGTCGTTCCGCCTAAGGGCGTCGTCCTCGAAACCGACGGCGACATCATCGCGCATGCCCGCGAGATCTATCTGCAGGCGGGACGGTCGCGGGCAATGCCGCCCGCCAACGTCACCGGCGTCAGCGAAGAAGAACGGCAATTGCTCGCCTCTTGGTACGAGACGGCCGTGAAGGAAGGAAAAATCCAATGAACGACCTCTTGATCCGCGGCCGGGTGCTGACTTTCGTCCGGGAGCCCCAGGGCATGGAGGACAGCGAGTCCTACCGCTTTTACGAGGATGGCGCGGTTCTCGTCGGCGGCGGCAAGATTACCGCCGTCGGACCTTACGGCGACGTGGCGGCCGCTGCCGGAGAGCGCGTGCAGTTGATCGATCATCGTCCGCATCTCGTCCTGTCCGGCCTCATCGATACGCATCTCCATTTTCCCCAGACCCAGGCGATCGCCTCCTATGGAGCGCAGCTCCTCGAGTGGCTGAACACCTATGTCTTCGTCGAGGAGCAGAAATTCAGGGAAGGCAAACACGCGGCCTTCATTGCCGGCCGGTTCATGGATGAACTGCTCTCCAACGGCACGACCACCGCCGTTGCCTATTGTTCGGTGCATCCGGAAAGCGTCGATGCCTTCTTCACCGCGGCGGAAGAGCGAAACATGCTGATGATCGGCGGCAAGGTGATGATGGATCGCAATGCGCCCGAGGCCCTGCGCGACACGCCGCAAACAGGCTATGACGAAACCAAACGGCTCATCGGCAAGTGGCATGGTCGCGGCCGCGCGCATTATGCGATCAGCCCGCGATTTGCGATCACCTCGACCCCGGAACAGATGGAGATCGCCCGGGCGCTCGTCGCCGAGCACCCGGCCTGCTACGTCCAGACGCATCTTTCCGAAAACAGGGATGAGATCGCCTTCGCCACTTCGCTCTACCCCGAAGCGCGGGACTATACCGATATTTATGCCCGCTATGACCTCCTTGGCCGCAAGACATTGCTCGGCCATTGCATCTATCTGAGCGACAGGGAAATATCCGTGCTCGCCGAGGCGGGCGCCGTCGGGGTCTTCTGCCCGACCTCCAACCTCTTCCTCGGCAGCGGCCTCTTCGATCGCGACCGCTTCGACCGGCTCGGCGGCCGCTATGCGGTAGCAACGGATGTCGGTGCAGGCACCAGCTTTTCGATGCTGGAGACCATGGACGAGGCCTACAAGATATTGCACCTGCAAGGCCAGCGGCTCTCGCCGCTCAATTCTTTCTACAGGATGACGCTCGGCAATGCCCAGGCGCTTGGTCTGGAGCATCGAATCGGTTCGCTGCATGTCGGCGCGGACGCCGACATCGTCGTGCTCGACAGCCGTGCGAAATCCGCAATGGAGCTGAGGATGCAGGTCGCGTCCTCACTTGCCGAAGAGCTCTTCGTTCTGCAGACGATGGGCGACGACCGCTGCGTCGCCGAAGTCTACGTCGCGGGCAAGCCGATGAAGCGGGCGACGGGACGGGTCGTGGCCGCGCGGGAAAGGGAACTCGAACTAATCTAAGATCCTTGGCCCGAAGCGAGCCAAGGATCTGTTCGCAGAGGCGCTATCAGAAGTCCATTCCGCCGGGTGGCATCGGGGGAGGGGCCTCCTTCTTCGGCTTCTCGGCGATCATTGCTTCGGTAGTCACCAGAAGGCCGGCAATCGACGCGGCATCCTGGAGCGCAGTGCGGACCACCTTGGCGGGGTCGATGACGCCCATTGCGAAGAGGTCGCCATATTCTCCGGTCTGGGCGTTCCAGCCCCAGGAGAAATTCGTCTTCTCGCGCAGCTTGCCGACGATGATCGACCCCTCGGCGCCGGCATTCTCGGCGATCTGCCGGACAGGAACTTCGATGGCGCGTCGAACAATCTCGACCCCGACACGCTGGTCGTCATTGGCCGTCTTGACGTTCCCGAGCACGCCGACCGAGCGCAGCAACGCCACGCCGCCACCGGGCAGGATGCCCTCCTCGACGGCCGCGCGCGTCGCATGCAACGCGTCGTCGACGCGATCCTTGCGTTCCTTGACCTCGACTTCCGTCGATCCGCCGACGCGGATCACCGCGACGCCCCCGGCAAGTTTCGCAAGCCGCTCCTGCAGCTTCTCGCGATCGTAGTCGGAGGTCGTTTCCTCGATCTGCGCCTTGATCTGGGCAATGCGGCCATCGATGTCGGCCTTTGCACCGGCGCCGTTGACGATCGTCGTGTTTTCCTTCTCGATCGAGACCTTTTTGGCGCGGCCGAGCATGTCGAGCGTCACGCTCTCCAGCTTGATGCCGAGATCTTCGGAGATGACCGAGCCGCCCGTCAGGACGGCAATGTCCTCGAGCATGGCCTTGCGGCGATCGCCAAAACCCGGCGCCTTCACGGCTGCCACCTTCAAGCCGCCGCGCAGCTTGTTGACGACCAGGGTGGCGAGCGCTTCGCCCTCGACATCTTCGGCGATGATCAGCAGCGGTTTGCCGGATTGGACGACGGCTTCGAGCACTGGCAGCATCGCTTGCAGATTGGAGAGCTTCTTCTCGTGGATGAGAATGTAGGGATCCTCGAACTCCGCCCGCATCTTGTCCTGATTTGTGACGAAGTAGGGCGAGATGTAGCCGCGGTCGAACTGCATGCCCTCGACGACTTCGAGCTCGGTTTCGGCGGTCTTGGCCTCCTCGACGGTGATGACGCCCTCGTTGCCGACCCGTTCCATCGCCTCGGCGAGATAGCGGCCGATTTCCGCGTCACCGTTGGCCGAGATCGTGCCGACCTGCGCGATCTCCTCATTCTTGGAGACCTGGCGCGCCTTGGTCCTCAACTCGGAGACGAGCGCATCGACGGCGAGATCGATGCCGCGCTTCAGATCCATCGGGTTCATGCCGGAGATAACGGCCTTGGCTCCTTCCCGAACGATGGCCTGGGCGAGGACTGTCGCGGTCGTCGTCCCGTCCCCGGCAATCTCGCTCGTCCGCGAGGCGACCTCGCGCAGCATCTGCGCCCCCATGTTCTCGAACTTGTCCTCGAGTTCGATCTCCTTGGCGACGGAGACGCCGTCCTTGGTAATCCGCGGTGCGCCGAACGACTTGTCGATCACCACGTTTCGCCCCTTGGGGCCAAGCGTCACCTTCACGGCATTGGCCAGCATGTCCACGCCGCGCAACATGCGTTCGCGGGCGTCGGAATGAAATCTAACGTCTTTGGCAGCCATGGTTCACTCCTTCTCAGACTGCAAGTTTCGATTGATGCCGGTGCCTGCAGCGCCGGGCGTTCCTCCTGGCACACAGGGCACGCTGCGCCGATGCGCTAGGCGACCTTCCGTTCAGTGCCCGAATCCTCGATGACGCCAAGTACGTCGGCTTCCTTCAGGATCAGCAGGTCCTCGCCGTCGATCTTGATCTCCGTGCCGGACCATTTGCCGAAAAGAACCCGGTCCCCGACCTTCACGTCCAAGGCGACGACCTGGCCCTGCTCGTTGCGGGCGCCGGGGCCGGCGGCGATCACTTCGCCTTCCTGCGGTTTTTCCTTGGCGGTATCGGGAATAATGATGCCGCCCTTGGTTTTTTCTTCGGACAATAGGCGGCGCACAAGAATTCGATCGTGGAGCGGTTGGAATGTCATCTCTTCCTCCTCAAGTTCCTGGTTCCCATCCACGCTGACCCGGGGAACGGCTGGTCGGCATCCATCGGGAGAGCCGAGCAAACGCGTCCGCCGGAGGAATCCGGCGGGGCAGCCCTCCTGCGAGCGCTCGGCAAAAGTGATCTGGTTTTGCCGGGAAATGATTTCAAGAGGGCTGGAGCGGGATTTTAGCACTCTTGGTATAAGAGTGCTAATGCATTGGAAATCGGGCCTGATCGCACGGCGAGCGGCCTGCCGGCGCGGGTTGGCGCCGGCAGGTACGCCATGGCATGTCCGCCTACTGGCTGTTGATGGCGATACGCTTCGCCTTGGACTGGCCTTGCTCGCTTTTGGGAAGCGTGACTGTCAGGACGCCGTTCCTGAAGTTCGCGCTCACCCTGCCTTCGTCGATCTCGTATCCTAGCGGAATGCGGCGCTCGAAGCGGCCGTAGAAGCGCTCGGAAAACTGATGCTCGGTGTCTTCTGTTTCGGCCCGTTTTTCGCCTCTTACGGTCAGCACGTCGTCGGTAAGGGTCAGTTCGACATCCTTCTCCTCGAGCCCGGGCAATTCCGCCGTCACCTTGATCTCCTTCTCGCCGTCGGTGACCTCGACGCTCGGCCAGCCGCCGCCAAAGCTGGAGAACGCGCTCTGGGGAAGGCGCGTATCGAGGCCGCGGAAGACGTCATCGAACAGCCTGTTCATTTCCCGGTGGAGTGCCAAGAACGGGTTGCGGTCTTCGTTGCGATAGGTTGCAGGGGTCTGTCCGCGACCCCAGGGGATCAGTTCACGTACATTCATCTTTCAGTTCCTTTCCGTGCCGATGAGGCGGGAAGGAGCCCCCAGCGGTT
This sequence comes from Sinorhizobium alkalisoli, assembly GCF_008932245.1. NCBI lineage: Bacteria > Pseudomonadati > Pseudomonadota > Alphaproteobacteria > Hyphomicrobiales > Rhizobiaceae > Sinorhizobium > Sinorhizobium alkalisoli. The sequence goes on along the minus strand of NZ_CP034910.1, from coordinate 1,734,504 downwards.
TCCATCCCGCCCTTTGTGGTTGCAATGATCGCGCTGCGACAGCAGTTGGTCCTGACCATCCTACGCAGCGTTCTTTTCGCCCTCGATCTGCTTCTTGGTCGTGGTGGGTGTGTCGGCCTGGTGGATCTCGATGCGGCGCGGCTTCATCCGTTCCGGAAGCTCGCGGACAAGATCGATCGAAAGCAAACCGTTGGCGAGTTTGGCGCCGGTGACCGTCACGTAGTCGGCGAGCTGGAAGCGGCGCTCGAAATTGCGCGTAGCAATGCCTCGGTAGAGGTATTCGGCGTCGTTCTCGCCGGCGGTTTCACCGCGGACCGTCAGCAACTGCTGCTCATGCGTGATGGTGATTTCCTCCGGTGCAAATCCGGCAACGGACATTGCGATGCGATATTCGTTTTCGCCGACGCGCATGATGTCGTAGGGCGGCCAGTTATCGTTCGGGGCCGTACGGCTTGCCGAATCCAGCAGGTCGAAGAGATGATCGAAGCCGACGCTGGAGCGCGACAGGGGTGAGAAGTCGAAGCTTGTCCTCATAGCCATATCCTCCTTGAGCAACATGGACACGAGAAGCGCCGAAGAGGCTGGCGCTCCTCGACAGGCGAGTCCCTTTAACAGGCAACTCATGCACTGGATTTAGTCAGTCCTGGAGGCGATTCAAGGGGGAGAAAGCGGCTGATGCAGGGGCAAAATGACCTGCCAAAATGCATCTCGCGGGCTAGCGAAAACCCGGCGCAGATCGCTGCGCTGCGCGATGTCCGGAGCTTCTTGAATTTGCCTTTCGGCCCCCAATATCTGTTGCGCAGCAACCCATTATGGCGTGGAAAGGAGGAAAAATGCTTCTCAACGAGATTCCCTGGACGATCCCTCTCACCGTCCGCCTTTCGAATGGCCTGACGCGCACTTTCGGCTCCGTCTACGAGGCGCTCGACTTCCTCGAGAACGAGTGGCCGCTTCGCAAGGGCGAGCGCTATGAGCGGGCCGTGCGCACCTGCCGGCGGGCGCTCAACCGCATGACGCCCGCAGCCGTGGCGCGGGAGGCCTTTATTGCCGCCTGCCTCGAAGCGGGAATGCCGCTGGTCATGGCGGCGCCGGCGCGCAAGCCACAAGGCACCGAGCCAAAGTCCATCCTGTCGGCCTGAAGGGCATCATCGGTCCGGTGTGCGGCACCGCATGCCGGCCTTCGCGCGTGTGATAAACGCGCGGCATAGGTGCTCGCCTAATCGACGAACACGCGAACGGTGGCCGCGCGTCCCAACGAGTCGATCACGGTCAGCGTCGAATAGCCGCCACCGTCCGGACTCCACTGGCTCACTCTCCGACGCGTCATCTCCGGCAGCGGCCGGCCATTCACCAGCCAGCGGAAGGGTGCGCGGCCGCCCTGCAGCTTCAGTGTGAGAGGCATGATCGTTTCGCCGGCCCTGGCGCCGAGCTCCACCCGCGCGCCCTCCGGCGGAAAGACAATCGTTGGGGCCGCTTCCCGGATCGATGATTGAGGCAATCCGCTTGCGGTTGTCGAAAAGCGCCGCTGGCCGACCGGCAGCTCGGCCTGAGAGATGCGAAGGGCGCCGGCCGGCGGGTCTGGCAACGGAGTCACCGGAATGCCGGCTTTGGCGAAGGCCGCAAACAGGATCGGCGCCGCTGCACCATAACCGGTTAGTCCGGGCACGGCACCATTGTCGGGCCGGCCGACCCAAACCCCGAGCACGTAGCGGCCGTCGAAGCCGATGGACCAGGCATCGCGATAGCCATAGCTGGTGCCCGTCTTATAGGCGATGCCCCGTTGACGATTGCCCGCCGGCGGCAGTACGCCGGAGAGAATGTCGGCAACATGCCACGCGGCGACGTTGGACAGCAGCGGCTCGCCGTCGATCAGGCCTGCCTTGCCCTCGACGCCGTCGCCGAGGCGAACCGGCCAGCCGCGATTGGCAAGCCCCGCATAGAGCTGGACGAGGTCGCGAAGCGTGATGCCGGCGCCGCCGAGGCCGATTGCGAGCCCCGGTGCTTCGTTTGGCGGAAGGGCGAGACGCACATCCGCCCTGCGGAAACGCACCATCAGCCGCGCAGGGCCGATGGCGTCGAGGAGCCGGATTGCCGGCACGTTGAGGGAGAGCTGCAGCGCCTGGCGAATGCTGACATCGCCCTGGTAGCTCATGTCGAAATTGCGCGGCCGATAGCCGAAGAAATCCGCCGGCCGGTCCTCGATGATCGTTTCCTGGGCAACCAGCCCCTCTTCGAAGGCAAGTCCGTAAATGAAAGGCTTCAAGGTCGAGCCCGGCGAGCGCGTGATCCGCGACATGTCGATCCAGCCGGAGCGACTGGCGTCGAAATAATCGGCCGAGCCGACTTCTCCGACGATCTCACCGGTTCGGATATCGGCCATGACCATTGCGACCGAGACCTTCGGGCCCAGTCTCGTTGCACCCTCGCGAGCGACGCTTTCCAGCCCGTGCTGGATGTCGCGGCGAAGCGTCGTGTGATGCCGAAGTGCCTTCGGTTCCTTTCGAAGTGCCGCCTCGGCCAGATGCGCCGCATAGGCCGGAAGCTGGAGGCGGCGGTTTGGAAGGGGCGCCGATGCGGCGCGCTCGGCCTCGCCTTCGCCAAGGACCTTGGCGACGGCCATGCGGGTCAGCACCCGTTGGCGAGCCGCTTCAGCGGCCGCGACGTTGCGGTCCGGCCGGCGTTTTTCCGGAAGCTGGGGCAGGGCGACGAGGAGCGCGGATTCGGCGACCGAAAGCCGGCGCGGCTCCTTGCCGAACCAGGCGAGGCTTGCCGCGCGCGCGCCCTCGAGATTGCCGCCATAGGGCGCATGGGTGAGATAGAGATCGAGAATTTGATCCTTGCTGAGCCGTCGCTCGATCTGGATTGCACGGGCGACCTGCCTGAGCTTAGCCGCAAGCGTGCGGCTCTCGCGCGGTTCGATCAGCCGCGCCACCTGCATGGAGAGCGTCGAGGCCCCGGATACGATCCGGCCGTTCGTTAAGAATTGCAACGCCGCCCGCCCAAGCGCCAGGAGGTCGACGCCGCGGTGTTCGCGAAAACGCTGGTCCTCATAGGCGATCAGCATCTCGACGAAACGCGGGTCGACATCCTGGACGGTGGTCTTCAGCCGCCAGAGGCCGTCCTTGGTGGCAAAGGCGCGCAGCAAATGTCCGTCTTTGTCGAGCACCTCGCGCGAAAAGACCCGAGCCTGCTCAATTGGCGGTGGAAAAGCCCTGTCCGCCCAGGTGAGCACGAGGACCGCCAATGCAACGACGAGGCTGCTTGGCAGCACGATCAGGGCGAGCGCTCGAAAAAGTCGGGGGCGCCGCGAAATGGCGAATGTCGCGCGCCATCGCCGACGCAACCGCCTTGTCAAGCTAACAAAGTGCCTCCACAAGAGCGACATCTCGCTTCCTACCGGGCTGCCAGAACCTCCATGCGACCGGTCGCCGTGCGCGCCGAGAATTGTGGTCGATACATGTCCTCGACGCTTGCGGCGGGGTGGTCATAGATACCGGGCGTCACGGCGCGTACGACATAGGCAAGCGTGATTTCCCGATTGTCACCGGCCGCGCGATCAAAGGCCGCCAAGAAGCGGTCGCTGCGGAACTCCGTATGGGCGGCTTCCACCGCGCCGATCCACTCAAAGTTCGAAAGCTGCGCGCTGTCGACGAGGCTCGGATTGTCGATCTCGAATCCGGCCGGCAGCAGGTCGGTGATCAGCACGCGCGACGGCCACGCATTGCTTTCGGTGACTTTGAGCACGGCCACGTAGCGCTCGTTCTGCCGAGCCTCGCTGACATTCGCCTCCGCCCCGTCGAGCGTGTAATAGGTTCGCTCGATGGAGAAGCCGTCGCCGCCCGCCGAAAGCGGTTGGGCGGGGGCCGCCACGGTCGTCACCACGGCGGAAACGGCATCGGATCCATTGTTTCGGATCACCACCGGATGGGTCATCAGGGCATCTCCGCCGATGCGGGCGGCATAGCTGCCGGAGCGTTGGGCGCCGTTCACTTCCAACCGCATGTCTTCGTCGCCGCCCTCGATGGCGCGCGCGGCGAGCAGCATCCAGGTCTGCTCCTGCGTGCTGGTATATTTCGCCTCTTGCCATTTTCTGGCGACGATCCTCGAAAGCTCGGGAATGATCGGCGGGACTGGCCGGCTTTCGGCCGCAAGCGCCAGCACCGCAGCATCGTCGCGCAATGAGGAGCCGTAGTCCGAGCGGGCGAGGCTGACATTGATGAGGCCAGTCGACATGTTGACGGCCGCCGCGAAGATGTCCTGCGAGCGCTGGGCATCGCCATAGAGCGCAAGCGCCGCGGCGATATGGGCCTTGGCAAGCGGCGTCGGGAAGTCGTTCAGCATCGTGTCGGCGTAATAGCGCAGATCGCTGATCGCTGCCTTGCGGTTGCGCGCAAGCACATAGAGGGCATAGGCGATCTCGTTTCCACGCTCCTGGACATTGGTCTCGTAGCTCAAGGCGTTCTGCAGGTTTTCCAGCGCCTGAACCATCGCCTGCTCGGGGACTTCGTATTTCTGCTCGCGCGCGCGGGTCAAGAAGTCGGTGACATAAGCGTCGAGCCACAGGTCGCCGTAACCCGGACCCCACAGCCCGAAGCTCCCCGAAGAGGACTGATAGGACAACACCCGGTATATTGCTTCCTGAACGCGCTTGCCCACGCCTTCGTCCTCAGGGAGGCCGGACTGTTTCGAAAGCTCGCTCAAATAGAGGAGCGGCAGGGCGCGGCTCGTGGTCTGCTCGGCGCAGCCATAGGGGTAGCGGTCGAGCGTCATTAGGAGCGCAGGGATGTCGAAAGTAGCCGAGCGGGTCACATTGAGGCTGACGGAGGCGCCCTGCAGCACGCTGTCTGCGAGCAGCTGATCGTCTATGGTCAAGCTGCTGCCGGCGGCGATCGACACCACCTGCCGCTGGGCGACGGGTAACGCAGCCGGGCGAACCGGAACATGCAGAACCTGTTCGAGCGATTGGCCTGCAGCGTCCTTGAGCGCCACCGTGACAAGGCCCTCGCCTGGATATTGGCCCTCGATCGGCAGGGTGAGGGTGGATCGGCCTCCGGCCTCGAGCCGGAGGGTGTCGGCTGTCAGCTGCTCGACGGTGAGCGGTCCGTTTGTCGCCACCTGCAACTGATAATCGCCGGGCAGTCCGTCCGTATTGGCGACGTCGAGTCTGAGTTCCGCCCGGTCTCCGGGTGCAAGGAATTTCGGCAGGCTGGCAGTCACGACCACCGGGTCGCGGATCACTACGTCCGTTGACGCGTGCCCGACGCCGGCCTTCGTCCAGGCGACGGCCATGACACGCGCGGTACCGTTGAACTGCGGAATGTCGAAGCTGACGTCTGCCCTGCCATCCGCATCGAGTTTCACCGGTCCGGAGAAGAAAGCGACGAGCTTTTCAGTGGGTGGACTCGCCTGCAGCGCCATTTGTCCGCCGTCGCCGCCGGTGCGCAGTCGTCCGGTCGCGCCAAGGGATCCGTCGATCAGCCGGCCGTAGAAATCGCGGATTTCCAGGCCGAGCCGCCTCTGGCCGAAATACCAGCCATCGGGATCGGGCGTCTCGTAGCGCGTGAGATTGAGAATGCCGACGTCGACGGCGGCGACCGTGACATAGGCGTCTTCCCCGGCGCCGGCACCTTCGACCTTGAGGCCGATACCGAGCGGCCGGCGCGGCATCGCCTTCTCGGGCGTGTCGAGGCTGACTGCGAGCTTGCGCCCGGCCGGATCGACGGCGAGCCACTTGATGCCGATTGCGCGCATCGGCATCCGGCTTTCCTGAGCATCGCCCGGCCGATAGAGGGTCGCGGTGACATAGGCGCCTGCACCCCATTCGGCGGTGACCGGCAGGTCCACCTCGCCACCCGCCCCGGCAATCGTCGCCGACTTTGTCGCGATCAGCCTTTCCGTGCCGACGGTTACCAGCAATTCGCCGGCAAAGCGTGGCGAGACCTTGAGCTTTGCGGTCTCGCCGATCGCATAATTCTCCTTGTCGAGGGCGATCTCGAGCCCGTCAGGGGTCTCGGTCGAGGCGGCCTCGACATACCAGCCGGCGTCGAACTCGACGCTCGAAGCGGGTCCATCAACGGCTGCCGCTTCGATCTCGAGCCTGTAGCGGCCCCAGCCGACCGGTACCGAGATCTCGCCGCCGTTCTCGGTCGCGTCGAGCGTGCCGTTCGCCACCTGCTTGGTGGAGATGATCGGCTCGTATTTCCAGGCGGTGCCCTCGCGATACCACTGATAGTTCCGCTCGACGCTAAACAACCGCCAGAGGAGGCCAGGCATTGCGATCTTGGCGCCATCCGGACCAACCGCGATTACGTGGAATTTGCCGACCGAATTTTCGGCAAGGTCACCGGTAAATTCCGGCATGATGCCGATCATCGCGCCCTGCGGCCTCACCGGCAGCGTGAGCGAGCGCTCGATTGCCCGTCCACCGCCCTCGCGCATGCGCACGGTGACTTTGGCGTTCAGCAGCTGGGTTGTCGCGGGCACTTCGCCAAGATCGACGTCGAAGACGGCTCGCCCGTCAGCGTCGAGCGGTTCGAGCCCCTCGATCGGCGCGCGTGCTTCTTCGCCCGTCTCCTCATCGGCAAAGCCGAAGAAATATCCCTTGAAGGCCTCGCTTTCCCGCGTCGGCTTGACCGACACCTCGCCCTCGAGCGTGAGGCCCGCGGCCGGCGCGCCGTAGAGGAAACGGCCGTCGACGGCGACCTCTATCGGTGTTCCGAGTTCGATCTCCCTGGCGTCGCTCGTCAGGTCGAATTCGGTCCGGTCCGGCACGAAATCGTCGACGAGAAACTGCTTTTCGCCCATGGCCGAACCCTTGGGATCGGTGAAGATCTGCATGGTCCAGGTGCCGCGCATGGCGTTTTCGGTGAGCGGCAGGTCGAGCGTGTGGCCTCCAAGCTTGCCGCCATTGCTGACCAGTCGCCGGTCCTCGACCCCATCGGGCCGCAGGAAGACGAAGGTGAGCGGCAGATCCTCGATCGCCTGGGCATCGACGTCGCGCGCAAGCGCTGCGGCATGCACCGTCTCGCCGGCGCGATAGATGCCGCGTTCGGTCCAGGCGAATATGTCGATCGCCCCCGGTGCCGGCCTGCCGGTAACGCCGCGGTCGGAAAGATCGAAGCCGGCGCGCGTCATGTCCAGGAAGACATAGTCGCCATCACCTTTGCGGGCGGTGATGACGGCCGGCACCATGCTGGCGGTGCCGCGGATCAGCCCGGCGTCGAAGGCAGCGCGCCCATCCGCATCGGTGACGGCGGTTCCGAGCACCTCGTTGTTCCTTGCGACGAGCTGCAGTTCGACGCCGGCGAGCGGCTTGGCGCTGGCCAGCGAACGCACGAAGACCGAGAGCCCATCTGTGCCGGCGAAGGTGGAGACGCCGATGTCGGAGACGATGAACCATTGCGTGGCGCGGGCATCCCATTCCTGGGTCAGGCCCGTGGCGGAGACTGCGGTGAGCACATAGACGCCCGGCTTGCGTTCGGGCAGCACCTCGTCGACCGGCAAACTCGTCACCACTTCTCTGTTGAGGTCGGTCTCGACGTCGATGCTGCCCTGCCAGACGAGTTCGCCATTGTCGGCCGCGATGCGGTCTGCGCTATAACCGTCGAGCTGGACCAGGAATTGAGAACCGGCAAGCAGCGACGCGATGCTGCGGTCGCCGATGCGGTAAAGCTTGAGATTGGCGCTTTCAGTATTCACCGACACGATCGGAATGCCGCGCCGCGCCGTCGACGGCAGCACGAAGCTGTCGCCGGTAAAGCGCACCATCGGTGCCCGATCCTTCACATAGATGTCGAGGCTCACGGGGGTTTCGATGATCTCGTCGACGGCGGAGGGCAGGCCGGTGCGGAGCGCCAGCTTGTACCGCTTGCCATGCGCCAGACCCTCGACGCAAATCTCGCTGCCCTTGGCCTCTACGGCCTTCGGCGTGGTGCCGTCGAGCGTCACGAAGGAGGCGTAGTCCGGACCGTTCTTCAACAGCTGTTCGGAAAATTGAACGCAGGCGCGCGGGCTGGCGCTGTCCGCGTCGATGGTGTGGCCGGTGACCCGGAAACCCTGCCTTGCCCTGAGATCGAGATAGGCTGTCTCGACGGTCTTCGCCTGCACGAGCTCGAGGCTCGCCTTGTAGGCGCCGAGCGCGGCGCGGTAGTTCTGCAGGTTCTCGAGCGCCTGGGCGAGAACGGCGAGTGCATCGGCGCGGCTTTCCGTCGTGCGCGTCAGCTGATAGCCGTTGAGCGCGGCGAGCGCCGCCTCGCTCGCCAGGTCCATGCCGCCGGTGAAGCGGTTCGCGGCGCGGGCCGTTTCGAGCCACAGCTGAGCATCGTCCGGGCTGATCGCCAGGGCGCCGCGAAAGGCTTTGAGGGCGCCCATGAAGTTGCCAGCTGTCAACTCGCCGCGCGCCGTTTCGATCAGGCCATTGACGCCGAAACCGAGTTGATCGTCGGTCAAGGCGAGGCCCGCCTTGACCTCGCGCGCCTGCCGCAAGAGGTCGTCAGAGACGAAGGAGAGGCGTGGCGGGGCGCCGATATCGCGCTCGCCGCTCGCGGTCTCCAGGATTTTTCCGGCGATCGCACCCTGGAACGCGTTCAACTGATTGAAGTCGGACTTGAGGAAGCACCACTTCGCCTTGGGATTGTAGGTGAAGGCGCGGCAGGAGCGGTCGGCGATGCAGGCGCTCTGGCATTCGTCGAGAGAGACGTTCTGCTCCGTGCGCAGGTCGAAGCCGAAATAGTCGGCGTCGTTGACAATTTCGATCTCGCGTTCCGTCTCAGCCGCCGCTGCGGGCGTTCCAAGCGAGACAAGCGCGAGAAGAAGGGTGGAAAGGCCGAGAAACGCGCGCACAGACATGATGTCCTCCCAAGGCTGCCCGCTTCGAGTGAGCATCACTCTTCCAACCTTCCCCGAGCCTTGTCAACCGAGCATTAAGCCAGCCGGCTGTTGCAACCATAGGCACGCGTCGGCGGGGGTTCAGGAGCCGCTCGGTGCGAAACCGCGCATGGTGCCGGTATAGAGTTTGTGAAGCGGTGCGGCATAGGAGCTGCGCTTGCTGGTTTTGAGCCCTTGCGCGACCAGTGCTTCCGCTTGTTTGACCGCCGCCGCCACGCCGTCGATGACAGGCACGCCATAGTCCCGCTGGAGGGAACGGGCGAGGTCGGCCATGCCGGCGCAGCCGAGCACGATCGCCTCGGCGCCGTCTTCCTCCAGCGCGCGCTCGATCTGGCGTCTGAGTTTCTGGATCGCGCCGGAGGCTTCATCCTCCAGTTCCAGAACCGGAATATCGGCAGCGCGAACCTTCGCCCGGCCGCCCATGCCGTAGTGGCGGATGAGGTTTTCTATCAGGACGCGGGAGCGCTCGAGTGTGGTGACGACGGTGAAGCGCTGGGCGAGGAGGGCGGCGGTCATCACCGCGGATTCGCAAAGCCCGAGGACCGGAATGTCGGCAAGCGCGCGCGCGGCGTCGAGCCCCGTATCGTCGAAACAGGCGATAATCGCGGCATGCGCCCCTGCCGCCTCGCCGTCGCGGATCTCCGTGAGGAGGCCGGGCACGGCAATCGCCCCGTCATAGTGCCCCTCGATCGAGGTCGGCCCGGTCTTCGATGTGGCGGCGATGATCTCCGTGCCGTGGCCGGCGACTGCCCGTGCGGCTTCTGCTGCCTTCTCGGTCATCGAGACGGTGGTGTTGGGGTTGACGATCAGGATGCGCATGGATGTCAGCCTGACTTTGCTTGCCGGCGCCGCAGCAGAAGGATGACTGTGACGGTGAGGAGGATAACGGTGAAGGAGAAGAGCGTCGTGACCGTGCCCAGCGCATAGAGCACCGGCGTGGTCACATTGGTTGTCATGGCGTAGATTTCGAGCGGCAGGGTATTGTAGGTGCCGGACGTCATCAGGGTGCGGGCGAATTCGTCATAGGAGAGGGTGAAACCGAAAAGGCCGACGCCGATGAGGCTCGGCGCGATCATCGGCAGCACCACGTGGCGGAAGGTCTGCCAGGGCGTGGCGCCCAGATCGCGCGCGGCCTCCTCATAGGCCGGCGAGAAACGGTTGAAGACGGCGAACATGATCAGCACACCGAAGGGCAGCGTCCAGGTCAGGTGCGCACCGAAGCCGGACGAATACCAGGCGGGTTTGAGCCCGAACTGCTGGAAGACGACGCCGATGCCGAGCGAGATGATGATCGAGGGTACGACGAGGCTTGCGACCGTCAGATAGAAGAGAGCGGTGGAGCCGCGAAACCTGTTTCGAAAGGCGAGGCCCGCGAGCAGTGCGACGACCACATTCGCGACCATGACCATAAGCCCGAGCGTGAAGGATCGACGGAACGAAGCGCCGAAATCCCCGACCGCCTGCTTCTCGAAGAGATTGTAGAACCAGTGCAGCGAAACGCCGTTCAGCGGAAAGGTGAGGCCGCCATCCGGCCCCTGGAAGGAGAGGATGAGGATCGCCGACAGCGGACCGTAGAGGAACAGGACGAACAGCGCGAAGAAGATCGCGAGAATGTAGAATTCCTTGGTGCGCGATTCACGGTTCATCTCAGAGCTCCTTGCGGATATCGACGACCCTGAGGATCGCGGCGACCATAAGCAGCACGACGATCAGGAGGACGACCGCATTGGCGGCTGCAGCCGGATATTGCAGCAGCGACATCTGGTTCTTCATCATCAGCGCGACGGATGCGCTCTGTCCGCCCGACATCACCTGGACCGTCGAAAAATCGGCCATCACCAGCGTCACCACGAAAATCGAGCCGATCGCCATGCCGGGCTTGGCGAGCGGCAGGACGACGTTCCAGAGGACCTGCCAGCCGGAGGCGCCGCAGTCGCGCGCCGCCTCGATCAGCGATCGGTCGATGCGCATCAGCGTGTTGAAGATCGGCGTCACCATGAAGAGCGTGTTCAGGTGCACCATGGCAAGCACGACGGCGAAGTCGGAATAGAGCAGCCACTCGACCGGTTCGGGAACGATGCCGAGCTCGATCAGCGCGGAGTTCACGAGACCGTTACGGCCAAGGACCGGGATCCAGGAGATCATCCGGATGATATTGGAGGTGAGAAAGGGCACGGTGCAGACGAGAAAGAGCACCATCTGCATCGTCGTCGTACGGACGTGAAAGGCAAGAAAATAGGCGACCCAGAAGCCGATAACGAGCGTCAGCGCCCAGGTGAGGACCGTGAATTTCAGCGTGTTGAGATAGGTCTTCCAGGTGACCCAGGAGCCGAGTGTGTCGGTATAGTTCATTGTCAGGAAGTCGGGATAGAGGCCGGCAAAGTCATAATCCCAGAAGCTGACGACAATGATCATCAGGATCGGCAGGACGAAGAAGAAACCGAGGATCAGCAGGAGGGGCGTGGCCTGGAGATAGGTGGTGAGCCGACCAAGCGCAGCGAGGGAGCGGCGGGGATTGCCGGTCCTGATCTCTCCTGAGGTTGCGACTGCCGTCATTCTCAATCCTCTTTCAGTATTGCCTTGGAAACTGCCCCTCTCCTCGGGTTGAAGCCGAGGAGAGGGGCAAAAGGCCCGTGCCGAGGGCGCTCATTACGCCGCGATGAACTCGTTCCAGCGGCGGACCATGTAGCGGTCTTCGTCCATCACCGAGTTCCAGCAGGCGACCTTGCCCATGCGCTCCTCGAAGGAGCCGCCGTCGCGAACGGCGCCGGCCTTTTCCATGATCTTGCCTTCCGGCGAGAGGATGTCGCCCTTGGCGGGCTTGCCTTCGACCCAGAAGCCCCATTCGTCCTCCGACATGTGGGCCTTGGCAGTTTCCATGGCGGCGGAGTAGTAGCCTTGGCGGTTGAGGTAGGCGCCGACCCAACCGGAAAGATACCAGTTGATATATTCATAGGCCGCATCGAGCTGTGCGCCCTCAAGGTGGGCGGCGAGGCCGAGGCCGCCGCCCCAGGCACGGTAGCCCTCTTTGAGCGGCTGGTATTTGCAGGCGATACCCTTCGACCGCACGGCGGCGACGGCCGGCGACCACATGGACTGGATGACGACCTCGCCGGAGGCCATGAGATTGACGCTCTCGTCGAAGGACTTCCAGAAGGCGCGGAACTGGCCGTCCTGCTTGGCCTTAATGAGGAAGTCGATCGTCTGGTCGATTTCCTCCTTGGTCATGTTGCCCTTGTCGGCATATTTGATGTTGCCCAGGGCCTCCATGATCATCGCGGCGTCCATGATGCCGATCGACGGGATGTTGAGGATCGCCGTCTTGCCCTTGAAGGCCGGGTCCATGATGTCGGCCCAACTGCTGATCTCCCGGCCGACGAGGTCCGGGCGGATGCCGAGCGTATCGGCATTGTAGATGGTCGGGATCAGCGTCATCCACTGCGTCGGTTCCTTGGCGAAGGCCTTGGAGTCCTGCGCCTCGACGAAGCCGACCGTGTGCGGGGCGGTGCCTTGCGCGATCACGCTGTCCGGCTTGAGCTTGCCGTCGATGAAGAGCGGCACGATCTTGTCGTAATACTTGATCTTCGAGACATCCATCGGCTGCATGACGCCGGTTGGGAAGACCTTCTTGGCGATCCAGTATTCGATGTCGGCGATGTCGTAGGAGTCCGGCTGGGTGACGGCGCGCTGGGCGGCGGCGTCGGAATCGGTCGCCGTCATTTCCAGCGTGATGCCGAGGTCTTCCTTGCACTTCTCGGCAATCGCGTTGATGTTGGAAACGCCGGTGCCGAACTGGCGGAGCGTAATCGGGTTTTGCGCCCAAATCGTCGGGAAGCCGGTGATCGCGCCCGAGCCGGCGATCGCACCGACGGCGGCCGCTCCGGTCTTCAGTAGCGAACGCCGCGAAATGCCTTTTGCGGGCGTGGCAGTCTTCGTTTCAGTCGTCATGCTTTCGTTCCCCTTTGGTGGTGCATGGATCGGATGGAGCGGGACAGGCGCAATTCGCAGCTTCTTGTCCCCGCATCAGGCTGACACGCGGCCGAGGGGGATTGCATCCTCCAGGGCCCAGCTCAAGGAAACCGCATCGCCTGTCGATACGGGCTTCCTGAAATAGTCGGCATCGGAGACGACCACGGTGAAGTCGTCGCTGCCGGCGCCGATGACGGTGATCTTTACGGATGCGCCGCGATACTCGACATTCGAGACGGCGCCCTCGAAGCCGAGCGACTTGTTCGACGCCAGCTCGAGACGCACGCGGTCGGTGCGGATGCCGATATCGATCGATTTTCCGACTTCCTGGGCGGTGTTGCGGACCGTGAAGCTCTGGCCCTCCGGCCCTGTCAGCGTCACGATTCCGTCATCGATCGAGGTTACGCGACCGGAGAGCACGTTGTGGTCGCCCATGAAGCGGGCAACGAAGGCGGTGGCGGGCTTTTCGAAGACAGTCCGCGGGGCCGCCGCTTGCTCGATGCGCCCGTTGTTCATGATGACGATCAGGTCGGCGAGGGCCATCGCCTCCTCCTGACTGTGCGTCACATGCACGAAGGTGATGCCGAGGGTCTTCTGCAGCTTCTTGAGCTCCGCGCGCATGCGGATCTTGAGGAACGGATCGAGGGCGGAGAGCGGTTCGTCGAGCAGCAGCGCTTCCGGGTCGGTGATAAGCGCTCGGGCGAGCGCCACGCGCTGTTGTTGTCCGCCCGAAAGCTGCGCCGGGCGGCGCGCCGCATAGGCCTCCATCTGCATCAACTTCAGCATCTCCAGCGCCTTGGCGCGGCGCTCGTCTTTCGCGACTCCCTTCATTTTCAGGCTGAAGGCGACATTGTCGACCAGGTCAAGATGCGGAAACAGCGCGTAGGACTGGAACATCATGGCCGTGCCGCGCCTGGCGGGCGGGAAATCGGTGACGACGACATTGCCAAGGCGGACATCACCGGAGGTGATGCTTTCATGTCCGGCGATCATGCGCAGCGTCGAGGTTTTGCCACAGCCGGACGGGCCAAGGAAGCAGCAATAGCTGCCCGCCGGAATCTTCAGGCTGATCTCGTGGACGGCGGTCGTTGCGCCGTAGACCTTCGAAACGGAAGCAATATCGATTTCTGCTGCCTTGGACATGGGGCCCCTTTCGTTACAGCAGGGCAGAAGCATCAAGCGTGCCAGTTTGCAAAAGGCCCGAATTCGCGGGCAAGTTCATCCCGCCTCGGCTCGGTCCCCGGAAAAGGCGACATTGGTTGCACATTTAATAGGCGTTTGTCGCCAGCGAGCGCTTATATTGTATACAAAACAAAATGCGGATTGCGCGCAGTTTGCGGTTAACTTCCATGCGACCACGCGCTAGGGTCGAATGCCCGCAATTGTATCGGTCGGATTCGCAGCCTTATGACTCCACCCAATTCGTCTCCGGCGGAAACCGCCATCGATGTCGACGCCCACCATATTCGCGATGCGATTCGCGAGGCGATCGTCGAGCGCCGGCTAGCGCCGGGAACGAAGCTGTCGGAGACCGACGTCGGCAGCCTCTTCAATGTCAGCCGCACTCTTGTTCGCGCCGCCCTTCAGGCGCTCTCCTATGAGGGGCTGGTCAATGTCGAGAAGAACCGCGGCGCATTTGTTGCCCATCCGTCGATCCTGGAGGCGCAACAGATCTTCGCGGCGCGTCGGCTCGTCGAGCCCGTGATCCTGCGCGAGGCGGCGCAACGCATCGGCCAGGCCGAGATCAGGCACCTGCAGCTGCATTTGGCGGAGGAGGAAAGACTGCGAAACGAGCGCGGTGCCGCCGCCCGCCGCGCCGAGATCAAGGCCTCCGGCGATGTTCACCTGGCGATCGCCGAAATCAGCGGCAACGCCATCCTCAAGAGGTTCATGGACGAGCTCGTCGCCCGATCCTCTCTCGTCATCGCACTCTATGGTCGCTCGGTGGCTTCAAGCTGCGGCCACGACGAGCATCAGCAGATCGTCGACGCGCTGGAGAGAAGGGACGTCGACGCGGCCTGCGCGCTGATGGTCGAGCACATTAATCACATCGAGGCCGATCTTGACCTCAGGTCGGCAGAGAAGGGAACCGATTTGCGCTCTGCCTTGCGCCTGTGACGGGCAGCGCAGGCGCGCCGAGACTCCGCGACCAGCGGCAGGCCTCAGCCGTTCCAATCGACAGCGCCGCCTCCGCTCTTGCCGCTGGAGCACGATTTGTGATAATTATAACAGAATCTGACGAGGCCATTTGTAAGGGATCTGGCGCTGCCTGCACCACGAGGGATGATGACCAATCGCAAGACGAAGCGCATTGCCACCTTGGCGGATGCCGTCACTGCGCGGCGGGTGCTGCATCTGAAGGAGGCGGCCGCACTTCTCGGCGTATCGGAGATGACCGTCCGCCGCGATATCGCCGACAATCCCGGCCTTTTCGGCTATCTCGGCGGTCACATCGTTTCGGCCGCGGATATCGAGGGCGATGCGCCTTACGAGCTTGCACGCGCGGCCGACAGCCACGCCGCGGCCAAACGGAATGCCTGCGCCCACGCGGCCAGACATATTCGCCCAGAGGAGACGATCTTCATCGATTGCGGCACCACGCTCGAATATCTGGTCGACCTGATCCCGGAAAATTATCCAGTAACAGCCGTGTGTTACTCGATGAACACGGCGGAACGGCTGACGCGAAAGCCAAATGTCCGCATGGTCATGCTGGGCGGCGTCTATTATCCATCCTCGGCTTCATTTTCGGGCGGGGCCGGACTGGAGACGCTGGAGCAGCTCGGCATCAACGTCGCCTTTCTCTCGGCCGCCGGCGTCGATAGGGCAAGGGGCGCAAGCTGCGTGCATTTTCATGAGGTGCCGGTCAAGCGGAAGGTGATTTCGCTCGCCCGCGAGAATTACCTTGTGGTCGACAAGAGCAAGATCGGCAAGTTGAAGCCGGCCTTCTTTGCGCCGATGGAAGCGTTCCGGTCGGTGATCACCGAGGATGGCGAGTCCGCGCTTCGCGCGAACTGATGTATGCTGGGCGGCAGACCGGCCGAACCGTCTCTTGACTCGGGCGAAAAATGATGGAAATCTAACAAAAGGTAGAAACGTAACAATGCCGGTGCGTGCCGAGAGCGGCTGCCCGGCGAACCTCGGCACCAGGGAGTAGTCGCTTGGAAGAGCTTGCTGTGAGGGGCGCCGCTGCCGCCCCTCCCGTGGGCGCGGGCCATAATTGGCCGCGCAATGACGGGGTCGACCTTGATCTGGGCTGGGTGCTCGACCAGCGCGTCAATCTCTCGGCGGCGGAGCGGCGCGTGGCGACGTTGCCCGGCCGACGCACGGTCAAGAAGGACGCGCAGGCCGCGTGGCTGTTGAAGGCGGTGACCTGCATCGACCTCACCACGCTCAATGGCGACGATACGACGGAGCGCGTCAAGCGCCTCTGCGCCAAGGCGCGTCACCCCATACGTCTGGACCTCCTCGATGCACTCGGCATGGGCGATCGCGACATAACGACGGGTGCCGTCTGCGTCTACCATCGCTTCGTCTCGACGGCGGTGGAAGCGCTCGAAGGCTCCGGCATTCCGGTCGCCGCCGTTTCGACCGGCTTTCCGGCGGGGCTCGTGCCGCATGACGTCAAGCTTCGCGAAATCGAAGCATCGGTCGCGGATGGCGCGCGGGAGATCGACATCGTGATCACCCGCGAGCATGTGCTGACCGGCAATTGGCAGGCGCTTTATGACGAGATGCGCGATTTCCGGGCCGCCTGCGGCGATGCCCATGTGAAGGCGATCCTCGCGACCGGCGATCTCAAGACGCTTCGCAACGTCGCCCGCGCCTCGCTCGTCTCAATGATGGCCGGCGCCGACTTCATCAAGACCTCGACTGGCAAGGAAGGCGTCAACGCCACCCTGCTTGTCACCCTCGTTATGCTGAGGATGATCCGCGCCTATCAGGAGCGGACGGGGATCAAGGTCGGCTACAAGCCGGCCGGCGGCATCTCGGCGGCGAAGGACGTGCTGAACTACCAGTTCCTGATGAAGGAGGAGCTCGGGCGGGAATGGCTCGAGCCGGATCTCTTCCGCATCGGAGCATCAAGCCTGCTGGCCGACATCGAGCGCCAGCTCGAACACCATGTCAGCGGCGCCTATTCGGCCCTCCACAGACACCCGATTGGATAAAGCGATGAGCGTCGCCAGGTTTTTTGACGAAATGTCCTACGGTCCCGCACCCGAAGCCGACGCCGAGGCGCGCCAATGGCTGGCGCGGCACGACGGCGAATTCGGCCACTTCATCAATGGCGCATTCGTCGCCGCAGCGTCGGGCAAGACCTTCGACAGCTTTGAGCCCGCGACAGGCACGCTGCTGGCAAAGGTGGCGCTCGGCGGATCGGAGGACGTGAACGCCGCGGTTGCCGCCGCCCGCAAGGCGCAAGCGCCTTGGGCGAAGCTGCCCGGCCACGCCCGTGCGCGGCATCTTTACGCGCTTGCCCGCATGATCCAGCGTCATGCGCGCCTGATTGCAGTGGTCGAGGCGCTCGACAACGGCAAGCCGATCCGCGAGACGCGCGACATCGACATTCCGCTGGCAGCCAGGCACTTCTATCACCATGCCGGCTGGGCGCAGCTGCAGGAAACGGAATTCGCCGACCACGTTCCCGTCGGAGTCGTTGGCCAGGTGATCCCCTGGAACTTCCCGTTCCTGATGCTGGCCTGGAAAGTCGCGCCGGCACTGGCCCTCGGCAACACGGTTATCCTGAAGCCGGCAGAGTTCACGCCGCTGACGGCGCTGCTCTTCGCCGAGCTGGCGGGTGCGGCCGGGCTGCCGCCGGGCGTTTTGAACGTCGTGACGGGCGAGGGCGAGACCGGCGCGCTGATCGTCGAACACGAGGACATCGACAAGATCGCCTTCACCGGCTCGACGGAGGTTGGCCGGCTTATCAGAGAGAAGACCGCCGGCAGCGGCAAGTCGCTGACGTTGGAGCTCGGGGGCAAGTCGCCCTTCATCGTCTTCGACGACGCCGACATCGACGCGGCCGTCGAAGGCGTGGTGGATGCGATATGGTTCAATCAGGGCCAGGTCTGCTGCGCCGGCTCCCGTCTGCTCGTGCAGGAAGGCGTGGCGCCGCTCTTCCATGAGCGCTTGAAGCGACGTATGGCGATGTTGCGCGTCGGCCTTCCACTCGACAAGGCGATCGACATGGCGGCGATCATTGCGCCGGTACAATTGCAGCGGATCGAAACTCTGGTCGCAAAGGGTGTTTCCGAGGGGGCGTCCATGCACCAGCCGAGGATCGAACTGCCCAAGGGCGGCAGCTTCTACCCGCCGACGCTGCTGACGGACGTCCAGCCGACCTCCGTCGTGGCTACGGAGGAGATTTTCGGGCCGGTGGTTGTGTCCATGACCTTCCGCACGCCGGAGGAGGCGATCCAGCTCGCCAACCATTCCCGCTACGGCCTTGCCGCCAGCGTCTGGAGCGAAACGATCGGGCTTGCCCTGCACGTGGCGGCCAAGCTCGCGGCCGGCGTCGTCTGGGTCAACGCCACCAATCTCTTCGACGCCTCGAGCGGCTTTGGCGGTAAACGCGAATCCGGCTTCGGCCGCGAGGGTGGCAAGGAGGGCTGCTACGAATATCTGAAGCCGAAAGCCTGGCTCGGCCGCAAGCTGAGACTGGAGCCGGTTCAACCGGCTCTGAAACCGGTCGCCGGCGATTTCGGCTTGCCGGCGCTCGACCGCACCGCCAAGCTCTTCATCGGCGGCAAGCAGGCGCGGCCGGACGGAAACTATTCGCGCCCGATATTGTCGCCCAAGGGCAAGCCGGTCGGCGAGGTCGGTGAGGGCAATCGCAAGGATATCCGCAACGCCGTCGTCGCCGCGCGAGCGGCATCCGCCTGGAGCTCGGCAACCGCGCACAACCGGGCGCAGATCCTCTATTACATTGCCGAGAACCTGAGCTCCCGGGTGGCGGAGTTTGCCGATCGCATCGTCGCGATGACCGGTGCATCCGCAGCCAACGCGAAAGCCGAGGTCGAAGCGTCAATTGCGCGGCTCTTCAGCTATGGCGCCTGGGCGGACAAATACGAGGGTACCGTGCACCAGCCGCCCTTGCGGGGCGTTGCGCTGGCCATGCCGGAGCCGCAGGGCGTCGTCGGCGTCATCTGCCCGCCAGAGGCGCCGCTCTTGGGCTTCATCAGCCTGGTTGCGCCGCTGATCGCCGTCGGCAATCGTGTTATTGCCGTTCCGAGCGAACCGCATCCGCTTGCCGCGACCGATTTCTACTCGGTCCTCGAAACCTCCGACGTCCCGGCCGGCGTCGTCAACATCGTCACCGGCTCGGCGGTGGAACTCGCAAAGACGCTTGCTGCGCATAACGACGTCGACGCGCTCTGGGCTTGCGGCTCGTCGGAACTGTCGACGCTCGTCGAGAAGCTCTCGACCGGCAATCTGAAGCGCACCTTCGTCGACTACGGCAAGGCAATCGACTGGATGGATCGATCCGCCGCCGAAGGCCCGGCATTTCTGCGCAGGGCCGTGGACGTGAAGAACATCTGGATTCCCTACGGCGAGTAGCGCCGAAGCTCGCAGCAGTGGAGAAAGCGGAAAGGCCGTTGACGACGGGCGGCGGAAACGGCCTGATGCCGCGAGGCTGCCGTCGGCTTCCGCCCGCGGCGCATTGGCAGGAGGACAGGAATGCTCAAGAATATCGACCCGGCTCTAAACGCGGATGTGCTGCATGCCCTGCGCTCGATGGGGCATGCCGACACACTGGTGATTTCCGACACGAATTTCCCGTCGGATGCGATTGCCCGCCAGACGACGCTCGGCAAATTGCTGCACATCGACAATGTCTCGGCCGCCCGGGCGATGAGGGCCGTGCTTTCGGTTCTCCCGCTCGACACGCCGCTTCAGCCCTCGGTCGGTCGGATGGAAGTGATGGGAGCACCCGGCGAGATCCCGCCGGTCCAGGGCGAGGTACAGGCCGAGATCGACCGTGCCGAGGGAAAACCGGCGCCCATGTACGGCATCGAGCGTTTCGCTTTCTACGAAGCTGCCAAGAAAGCCTATTGCGTCATTACAACGGGCGAAACCCGTTTCTACGGCTGCTTCCTTCTCACGAAGGGTGTCATTCCTCCGGAGTCGGACTGAAAACACAATCGGCTGAAGGTACATGCCAGCAGGACGCTGGTGGAACCGCGTCTTTGCTGGAATACTGTCTTCGTTTCGAGGATGGGAGCCGACCATGATGGAGCTGAATCTTACGAGCCGGCATACGGGCGCCACCGCCGTGGTGGGGCGAACGGGTTTCCCGAATGTGGCCTCGATGTCGGGCGGGGTGCTCGACGTCGTCACCAGCCCGTCGCAGCCGGGCTTCGATCCGCTCGACCTTCTCTATGCTTCGCTTGCGAGTTGTCTTGTCCTCGGCGCTCGTGACGCTGCAAGCCGATTCGGCGTCCTCGACCGGCTGGACGAGGTCTCTGCCAGGGTCACCGGCGAGAAGGCCCACGATGAGCCCTCTCGCATTGCGCGCTTCGATATCGAGTTGACCATCAAGGGCGAACTCGATGATGTGGTTCGTCAAGCCATCGCCGTGGCGGCGGAAAACGAGATCTGCACGATCAGCAATAGCCTGCGGGGCAACCCCGAATTCGTGAGCAGGGTTTCGGGCTGAACGGGGAAGAGGGCGTCCCACGGCATTCCGACAAAACAAAAGGTGAGCAGGACGTCGGCGAAGCCGCGCAATCTGCTTGGGAAACAAACCATGGAGGGAACAGATTTGATTCCGGCTGCCGTCTTCGAGTTCAATTCGGTCATTGTCCGTGAACCTTCGCTCAGCGTCGTCAATGGGTTGCGTGCGGAGGATCGCGGCAGCCCAACTTACGAGGGCGTCAAGGCGGAGCACGAAGCCTATATCGAGGCGATGCGCGGTGCCGGCGCAAAGGTCACCGTCCTGCCGCCGCTCCCCGCTTTCCCCGACTCCGTTTTCGTCGAGGATCCGGCGCTTGTTTTCTCGGAAGGCGCAATCCTCCTGCGACCGGGCGCTCCGACGCGCCTGAAGGAGGTCGACGCGATAGCGCCGACCCTGCACGACATGTTCGATGTGGTTCTCAGACTAGCGGACGGTTATGCGGACGGCGGCGATGTGCTGACAACGGCGCGTGGGGTCATGATCGGCCTTTCCGCCCGCACTGACAGGGTCGGCGCCGAGGCGCTCAAGGCCAGTCTCGAAAAGCTTGGTCGCAAGAGCGAGGTCGTCGCGACGCCCGAGGGCGTGCTGCATTTCAAGACCGATTGCTCGCTCCTCGACGAGGAGACGGTACTTACGACCAGCCGCCTCACGCGTTCGGGCGTATTCAAGGCATTCCGGCAGATGATCGTTCCGGAGGGCGAGGAGGCGGCGGCGAATGCGCTCCGCGTCAACGATGTCGTCATGGTCGGTTCGGATTTTCCGCGCACGATCGAGATGCTCGACAACGCGGGCTATCGGGTCGCGCCGTTGAAGACCACGGATATCGGCAAGATCGATGCCGGGCTCTCCTGCATGTCGTTGCGGTGGTTCAATGACAAGATGTGAGTGTGCGCCGTTCATGCATCCGGCAGGGTGAAGACGGCGCAGGGGGATGAGATGCCGCGCAGCGCATGCTCGCCGAGCGGCAGCAGCGGCGTGGCTGTTTCGGCGGCGACCGCCCCCGAAATCAGCACCGATCGGCCGAGAGGCCGGCACAGGCCCTCCAGCCGGCTGACAAGGTTGACCGCGGGGCCGATGGCGGTGAAATCCAGCCGGTCTACCGCGCCGATATTCCCCCACAGGATATCGCCGAGATGCAGCGCCGTGCCATAGGGGAGCGGCGGCAGGCCCCGCGCCTGCCGCCGCTCATCGAGATGGGCCATGCCGGCGCGGGCGGCGACGACCGCACGCAATGCCGCCTCGCAGGCTTCGGCCGGCCCATGCGTGACGGGGAAGATTGCCAGCACGCCATCGCCGATAAACTTCAATACCTCGCCGCCGAAAGCATGTATCGCTCCGGCGACCCGGTCGAACCAGGCGTCGAGGTCGGCGATCATCGCAGCCGGTTCGCTCGCCTCCGAAAGGGCGGTGAAGTTGCGCATGTCGGCGTAAAGCAGGGCGGCCCGGATCATCTCTCCCGTGCCGCGGTTGAGCGCGCCGGCTTGCACCCGGGCGGCACTGCGCTTTCCGAGATAGGCCTCCAGCAGCCCCGTCAGTGCCGCCCGCTCGGTCAAGGCGGCCAAGGGCGCTGCGGCAAAGCGCGCGGCCTGGCGCAATTGACCGGCTTCGGCAGGGGCGAATGGTCGTGTTCCGGCCCAGCCCAGAACCGGCCCGTCCGGCGTCCGGCCGATCGCAACCTCCTCAACCGGACCAAGCCCGGTCAGCCAGTTTCGCCCATCCTCAGTGGGTAGAGCACCGGCAAAGCCGAGCGCCTCGATGACCGCCCCGGTCTCCGCCCGCCACAGCCAGGTGCGGCGGGCAATGATCGGATGCGGCACCGCCAGCGTCAGGGCCCCGCCGGCCAAAGGAAGTCCGTCGGCCAATAGTCGTTCGCCGAGCTCGGCCAGAAACCGGTCGGGGCCGATCGAGCCACTGGCCTCGTCCAGGAGCCAGGCGAGAGGTGCGGGCAGATCCATGCCGGCGATCATAGCGTGACGGGCACAGGCCTGTCATCCGCGCGAGGTGGTGGAGCGTTCGGCTCCGGCGGTCTGGATCGATGCGGGTTTCGCTGCGGAGCTCGGCGCGGCGCCTGCTGCCCGTCTCCTTAAATTGACCTCGTTTTTAGGACAATGACAGGCAACAAATCGAAGCGCTGCAGCGACCATCACAGGTCAGGTCGGCTGAAGTCGTTCATTGCCGTCATCACCATAGGGGGAGACCGATGCAAGAAGCCCTCGTCGTCCGCCGCGAGACGCACATTCCGGCGCCGCCCGCCGCGGTGTTCGCCCTGCTGACCGATCCGGAGAAGATCCTGCGTTGGATGGGAACGGAGGCCGAGGTCGAGCCGCATCCCGGCGGTCTCTATCTCGTTAATGTTACCGGCGCACGCTGTGCCCGTGGCTCCTTCCGCGAAGTGGTGCCGGTGCACCGGCTGGTATACAGCTTCGGCTGGGACGACAGCGATATCGTGCCGCCGGCCTCGAGCCTGGTCGAGATCGACCTCGTCGAGCAGCCGGACGGCACACTTTTGCGCCTGACCCATTCGGGCCTGCCCACTGCCGAGCAATGCGCCGGTCATGCGGAAGGCTGGGCCCATTATCTCGACCGGCTGGCCGAGGTCGCTGCTGGACGCGATCCCGGCCCGGACCCCTGGCACGGTCGGACCGGCAGGGAATGATCGGGCCGATGCGCTAAAGCGCGTCGCGTTTAATCGTGTTCGTGCAACGCGCTTTAGTTTGTTTTCATGCACGTCGTTGTCCAAAACCGCTGCATACCTTTGGGCGACGTGCACTAGGTCGCCGGCGAAAGCTCGCCCAACACCGTCGGGATCAGCTCCGTGACTGTCGGGTGGATGTGCATGGCCCGTTTGATCGTGGTGTAGGGCTCCTTTGCATACATCACGTCAAGCACGCTGTGGACCGCCTCGTCGCCGCCGGTTCCGAGAATGGCGGCCCCGAGGATCTCCTCGGTGTCGGCGTCGACAATCACCTTCATAAACCCTTCCGTCTCGCCTTTCTCGACCGCGCGGGCGACCCGCGTCATCGGCCTCGTGCCGATCAGCAGCTTACGGCCGCTCTTGCGAGCCTCGCTCTCCGTCATGCCGGCCCGGCCAAGCGGCGGATCGATGTAGAGCGCATAGGTCTGGATGCGATCGCTGACTTTGCGCGGGTCGTTGTCGAGGAGGTTGGCCGCGACGATCTCGAAATCGTTATAGGCAGTGTGGGTGAAAACGCCGCGGCCATTGCAGTCGCCCAGCGCGAAGATATGCGGCACATTGGTTTGCAGGACGTCATCGACCTCGATATAGCCGCGCTCATCGGTCTTGACCCCTGCCTTGTCGAGGCGGAGATCGTCGGTGTTGGGGCGGCGGCCGGTGGCCAGCAGCACGTCCGAGCCGACGACTTCCGGCGCGCCCGAGGTGCAGTCGACGCCCGCGGAAATGCCGTCTGCCTGTTTGGCGAAGCGGATGCATTCCGCATTGAGGCGGATATGGATGCCCTCCTTCTCGAGAATGGCACGGATTGCGTCGGAGACCTCCGGGTCTTCCCGCGAAATCAGGCGCGGCCCCTTCTCGATGACGGTGACGTCGGATCCGAAGCGGCGGAACATTTGCGCGAATTCCAGCCCGACATAGCTGCCGCCGATGATGACGAGATGTTTCGGCAGATGATTGAGCTCCATGAGCGAGCTGTTGGTGAGATAGGGGATGTCGTTGATGCCGGGGAGATCGGGGACCGCGGCGCGGCCACCGACATTCAAGAAGATCCGCTCGCCGGAAATTTCTTCGTCGGCGACGCGCATTTCTCGCGGGCCCTCGAATTGCGCATGGCCTTCAAAGACGGTGCAGTTCGTCATGCCCTTGAGCCATTTCTCCACGCTGGAGCGGGAATCGAGCCGGATCTTATCTTTTCGCGCCATCACGCGGTCGAAGTCCACGGACACGGGCGCGGTCGTCATCCCGTACTCCGCGCCGCGTCGGGCCGTATGGATCGCATAGGCGCTGGCGACCATGGCCTTGGTCGGCGTGCAGCCGGTATTGACGCAGGTGCCGCCGAAGAACTTGCGCTCGACGAGCGCCACGGTTTTGCCGGCTTCCGTCAGCCGGCCGGCGAGGGACGGCCCGGCCTGGCCGGCGCCGACGATGATTGCGTCGAAATGCGTGCTCATGACGATACCACCCAGAATGCCAGGAGAATGGCGACCAGATCTTCGAGGAGGGCGACGGGGAGGTCCCTGCCTCCAAGCCTCGCAGCCAGGCGCTTGCGGAACTCAAAGCCGCCGAACGTACCAATGACGGCGCCGATCACGCCGGCAACCGCGCCGCCAAAGAGTGAGCCGTCGACGGTGGCCATCGCCGCCCCGCAGAAGCCGCCGCTCACGATCCGCGCCCCGAACTGCTGCGGAACCGTGCGGCTCGGCGTGTTCGGGAGCTGGTCGGTGACATATTCGATAATAGCGAGAAGGCCGAACATGTAGGGTGCAAAGCGGAACCCCATGAAGGCGGCCCAGCTATTGGCAAGGGGCAGCCAGCCGGCCGTTGCCGCGATACTCACGGCCGCCGGTGCTGTCATCGTACGAAGACCCGCCACAATGCCGATGAGAAGAGCAAGAGTATAGAGCATCTTTGAGCCTCCACGCGGGCTTCGAGCGGACCATGCGAACGCTTCAGAAATTGCGTGGCTTTTCAGCCGTCCCGTATCATGCTTGCCTTGCAAGAGCAGGAATGGACCGGCTCGTTGCGGCCGGGAGATCGCCGCGACGGCGGACCCCGCAAGAGTGACCGACTTCAACGGCGTTTGCAACCTTGCTGAAGGGGGGATCGTCGGGCAAATTCAACCTCAGGTCCGGAGGGGAAGCTTACTCTATTTTTCGCCGAACGCTGACCTATATGGCAGCTCGAACGGACGCAGCCGAGAATCCATAATCAACACCGTGGGATCAAATCGAGGGAGACAATCATGCGCCTGACTTTGGTGAAAACGCTTATCGGTACTGCTCTAGCCCTTGCGCTCACCTCCGCCGCGGCCAAGTCCGACGTCGTGGTCTCCTCCAAGATCGACACGGAGGGCGGCGTGCTCGGCAA
This sequence comes from Sinorhizobium alkalisoli, assembly GCF_008932245.1. NCBI lineage: Bacteria > Pseudomonadati > Pseudomonadota > Alphaproteobacteria > Hyphomicrobiales > Rhizobiaceae > Sinorhizobium > Sinorhizobium alkalisoli. Next base: position 1,708,912 of record NZ_CP034910.1, on the reverse strand, counting down.
TATCATTCTCGCCGTCTTGAATGCCAATGGCATCGAGACGACGGACCGTGTCCAACTCGGCGCCACGCCCGTCGTGCGCAAGGCGATCACCGCGGGCGAGATCGACATCTATCCGGAATATACCGGTAACGCCGCCTTCTTCTTCGAGAAGGCGGACGACCCGATCTGGAAGGATGCAGCCAAGGCGTATGAAGAGGCCAAGAAGCTCGACTATGAAGCCAACAAGATCGTCTGGCTGACGCCGTCGCCGGCCAACAACACCTGGGCGATCGCACTGCGCAAGGAGGTTGCCGACGAGAACAACCTCAAGACCCTGTCGGACTTCGGTAAATATGTGAGCGAAGGTGGCGAGGTCGTGCTTGCAGCCTCCGCCGAATTCGTGAACTCGGCCGCCGCGTTACCCGCCTTTCAGACCGCCTACAATTTCACGCTGAAGCCGGAACAGCTCATCACGCTTTCGGGCGGCGATACGGCGGCGACGATTTCGGCGGCCGCGAACCAGACGAACGGCGCCAATGCGGCAATGGTCTACGGCACCGACGGCGGCATCGCCCCCTCGGGCCTCGTCGTTCTCGAGGACGACAAGAACGTGCAGCCGGTCTATCAGCCGGCGCCGATCATTCGCGAAGCGGTCCTGAAGGAGAACCCGGAAATCGAGACGCTCCTGAAACCCGTGTTCGAGAAGCTCGATCTGGTGACGCTGCAGGAACTCAATGGCCGCGTGCAGGTCGGCGGCGAGCCCGCCAAAGCTGTCGCAGAGGATTTTCTGAAGAAGAACGGTTTCCTGAAGTAATACCAAGTCTCGATGATAGGATCATAGTGGTGAAAATCTGATGCTTGGTACCGAGTGCGAATTACCTGTTCCGACCCATTGCGGACCTCGCTAGCATTCAGTCAGAACGGCCGGCTCCCGAACCGGAAACGGCTATTGACCGCGACCGCGCATTTCGCGGACATTTGCACCCGCGCTTTACTTTAGTTCTCGCCGCGACAGGCGAAGATCCGAGGCTGCGCGCGGCGAACCGACCGGGGGCCACAGGCTAGCCGGAGCCGCCTTCGACGGCCACGAACGTCAGTCTGACGGAAGCTCGCGGTCGAACCGGCGCCGAAGCCTGTACCGCAGGCCCGCAAAACCGACCGCTACTTTAGGTAGGCGCGCAGAACATCGATCAGTTCGGCAGCGCCCTCGTCGCGTTCCTTCTGGGATAGCCCCTCGGCGGCGACGTGCATCAGGACATGGTCCTCGATCACCTCGCCCATGAGGCCGTTGACGGCGCCACGCACCCCGGCGAGCACCTGCATGACTTCGGCGCAGTCCTTCTCGTCGATGAGCATACGCTCGACAGCCTCCATCTGGCCGCGAATGCGGCGCACGCGATTAATCAGCTTTTGTTTTTCGCGGATGGTGTGGCTCATGTGCAGTTCCTTGTCGCCCCGGTTTAAGCCGCGCGAGCTTCAATCTCGACGGTCACATGCGACAAATCCTGAATAGCTGCAAGCTTATCCCGATAATAGGAGGGCGCACGGGGCTTGTCCGTTACGATCGAAACGATGGCGCCGTGATGGCCCGGTCCGAGTTGCCATACGTGCAGATCAACGATGTCCGCACCTTCGCGCGTGATGATCCCCTCGATTTCGTCCGGCAGGTCCTCGTCTTCCGGAATGTAGTCGATCAGCACCGAGCCGGCATCGCGAATGAGCCCCCATGACCAGCGCGCGATGACCAAGCCGCCGACGATGCCCATGGCGGGGTCCAGCCAGGTCCAACCATAAAGGCTACCACAGGCCAGCCCTGCGATCGCCAGTACCGACGTCAGTGCATCGGCCAGGACATGGAGATAGGCTGCCCGAAGGTTCTTGTCCTCGCCCGCATGGTCATGATGCGTGTGATGACCGGGATCGTGCCCGTGGTGGTGATGATCGTCTTTCAGAAGCCATGCGCAAAGGAGATTGACAGCCAAACCCACGACAGCAACGGAAATCGCTTCATTGAAGTCGATGGCGACAGGACTTCTGAGACGCATGAGGCTTTCCCAGCCGATCAGCAGAGCAATCAGGGCGAGCACGACGGCGCTGGCAAAGCCGGCAAGATCACCGAGCTTGCCGGTGCCAAAAGAAAAACGCCGGTTATGGGCGTGTTTGCGAGCATAGAGGTAGGCGAGCGCCGTAATAAGCAGGGCGGCGGCATGTGTCGACATGTGCCAACCATCGGCCACAAGCGCCATCGACCCAAACAGGTTTCCTGCGACGATCTCCACCACCATCATAGTGGCGGTGATGGCAATGACGAGCCAGGTCCGCCGCTCGTTGCGAGCGTGGCTGTCGCCGAGGAAAAGATGATCATGAGCCGCGTTGAGCGCCCGACTGGACTCGTGGCGATGGCCGTGATCCTGGCTGTGAGGGTCGGAATGACCATGCAGGTTGCGGGATGGCATCATGAAGTTCCCAAACTACCCGGATAATGATATAGGGGGATATACTATCATGGACGACAGAGGGCAACGCCTGTCTGCTGAATGCAAGCTAAGAATGCCCGTGACGAATGCCGTCGTCGGTGTCTGATCAAGCCGCCGACGAGAATGCTGCGGCAATTGCTCCCAGCTGGGCGGAAAGCGTACATAGAACAGTTTGCTCAGCAGCTACCCGAGTGTTTGGGTCACGATCACGGCGGGGATGAACAACTGGGCAGGAGCATCGCCGACTACTGCTAAGCCGAGGCCGAGAGACAAGGGGTTGGTTTGTTGCGCGGGAGCTGGCCCAGGTTCAGCACCCTTCGCTACCAATCAGGTTTGACACGCGGTTAGAGGATTGGTGTTGAAATTGGTGTCAATGTAGATCAATTTGGTTGCGGAAAATATTTGGCGAGGGCCCATGAGCGCGGTCTTGAAGGATTTCATCGAGGCGGAAGGTCTGGAGCCGGGGGACCGGTTACCGCCTGAGCGCGACCTAGCGCTCAAACTCGGGCTGCCGCGCACCGCACTTCGACGGATGCTTGCTTCTCTGGAGAAGGAGGGCCGGCTCATCAGGCATGTGGGCAGGGGAACATTCATCGCCGGCAGCGGGGTTACCTCGACGGCGCTGCGTCGCCCGCCAGGCAGCACGGGAGATGCGTTGCGCACCTATCCGGCCGAAGTTTTCGAGGTTCGGCTGATCATGGAGCCCAAGATCGCGGCGTTGGCGGCGTTACGGGCTACCAGGCAGGAGATCGACGAAATGCAGAAGTCGATCGATCGGGGCAGCGCGGCGGAAACCCTGGTCGAATTCGAGAAATGGGACGCTGTCTTTCACCGCATCATTGTCGGAGCCGCCCGCAATGGTCTTCTCGCCTCGCTCTATGAAGGCATTCACACGGTACGGGCGGGAAACCTGTGGGGGAAAATGAAGGAGCAGTCCCTAACCCCTGAGCGCATGAAGGCCTATATCGCAAAGCATCAGGCCACTCTTGACGCCATCAAAGATCGCGACAGCAGAGAGGCCGAGCGAAACATGTACGACCACATTGTCGAAGCCAGAACAAACATGCTTGGCCCGAACACCTGAGCACCTGATTTGAGCGGTCTATTTCGAGCGTGTTGTCCGTTACGGTCGACAGCGATTCGCTCGACGATGACCGCTCCGGCAAGACTGCCGCCGAGCTGCGCGAGACTGTTGCATGCGGGTGGCGCCAGAAGGTCCCGCATCCGGCAGGATGAACTCGTACAGGAAGCTCTCGCCGGGCCTGATCGGCGGCTGCGTCAGTCTGGTACCCCGCCCACGGCGTTGGGGAAGTCTGATGCCGCGGCAGAGAACACTCGTCTCCTGGTCGAGTCCTCAACCATCAGACTTGCGGGCTCACCCTGGCAGCCGCACGACTCCATTCGATTATACGTCCCGACCCTTGGTTTCCACCGATCGGGTTCAGATAAAAAGGAGACTTCCAAGTGCACCACATCGACGTCCCCGACATGACCTGGGGGCATTGCGTTAGTGCAGTGGAAAGCCGTGAAAGCCGTCGATCCGAATACCAGGTCCCGTGAGACACGGCCGCTCCCCAGGCGCACGCCTCCGAGACCCTTCGATGTCGGAGCCTCAGAGGTTTGCCTTGATCACTGCCGAGCGGCTGCTCTCGTGGTTCAGCCGATCGGCTGGGGCTCGTAGCCGGCTGTCCGAAGGGTCTCTGCGGCTGCGGCCGCGTCTCCCGCTACCGTAACCTCCCGAGACGCCAGATCAATGGAGATCTCGGTCCCCGGCATGGTCGTCGCGAAGGCCTTGCGTATCGTACCCGCGCAATGGTCGCAGGTCATGTCGGCTACCTTGAAGCGGACCCCCGAAACGGCAGGTTCGCTGGCGCTGGAAGCATGATGCTGATGTTCTCCGCACATAAATTTCATCTCCTGGGTAATCATTGATGCACACGCATCCTGCCGTTTCCAACGGTTGGAAGGTCAAGAACTTTTTTCACCCTTATGCGGCCGAAATAAATTTTTTTGGGGGCTTGACCTTCCGACCGTTGTAAGCCTTACAAACAGATGCAGTCGATTTTTCGGAGGAGCAACATGAGCCCGGCGACTGCTACAAATCCTGCTCTTCTCGGCATCTATGTCGAAGGAATGAGCTGCGCTTCCTGCGTCAATCGAATCGAGAAGGCTATTCGAACCGTACCTGGTGTGAAGTCCGCCGCCGTGAACCTGGCGACGGATCGCGCCGATGTGGCGTTCGCAGGCCCGGCGGATTTGGGTGCCATTTTAAAGGCGGTTCAGAACGCCGGCTATTCCACGAAAACGGACAGCATAGAACTCGCAGTCGAAGGCGCTACGTGCGCCTCCTGCGTCAATCGCATTGAAGCGGCGCTAAGAAGGGTGCCGGGTGTCCTCGACGCCACGATGAACCTTGCCACCGAGAGGGCCTTCCTGCACGTGGTTAGCGGCGCTGCCAGTATCCAGGACCTGATGGCGGCCGTCGAGCGGGCGGGTTACACCGCCCGGGCAGTCGCTGCCGAAAACCCCGAGGATGCACAGGCAGAGGCTCGCGATCGCGAGGCGCGCAGTCTCGCGGGTGCCTTGAGCCTCTCGGCCGTGTTGACGCTTCCCATTTTCGTGCTTGAGATGGGGTCGCATTTCGTGCCGGCGATCCATGACTTTGTCATGACCAGTATTGGCATGCAGGAGAGCTGGTATTTGCAGTTCCTGCTGGCGACGATCGTGCTCTTCGGACCCGGCCTCCGCTTCTTCCGCAAGGGCGTGCCCGCTCTCTTGCGTGGGGCCCCCGACATGAACAGCCTCGTGGCCCTCGGCACGGCAGCGGCATGGAGCTACTCCGTCGTCGCCACCTTCGCATCTTCGCTCCTGCCCAACGGCACGGCCAATATTTATTACGAGGCTGCTGCGGTGATCGTTACCCTCATCCTGCTCGGCCGCTATCTGGAAAACCGCGCCAAGGGCCGCACTTCGGAAGCGATCAAGCGCCTCGTCGGCCTGCAGGCCAAGACTGCCAGAGTTGTGCGCGATGGCGAGACGGTCGAGGTCCCGCTCGATCAGGTGCAGATGGGAGACCTCATTCTCGTGCGACCGGGCGACAAGGTGCCAGTCGATGGCGAGGTGGTGGACGGCTCGTCCTATGTCGACGAATCGATGATCACCGGAGAGCCCGTGCCCGTTGCAAAGGGCTTGGGGGCAAGCGTGGTCGGCGGCACGATTAATAAGACAGGCGCCTTCACCTTCCGCGCCACCAAGGTCGGCGCCGATACGGTGCTCGCCCAGATCATCCGCATGGTTGAGCAGGCGCAGGGCGCCAAGTTGCCGATCCAGGCGCTTGTCGACAAGGTCACGGCATGGTTCGTTCCGGCAGTGATGCTGGCAGCCGCCGCCACCTTCCTCGTCTGGCTTTTCTTTGGTCCGACGCCGGCGCTCAGCTTCGCGCTCGTTAACGCGGTGGCCGTGCTCATCATCGCCTGCCCGTGCGCCATGGGCCTTGCTACTCCAACCTCCATCATGGTCGGTATGGGTCGCGCCGCCGAAATGGGTATTCTTTTCCGCAAGGGCGAGGCGCTCCAAACGCTTAAAAGCGCTGATGTGATCGCCATGGACAAGACAGGCACCCTGACCAAGGGCCGTCCCGAACTCACGGATCTCATCCCCGCCGGGGGGTTCGACAGGGACGAGGTGCTAGCCGCTGTGGCCGCCGTCGAGACACGGTCGGAGCACCCCATCGGAGAAGCCATCATCGCGGCGGCGAACCGTGCAGGTCTTACTCTGCCTGAAGTGGAAGGGTTCGACGCCATTCCCGGATTCGGCGCCAAGGCGCTGGTGTCGGGACGCACCGTCCAGGTGGGCGCTGACCGGCTGATGACGAAACTCGGCCTCGATGTCTCAGCCTTCGCAGGCGAAGTCAATCGGCTTGGCGATGAAGGCAAGAGCCCGCTGTTCGCGGCCATCGACGGCAAGATCGCCGCGGTGATCGCCGTATCGGACCCGATCAAGCAGACAACCGTCGAGGCCGTCAACGCGCTGCACAAGCTCGGGCTTAGAGTTGCGATGATCACCGGCGATAACCGAAAAACCGCCGAGGCGATTGCTCGCCGGCTGAAGATCGACGAGGTGGTGGCCGAGGTGCTTCCGGACGGAAAAGTCCAGGCGCTGGAAAACTTGCGCGCCGCTGACCGCAAGGTGGCGTTCGTGGGGGACGGCATCAACGATGCCCCTGCTTTGGCGGCCGCTGATGTCGGCATTGCTATCGGCACGGGGACCGACGTGGCCATCGAAAGTGCCAATGTCGTGCTGATGTCCGGCGATTTGCGCGGCGTGCCGAATGCCATCGCCCTTTCGAAGGCGACGATCCGCAACATCAAGGAGAACCTGTTCTGGGCCTTCGCCTATAACACAGTGCTAGTACCCGTTGCGGCCGGAGCGCTGTTTCCCGCCTATGGGCTGCTGCTCTCGCCCATGATCGCAGCCGGCGCGATGGCGCTGTCCAGTGTCTTTGTCTTGGGCAACGCGCTGCGGCTCAAGCGCTTCCGGGCTCCCATGAAATTCGACGCAGTGCAGGCTGACGTGAATGGCCGCCTCGCGGCAGCGCAATAGCAATGGGCAAGGGAGGAGTACTCGTGGGAAAGTCAGTCCATATCCGCCAGGTGGACCGGGAGATTGCGGTAGCGGACGAGCGCACCATCCTGGAAGCGGCCCTGGAGCAGGGTATCGCCTATCCCCATGGCTGCCGCTCAGGTCGCTGCGGCTCCTGCAAGTCGCGCCTGATAACAGGTGAGGTTGAGTTGTTGCCGCACACGCCCTTCGCTCTGACGCCCGAAGAGCGGGCCATGGGGCTGATCCTTGCCTGCCGGGCGCAGCCGAAGACGGACGCGACGGTCGCCTGGCTGGGCAGAGAGGAAGACCGGGCGGACCATCCGGTTGAGACGTTCCAGGCACGAGTCATTTCGCTGGACAACGCCACGCATGATATAAAGCGCGTGAGGATCATGCCGGAAAGCGGCCTGCCGCTCTCCTTCAGCGCAGGGCAATATGCGCAGCTTTCCTTTCCGGGAGCGCCGACGCGTGACTATTCCATGGCAAACAGGCCTGGCGAAAGGGAACTCGAGTTCCACATACGCCGCATCCCCAATGGCGCGGCAAGCGAACGGGTAGCCAGCACGCTGGCCGTCGGAGACGAGGTGACGGTGCGCGGCCCCTTTGGGAGCGCTTTCCTGCGCCACCGCCATACCGGGCCGATATTGGCCGTTGCCGGCGGGTCCGGCATGGCGCCGATGAAGGCTGTCGTGGAGACGGCGCTGAACCACGGATTCCGCCAGCCTATCCGCTTGTACTTCGGCGTGCGCCAGGAGCGGGACCTCTATCTGGTCGATCACTTCGCGGCCGCTTGCGAGCGCCATCCGAACCTGACCTTTATTCCGGTTCTTTCGCAGGTCGAGCGCTCCGCTGCTTACCGCACGGGCACCGTTACCCAAGCCATTGCGGAGGATCTGCAGGATCTCGATGGTTGGCAAGCCTACATGGCGGGCCCGCCGGCAATGACCGACAGCGCGACACCGATCCTGCTCGAACGCGGACTTCAGCGCGACGAACTTCATGTCGATGTGTTTTTCACACCGGAAGCGGCGTTCGAGCCGGAGCAGAAACTGGAGGATGTGAAATGAATATCGGTGATGTTTCCCGAGAGTCGGGCGTTTCCACAAAGATGATCCGCTACTATGAAGAGATCGGGCTCATTCCGGCCGCTCATAGGACTGAGGCGGGCTACCGCATCTACTGCGAGAAGGATGTGCACAAGCTGCGCTTTATCCGGCGGGCGCGGGATCTCGGCTTCTCCGTGACGCAACTGACCGAGTTGCTGGCCCTTTGGTCGGATGGCCATCGCGCCAGCGCAGACGTCAAGCGTATAGCCCGCCAGCACATCGCGGAACTGGAACACAAGGTCCAGGAACTCCGGGCGATGACAGACGCACTGAAACACCTGGCCGAACATTGTCATGGCGACCACCGCCCGGAGTGTCCGATCCTCGAGGACTTGGCCGGCGCGATTGAGGTTGAAGCCAGGCACATGGACCTCACGCGCTTTGGGGCGGGCGGTGTCGACCCCGTGCGCCGAAAGAAAGAAATCCTGTGAGCGGCCGCTAGGGAAAAGAGTTGGAGACGAGAATGCCAGACCTCTCACGTCGTCAGTTTCTCACTTCCTGCGCCGCCGCCGCTATGGCTGTAGCCAGTCCGTCATTGCTGGTCCCCGCGCGCCACGCTTCCGCAGCGCCGGCAACGTCGATCAGGGCCGGAACCAGAACGATCGAGGTCAACGGCCGGGCCGCCACGGTTTACGGTCTGATGCAGGCTAACGGCACGCACGGGCTTATCGCGGAGGCAGGCGGTCCATTCAGGGTGCGGTTGGAAAACGGGCTCGACGAGGAGACGCTGATTCATTGGCACGGGCTTACCCCTCCGTGGAAGCAAGACGGTGTTCCGAATGTCTCTCAGGCGCTGCTTTCCCCCGGCGCCGCGCACGACTATGACTTCTTGCTGAAGCAGGCCGGCACCAACTGGATGCACTCCCATCACGGTCTGCAGGAACAGCGCCTGCTTGCCGCCCCGCTTGTCGTGCGCGACCCGGCCGAAGCTCGGGAAGACGTGCAGGAAGTGGTCGTGCTCTTCCACGACTTCACCTTCCGCGATCCGGCCGAGGTGCTGGCCGGCTTGCAGGGTGGCGGGCAGGCTGCCCAAGCAGCTGCCCAAGCACAGGCTGCGCCCATGGATCATGCCGCAATGGGCCACGCCGCGATGGGTCATGGGGCTCCGGCGCCCGCAGCAGGCGGGCATTCTGGCGGAGGTGGTGTAGCTGCGCCCGCAGGTGCGCACCTGAACGACGTCGAATACGACGCATTCCTCGCCAATGACCGTACGCTTGACGATCCCGAAGTCTTCCGGGTGGAGCGCGGTGGGCGGGTGCGCCTACGGCTGATCAACGGCGCTGCCGCGACTAACTTCTGGATCGACCTTGGCGGGCTCGAGGGGCGGCTGATCGCGGTCGACGGAATGCCGGTCGAGCCGGTCCGCGGACGGCGTTTCGAATTCGCCATCGCGCAACGCCTCGATATCGCGCTGGAATTGCCGAAGAACGAAGGCGCATGGCCGATCTTTGCCATCCGCGAGGGAGAGCGTGCGCGCACCGGTTTCATACTGGCCACCTCGGCCGGCGCCGTAGAACGGACCGGCGGAGAGACAGACGAAGCCGCCGACGCGGTAGGGCTCGCCCTCGAAGGAAAGCTGCGCGCTGTGCAGCCACTGGCGGGACGACCGGCCGACCGCGAGCACACGGTCACCATCACCGAGGCGCCCGGCTATGTCTGGATGCTGAACGGCAAGAGGAGCGGCGAAGACGCACCGCTCTCTGTGTCCGAGGGAGAGCGCGTCGAGATCACCTTCCGCGATCAGACCACGATGGCGCACCCCATGCATCTGCACGGCCATCACTTTCAGGTGGTCGCCATCAACGGCAAGCGGATCGCGGGAGCGGTGCGCGACACCGTGCTCGTCCCGTCGCAGGGCAGCGTGACAGTCGCTTTCGATGCAATGAACCCAGGCAAGTGGCCGCTTCACTGCCACCACCTCTACCATATGACTGGAGGAATGATGACCACGGTTGAGTATCAAACCTAGGTTCTTCTACCACTTTCCAGGTGCGTTTATGTTAATTCAGTATCTCGATGAATATTTCTCGGGAGGTTGTTACACTTGGTATTCGGACTATGCTTCGAATACCCGAAAAATGTCTTAGAAACGATAGCAAATGCTTTTAGTGTTCGTAATTTAGCATATTCTTCTTTTTGAAATGCAGTACACTTTATTTGACCGAAGTGACGAGAGATGAAGGAATGAACGGAAGCGAAGGTCCAGTGTGACCTTTGCGACAGCCAACCGCGGTGGGGAGCGCAATAAGCCAGAGGGGGCAGGCGCTCGCCGGAAATGGGAGGACTGAGATGTCCGCATCTTGTTCGAGCTCTGCAGAAGTGGAGCCTCGGCGGAGCTTAGACTCCCTCTGCACGGCGTCCTGTGGTGGCGAGGCGACTCGCGGCCGCGGCGCGAAAATGGGAGAACGGGCATGTGGACGACGTGGCTTCAACGTTTCTTGATCTTAGGCCTGATGCTTCTTGGCGTCTCGCTCATGGCTTTCCTCGTGCCGTATGTGAGCGGTGGCGATCCAGCGCGGACGATACTGATGTCACGGGTTCGCGACCTTGCTGTCGATCCTGCCGCCGTTGAGGCGATGCGCGTCAATTTAGGTCTCGACCGGCCACTGCCGGTGCAATATGGCGCCTGGCTGTGGCAGGCGGTCCAGGGCGATCTGGGCTATTCGTTCGCGAGCGGCAGGCCCGTTGCCTCCGAGATCGGACGGGCGCTCGGCGTGTCGATAACCTTGGCGCTGACGGCGCTCGGCATTGCCGCTGCCGTCGCCATACCGCTAGGAACCTTGGCGGCAACGCGGCCGGGCGGGAAGGTCGACAGCGCCACGACGCTGATGGTCCAGACCTTCGTGGCAACGCCGGAATATTGGCTGGCGCCGATGGGCATCCTCGTTTTCGCACTTTACCTCGGATGGCTACCGTCCGCTGGCTGGACGAGCTGGACCGCATTAGTGCTGCCGGCCACAGTGCTGTCGCTGCGCCCGATGGCCTATTTCACGCAGGTGACCCGGGCCGCCATGATGGATGTGCTACAGGCCCCTTATATCACCGCAGCGCGCAGCCGTGGCCTCAGCATGCGCCAGACGGTAATGCGCCACGGCCTGCGCAACGGCTCTTTGCCGATCGTCACCTTCTTTGCACTGTGGCTGGCCGGGCTCCTCGGCGGGTCGGTCGTGATCGAGGTTATCTTCGCGATCCCCGGCATGGGGCGGCTGCTCTATGAGGCTGTCATCAATCGCGACGTCCCGATGCTGCAAGGCGGTTTCGTGTCCATCGTGGCGCTGTCGATCCTGATCAACACAATCGCCGACATGCTCTATGTCGTGCTTAACCCGGCAGTGAGGTCCGGCCATGCGCATTGACAACACTTCACAAGGTGTGTCTGCCAGCTCGCTTGCGCCGATGCGGCTTAGGTATACGGCCGCACCGCGGCTGTGGCAGTTCCTCCGCCGGCGCCATTGGACGTTCCGCACAGGGATCGTGATCCTGGTGGCGCTCGTGATTACACTCATCCTGGCGCCGTGGATCGCTCCTTATGATCCGGCCGTGCAGAACCTGATTGCACGGCTGTCGCCGCCGAGCGCGGAGCACTGGCTGGGTACGGATCATCTCGGGCGCGACCTCTTCAGCCGCCTCCTTGTCGGCGGTCGCTTCACCGTAACCATCGCCATGGTCACAGTTTTGCTGTCTTTTGCCATTGGCACGCTGATCGGCGTCGTCGCCGGACGCGTCCAAGGCAGTCTGGTCGATGAGATATCAATGCGCGTCATCGACGTTCTGATCTCAATCCCGGACGTCGTGGTGGCAATCTTCCTGGTTGCCATTTTCGGCCCCGGCTATGCGACGCTGATCGCCTCTCTCACGGTTATCGGCTGGACACCGTTTGCGCGGCTCGCCCGCGGGCTGACCCTGGCAATCAATGCTCAGGGTTATATTAGGGCGGCGGAGGTGCTGGGATGCAGCCGGTCCTTCATCATCCTCCGCCACGTCATTCCGAACATCATCCGTCCGATCGCGGCCGTCAGCTTCCTGCGCTTCGGCCACAAGCTGATCACGGTCGGAGCGCTCTCCTTCCTCGGGCTCGGCGTACAGCCGCCAGCGGCCGACTGGGCACTGATGCTCGCCGATGCACAGCCCTATGTGGAGCGGCTGCCGATCTTGATGATCGCGCCGGGCCTGGCGATCTTCGTGGCGGCGCTCAGCGTCACCTGGATCGGGCACGGGCTGGAGATCGAAGCCAGAGATGGAGACTCAGGCGATGAATAAAAATAACGAACCGTTGCTGGTGATCGAGAACCTCAAGGTCGCCTTTCCGGGCCAATCGGCGCCGGTGATCGACGGGCTCAGCCTGACACTCGACCGTGGCGAGGTTCTGGCGCTGGTCGGCGAATCGGGCTCGGGCAAGAGCATGACGGCGCTGTCGCTCATGCGGCTGCTGCCAGCTGGCGGCGCGATTACCGGCGGGCGCATCCGCTTCGACGGCGAGGATGTCCTGTCGCTGGCTGACCGGCAGATGAATCGGTTGCGCGGCGGGCGCATGGCGATGCTGTTCCAGCAGCCACAGGCGATGCTCGATCCAACCTCGCGGGTCGGCGCCCAGATCGCCGAACCGATGCGGCTGCATCGTGGCCTCGGGTACCGGGCGGCCATGAGTCGGGTGCTCGACCTTCTGCGCGACGTTGGAATCCCTGACCCCGCGGTGCGGGCGCGGTGCTTTTCGCACGAACTCTCCGGCGGGATGGCGCAGCGCGTGATGATGGCGGCAGCACTGAGCGGCGATCCGGATATGCTGATCGCAGACGAGCCGACGACCGCGCTCGACGTCACCGTGCAGGCGCAGATCCTGCGGCTTATCGACGAGGAGAGACGCAAGCGCAACCTGGCGACGCTGCTCATCACCCACGACCTCGCCGTCGTCGCGGCGCTCGCCGACCGGGTCGCGGTTATGTATGCCGGGCGGATCGTCGAGGAGGGACCGGCGAAGGCGGTTCTCGAGTCGCCGCAACACCCGTATACGCAGGCGCTAATGCGCTGCTCATTGCTTGTTCCCGATCCAAGGGGGCAATTGCTGTCAATCCCCGGCTCGGGGACACACGCACGAGAACTGACCTGCGGCTGCCGCTTCCATCCGCGTTGCAGTGCGGCGTCGCAGCACGGCCTCACCGGCCGGTGCATGCGGTCCGAGCCGGCGCTCAAACCCGATCCGGATGGCCATGTAACGCGCTGCTGGGCCGTCGAAGCCGAAAAGGAGACGGCAGCATGAACAGCCACACGCTTTTGCAGGCCGTGACGAGGAATGCCCAGCCGCCCGCCCGCCAGGCCATTCAACCACCACTGGTGGAGGTCGAGCACCTTGCGAAGTATTACTTCCTCAGCCGGTCGTTCTCGATCAAATCGGTCGACGGTGTCTCTTTCGCTATAGGACAAGGGGAAGTGCTTGGCCTTGTCGGCGAGTCGGGCTGCGGCAAGAGTACGATCGCTCGCCTATTGACACGCCAGACAACGCCAACGAGCGGCGAGGTAAAGATAGCGGGGCATGAGATTGCCGAGGCAAGCGGGAAGGATCTGAAGCGCCTGCGCCGCACCGTGCAGCTCGTCTTCCAGGACCCGTTCGGGGCGCTCGACCCGCGTATGCGGATCGGCACGAGCATGGAGGCGCCGCTGGCGCAGCATCGCATCGGAACGCGCGAGGAGCGCCGTGTGAAAGTCATGCGCATGCTCGCGGAAGTCGGCCTGGACGAAAGCTTCTATGAACGCTACCCCAGGCAATGCTCGGGCGGACAATTGCAGCGCGTCGTCATCGGTCGGGCACTTCTCCTCGAGCCGCGCTTCCTGATCTGCGACGAGCCGACATCGGCGCTAGACGCCTCGATGCGCACGCAGATCCTCAATCTGTTGACGGATCTGAAGCGCCGCCACGGCCTGACCATGCTGATGATCTCTCACGATCTCAGGGTGGTACGCCACATCTGCGACCGCATTGCCGTGATGTATCTGGGTCGGATCGTTGAGGTCGCCGACCGTGATGCGCTCTTCAAGACGCCGCGCCACCCCTACACGAAAGCACTGATTGCCGCTTCCATGCTCGATCGGACCGGGCTCTATGCGCCGGAGATTCAGTTGCGCGGCGACCTTCCGAGCCCCCTCAACCCGCCCCGCGGCTGCCGCTTCCACACCCGCTGCGCCCACGCGCAAGCGAAGTGCTCACAGGCCGAGCCGGAATTCGAAGCGGCGAGCGAGAGCCATCAGGTACGCTGCCACTTCTGGCGGGAATTGCAGCCCGGAAAGTCACCAGAGGCGGGCCCAGCCCAAGGGAGGGCGAAATGAAGGGAGGTGCGCTGTCATGCCGAATGGCAGCGCATTGCTGGCTGCCCGTCACGTTCGACATGACGGTTACAGGTCGATACGAAACAAAATAGGAGGAGGAACAGGAAATGAAGAGATATGCACTTGCGGCGTTATGCGCGACGACATTGACCGCCAGCGCCATTGCCCAGGAAGACAAAACGCTCACCTATGCCGATTTCCAGCCGGTTCAGACGAATTGGCAGATGGCCAGCGACGATTCTTACCTTGGTAGCCGCGCCGGCTGTTTCGAGACGCTTGTGCGCCTCAATTGGCAACTGCAGCTTGAACCGGGTCTCGCCACGTCGTGGGAGCAGGTCGAACCGACGATATGGGAGTTCACGCTGCGCGATGGCGTACAATTCCAAGACGGTTCGCCTCTGACAGCCGAGGCCGTGACCGGCGCGCTAAAACATCTGCTCGCCGCAGAGATGCCGGCGCGGCCCTTCTCGCCGAAACTGATCAAGTCCGTGGAACCGGTCGGGGAGAAGGTCGTCCGCATCACCACCCATACCCCTTCGGTCCTGCTTCCGGCGCAGCTCGCTGCACCCAACACGACAATCCTGTCGCCGGCCGCCTACCAGGGCGCATCGATTGATCCTGTCGGCCGATGCACCGGCCCCTTCGAGATCGTCGAAGTCAAACCCAAGGAGTATCTGAAATTCAAGCGCAATGACAATTATTGGGGCGGCAAGCCCACGCTCGAGGGAGGCATGGTGGTGTTCATTCCCGATGCGAATACCCGCATGACTCAGGTTCGCAGCGGTGAAGCCGATATCGCTCGTCTGATCCCGCCCCATGGCGTCAAGCAAATGGAAGGGGCGCAGGGGATCGAACTGATACAGCTGAAAACTCCGCGCGTAACCGAATTGCTGCTCAACAACAAGAAGGAACCGCTCAACGATGTCCGCGTTCGCCAGGCCATTCAGGCCGCAATCGACGGCGAGGCGATTGCGGCAAGCGTCTATGAAGGCACGGTGACGGCTGCGGCTTCTGCCTTCTCGCCTGACGATCCCTGGGCGCCAAAGGGCATCAAGCCGATCTACGATCCGGCTCGTGCGAAGGCGTTGCTGGAGGAGGCCGGAATCCGGCCCGGGCAATTGCAGCTCGAACTTCTGGCCTATACGTCAAGAACCGAACTGAGGGACATTGGTGCCATCATCCAGGCACAACTTGGTGAGATCGGCATCAAGGTCAATCTGCGCGTGGCCGAGTATACGGCGATCGAACCCCAGATGATCTCCGGCGACTATGACATGGCGCTGATGTCGCGTGGATATCTCACCGACATTGCCGATCCCTTCGGCTTTCTGACGGCGGATTATTCCTGCGGTGGCAGCTACAACATGTCACACTACTGCTCGGAAGAAGTCGATGCGCAGATTGAGAAGGCATCTTCGCTCATCGATTCGAAGGCGCGGTACGAGATCTATGCGCAGCTTGCCAAGAAATTGTTCGATGAGGCAGTTACCGTCTATCTGGTGAATGAGACGTCCTTCGATGCTCGTAGTGAGCGGGTGAAGAACTACGATATGCATCCTCTGGTCTATTACCTGATGACCAAGGATCTTTCCGTCGAATAACTGTCATCTCGGGATCGCGCGGGCTTCTGTTCCGAGCGATCCCACAGCGACGCAATCTCTCCCCGCGCATTTCAGTCCAGGCGTCGGCAGGCGCAGCCATGCGCGTGAACCCTCGGAACGGCCGGATTCCAGAACCTGCAGGCGCGTCAGATGCTCAGTGTCCTCTCCAATCCAACCTTCCGTGCCTTCTACCTGGCACAGATCGCCTCGCTCGTCGGGGCGGGGCTGGCGACCGTGGCGCTCGGGCTCATGGCCTTCGAGCTGGCCGGCAGTGCGGCCGGCGCTGTGCTCGGCACGGCGCTTGCCCTGAAGACGCTGACCACGGTCGGACTTTCTCCCTTCGTCACCGCCTGGCTTGAGCGGTTCTCCCGACGCAGCGTCCTGATTGGGCTCGAAATCGCCCGCGGGGCGGTGATTTTCCTCTTCCCATTCGTCACGGAAGTCTGGCAGGTCTACGTACTGATCGTGCTGCTGCATTCGGTCTCTGCCGGACTCGTGCCGAGCGTGCGGGCCACCATTCCCGACATCCTGCCCGACGAGAAGGATTACACCCGGGCCCTCGTACTCACCCAGCTCTCCTACGATATGGAAACCGTGGCGAGTCCCCTGCTTGCCCTCCTCCTCCTGAGCCTCGTCCCGCTCGATGGGCTCTTCATCGTTGCTGTGGCAGGGTTTTTCGTTTCGGCGGCCCTGATAGCGTCCGTGTCTCTCCCGGCGCAGAATCCCGCCGTCGGCCTCGGCGTGGGCGCGCGCGCGGTGAAAGGTCTTCGGATTTATCTCGGCACGCCGATGCTGCGATGTCTTCTCGCCCTAACCTTCTGCGCGGCTACCGCCAGCGCCATGGTGCTCGTCAACACGGTTGTCCTCGTCCAGTCGGAACTGGGACTCGAGCCGAAAGCCACTGTTCTGGCAATCGGTGTGTTCGGCGTTGGATCCATGTCGGCGGCCGTCCTCATACCGAGGCTGCTTGACCGCTTTCCGGAGCGTGTCGTGATGCTGGCGGGCGCGTGTCTCTGCTCGGGCGGCTTGGGGGCCGGGGCTGCGATCACCGGCTATGCAACTATGCTGCTGCTCTGGTTGAGCCTTGGATCGGGTTATGCACTGATCCTCACGCCGGCCGGCCGATTGGTCGCGCGGGCGGCAGGCAGGTCGGACCGGTCCGTTCTCTTTGCCGCCCAGTTTGCCCTGACCCATGCCTGCTGGTTCATTGCCTATCTGACGGCCGGGATGGCGGGTGCGACTGTCGGCATCGCATTCACCTTCGCAATTCTCGCCGCCATGTCCGCGGCCGGGCTGCTCGTCGCCGCGCTCGTCTGGCCCGCTGATCATGCCGCCGTCGCGGCTGTCGTTAGCGACGATCGCCGCGAGCAATGAGGTGTCGCTTTTTTGAACGCACTCTCTCCCCAAATGTTCGAAGTGAACGGGCTCAGCGTTAAGGTGAAGGAAGGAGCGGCCGGATGCCCGCGCCGGCCACATGACGCCTCCAGTCACACGTAGCATCGACCGTGTACTCTGCCCTCTGACCACGGGGGCAGGCGCGATTGTGGCCGGGGAACGACATTCCAGGCTTCAGTGAGGTCCTCAGCGACGAAAAACGGCCGATCCGCTCCAAACGCATTCCACTCGAGCGTGCGTCAGACGCTGGTGAATTCAGCCTAAAAAGACCGCGGCGGCACAAGAGACATATCGCTCGGGAGCGAACCTTACTCGGTTGCATGCATACATGAAACTCGCCATCCGGAGACGATTTCACTCTAGAATCGCGGTAACGTATGACCTCGCCCGTTTCCTCCACCACATATCCTTCCGGTCCTTCCGTGATGGCGGCACCATGGACCGGTTGGCAGTCCCGATCGCTACAGCACAATACCGTCCCGACGGGGAGCTGTGCGCCGACGTTTGAGAAAAGCAGCCATCTGGCACTTTCGCTGCGAATTTCCGGATCCCACCCTGAGCGGGCTTACGACTCCGGTACCAAGCGTCAGACCTTGAACACTGGCGGTTCCCATCATCGAGACTTGGTATAAGCTCGCAAAAAGAGCGTTACCCGACTTCGGGCGACGCTCGCCGGCTTTCGGCATTGAGCGGACGAGTTTATGGCGATCGATACCATTCCCGATACAGAGCAGCGCAGGGCCCTTGCTCTCGACAAGCTCGGCGTGATCATTGCGGCTCTCGCGGTCTACGGCGCTTTCCTTGCGCCCTTTGCAACGTTCCGCGCCAACCGTATCGTGCAGGGCGAAACGAGGGCGATCCTCGAGGCATTGCCGCCATTGCTCGGCTATGGGCTGCTCTTCGTCCTGATAGCCGGCGCCGCCATCGCGCTCTTGAAAACCCCCGCGGCGGTTCGCATGGCTGCCGCCGTTGCGGTTCTGGTTGCGCTCGCACTTCTCGTCGGGATCTCCGCCGACCACCTGATGCCGGCTGACAATGCCTATGCCCGCATCTCGCCGGCCTCCGGATTCTGGATACTGATCTTCGCGTTCGCGCTGCTTATCGCCGATGCGCTGACGCGGCTCGCCCCGGGGCCGGGTATCCGGCTCCTTTTCCTCGCCGGGGTTCTGGCGCTCATCGGTGCAATGCTGGTGACCGGCCGCTGGGACGGGCTCTCTATCCTCAAGGAATATGCAAGCCGCGCCGACACGTTCTGGGCGGAAGCAGGCCGACATCTGACGCTGGCGCTCGGCTCCCTCGCTGCCGCGGCTCTCGTCGGGCTGCCGCTCGGCATTCTCTGCCATCGCGTCGATCGACTGCGCAACGCTGTTTTGAGCGTGCTCAACGCCATCCAGACGATCCCGTCGATCGCCCTCTTCGGCATCCTGATCGGCCCGCTCGGCTGGATTGCCGCTCATGTCCCGGGGGCGATGGCGATCGGGGTGCGCGGCATCGGCTTCGCTCCGGCGTTCGTCGCGCTGTTTCTCTATTCCCTCCTTCCCATGGTCGCCAACACGGTCGTCGGTCTCGCCGGCGTACCGCGCGCCGCCAATGATGCCGCACGCGGGATCGGCATGACGGACCGGCAGCGGCTTTTCGCAATCGAATTGCCACTGGCCCTTCCGGTGATCCTGGCCGGCATCCGCATCGTGCTGGTGCAGAATATCGGCCTTGCGACGATCGCCGCCCTCATCGGCGGAGGCGGCTTCGGCGTTTTCGTCTTCCAGGGCATCGGCCAGACGGCGATGGATCTCGTATTGCTCGGAGCGGCCCCGACCGTGCTTCTGGCCTTTGTGGCGGCGATCGTGCTCGATTGCCTGATCGAAATGATCGCCGCGGATCGCGGCCGGAGCCAGGCGCCATGATCGAATTCGAGCATATCAGCAAGTTCTACGGTGATGCCGAGGTGGTGAGCGACGTCTCGCTCGCCGTCGCACCGCACACGGTCACCGTCGTCGTCGGGACCTCCGGCTCCGGCAAGACCACCCTCATCAGAATGGTCAATCGCCTGGTCGAGCCCTCATCCGGCATGATCCGGATTGACGGCGAGGACAATCGGTCCGTGCCCGCTTTCGAGTTGCGCCGCCGCATCGGCTACGCGATCCAGGGCCACGGCCTCTTTCCGCATCGGACGGTCGCGGAGAACATCGCCACGGTCCCGACACTGCTCGGCTGGAAGAAGGCGCGGATCAAGGCCAAGGTCGAGGAACTGCTGGAGCTCTTCCAGCTCGACCCGGACTTCTTCGGCGCGCGGTATCCGCACGAACTCTCCGGAGGACAGCAGCAAAGGGTCGGCGTCGCGCGGGCGCTGGCAGCCGAGCCCAACCTGCTCCTGATGGATGAGCCCTTCGGCGCGCTCGACCCGATCATCCGCGCAAAGGCGCAGGACGATCTGGTGGCAATCCAGAAGCATTTCGGCACGACGATCATCCTCGTGACGCACGACATGGAGGAGGCTTTCCGTCTCGCCGACAGGATCGCGGTCATGGACAAGGGTGAGGTCGTGCAATATGCGTCGCCGGCCGAGATGCTGGTCCGGCCGGCCACCCCCTTTGTGCAGGCGTTGATCGGTGCCAGTGAACGGCCCTTCCGCCTGCTTGCGATCGAGACGGCCGGCGATGCGCTCGAGCCCGGTCACGCCGAGGGCGAACCTATACCGGCGACGCTCAACCAGCGCGATGCGCTTTCCGAACTCCTCTGGTCCGGCCGTGCCGCGCTGCCCGTCGCCGCAGCGGACGGCAGGATTATCGGCAGGATCAGTCTCGAAAGTCTCGTGCGGCGCGCGGCGAGGCCGGCGTGATGGTTTCCCCCGCCAATCTCCTGCGGTTCGGCGGCGCTGTCATCCTGCTGGCATTCCTGCTGCAGCCCGGCTGGTTCGAAGCGCTGCTGAAGCCGCTGGTTCAGGAAAACGCGCCGGCGATCTACAATCGCGGCAGCCTCCTCTGGCTGACGGTCCTGCATCTGAGGACCGTGCTCGTCGCGACGCTCGCCGCCATCATTGTCGCCGTGTCACTGGCGATCCTCGTCACCCGCGAGGCGGGGGCGGAGTTTTTGCCGCTTTCGCGCAGCCTCGTGAATATCGGCCAGACCTTCCCGCCGGTTGCGGTCCTGGCGCTGTCCGTTCCGATCTTCGGCTTCGGCGAGAAGCCGACGCTGATCGCCCTCTTTCTCTACGGCCTGCTGCCGATTTTCGAGAATGCCCTGACCGGGCTAACGACCCTGCCGCCGGCAGTGATCGAGGCGGCGCGCGGCGCCGGGATGACCGAGCGCCAGCGCCTCCTGAGGGTCGAACTTCCGCTGGCGCTGCCGGTGATCCTGACCGGCGTTCGGCTGTCCGTCGTGATCAGCCTGGCCACCGCGACGATCGGCTCGACGGTGGCGGCAAAGACGCTTGGCGAAGTCATCATCGCCGGGCTGCAGGCGAACAACCTCGCCTTCGTGCTGCAGGGAGGGCTTATAGTGGCGGTCCTTGCCGTGCTCATCCATGATGCGCTTCAGGCCGTGGAGCACGCACTCGCGCAGCGCTCCCACATCTGAAGCACCACGGATCAGGGCATCCCATTCCCACGAAAGATCAGCGTTTTGCTGCCTATCTCTCAAATCGGATAAACGCTGCTGCTTATGAAAATGAATTTCACTAATTCATCGATTTCGTGATTTGCGGTTGACGGAATGGAGTTTCTATCTCAGTCTAAGAAAATAAATTACGAAAGAACAGGGGACAGCATGAAGGTCGGAATGATCGGACTCGGATTCCGTCTCGGTTACCTCGGCTATGTCTTCCGGGCGATCGACGAGAGCTTCGAGATCGCCGGTTATGTTGATCCCGACCCTGCGGGACTTGCGGGTATCGAGGAAAAGGGCATTTCCGCCGGCAAGGCCTATGCCACTCCCGAGGAACTGATCGCCAGCGAGAAGCTCGATCTCCTGATGATCGGCTCTCCGAACCACCTGCATCTCGGCCATATCCGCATCGGCCTCGAGGCCGGCCTCAAGGTCTTTTGCGAGAAACCGATCGTCAGCACAGTGGAGCAGAGCCTCGAGCTTGCGGCGCTGCTGGCGAAATATGGCCATGACCGGCTGATGGTTGGTCTCGTGCTGCGCTACGCGCCGATGTATCGCGACCTTCGTGCCGCGCAGGCTGCCGGCTCGCTCGGCGAGATCGTCTCGATCGAAGCGTGCGAGCATATAGAGCCCTGTCATGGTGCGTTCTTCATGCGCGACTGGCGGCGCTATGGGCGCTATTCGGGCAGCTTCATGCTCGAGAAATGCTGCCACGACCTCGACCTCTATAACGGCGTGGTCGGTGTCCGGCCGGAGCGCGTCGCAAGCTTTGGCGGTCGCAAGAGCTTCGTGCCGGTCAACGATCCTGCCCGCGAGGGCGTCAACGACCTGCAACTCTTTCATCGCAAGCCGAGCGGCTGGCTCGGCTCCGACAAGGTCTTCGACAGCGACGGCGATATCATCGACTACCAGGTCGCGATCGTCGAATATGCCAACGGCGTCGCCATGAATTTCCACACTAACCTGAACGTGCCGGACCAGTTCCGCCGTTTCTGCGTCATCGGTTCGCGCGGCATGGCGGAGGGTGATTTCATCCGCGGCTATCTCGACGTGCACGAGGTGCTTTCGGGCAAGAAGGTCGTCGAGAAGCGCTATGCAAAGGAGACGGAGCTCTCGCAGCATTACGGCGCCGACGAGCAGATGGCGGCCGAGATCATTGCCCATGTGAGGAATGGCGGGCCGCTGCCGGTCTCGCCGCTCGATGCACTGGAAGCGGGCATCCTGGCGCTTTCCATGGACGAAGCGCGAACGAGGCGCACGGTCGTTGACCTGAGGCCGTTGTGGGATCGCTTCGACGAAGCCCTGCAAGCCCGCGCGGCCTGAGCGGAGAAAGAGGCATGAGCGTCCGCCGCAGCACCCTGATCTTCGCCTGGACCCTGCTGCTTCCGGCCGTGCTCTATGTGACGGTGATCGTCGCCTATCCGCTGGTGGATACCTTCATCCTGTCCTTCACCGATGCCTCGCTGAAGAAGACGACCAACTGGGTCGGCGCTGCCAATTACGAGAAGATCTTCAACGGTACCTTCGCCGAGGTGATCATCCGCACCTTCGTGTGGACCGCCTTCTCGGTGGCGATCAAAATGATCATAGGCACCTTCGGCGCGGTGATGCTGAATGCGGCCGTGCCGGGACGGGCGCTCTTCCGCGTGCTCACCATGCCGCCCTGGATCGTGCCGATGGCGATCGGCATCTTCATGTGGGGCTGGATGTATAACGGCCAGTTCGGAATGATCTCCGGCCTCCTGCAGAACTGGGGCCTGATCGACGGGCCAGTCGCCTTTCTCGCGCACGGCTCCACCGCCTTCTGGGCGACGATCGTCACCGATGTCTGGATCGGCGTGCCGATGGTGACGCTCTATATGCTCGCCTCGATGCAGGCGGTTCCGCAGGACCTCTACGAAGCGGCATGGACCGACGGCGCGGGTCGCTTCTACCGCTTCCGCCGCATCACCCTGCCGCTCCTCGTCCCGGCGATGATCACCATGTCGATGCTGTCGCTGATCGCCACCTTCAACTCCTTCGACATCATCTGGATCCTCACCCAGGGGGGCCCGAACGGCGATACGACGACGATGATCATCGACACCTATCGTACCGCAATCGGCTCCAAGAAATACGGGGAAGGGGCGGCGCGCGCCGTGCTCATCTGCATCTTCCTGTCGATCTTCTGCATCGCCTATTTCCGTGTCACCCATCGCCTCGCCTCGGAGGAGCACCGATGAGCCAACCGACCATGATCCACCGCTATCGCTGGTACGAGCTCGTCGGCATCTATGCGGGCATTCTCCTCTTCCTGACCTTCATCCTCGCGCCGTTCGTCGAAGGGTTTCTGGTGTCGCTGAAGCCGCTCGCGCTCCTGTTTTCGTCGCCCTATCGATTTTGGCCGGAGAACGGCTCCCTCGCGGCCTATCGCACGATGTGGGTGAGCGTGCCGGGCTTTGCCCGTTATATCTTCAATTCCTTCTTCATCTCCACGATCATCACGGTCGCGGTGCTTCTGCTGGTGGTGCCGTCGGCCTATGCATTCGCCCGCTTCAAATTCCGCGGCAGCGGCGCCCTGCTGGCGGCCTTCCTCGCGGTCAACATGTTCTCGGGCGCCGTGCTCCTGATCCCGCTCTTCCGGCTGATGCGCAGTTTCGGCGTGCTCAACACCTATTTCGCCATGATCGTGCCGGGCGTCGCCTTTCTCATCCCTTCGGCCATCTGGCTCCTGCGCACCTATATGATGCGCATCCCGCGCGAACTCGACGAGGCCGCCTTCGTCGACGGGGCCAGCCATGTCTACACCCTTCGCCGGGTGATCCTGCCGATCGCCATGCCGGGCATCGCGGTCGTCGCGATCACCACCTTCATCGGTTCCTATGCCCAGCAGTTCATCTTCGCCCTGACCTTCAATTCGAAGACCGAATACATGCCGTTGCCGATCGGTCTCTACGCCTATTTCGGCCGGCAGGAAGTCGTCTGGAACGAGTTGATGGCGGCGAGCTTCGTCGGCATTGCACCGGCCGTGATCGTGATTTTCTTTCTCCAACGTTATCTCGTCAGCGGCCTGACCGCCGGCGCGGTGAAGCAATGAGCAACCATCAAAAAAGGGGAGTTCCATCAGTGACCATGGCCAGTAAAGCTGCACTTCTTACGCTTGCCCTCGTCGGATCGACCGCGCTCGGCAGCGTTGCCGCACAGGCCGCCGACCAGGAGATCGCCTGGATCTATTGCGGCGACAAGATCGATCCCATCCACGAGAAATACATCAAGGAGTGGGAAGGCCGGAACCCCGGCTGGAAGGTCTTGCCGGAAGTCGTCGGCTGGGCGCAGTGCCAGGACAAGGCGACGACGCTCGCGGCTGCCGGGACACCGGTCGCCATGGCCTATGTGGGGTCCCGCACGCTCAAGGAGTTCGCCGAGAACGATCTGATCGTTCCGGTCCCTATGACCGAAGAGGAAAAGAAGAGCTATTACCCGAATATCGTCGACACGGTGACATTTGGAGGCACGCAATGGGGCGTTCCGATCGCTTTCTCGACGAAGGCGCTTTATTGGAACAAGGATCTCTTCAAGCAGGCTGGCCTCGATCCTGAAACCCCGCCGAAGACCTGGGCCGAAGAAGTCGCCTTTGCCAAGCAGATCAAGGAAAAGACCGGCGTCGCCGGCTATGGTCTGCCGGCCAAAACCTTCGACAACACGATGCATCAGTTCATGCACTGGGTTTACACCAACAACGGCAAGGTGATCGATGGCGATAAGATCGTCATGGACAGTCCCGAGGTGTTGGCCGCGCTGCAGGCCTACAAGGATATCGTGCCCTACTCCGTCGAGGGGGCGACGGCCTACGAGCAGAACGAGATTCGTGCCATCTTCCTCGATGGCAAGGCTGGCATGATCCAGTCGGGCTCCGGGGCGGCTGCGCTGCTCAAGGATACAAAGATCGACTGGGGCATCGCGCCGCTGCCGCTCGGCCCTTCGGCCAAGGGGGAAGGCACGCTGCTGATCACCGACAGTCTTGCGATCTTCAAAGACACGGGAGTCGAGGAAAAGGCGATCGAATTCGCCAAGTTCATTACATCTCCCGGTCCCCAGGGCGAATACGAGTTGCAGGGCGGCGCAGGGCTGACGCCGCTACGCCCGTCCCCGAAGGTCGACGAATTCGTCAAGGCTGACCCGGCCTGGAAGCCATTGATCGACGGCATCGGCTATGGCGGTCCGGAGCCGCTCTTCACCGATTACAAAGGCTTTCAGAACGCAATGATCGAAATGGTGCAGTCGGTCGTCACCGGCAAGGCGGAGCCAGCCGATGCCTTGAAAAAGGCTGCCGGCGAACTCGAACAGTACAAGTAAGCTCATCGTGGACCGCGGGTTCTTCCCGCGGTCCTTCCTATTTCGGAAGCGCTGCGGCGGCTGGAGACAGAGTTTTGGGACAGCTCAATCTCGACGGAGTTCGAAAATTCTACGGTACGTATGAGGTACTGAAGAGCATTCAGCTTGAGGTGAAGAACGGCGAATTCGTGGTCTTCGTCGGACCGTCCGGCTGCGGCAAGTCTACGCTTCTCCGGATGATTGCCGGTCTCGACGAGACGACGGCCGGCGACATCCTGATCGACGGCAAGCGGGTCAACGATCTGCCGCCGGTCAAGCGCGGCATAGCCATGGTCTTCCAGTCCTATGCGCTTTATCCGCACATGACGGTCTTCGAGAACATCGCCTTTCCGCTGCGCGTCGAGAAGATGCCCGAGGACAAGCTGAAGGCGAAGGTGGAGCATGCGGCCCGCATCCTTCACCTCGAGCAGCGGCTTGAGCAGAAGCCCGGCATGCTCTCGGGTGGGCAGCGGCAGCGCGTCGCGATCGGCCGGGCGATCGTGCGCGAGCCGAAGATATTCCTCTTCGACGAGCCGCTGTCGAACCTTGACGCGGCGCTGCGCGCCGACATGCGCATCGAACTTGCGAAGCTTCACCGGCAATTGAAGGCGACGATGATCTACGTCACGCACGACCAGGTCGAGGCGATGACGATGGCGGACCGGATCGTCGTACTGAATGCCGGCCGGATCGCACAGACCGGGGCACCACTCGAGCTTTATCATAAGCCGGCCAACATGTTCGTGGCCGGCTTCATCGGCCATCCCAGGATGAACTTCCTCCCGGTCACCTGCAAGGGCGTGAGCGATGCCGGTGTCGAGGTGGACTACAGGGGCGAGAGGGCGACGATACCCGTGGAGCCGCGCGACGGGATCGTCGGCGGGACGTTGACACTCGGCGTTCGGCCGGAGCACATTCACACCGTTCCAGGAGACCTGACGTTGACGATCACGCCTTCCGTCATCGAGCGCCTCGGCGCTCATACCGTTGCCTATGCTTCGCTCGGGGGCGAGGGCGAGAACTATTGCGCCATGCTCCCCGGAACCGTCTCCCTGCGGACGGACGAACAGGTGAGGACCGGCATCAAGGCTGCCGACTGCCATCTCTTCGACGAGAACGGCATTGCCTTCGAGCGTCGGGTCGAGATGACCGACATCGACGCGGCGCTCTTCAATCCGGCAGCGGCCTGACATGCCCGTCGGCATCCGGCTGCTCGTCCCCGACGACATCGAAATCTTCCAGCGTATTCGGCTGGAGGCACTGCGTGCCGAGCCCGATTGCTTCGCCAGCAGCGTCGAGGACTGGGAGAAGTTGAGCGACGACGAGTGGCGGAGGCGACTGGTCGACGGTTCCGTATTCGCCGGTTTTCGTGGCGAGGATCCGGTCGGCATCATGGGTTTGCTGCGCGAACGGGCGAAAAACATGGCGCATCGCGCAACGCTGGTGATGGTCTATGTGCGCCAGGATTCCCGCGGGACGGGGCTCGCGACCAGCCTTCTCAAGGCCGTGACCGATCACGCGCTCGCCCAGGGAATCCGCCAATTGGAACTGGCGGTCAGCGCCGAGAATCCGAAGGCGATCGGCTTCTACCGCCGGAACGGCTTTGCACAGATCGGCTGCATTCCCGGCGGTTGCATCCGCAACGGCCGGGAAGTGGATGACATCCTCATGGCGCGACGCATCGTGGCGTGAACCGAGCAGATATTTGCGGGCGGCCGCTCAGAAGGTCGAGTTGAACGCTCCGCCATCGATCAGCAGGTTCTGCCCGACGATATAGCCGGCATATTGACTGCAGAGAAATGCCGCCGCGGCGCCGAATTCTTCCGGGGTGCCGACGCGTCCCGTCGGATTGTGCGCATATTCCTCGGCGCGCGCCTCGTCGAGCGATATTCCCCGCGCCTTGGCCGTCTTCTCGAGCAGTTTTTCCAGCCGTTCCGTGTCGTGCGAGCCCGGGAGCAGGTTGTTGATGACGACGCCGTGACGGGCCACCTGGCGCGCGGTGCCGGCGACAAAACCGGTCAAGCCGCTGCGGGCGCCGTTCGAGAGACAGAGCTGCGGGATCGGCGATTTGACCGAGGCGGAGGTGATATTGACGATCCGGCCCCATTTCCGCGCGATCATGCCCGGGAGCACCGCTTTCATCAACAGGATCGGGGCGAGCATATTGGACCTTATCGCCTCCTGCCAATTGGCCTCGGTGACGCTCGACCAATCGCCGGGCGGCGGGCCGCCGGCATTGGTGATGAGAATGTCGGGCTTCGGCTCCTGGCGAAGGAGCGCATTGCGGCCTTCCTCCGTCGTCACGTCTGCAGCGACGATCTCCACCTGCGTGCCGTAGGTTTCGCTGATGGCCCGGGCCGTCTCGCGAAGCTGCTTCGGCTCGCGGGCATTGAGCGTCAGGATGACGCCCGCCTCGGCGAGCTTCTCCGCCACGCCTCGCCCCAAGCCCTTTGAACCAGCGCAAACGAGTGCTCGTTTTCCTTTGATACCCAAGTCCATTATTGCGTGCTCCACTAAATTCTTTGCCAATCTGGAAGCCCGGACGAGCCGACAGCGCATGCGAGCCTGTCCGATGAAGATGGCGGCCTCATGCTCTTGCGGCCAGCGCTGCGACTGCATCGGAAAGCAGGGCCACCTCGGATGGAGTGTTGAGATAGCTGACCGACGCGCGCGCGACCTGGTCCAGCCGGCGTGCCGTCATGTCGAGCGGCGTGTAGGGGACGCCGTTGGCGCCGGTCGCAATCTGTCTTTCGGCAAGCGCTACGCGGATTTCGCTCGCCGGTACGCCATCAATAGTGAAGGAGACGATGCCGGAAAGATCCGTGCCGAGATCGCGGACGGTCACTTTCGGAATGCTGCGCAGGTTGTCCCGCAGCGTGCCTGCGAGCGTTGTGATCCTCTCGTGAATTATGTTGATCCCGATTGCCTTTGCCTGACGGATTGCAGTGCCGAGGCCGAGAAGCAGGGCTGGTGAATTCTCGCTGGCTTCGAAGCGGCGCGCATCGTTGCGCATGGCCACTACGCCGTCGACGATCGGGCCGGAAACGACGTCCAGATAAGACGGAGTCAATCGCTGCAGGAATGCTCGCCGAACATAAAGGATCGCCGTGCCACGAGGACCGCGCAGGAACTTCCGCCCGGCCGCCGTCAGGGCGTCGCAGCCGAGGGCGCCGACGTGGATGGGGATCTGGCCAAGAGCCTGCGCCGCGTCGATGAAGTAGGGAATGCCTGCCGCCTTGGTGACACATCCGACCGCTGCGGCATCGTTGATCAAGCCACCATTCGCCGGAAGCCATGTCAACGAGACGAGACGCACGCGATCATCGATCAGGTTTGCGAGCGCGGAGGCGTCGATGCCCCCGTCTTCGCGCGCCGGAATGGTCTCGACGCGTGCTCCGGTGCGCGCGGCGGCTGCCTGCATCGTGGCAAGATTGCCACCCCATTCCTGACGACCAACCAGGATACGATCGCCGGCGGCAAGCGGCGGCAGCGCCGCGAAAGCAGCGCCCCAGGCGGCACTTCCGCTGCCCATGAAGGCCATCTCGTCTGGTGTGGCGCCGATTAAACTAGCCGCATCGGCTCGAACATCCTCCAATAGCGGACCCGCATCGATCGCAGTTTCCATCGGTCCATCGACCGCTTCCCTGTGCAGGTAACGCCAGATCGTCTCGAGGGTCGGCCGGGAAGGCAGCGAGGCGCCGGAGTGATTGAAGTGCACGCCAAACTCGCAGCCAGGCGTTTCGGAGCGGAGCTCTTCCACGTCGAATGTGTTCATGCCGCGGGCTCCAGTTCCACAAGCGCGTCGACCTCCACGGTCGCGCCGGCCGGCAAGGACGCGACGCCGACCGCGGCGCGGGCGTGCCGCCCCGCTTCCCCGAAGACACCGACGAACACGTCTGAAGCACCATTGGCGACTTGCGAATGGTCCGAGAAGTCCGGGGCCGACGCGATGAAGACACCGAGGCGAGCG
The DNA here is from genome assembly GCF_008932245.1 of Sinorhizobium alkalisoli. NCBI lineage: Bacteria > Pseudomonadati > Pseudomonadota > Alphaproteobacteria > Hyphomicrobiales > Rhizobiaceae > Sinorhizobium > Sinorhizobium alkalisoli. The sequence goes on along the minus strand of NZ_CP034910.1, from coordinate 1,679,505 downwards.
ATGCGCCGGACGCTTGCGAGCGATCCGTCGGTTGCGGCGGCGATCTGCGCGATGACACCGACCGCTGCGCATTCTGCAGCGAGGCGACCCTGCTCCGGCGAAACGCCTGCTCCGACCGCTCCCGTCAGCACCGCGTCATTCCTCACGCTGATCTGACCCGAGACGATCAGCAAGTTACCCGCTCTGACCGCAGAGACGTAGTTGGCCACGGGGGACGAAGGCTCCGGCAAGGAATGGCCGAGTGCTGCAAGTCTGGATGCAAATGTGTCTGACATGGCGATCTCCCTTAGAAGTAGCGGGAGAATGCACGGCTGAGCGCGTTGCTTCCAATTCAAACTTCGCTATGGTGCGATCGAACTGGCTAATGTCTCCGGGGAGACCATGCGTGCATCGACTACCATGCCGCCGCTGCAGGCGCTGCGCGTCTTCGAGGCGGTAGGCCGACTATCGAGTTTCCGTCGCGCCGGTGAGGAGTTGCTCATTACGCAAAGCGCCGTGAGCCACCACATCAAACAACTCGAGGACACGCTCGGCTTGCGCCTGTTCATCCGAAGGGCCAAGAGCATAGAATTGACGCCCGAGGGTGCCGCCTACCTCGCGCGTACGAACGAAGCATTCGGAATCATCACGAGCGCCACCTACCAGATGCGCCGGCAGGCGGGAAGGAGGAGGGTGCGCGTCAGCGTTCTGCCGTCCTTTGCGGCCAACTGGCTCGTTTCCCGCTTATCGCGATTCATGCACGAGTATCCCGATATCGAGGTCGAACTCGAGCCGACGTTGCGCCTCACCGATTTCGCTGCCGACGAGGTTGATCTCGCCATCCGCTTCGGCGCCGGCAGATGGCAGGGGGTGAGGGCCGAGCGATTGATGAACGAAGAATTGAGCCCGGTGCTCAGCCCGGATCTTTTCGGTGACGGTTCGCGCTTCGCCGACCCGGCGGACCTGCTATCCGAGACATTGCTCGACTCCATGAATCCGTTTGAATGGGAGCTCTGGTTGGACGAGGCCGGCCTCGATCACCGGCAGGCCCGCGTGCTGCAGTTGACGGATTACAACATCGCTCTCCAGGCAGCTCTCAATGGTCAGGGCGTGGCGATCGGCCGTTTGCTCCTCGTTGGCGATCATATCGCGGCGGGGCGGTTGCTGCGCCCATTCCCGCTGATCGTCCGATCCGAGAATACGGCCTATTGGCTGGTCATCCCCGAAAACGGCCGGCTTAGCGCTGCGGCGGAAGTCTTCGCATTATGGCTGAAGGGAGAGGCCGGCTATCAGCCCCAAAAATAAACGATGGGACCTGTTCCTCCAGATTGGTGTTAAAGCGTCTCGACATCCGTCCGCGAGAAGTCCTCTCCGAGGTTGAGCAGCAAAGAGGCATGCTCTTTAGCAACTGCATGGGCAAGGCGATCGCGCAAATTCAGCGAGGCAGGATTCACAGGGTCCATTCCAGTAGAGGTCAACCACGCCCTCAAGCCGCGCCTCGCTTCGCATGAGGATCGCTGGCGATCGGCCAAATGTCGCGGGGTGCGCGGCGGTAGGGCGTTCTGGTCGGGTCGTTGGGGTAGGGACTTCCCGCCGAGCAATAAAGGATCTTCGCGGCGATCTTCGAAAACGAGGCGTAGAAATGGTTCGTGGACTTGATGACGAGTACTTTCTTCGATCGCGGATCGATGCCCATGACCGAGAAGAGGCTGGGGTCGAAACCCTGGGCGCGGGTCGAATTCAGGATGATGTCGATGCCGCGATAGCGGATGTGCGCGGCGTCCCCGAAGGGCGCCAAGCTCTCGCCGAAGCGCATTTCAGCGTTGCGGACTAGACGCACGACGTTCACGATACCGTCGATCGGATTGCCGGTTCCCGGCGCGGATTTTGCCCCGAAGCGCAACGGAATCTCCGCCCCTTCGCCGGCGGCCATGCAGATCCGCACCGCCATCGGATCCCAGATGGTGCCAATCGCCGCATCGGTGACGCCGCTGGCGAGCAGTTCCTGAAGCACGACAGTGGCATCGCCGGCCGTGCCGCCACCGGGATTATCCCACATGTCGGCGATCACCACCGGTCCGACGGGCGTTGCGATTGCCTCGGCGACCGCCTGGCGCGCGTCGATCTCGGGCATGCGGAACATTCCGCGCTTGGCGAAGAGCTCGAGACCAAGGTTCCTGGCAAGTTCCTGGCCCTTGTCCGGGCGGGCATTCGTCACCGCAACTATTTTCGTGCCCATCTCCGGCACATCTCCGGCCATGAAGCCGTGCACCACCGAAAGCGACAGCACCTCCGGATCCTCCTTCTCGATCCGCATGAGCTTGTCGACGAAGCTGCGCATCGGTTCGCGGGACGTCGGAAAGACGTCGATCATCCGGCAGTCGAAAACCGACATGACCGGCCGCACACGGCCTTCGAGCGTGTCGACGGCAATGCGCCAGAGATCCTCGGCGCGGTCGACGAAATCCGTGTGCGGGAACTCCTTGAAGAAGACGAAGAAGTCGGCCGCCGCAACACGGCTTCCCGTCAGGTGGCTGTGCGGGTCGAGCTCGGCGCAGACGAGCACGTCGGGGCCGACGATCTCGCGCACGCGGGCAAGAAGATCGCCCTCCGTGTCCTCGTAGCCGTCGGCGACCATTGCGCCGTGCAGACCGAGCACGACGGCGTCGACGGGTTGTGCTGCGCGCAGCTGCCCGAGAATTTCGTCACGCAACGTCTCATAGGTGACACGGTTGACCAGACCGGCGGGATCCGCCCAGGCGGCCGTTCCCTCGATCAGGCGCCAGCCCCTTTCCGCGGCCACGCGTCGACCGACGGTGATCGGCGCCGTGCAGAGCGTCGGCGTCTCGGGATGCTTGCCGGGCGGCGCATAGAGCGAGGCTTCAAAGGCGCGCCTGTCGATGCAGATGGGGGAGAAGGTGTTCGTTTCGGTCGCAAGCGCCGCCGTGAAGATCCGCAATGCCGTCGCCTTCCCTCAATCCACGCCCATGGGGTTCGGCAGGTAGCCGGTGAAGCCGCAGATCTTCCAGCGGCTCTCTTGCCGGCGGCAATAATAGACCGTTTGCCACCTCAACACATCGAATTGGCCGTCCGCCCTCCTGATGCGCCCGTCGAACTTCTTGCGGGCAAGCGCCAGATCGCCATTTATCTCGATGTCCTCGAGCGTCGTGGCGGAAAAAATCGCCGCGCGCGGATCCTCGACAAAGGATTGCCCGGCAAAATCCCGTGCCTGCCGCAGCCACTCGTGCCGGTAGGCGGCGAGAGTGGGGAAGGCGAGGCGCCATTCGTCCGGGTTCGCTTTCCGTTGCCCGTCGATGGCGATGAATTCCTTCTCAAGGAAATCGTCGGCCACCATCGACCAGTCGGCGGCAAGGAAGGCGTCGATGTCCCGGCTGACCAGCATTTCCCAGATCGAATGTCGGGCGTGGTCGCTCGGCGCGAACGGATTCTCAACAGGATTCCGCATCTTCCTCCTCATTATTGAAATAATTTTCATAAGTTGCGTTTTCTGCTAGCCAAAATCCCCGTTGTGTGGTGATTTGTCAATCAATGACGAAAATAATTTGCATAAAGAGATGTCGCGCCGCCTTGCCGCGATGCGGGCCGCGCCGGTTGAATGAGGGTCGACCTCCGCCTAGCATGCCTGCTTCTTCCTTTGGTTCCCGTTCGAGGATAAAAACATGTAGAAATTCAAAGCACTACAGCGCCTTCGCCGTGTCAGAAACAGGCGTGGCGCTGTGGGACGCCGGAACCGGGGAGTGGCCGTTCGGGATGGACATTTTTGCGACATTGCAGGAGGAAAAGGAGCGGCTGTCCCAGTCGGAAAGCCGCATCGCCGAAATCCTGTTCACGGATTTCGAGTTCGCCGTAAACGCATCGATCATCGAGCTGGCGGGCCGGGCGGACGTCTCGCCGCCGACCGTCACGCGTTTTTGCCGGCGTTTGGGCTGCGAGAGCTTTTCCGATTTCAAGGTTCAGCTCGCCCGTACCGCCTATGTCGGCATGAGGTATCTCAAGCCCGAGCCGAAGAGCCAGGAGCCGGCCGATGTCGCGCAGGATATCATCGGCAAGGCGCAGAACGCGCTGTTCCTCTTGCACCGGTCGCTCGACGTGGCGGCGGTCGCCGAGGCGGCCGACCGGATGGCCGCCGCCGAGATGATCTATGCCTTCGGTTCCGGAGGCAATTCCTCGATGATCGCGGGCGAGTTGCAGAACCGCCTCTTCCGCCTCGGCCTGCGCATCACGTCGAGTTCCGACCACAGCATGCAATTGATGATGGCGGCAGCGGCGAAGCCGAGAGACGTGATTATCGGCTCTTCCTTTTCGGGGCGAAATGCGGAACTTGTGCGCGCCTTCACGCTCGCCCGCGAGGCGAAGGTTTTGACGATCGCGCTGACGCAGAGCGACAGTCCGGTTGCCGCTTCCGCCGATATCGCCGTTCCGGTCGATCTGCCGGAGGGCAACAACATCTATCGTCCGACATCCACCCGCATCGCCTATCTGGCGCTGGTCGACATCCTCGCAAGCCTCGTCGCCTACCGGGTGCAGCCGCAGGCGACCGAGACGCTCAGACGCATCAAGCAGCAATTGGTGACGCACAGGGATGGCGACGACCGCCAACTTCTTGGAGATTGATATGCCAGGGCAAGCCCGCTCGACTAGATCCGTTGCGATCGTCACCGGCGCCGCCGGCGACATCGGGCGTGCCATCAGTTTGCGGCTGAGCGACGGCCACGATGTTATCGTGCTCGCCGACCTTGACGGCGAAGCCGCCGGTGGGCTTGCCCGTGATCTCGGCGAGGGCCGTTTCGTGGCGATCGCCTGCGATGTCACCGAGGCCGCGAGCGTAGCGGCCATGGCGACAGCGGCCGCGGGTCTCGGTACGGTGACAACGCTCGTCAACAATGCGGGCGGCGCCCGCGCCGTCAGCCTGCAGGAGACGACGCCGGAAGTCTGGCGGGGCGATAATGCGCTCAATCTGGAGGCCGCCTTCCTCTGCTTCCGAGCGGTCGAGGACATGCTGAAGGAGAGCCGCGGCTCCGTCGTCAACATCGCCTCGGTGAACGCTGTCGGCGTCTTCGGCCATCCGGCCTATAGCGCCGCCAAGGCGGGCCTTCTGCACCTTACGAGGCTGATCGCCGTCGAATATGGAAAATTCGGCATACGGGCGAATGCCGTGGCGCCGGGCACGGTGCGCACGCACGCGTGGGAGGCGCGTGCCCGGGCCAACCCGCAAGTCTTCGAAGAGGCGCAGCGCTGGTATCCGCTGCAGCGCATCGTCAATCCCGAGGACGTCGCCAATGCCGTGCACTTCCTGGCAGGACCGCAGGCGAGTGCCATCACGGGCGTCTGCCTGCCGGTCGATTGCGGGCTCACCGCCGGGCAGGCCGAGCTTGCCCGCACATTTTCGCAGTCCAGCCACTATTGAACCTACTGGAGGATGCGCATGCAGCCGGTCTCTTATCGCCTCGAATCTGCCTGGCAGCCGGAAGGCGGCGCCAATGGACGCTTCACCTTCACCTTTTTCAATCTGTCGGAGGCGCCGCTCAGCGGCTTTCGTCTGGTCTATACCTCACTCACCCGCGTCATCGATCCGAGCGCTTGCGAGAATGCGATTTTCCTGCGCCGCAATGCCAATTTCCATGAATTCGCGCCGCCGGACGATCTGACGCTGCAGCCGGGAGAAGCCTGGTTCTTCACCGTCGGCGGCCTGCACCGGCAGGCGAAACATTGCGTGGACGGGGCGAAGTCGGCCTATCTGACGCTTTCGGATGGCCGGCATCTGCCGGTCGCGGTTTCGGATCTGCAATTGGACGGAGCGAAAAGCGAGCCCCCGCCTGCACGGCTGCCGGAAGGGCGGTTGGAGCTCCCGTTTTCGCTGCAGCCCTGGCCGGCCGCAATCGACGCGGAGCCGGGGGAGGGACTGCCGGTGGTTCTCTTTCCGGCGGAGGGCAGCCGCTCGCAGGACATCGCGGCGATGTCGGACGTTCTCGCTCTCTTCCATCGGCTGTTTCCCGCAGGGCATGCCCCCTTCAGTCTCGCGCCCTCGGCACAGGGGCGGTCGGTTGCGTTTGCGCAGAAAGAACATCTGGGACAGGAGGCCTATGACCTTGAGTTCTCCGGTGGGGAGATCCGGCTCGGCTACGGCTCACCCGCAGGCCGCCAATACGGGTTGACGACACTGGCGCAGCTTCTCGACGGCGCGCGCCATCACCCGGGGACGTTCCGTTTTCCGGCTTCCGGCACGATCCGCGACGCTCCGCGCTATGGCTGGCGCGGTTGCCATCTCGATGTCTCCAGGCAATTCTATCCGACGGCAGACGTGCTGCGGCTGATCGACATTCTCGCCTGGTTCAAGCTCAACATCTTCCATTGGCACCTGACGGACGACGAGGCCTGGCGGCTGGAGATCAAGGCCTTTCCGACTTTGACGACACTCGGGGTCTTGCGCGGGCCGGACGAGCCGCTGCTGCCGCAACTCGGCAACGGCGCCGAACCGGTCGGCGGCTATTATGGCCAGGAGGATGTCCGGGAAATCGTCGCCCATGCGGCGGCGCTGAATGTCGAGGTCGTTCCGGAGATCGACATTCCCGGCCACAGCACCGCCGTGCTCGCCGCGCTTCCGGAACTCGCCGACGGGCAGGAGGCACCGGAAAGCTACCACTCCGTCCAGGGTTACCCGAACAATGCGCTCAACCCTGCGGTCCCGCTGACCTACGAGTTCCTCGCGAAAGTCTTCGATGAAATGGTCGATCTCTTTCCGAGCCGCTATATCCATATCGGCGGTGACGAGGTAGCGGACGGATCCTGGCTAGCCTCCCCGAAAGCCCGCAGGCTGATGGAAGAGGAGGGCATTTCCGGCACTTTTTCGCTGCAGTCCTTTTTCCTGAAGAAAGTGAAACAGATGCTGACGGCGCGCGGCCGTAGCCTCGTTGGCTGGAACGAGGTCGCCCATGGCGGCGGCGTCGGTGCCGAGGACACGCTCTTGATGGCCTGGGAAAATCCGAAGGTCGGCATCGATCTGGCGCGCGACGGCTATGATGTCGTCATGACCCCGGGCCAGGCCTACTACCTCGATATGGCGCAGGCGGACGCCTGGCAGGAGCCAGGTGCAAGTTGGGCGGGAACGTCAACGCCGGAACACACATATGCCTACGAAGCCGAGGGCGAATTTCCCAAGGAACTGAGGAGCCGGATGAGGGGCGTGCAGGCCTGCATCTGGTCCGAGCACTTTCTTTCGCGCGGCTATTTCAACCGGCTGGTCTTCCCGCGCCTGCCGGCGATTGCCGAGGCGGCCTGGACGCCGAAGGACAAAAAAGACTGGCTGCGTTTCGCGGCGATCGCGCCCTTGAGCCCAATGCTGTGAGGCGGCCATGCGGATCGCCGTCGGTGGTATTCATACGGAGTGCAGCACCTACTCGCCGGTTCTGATGACCGTCGACGATTTCCGGATCCTGAGGGGTGAAGAATTGCTGCAGGTCGGTGCCTTCAGCTTTGTCGAGGCGGATGGCGTGGAGCCTCTTCCACTCCTCCATGCGCGGGCCGTGCCCGGCGGCCCGGTATCCCAACCGGCCTATAACGTTCTCAAGAGGGAGTTTCTGGACCGGCTTCGCTCTGCCCTGCCGATCGACGGGCTCTATCTCGCCATGCATGGCGCAATGAACGTCGACGGCATGGACGATGCCGAGGGCGACTGGATCACTTCCGCTCGCGCGATCGTTGGCCCCGATTGCCCGGTCGCGGTCAGCTACGACCTGCACGGCAATGTCAGTCAGCGGGTCGTCGATGCGATCGACATTTTCGCAGCCTACCGGACCGCGCCGCATATCGACACGGTCGAAACCATGGTCAGGGCCTGGTCGATGCTGGTCAAGGCGTGCGGCAAGGGAATGCGTCCCGGCGTTGCCTGGGCGCCGGTGCCGGTGCTGCTGCCGGGCGAGCGCACCTCGACAGAAGACGAGCCGGCGGCAAATCTCTATCGTGCGCTGGCGGAAATCGACAGGCGTCCTGGCATCCTCGATGCCAACCTGATGGTCGGCTACGTCTGGGCGGACGAGCCGCGGGCGACCGCCTGCGCCGTCATCACCGGTCTCGAGAGGGTCGCGGCCTCGAAAGCGGCGGAAGAAATCGCCGCAAGCTATTGGAATGCACGGAAGAAGTTTCGTTTTGGGCCTGTCACAGGCCCGCTCGAGGATATGCTCGCCATCGCCGAAAGGTCGACCAACAGACCCGTCATTCTCGCCGATTCCGGCGACAACCCGACCGGGGGCGGCGTCGGTGACCGCACCGATGTGCTGAAGGCGCTTCTGGCTCGCGACTGGACGGACGCCTTGATCGCCGGCATTGCGGATCGGCCGGCCGTAGACGCCTGTTTCGCAGCCGGCGAGGGTGACTGCCTGAACCTGAGCATCGGCGGCAGTCTCGATCGATCGAGCGCGAGCGTTGCGGTGACGGCCGAGGTCGTGCGGCTTGATAATCCGGGCGCTTCGGCGGAGCGGCAGGCGGTGATCCGGGTCGGGGGAATCATGGCCGTCCTGTCGGCGCGGCGCCGGCCTTATCACGCGCTGGAGGATTTCCGGCGTCTCGGCCTCGAGCCGGAGGCCATGCGGCTGCTCGTCGTGAAGTCCGGTTATCTCTCGCCGGAACTGGCGCCGATTGCCAAGCCCAACCTGATGGCGCTGACGGACGGCGTCGTCAATCAGGACATAGCGAGCCTCGCCTGCGAACGCCGCCGACGCCCGATGTTCCCTTTCGATTCCGAATTCGAGTTCGTGCCGAGGTCGCGCCTGTCGAGACGGTGGAGCGAGAGCTGATTCCCGCCGGCCGTCAGAACACGGCGAGATATCTCAGCAAGGAAAGAATTCCGATGATGATCACGATGGCCTGGACGATCTGCTTGGTGCGGCCGTCCAGCGCCAGCCGGTTGACAAGGTAGAGCACCAGGACGACGACGAGAAACGTAATCAGAATGCTGATCAACACGGACATCTTACCCCCGCTTCCATGGATGAATGCTTTGCGGCCATAAGGCTTTAACTATGGAGCGTATGTCGAAAGGGAAGATCCTCCCGCAAGAATTGCATTGAACCGCCGGTGGTTCCGCCAGGCCGCAGAGAAGGAGGCCGCTGCGGCGGCCTCCTTCTTCCGTCAGTTCCCGAGAATGGCGGGCAGGCGCAGTCCCTGTTCCTTGGCGCAGTCGATCGCGATGTCGTAGCCCGCATCCGCGTGACGCATGACGCCGGTCGCCGGATCGTTCCAGAGTACCCGCGCGATGCGGCGCTCCGCCTCCTCGCTGCCGTCGCAGCAGATCACCATGCCGGAATGCTGTGAGAAGCCCATGCCGACGCCGCCGCCATGGTGCAGCGACACCCAGGTTGCCCCGGAGGCGGTGTTGAGAAGCGCGTTGAGCAGAGGCCAGTCTGACACCGCATCGGATCCATCCCTCATCGCTTCGGTCTCGCGGTTCGGCGATGCCACCGAGCCGGAATCGAGGTGGTCGCGGCCGATGACGACCGGGGCCTTCAATTCGCCCGTGCGCACCATCTCGTTGAAGGTGAGACCGAGGCGATGGCGGTCACCGAGTCCGACCCAGCAGATGCGCGCCGGAAGCCCCTGAAAGGCGATGCGTTCGCGCGCCATGTCGAGCCAATTGTGCAGGTGCTCGTCGTCCGGCAGCAGTTCCTTGACTTTTTGATCCGTCCTGTAGATGTCCTCCGGATCGCCGGAAAGGGCAGCCCAGCGGAACGGTCCGATGCCCTTGCAGAAGAGCGGGCGAATATAGGCGGGCACGAAGCCGGGGAAGTCGAAGGCACGCGCCAGGCCCTCGTCCTTCGCGACCTGACGGATATTGTTGCCGTAGTCGAGCGTCGGGATACCGGCGTCCCAGAAGGCGAGCATGGCTTCGACATGCTCCCTCATCGAGGCGCGGGCCGCCTTTTCGACTGCCTTCGGGTCGCTTTCGCGCCGGGCCTTCCATTCGGCCATGGTCCAGCCCTTCGGCAGATAGCCGTTGATCGGATCATGCGCCGAGGTCTGGTCGGTGACCATATCGGGACGAATGCCGCGGCGGACCATTTCGGGCAGGATTTCCGAAGCATTGCCGAGCAACCCGACGGACTTCGCCTCGCCGGCCTTCGTCCAGCGCTCAATCATCGTCATTGCGTCCTCGAGCGTCTCCGCCTTCTCGTCGAGATAGCGGGTGCGCAGGCGGAAATCGATCGAGTCCGGATTGCATTCGACCGCGAGGCATGAGGCACCGGCCATGACGGCCGCCAGCGGCTGCGCGCCACCCATGCCGCCGAGGCCGCCGGTCAGGATCCACTTGCCCTTGAGATTGCCGCCATAATGCTGGCGCCCGGCCTCGGCAAAAGTCTCGTAGGTGCCCTGTACGATGCCTTGCGTGCCGATATAGATCCACGAGCCGGCCGTCATCTGGCCGTACATCGCAAGGCCCTTCTTATCCAGGTCGTTGAAATGATCCCAGTTGGCCCAGTGCGGCACGAGGTTGGAATTGGCGATCAGCACGCGCGGCGCATCCTTGTGGGTGCGGAAGACGCCGACGGGCTTGCCGGACTGCACGAGCAGGGTCTCGTCCTCGTTCAGGTCCTTGAGCGTCGCGACGATGCGGTCGAAATCGGCCCAGGTCCGGGCAGCGCGGCCGATGCCGCCATAGACGACGAGTTCGTGCGGGTTTTCCGCAACGTCCGGGTCGAGATTGTTCATCAGCATCCGGAGCGGCGCCTCCGTGAGCCAGCTCTTCGCGTTGAGTTCGGTTCCGCGCGGACTGCGCACCTCGCGGATATTGTGGCGCGGATTGTTGATGTTCATGCCTCACTCCTTGAGCGTTTGAGGTCGAATGCCTTTGTCTCGATGCGTTCCAGTATGGCCTTGAGATGGGCGCGAAGCCGTTCGGCCTTGGCCGCGTCGAGCGCGAAGGGCGGCGCCTCCATTGCAAGATGCGTCGACTGCGCCAGTTCCATCTGGATCGCGTGTACACCGTCTTCCGGTCTGCCATAGTGTCGGGTCGTCCAGCCGCCCTTGAAGCGTCCATTCAGGACATGGTTGTAACCGATTGCGTTTGCAGCACATTCGTCTGCCGCAGTCTCGATTGCCGGGTCACAGGTCCGGCCCATATCCGTGCCGATATTGAAGTCCGGCAGCTTGCCCTCGAAGAGGAAAGGAATATGCGAGCGGATCGAGTGGCAGTCGTAGAGGACAGCGATGCCGTGGATCGCCTTGACGCGGGCGACCTCTGCCGCAAGGGCCGCATGATAGGGCGCGTGAAAGTCGCGCAGCCGCGCGGCGATGTCCGCGTCTCGCGGGCCTTCGCCTTTCTTCCAGATCGCCGCACCGTCGAAATCGGTCTCCGGCACAAGGCCGGTCGTGTTCTGTCCCGGATAGAGGCTGACGCCTTGCGGATCGCGATTGGCGTCGACGACGTAGCGATGGAAGGTCGCCCGCACTGTCGTCGCTTCCGGCAGCAGGCCCTCGTAGAGCTCGTGAATATGCCAGTCGGTGTCGGCAAGAAGCCGGCCGTTGTCGTTCAACCGCTGCCAGATCGGCGGCGGCACGTCTGTGCCCGTATGGGGAAAGCCGAGGATGACGGGCGAGGTGCCGCGCCGGACTTCGAAGACGGCCATGTCAGCTCTCCAGGTCCGGCAGGATGCCGTCGGAGACGGCGGCGGCGAGCCGGCCGGTGGCGACGAGTTCGCCGGCCGCCCGCAAGTCATCGGCCATGTAGCGATCCTCGGCGATCGTCGGCGAAACGGCGCGCACGGCAGCGGCGGCCTTCTGCAGTTCGGGGCTGGTCGTCAGAGGCGCCCGGAACTCGATGCCCTGCACGGCGGTAAGGGCCTCGATGCCGATGATCGAGAAGAGGTTGTCGGTCATCTGCCCGAGACGGCGGGCGCCGTGGCAGGCCATGGAGACATGGTCTTCCTGGTTGGCGGAGGTCGGCGTCGAGTCGACCGATGCGGGATGAGAGAGCTGCTTGTTCTCCGACATCAGCGCGGCCGAGGTGACCTCGGCAATCATCAGGCCGGAATTGAGCCCGGGGTTTCTGGCAAGGAACGCGGGCAGGCCGTAGCTCAGCGCGGGATCGACGAGAAGCGCGATCCGCCGCTGCGAAATGGCACCGATCTCGCAGACCGCAAGCGCGATCTGGTCGGCGGCGAAAGCCACCGGCTCGGCGTGGAAATTGCCACCGGAGACGACGGAATCGTCCGAGAGCACCAGCGGATTATCGGTCACGGCATTTGCCTCGACCGTCAGCGTGGCGGCAACGGAGCGCAGGAGATCGAGACAGGCGCCGTCAACCTGCGGCTGGCAGCGGATGCAGTATGGATCCTGCACACGCTCGTCGCCTTCGACATGGCTCTGGCGGATGGCGGAGCCTTCGAGCAGGCGGCGAAGCGCGGCGGCGGTGTCGATCTGACCGCGATGGCCGCGTAGCGTGTGGATGTCCGGGTGGAAGGGGGCGGATGAACCCATCGCGGCATCCGTCGAGAGCGCGCCCGTGATGAGCGCTGCCTGCGCGGCGCGATGGGTGCGGAAGAGGCCGGCGAGTGCCAGCGCCGTCGAGACCTGTGTGCCGTTGATCAGCGCCAGGCCTTCCTTGGCGACGAGCGTGACGGCGGAAAGCCCGGCTGCCCGCAGCGCCGCCATCGCCGTCATGCGCTCGCCCTGGAAGAAGGCTTCGCCTTCGCCCATCATCACTGCGGCCATGTGGGCGAGCGGCGCGAGATCGCCCGAGGCGCCGACCGACCCCTTTTCGGGGATCAGGGGAACGACGCCGCGCTCCAGCATCGACTCGATAAGACGCACGAGTTCCAGCCGCACGCCGGAGGCGCCGCGCCCGAGCGAGATCAGCTTGAGCGCCATGATCAGGCGCACGATGTTCTCCGGCAGCGGCTCCCCCACGCCGCAGCAATGCGACAGGATGAGGTTGCGCTGCAGGGTCGCCACGTCGGCGCTGTCGATCTTGATCGATGCCAGTTTGCCGAAGCCGGTATTGATGCCATAGACCGGGGCCTCGCCGGCAGCGATCTCGGCAATCCGGGCGGCTGCCTTCTCTATCGGGGCGTCGGAGGCGCGATCGAGCCGCGCCGGCTCGCCGGTCCAGAAGATCGTCTGCAGGTCCCTGAGCGGAACCGAACCGGGTTTGAGGATGATGCTCATCGGAGGGTCCTTTCACCCTTGAATACGCGCTCGTGCAGGGGATTGAAGCCGATGCGGTAGATCAGTTCCGCCGGTTCATCGATGTTCCAGATTGCAAGGTCGGCGGACTTTCCGGCTTCGATCGTGCCGGTCTCATCCAGAATGCCGAGTGCACGCGCCGCTTCGCGGGTGGTACCCGCCAGGCACTCTTCGACAGTCAGTTGGAAGAGGGTGGCCGACATGTTCATCGTCAGCAACAACGAGGTCAGCGGTGAGGTGCCCGGATTGCAGTCCGTGGCGACGGCAATGCGTGCGCCGGCAGCGCGAAGCGCTTCGATCGGCGGCAACTGCCTTTCGCGGAGCGTGTAGAAAGCGCCTGGCAACAGGACCGCGACGGTTCCCGCCTCCGCCATGGCGGCGGCCCCTTCGGCATCGAGATACTCGAGGTGATCCGCCGAGAGGGCGCCATAGGAGGCGGCAAGCTTGGCTCCTCCGAGATCGGAAAGCTGCTCAGCATGGAGCTTGACCGGGAGTCCGAGCGCCGTCGCCCGGGAGAAGACGCGTGCGATTTCCGCCGGTGTGAAGGCAATGCCCTCGCAGAACCCGTCGACCGCGTCGACGAGGCCCTCGGATTGGGCACGGTCGAGACCGGGCAGGACGACCTCATCTATGTAGGCACCGTTCCGGCCCTTGTATTCCAGGGGCGTGGCGTGAGCGGCGAGATAGCTGGTGACGATGCGTACGGGACGGCGTTTCTCCAATTGCCGCGCCGCACGCAACATCTTCAGCTCGGCATCGATATTGAGGCCGTAACCGGATTTGACCTCGACCGTCGAAACGCCTTCGCAGAGCAGGGCGTCGAGCCGTGGAAGCGCCACGTCGACGAGTTCGTCGACCGAGAGTGCATTCGTCGCCAATACGGTGGAAGCGATGCCGCCGCCGGCCTTTGCGATCTCCTCGTAGGTCGCGCCCTCCAGCCGCAGCTGAAACTCGCGGGCGCGGTTGCCGCCGTGAACGATATGCGTGTGGCAGTCGATGAGGGCCGGCGTCATCCAGCGGCGATCGCAATCGACGACGTCGTCGGCTTTGAAAAGGTCCGATGGCAGCTCGCCTTCGGCGCCCGCAAAGACGATCCGGCCTTCCCGAACAGCGACGGCGCCATCTTCTACAACGCCAAGCGGACCTAGATCCTCACGAAACGTCGCCAGGCGCAGATTGCGCCACAGGCTCGTCCGTTTCGTGCCGGCGATTTCGCTTGCATTCATCCGTTCCGCCTCCCTGATGCAGCATAATGTATATACATAACGCGAGGGCTGCAAGAAGAAAATCGCGCCCTCGGACCGGAGGTAGGATGGCGCGGGGCAGGCGAGGAGCCAAAAGGAAAAGCCCCGGAACCGCTTGGGTCCGGGGCTTCGAAATCAGACTTGTTGCGGCGAGCGTCGGAGACGGCGCGGCGCCGTCGAGGGCCGACGCATTTCTCAGGCGGGATGATGCATCTCGGACAAGCAGCGCTCGATAAGTGCGACGAAGCGGTTTCCGGCGACCTCAAGCCGGCCGCTATTGTCGATCACCGTCACGTCTGGGCCAGCGATGATTTCGGGCGCCTGGCGCGTCAGGCGGCGCAGCACGTCCGCCTCGCTTTCGCGTCCCCTCTCTGCGAGGCGCCGGGCGAGAACCGGCGGCTCCGCCGTAACGAGCACCACCGAAATCTCACCGAATGCGGCGCGGAAGGCCGGCAAGGCCGTGCGGCTGCCGTTGACGATCGCGATCATGCCGCTTGCGACCTTGGCGGCGATCTCCCGCGGAACGCCATAGCTCAAGCCATGCGCCTGCCACGAGACGGCGAATGCGCCGCATCGGTGCATCTCCTCGAACTCCGCGGCAGAGACGCTTTCATGCACTTCGCCGCCGGCGTCCGAAGGCCGCGTGATCACCCGCCGGACGAAGAGGATATCCGGCCGATTTGCGAAATGGCTGGCGGCAAAACCCATGACGCTGTCCTTGCCGGCCCCGCTCGGACCGACTACGGCAATGAGAGTCCCGCGACTTTTTTCTTGTCCAATCATGCGACACGCCTCCCTTCACGCCAGACGGAGCGGACCACCGGAACACCCTCGCGCCGATGGACGCGGGCGATGTCGGCCCGCAGCCCGATCGCAATCCGGCCGCGGTCGTCGAGCCCCACGGTACGCGCCGGCGTTGCGGTGACCATGGCGATCGCCTTCGGCAGGTCGATCGTCTCGATCTCGTCGGCGAGCACGAAGGGCGCATGGATCAGGCTGAACGGCACATAATCCGAAGACAACACGTCGAGCACGCCGCACTCGGCCAGGTCTCGTGCGGCAATGTTGCCCGAATGCGACTTGCCCCGTACGACATTCGGCGCGCCCATCAGCACGCTGAGGCCGGCGCGGTGCGAGGCTTCCGCCGCCTCGAAACTCGTCGGAAACTCCGCCAGGCGGACGCCATAGCCGATCGACTCCTCGACATGATCGGTCGTCGCGTCGTCATGACTGGCGATGGCGATCCCGCGGAGTATACAGGCCTCGGCAAGCGCCGTGCGGTGGGGTGTGGCATAGCGGGCGGAGAGCGCCAGCTGGCGCTCGACGAAGGCGGCAAATGCCTCGTCGGACAGTCCGCGCTTGGTTTTGTAATAGAGCGTGTATTGATCCATCGTCTGGAATTGGCGCTGGCCGGGCGCGTGGTCCATCAGCGATACCAGCCTGACCTGCGGATCGTTCTGGAAGTCCTCGAACTGATCGAGAACATCGGCGGTCGACACCTCGCAGCGCAGGTGGATCAGGTGGTCGGCTCTGAGGCGCCCCTCGTCCTTGGCCTTTGCCAGCGCATCGGCCATGCTGCGCATCTCGCCCTTCGGGAAACCGTTGTCCTCGTCGGTGCCGAGCCGCAGGCAGTCGAATACCGTGGTAATGCCGGAGGTGACGACCTGCGCGTCATGGGCCTGGAGGGCGGCGATCTTGAGCCATCGCACGCCCGGCCGCGGCGAATAGTGCGCCTCCAGATGGTCCGTGTGGAGCTCGATCAGGCCGGGCAGCAGATAATCGCCCTCGAAATCCTCGCCGGCGCGGCTTGCACCTTCCGAAATGTCGGCAATCCGACCGTCTCGGATCTGCACCGAACCGTCGACGATGCGATCTTCCAGGACGATGCGGGCATTGGTCAGAACCTGTTCATTGCTCATGTCATGCGATCTTTCGTGTGGATGCGCTGCCGAGCGGCAGCAGGGAATGAACGGTAAAGGGCGTGCCGCGGCTGGTCTCGGCAAAAAGCGCAATCGTGTCGATGGCAAGCGGCCTGCCGATGAATTCGGCGAAAGCGGCTTCGAGCGTTTCCCGCACGAGATCCTGCATCTCCTCCGGCACCGGTCCGGTGAGCGTGAGATGAAACTGGAACTCCTCGAAAACATATGGGTAACCCCAGGCAGCGAGGTATTCCCGCTGGCGCGGTGTCAAGCTCTCCGGGTTCCGCCGCGCGATATCCGCTTCCGAAAGCCGCGCCCTGAAGGGCTCGAAGCGCCGCACGGCCTGTGCAGCCAGGTTGCGGAGCGGCGGGCAATCCTCCTTTGCGATCAAGGCGAAAAAAGGCCCGAGCTGGTGAAGCGCGATTTCCGGCACGACGAAGGACTCGGTCTCGGCGGCAAATTCGTCGAAAGCGGCAATCAGCTCGGCCTCGCTGCGGCCCGGCGCGAGTGCGAAAGGCGCCTTCAACGTGCCGTGGAAACCGTAGCGGCGCGGTTCGGCCGTCAGGGCAAGCTGCCGCTCGGGCGTGAAAACAGGGTCTTCCGGCCATGCCAGGGCGCCACCGGTGAAGGCGTCTCGGCCGAGCCAATGGGCTGCCGTCAGCGACAGCCGGTCATCGGCCGGCGGCGCGAAGTAGATTGCGTAACGCACGGGCTTCACTTTCCGTATCGAATTGCCGCGACCTGCGGCAATGAGCTATTCGCGGGGTGAGTTGCGCAGCTAGCTGATTTGCGTGACAACATCCTGATGCCAAAGCGCGAAAGCCTATCAGTGCACCTTGCCTCCCACCAGCCGCGAGCGGCACGCGTTCGAGATGCTGTCGAAAAAGAAGACAACCATCAAGATCAAAAGCACCATATAGGCGACATTTTCCCAATCCGAATTGGTGCGCATCGCTTCCCAGAGCTTGAGCCCGATTCCCCCGGCGCCGACGGCGCCGATGATCGTGGCCGAACGCGTGTTCGACTCCCAGAAATAGAGCGCCTGGCTGGCAAACACAGGCAGAACCTGCGGCAGTACCCCGAAGCGCTGCACCGCAATCGGCGCGGCGCCGACGGATTTGACTCCTTCGCGCTGCCTGTCGTCGATGTTTTCGAGGGCCTCGGAGTAGAGCTTGCCGAGGGTGCCGGTGTCGGTGAAGAAGATCGCCGAGATGCCGGCGAGCGGTCCGGGTCCGAAGGCGCGGGTGAAGAAGAGCGCCCAGATGAACATGTCGACCGAGCGCTGGAAGTCGAAGAAGCGTTTGACGAGTTGATTGGTGACGCGGTTTGGCGTGATGTTGCGCGCCGCCAGGAAGCAGAGCGGAAAGGCGACCAGCGAGGCGAAAAGGGTGCCGACGAAGGCCATGACGATCGTCTGAAGGAGCTTGGTCCAGACGTCGAGATGCTGCCATTCGGCATTATAAAGAATGTTGTCCCAGGCGAGCCCGAGATTGGAGCGCGTCGGGTCGATCCGGTCGCCCGACAGGATCAGTGATACCACTTCGCCGTAGGGCTTCCCGAAGAACGGCGACTCGGTGTCGAACAGGAAGTTCGCCCAGCCGAAAAAGCGGTTGCGGATCGAGACCTCGCCGCCTTCGACCTCCGCCCAACCGGTCAGACCGAAGGAGAGCGTGATCTTTTCGCCCGGCCGCTTCTGTTTCGCCCAGCCTGGTAGTGGATCTTGCGGCGTCACTACGTCGGCGCCGTCGACCGCCATGGTGAAGGTCTCTCCGGCATGGGTGGCCCGCACCAGCCTGTCGGCGACCTCGATTCGCGTCGAGCGGTCATAGGTTATGACCGCTCGTGTAACGACCTCTTCGGTGCGGGTCGTTTCAACAGGCTGCTCGGCATCGTTCTGGCTTCCGCCAAGCGACGCGTTCGGCGCCATGAAACTGAAGGAGGAAGTTGTCTTCGGCTTTGGCGCCTGCGGCACGGCCGCCGGCGTCTCGACGCTGCGCGTCACCGTCTGCTTGTCGAGCGAGACCCATTCCGGGTTCGGATTCTTTCCGAGCGGCGAATTGCGCTGATACGAGACGCTCATCGTACCGTCACGCGCTATCGTGATATCCGGGCGAATCTCGTAGGATACCCAGTCGGCGAGATAGGTTCCGGCGATACCCCAGTTCGCGTTGGCAAGCACGTGGCCGATCGAGAAGAACCACCAGCTGAGAACCAGATACAGTACCAGGCCGGCACCGATCAGAATGGCTTTCCAACGGGTAGTCGGCCGCAAGAGATGCGGGTGACGGGCCGCAATTGCTTCCATTTCACGCGCGCCGGGCTTGGTCGAGGCAATCATGGCGCGCTCCTATTGCGTAAGCTGGAAGGCCTGGTCGCCAACGAGGCGGCGGCGAAACCATGCGGAAAACTGATCGACGGCGCAGATCGTCGCGAAGAGCAGGATGACGATCGCCAGTGTCTTTGCCTGATGCCCCTGGCCGATCGACAGACGCAGGACTTCGCCGATGCCGCCCCCACCGACCGCACCGATGATCGTCGAGGCTCGAACATTGATCTCGAGGCGCAGCAGAAAGTAGCTCATGAAATTCGGGAGAACCTGCGGCACGATGCCGAACCAGACGCGCTCTATCCAGTTGCCGCCGACGGCACGCAGACCCTCCTCCGCCTTCATGTCGGCATTCTCGACCACCTCGAAGAACAGCTTGCCGAGTGCACCGATCGTATGGATCGAAACCGCGGCGATGGCGGGAATGGGTCCGAGCGAAAGGATTGCCAGGAAAAAGCCGGCGATCACCACCTCGGGAAAGGCGCGCAGCACCTCCATTATCCGGCGCACCGCGCCGCGGATCCATGGATTGGGCATGAGGTTTCGCGCGGCCAGAAAGCACAGGATGAAGCCGAAGAAGGCCCCGATCACCGTCGAGAAGATGGCGATGTTCACCGTCTCGAGCATCTTGTGGAAGTATTCAGGGATGTAGATGCTGTCGGTCAGATAGAGCCGGCCGTCCGGATAGTTGTATTTGAAGCTGCCGTCGTCATAGGGCGACGGCAGATCGAACATGGCCCGGACGACCTCCATTCCGTCGCGCGGCATCAGATCGCCAACGAAATCGAAGAAATGCGGCAGGCGTTCGAAGAACTTGCCGGCATTCGAGCCGTTGGCGAACCAGAGTGAGGCAAAGAGCGCCACCGCAAGCGCTGCAAGGCCGGCCCAGGTGTAAAGGCGCCGACGGGCGTTGAGCTCTTGCCAGTGACGGTCCACAAGAGCGCCGTTTTCGCTTAACTGGCTGGATAGCATGGAGGTGGCCATCGGATTCTCGGCGAACGCCGGCCTCTGGATAAGTTGAGACGCGGAAGGCTGGGCGAAGAAACCGCCCGCACTCCCTCTTGCCCCGCGTTGAGCGGGATCCCCAAGGCCGGCTGGATAATCGACTGCCGGCCGCAGATGCGGCCGGCCCGGCGTGGAAGGATTGACGATCAGCCGCCGATCGTCGCCTTGCGAGCGTCGATGATCGGCTTGTAGAAGTCGCTATTGACTTCGACAAAACCGGTGAAGTCGCCGCCCTGGATGGCGGAGAAGCAGGCGGCGTCCGTCTTCGGCAGGTTCATCATGAACTGCTTGAACTTCGCCTTCATGTCGTCGTTCATCGAGGAGCGCACGACGATCGGGCCGTTCGGGATCAGCGGGGACTTCCAGAGCTCGACGAGGTCGTTCATATCGAGAATGCCCTTCTCGACCATCTTGTGCAGGTTGCCCGAAGTATAGCCGTCCTTGAATTCGCCGACGCCCGAACCCCAGGTCGTGCCGGCATCGAAATTGCCCTTGACGACTTCGAGGACGAGGTTCTCATGGCCGCCGCCGAAACCGGTCTCGCCGAAGAATTCCTTCACCGGCGCGCCGATGGCTTCCGGCAGGGTGACGAGGGGAACGAGGTAGCCCGAGGTGGAATCCGGATCGGCGAAGCCGAGCTTCTTGCCCTTGAGGTCCTCGAGCTTGGTGATGCCGGAATCCTTGCGGGCGACCATGATCGAGTGATAGCCGGTCGAGCCGTCGGTCTGGACCGTCGTCAGGATCGGCTCGACGGCATCGGCCTTGGCCAGGTAGATCTTGGCATAGCCGGACGCGCCGAGTTCGGCATAGTCTAGCGTGCCGCCGAGCAGACCCTGGATGACGCCGTCATAATCGGCGGCCGGGAACAGCGAAACCTTTTCGACGCCGATTGCCGCCGGCAGCTTGTCGATCATGCATTGGAAGTTGCGCAGGCGGTCCGCTTCGTTTTCGCCGCCGAGTATGCCGATGCGGAATTCCTTGAGATCTTCGGCCCGGGCATGGCCGACGAGGGCAAAGAGCGCTACGGCGCCAAGAAGAGCTTTCTTCAACATGAGGTTCGTCTCCCGTTTTTCCGGCCGCGCCGGATGACTATCGGTTTTATTGAGGTGCCCTTGACGCGGGCGCTCGATCCTGGCGGGCGTCAGGTGCCGGCCAGTGCCAGCGGCTTGAAGCCGGCCGATGCCGTTTGTTCCTGCGGAACCGCCGCGGGAATATTGATGCTGGTCGAAGTCATCGACTCCTCGATCGGGGTGTCTGCGCCATAGATCTCTGCGACGGCCGCGGCGGTCAGATCGTTCGGTTGCCCGTCGAACACGACGCGACCCTGCGCCATGCCGATGATGCGCTCGCAATAGTTCCGCGCCGTATCGAGCGTGTGCAGATTGGTGACGACGGTAATGCCGTCCCGTTCGCTGATGTCGCGCAGCGCGTCCATGACGATCTTGGCATTGAGCGGGTCGAGCGAAGCGATCGGCTCGTCGGCGAGCAGCACCCTCGGCTGCTGCATTAGCGCACGGGCGATCGCCACGCGTTGCTGCTGCCCGCCGGAAAGGGTGCCGGCCTGCTGCAGAGCCGTCTGTTCGATGCCGAGCCGCTCGAGCGCGCCGATCGCCATGATGCGTTCTTCGCGGCTGAACAGGTTGAGAATGCTCGATACCGTCGAGCGGTGATTGAGCCGGCCGAGCAGCACGTTGGTCAGCACGTCGAGGCGCGGCACGAGGTTGAACTGCTGGAAGATCATCGCGCAATCGCGCTGCCAATTGCGCAGGGCCGCACCCTTGAGCGAGGACACCTCGACGCCGCCGAATACGATCGAGCCCGAAGAGAGGTCGACGAGACGATTGATCATGCGCAAGAGCGTCGACTTGCCCGCACCGGAACGACCGATAATGCCGACCATTTGGCCTTGGGGGATGTCGAAACTGACCGAACTGACGGCGGTTTTCTTGCCGAACCGGCGAGTGACATCCTTCAACTGAAACATGGGCGTGCAGGTCCTCTTGTGGGGAGACCGATGATCGGTACGACCCTGCGATAGCCGCGTTTCGTGAAGGCGAAATGTCAGTTTGGTGTAGGTTCTGTTAAAGTACGGGAAATCCCTTCGACGCGTGGGGGGCTGACCGTGCGGTTGGCCACATTACAGCGCCGCGCGTCTTTTCAGACGGTTTCAGACGGGCAAAGGTCGCTGTAACTCTTTGAATCTGCGCATCGAGCTTTCCGATAATCGGGTACGATTTTCGGGCCGATGCGTTAACGTTTCACGGTCGGTAAAGCGCGCTGGCTGCGCGCGTGTTCGGCGATGAGCGGCCGGCTGGCCCGGCGGGTGCGGCAGGCGCAGGGCGGCTAAGCTGCGGAACGCGCAAGCGTGCATCTCTCTCCCTGCGCGCATGAACCTTGCTCACCGAGATGACCGCAAAAGCAATAAAGAAGAACATGCCTGGATCGGCAGTCCCGGAAATCAATGTGCCAGAGAGGGCAGACGCCAAAGCGGAAGCCCGTACGCCTGAGACGACGGCGTTCGTCTCGGGATCGAGGTAAGGCTTGAGACGGCCCATGCCCCGCACCAAGATCATCAGCAGCGTGGCCATCATCACCCCGCCGACGAGGCCCAGTTGCGAAACCACCGCGATCGGCCAGCTCGACGCGCGCGAACTGCCAAGGCCGACGCCGAAACCGCCGGTGTCCGCGAAGGCTTGCAGACTCTTGATGTTCCAGTAGGCCCGTTCCTGGCCGGAGGCAGAACTAGCCTTGTTGAGAACCATGGAATCAATGAGGCGGACGAACAGAGCAAAAAATTCACTGTGGTAAAGGATGACTGCCAGGATTGTGACAATAGCAACACCAAGCAACGCGATGATCAGGATCTCGTCGCTGTCGATGCGGTCCGACAGGAAGGACCGGAGGATGGAAAGCGCAACGGGCATGGCCAAAATCGTCAATCCCACATAGGCGGTGGACGACGTGGAGAGGAGGGCGAGGACGAGCAGCAGCGCGGCCAGTCCCTGCGCCAGTCGCGATTTGGTTTCGCGCCAGTAGACGTAACAGAAGGCAAGGCAGATGAGCGAGACCCCTGCGAAGGACGACGCCTCCGAATTGGCGCCTGTGATGCGCCAGAAACCACCCTCCATGACCTCGGTAAGCATGGCGTAATTGGCGGTACGGATGGGCCAAAGAATATCGCCGGCGCCTGCGACTTTGCCGATCAAATCGAGCAACCCCATCCCGGCGTGAAAACCACACAAGAGAAGAAAGCTGCGCCGAACAGCGTCCATCCTGTCTTCCTTCAGAAGCAGGACGCACAGAGCGATGGCGGTGAGCCCCCCCAGAACGAAATATCCGGTTTGCGTGATGTTGCCCGAAACAGGCGCAAGCGAAGCCTCGACGATGCCACGACGCATCGTGGACTGAACGAAGACGCTCGTCTGTCCCGCGAAAAGGCGTGGAAACAACCACGCACCGACCACGGAATATGTCATCAGACCGCAAAGCACCCAGAGCGGTCGAATCTTTCCGAATGTGTTGCCGATCTCCCGCGGAAACCGCCGTCTGGTAATGACGGCGGTTATCAGAAGGGCAGCAAAGAAGGTATAGATCAGCGGCGACGACCCCCCGATTGCGACGAGCGTCACAAATGCTGTCGCGCCGAAAGCCAGCGAAACGATCAGTCCGATGATCAGGGGGGACCGGCAATAAGCTCCGATTAGCAATATCCCCACGCAGATCAAAATACCGACGATCGAGATATGCATGGGGCCATGGTTCCAAATACGCGGAGCAAAACACTCTATAGGCAGTGCCGGATGGTAACCATGTACCCAAAGGCGGTGATCGTGCCGGGCTCCGGCGGAAAATTGGATAGGAATGACCAACGAAAGAGGTAGCGGGGCGGCCCGTTCGGCCATTTCGGCAAACTGCCGCAGATGGGCGGCAAGCTGTGCCGCAGCGTACACGATGCCCCGCTTGGTCAACGCCGCTACGGTCGTCGAGCGGCGGCGATATGGCAGAGGCTGCGCTGCGGAACCCCGCAGTGATGCCGATAAAATGATCCGGCAGTCACTGTCCGTACGAGCTATCCAATGGGTCGAAAGTGGTAGCAAAAGCGGTCGGATTCTCAATTCCGGCAAATTGCCGCGCCGGGTGAGAGGCGGCATGCTCCAGGCTGCGCAGCGAGAGGGAGACGAGTATGTTCGCTCGACTGGCAGTCGGAACAGTGTGTCTGTTGGCTACGATCGCCCCGGCCTCCGCGGACATTCTCTGGGGCGTCAACGGTCATCCGTTCACCGCCTATCCCGGCGTCGGAATTGAACGGCAGCTCGATATTGTCAGGGATCTCGGGATGAAGTCCTACCGCGTGAACATTCCCGATGTTGGGAAGGCGCGGGACTTGGGCCGACTTGTGAAGGAAGGAAAGGCCCGCGGGATAGATATTCTTCCTGTGATCACCCCGAGCAATGTCGATCTCGCTAAGGACAGCGCCGACGAGCTCTACAATAAGGCCCGCGCGTTCGCCGTCACACTCGCCTCACAGTTCAAGGACGACATCCGCGTCTGGGAGCTCGGCAACGAGATGGAAAACCATGCCATCATCAAACCTTGCGAAAAGCGCGACGACGGCAGCCAGTATCCCTGCGAGTGGGGCCCTGCCGGCGGCGTGGCACCCCTGGACTACTATGGGCCGCGCTGGGCGAAGGTCAGTGCGGTACTGAAGGGTTTGTCGGACGGCATGACGGAGGTCGATCCACAGATCCGCAAAGCGATCGGCACGGCCGGTTGGGGACATCTCGGCGCCTTTGAACGGATGCGGCAGGACGGAATCAAATGGGATATTTCCGTCTGGCATATGTATGGCGAAGACCCGGAATGGGCCTTCAAGGAACTCGCACGTTACGGCCACCCGATCTGGGTCACCGAGTTCAACAATCCCTATGGAAGCCAGCGCAGCGAACAGCAGCAAGCCGACGGACTGAAACAGGCGATGATGCGCATCCGGGAGCTTGAGGGAAAGTACAAGGTGGAGGCCGCGCATATTTACGAACTGCTGGACGAGACCTATTGGGCTCCCGGCTTCGAGGCCTACATGGGCCTGGTACGCCTGGTCGCGAAGGGCGATGGTGGCTGGACACTAGGGGAACCAAAGCCGGCCTACATTGCGGTCAGGGATCTTATCCGCGGGAAACGCCCGATACCGGTTCCGCGCAGAGACTGTGACATGGCGGAAAGCAGGACGTCCGATCCGCTGGCGGTCCGACAGGCGCGTTTTGCCTTCTGCCTTGTGCTTGGGCGGCAGGGCGACCCGGAAGAGATGGAGCGCTGGGTGGACGCATTGGAGAAGAGCGAAACAACTGTCGCGGCCATGACCATCGCCTTGATGAAATCCGACGAGTTCAACGGGCGATATGCAACCTTCGGTCTGACCGACCGATCCTACGTCAGCTTCCTATATCTCCTGATTCTGGGCCGCGCGGCCGACCCAGACGGCCTCGACAGCTACGCCAAGACGCTAAGCGGAGGCACGATAACCCGGGAAAGCGTGGCCTTGGGCATGATACTCTCGAGCGAGTTCCAGCTCAAATACGCGTCCCACCTCGGCTCCGATACCGGGACAGCAGAGCCGCCCGGCTAGCGGATCGGCCCGAAAATCGTACTCGATTTTCGGAAAGCTCGATGCCAGATTCAAAGAGTTACAGCGACCTTTGCGCGTCCGAGAGGACGCGCGGCGCTGTAGAGCGATAGCCAGGCAGAGATGAATCGTTGAGTGCGGGCGGAATTCGCCCGCATTTCCGCATCAATGCTTCAAAGCCCGATCGAACACGCGCGACAACCGCTCGGCGAAGGCGCGCGGATCTTCCGGTTTGTCGCCGTCGAGTACACGTGCCTGATCGAAGAGCAGCTTGACAGCGTCTTCACGGAAGGTCTGGTCGTCCGACGGGCCGGCGGCGAGGGCGGCAATCAAGGCATGGCCGGGATTGATTTCGAGAATGGGCTTTGCCGTATCGTCGATGCGACCGGCGCCCTGCAGCATCTTCTGCAACTGGCGGTCCGGTCCATGTTCCGGCGCCACGAGGCAGACGGCGCTCTCCGTCAGGCGGTCGGAGATCCTGACATCCGAGACAGCCTCGCCGAGCGTCGCCTTGGCGAAAGCCACGAAATCGGTGACCGACGGGCTCGCCGCAGGCGAGGCGGCGGTTGTGTTCTCCTTGGCCACGGCTGCGAGGTCGGCCGCGCCCTGCGTGATCGACTTGAAGGGTCTGCCGTCGAAGTCGGGCGCCGTCGTCACCCAGAAGCTGTCGACCGGATCGGTCAGGAGCAGCACCTCGATGCCGCGGGCGCGGAAACCTTCGAGCTGAGGCGATGCCTTCAGTTGCGCGAGGTTTTCCCCGGTCAGGTAATAGATTGCCGCCTGGCCGTCCTTCATGTCCTTGACATAGTCGCTCAAGGCGCGCGGCTTGTCCTCGGCAGCGGTCGTCAGGAAGCGGGAAAGCGCCAGCAGTTGGGCTCGTCGCTCGAAATCCTCGTAGATGCCTTCCTTGATGACGCTGCCGAAGTTTTCCCACAGCTTGGCGAAGGCGTCCGGATCGCTGTCGATGAGCTTTTCGATGCTCGTCAGCACCCGGTTCGTCAGGCCCTTGCGGATATTGGCGAGCAGCGGGCTTTCCTGGATCATTTCACGCGAGACATTGAGCGGCAGATCGGCCGTGTCGACCAGTCCTCGCACGAAGCGCAGGTAGCGCGGCAGCAGATCCGCCTCGTCGGTGATGAACACGCGCTTGACGTAAAGCTTCATGCGGCCCTTGCGGTCCGGGTCGAAGAGATCGAAGGGCTTCGAGCCCGGCACGAAGGCAAGCGCTGTATATTCGTGGCGGCCCTCGGCGCGGAAGTGCACGGTCAGCGCCGGCTCGTCATACTGCCCGGCGACGCCCCGGTAGAAGTCCGTATAGTCTTCCTTGGAAATCTCGCTCTTCTGCTTCGTCCAGAGCGCCGTGCCGTCGGCGACCTGCGCCGGCTCCGCACCGGGCTTCTCCATGATCGAGATCGGCACCGGCACGTGACCCGATTGATCCTTGACGATGCGCTCCACCGTCCAACGCGAGGTATAGGTCTTGGCGTCATCCTTCAGGTGCAGGGTGATCCGCGTGCCGCGGGCCGGCGCATCTGCGAGGTCGACGGCGGAAACCGTGTAGCTGCCCTTGCCGTCCGATGCCCAGTGCCAGGCTTTGTCCGAGCCGGCGCGGCGGGAGACGACGTCGACATTGTCGGCGACCATGAAGGCGGAATAAAAGCCGACGCCGAATTGGCCGATCAGCTGGGCGCCATCCCTGCTCTGGGCGGCTTCGATGCGCTCCATGAAGGCGCGCGTGCCGGAGCGGGCGATGGTGCCGAGGGACTCGACGAGTTCGTCGCGGCTCATTCCGATGCCGTTGTCCTCGACGATCAGGCGGGCGTTCTCCTCGTCAAGGGTCAATGCGATGCGCGGAGCCGGATCGCTGCCGAGGAGGTCGGGTGCGACGATCGCTTCGTAGCGCAGCTTCTCGCAGGCGTCCGCCGCGTTCGAAATCAGTTCGCGGAGAAAGACATTCTTGTCGGAGTAGACGGAGTGCACCATCAGGTGCAGCAGTTTCGCCACGTCGGCTTCGAAGACGTGCTTCTCTACGGACATTTCGACTTCACTCATCGCGTTGCGGACCTCCGGAAATTGCGTTTGAAGTTGCGAGGGCGGCATTCAGCTGGCTGATCCCGCTCCATCGTTTGCGGCCCCAATTGGCAAGCCGCAGCAAGAATTTCAAGGGGGCGTGCGAGAGGATCGCCGGCTCAGATATTGCCCATGCAGAGATACTTCATCTCGAGATAATCCTCGAGCCCATGGCGTGAGCCTTCGCGGCCGATGCCGGACTGCTTGATGCCGCCGAAGGGGGCGGCCTCGGAGGACATGCGACCGGTATTGATGCCGACCATGCCGTATTCCAGCGCCTCGGCCACATGCCAGACGCGCTTCAGGTTCTCCGCGTAGAAATAGGCGGCGAGGCCATAGATCGTATCGTTCGCCTCGGCCACCACCTGCTCGGCACTTTCGAAGCGGATGATCGGGGCGATCGGACCGAAGGTCTCTTCCTCCGCCACGCGCATGTCGTGCGAAATGCCGGTCAGCACCGTCGGCTTGAAGAAAGTTCCCGTCGTGCCGATCCGTTTGCCGCCGCAGCGCAGTTCGGCGCCCTTGGCGAGCGCATCGGCGACATGCGCCTCGATCTTCTCGATCGCGTGGCTGTCGATCATCGGGCCGATCGTGACGCCGGCGGAAAAACCGTCGCCGACGGTCAGCTCGCGCACCTGTGCGACGAATTTCTCGGCGAAGGCGTCATGTACCGCCGCCTGCACATAGATGCGGTTCGCCGAGACGCAGGTCTGGCCGGCATTGCGGAACTTCGCCTGGATGGCGCCATCGACCGCCGCGTCGATATCCGCATCGTCGAAGACGATGAACGGAGCATTGCCTCCGAGTTCGAGGCTGACCTTCTTGATCTGGTCGGAACACTGCCGCATCAGCAGCCGTCCGACCTCGGTCGAGCCGGTGAAGCTGATCTTTCGGACCTTCGGATTGCTGCAGAGCTCGCGGCCGATCGGCGCACCCTCGGCGGCATAGACGAGGTTGAGGACGCCTTCGGGGAAGCCCGCCTTCTCGGCGAGCAGGAACATCGCACCGGCGACGAGCGGCGTCTGTTCCGCCGGCTTCAGGACAATGGCGCAGCCGGCGGCGAGCGCTGGCGAGATCTTCCGGGCGACCATCGAGGCCGGGAAGTTCCAGGGCGTAATGGTGCCGACGACGCCGACCGGCTGCTTGATGACAAGCATGCGGCGGTCGTTGGCGGGCGCGGGAAAGGTTTCGCCATAGACGCGCTTGGCTTCCTCCGCATACCATTCGACATAGGAGGCGGCATGCAGGACCTCGCCCTTCGCCTCGGCGAGCGGCTTGCCCATTTCGGCGGTGAGGATCGACGCGAGATCATCGGCGTGCTCGACGATCAGATCGTGCCAGCGCCGCAGGAGGGCACTCCTGTCCTTGGCTGGCTTGGACGCCCAGAGCGCCTGCGCCGACTGGGCCGCGTCGATTGCGGCGCGCGCCTCGTCGGTGCTCATGTCCGGCAAAGTGGCAAGCAATTCGCCCGTCGATGGGTTGAGGACATCGAAGGTCGGGCCAGTCCACGGCTCCAAAGGGCAGGCTAGATGGTCGAGCCTAGCGAACAGGTCTGACGCGTGGAGGTGTTTGGTAAGTGCAGGTGTCAGGGCCATGACGTATCCTCCCGCGTGCCTGCCGCCGCCACAAGCGCGCTGTTGTTCTGCTTCCGGGCAAGCCGATGGCCCACGCCTTAAAGCGCCGCGTACTTTTCAGACGCGCGGCGCCGTAAGGAAAGCGCAAGTGGCCGCCGCTTTGCCAGCCGGACGACCGCGATAGCGGTCGCCCGGCGTCAGGTCAACTGCGCGCTTCGAGGATCGAAGCTTCGAGAATATCCAGAGCCTCGGCGAAGACCTCATCCTGGATCGTGATCGGCGCCAGGAAACGAATGACATTGCCGTGGACGCCGCAGGTGAGCAGGATCAGACCCTTCGCAAGGGCATTGAGCCGAACCTTGTTGGCGAAGTCTGCGCTCGGCTGATTGGTATTCGTGTCGTTGAATTCGACCGCGTTCATGAAGCCCGGGCCGCGGATATCGACGATTTCCGGGACTTTTTCCCGGATCGCGGCAAGCCGCTGCTTCAGCCGGTTGCCGAGCTGGTTGGCCCGGTCGCACAGATCTTCCTCCTCGATCACGTCGAGGACCGCATGGGCTGCGGCGATGCCGATCGGGCTGCCGCCATAGGTTCCGCCGAGCCCGCCGGGGCCCGGCGCGTCCATGATCTCGGCGCGGCCGGTGACGGCGGCAAGCGGAAAGCCGCCGGCCAGGCTTTTCGCCATGGTCATGAGGTCCGGCGCGACGTCGTGATGCTCCATTGCGAAGAGCTTGCCTGTGCGGGCAAAGCCGGTCTGGACTTCATCGGCAATCAGGAGAATACCATGCTGGTCGCAGATTTCGCGAAGCGCCTTCATGAAGGCCGTCGGCGCCGGATAGAACCCCCCTTCGCCCTGGACCGGCTCGATGATGATCGCGGCAACGCGGCCCGGATCGACATCGGCGGCGAAGAGCTTTTTCAGCGCCGCGAGCGATTGCTCGACGCCGACGCCGTGCAGTTCGATCGGGAAGGGGGCGTGGAAGACGTCGGCGGGCATCGCACCGAAGCCGACCTTATAGGGAACGACCTTGCCGGTGAGCGCCATGCCCATGAAGGTGCGGCCGTGAAAGCCGCCGCCAAAGGCGATGATCGCCTGGCGTCCGGTCGCGGCGCGGGCGATCTTGATGGCATTTTCCACCGCCTCGGCGCCGGTGGTGACGAAGATCGTCTTCTTTTCGAAGTCACCGGGGGCCAGCGCGTTCAGCCGTTCGGCGAGATGCACGTAGTTTTCATAGGGCACGACCTGATGACAGGTGTGGGTGAAGCGATCGAGCTGCGCCTTGACGGCGGCGATGATCTTCGGGTGACGGTGGCCCGTATTGACGACGGCGATGCCGGCGGCGAAATCGATGTAACGATTGCCTTCCTTATCCCAGATCTCGGCATTTTCCGCGCGATCGGCATAGATCTGCGTGGTCATTCCCACGCCACGGGATATGGCGGCATTCTTGCGGTCTGTCAGGCTGGTCATTGCAGTCGTCCCTTGGCTTTGTGAGATAAATTGCATTTTTTCTGCAACTTCGGTCGGGAAGTGGTACATCTTTTGAAAGGGAATGCAAATCAAATTTGCTGATAAAGAGAACACGGCGCCTGATGGGCGCTTTGGCAGCCCCCGGGTCAACTGTGGGATTGCCGCTGGCGACGCGACACGAGGGAAAGATGAACGGAGACAACGACATCCGCTACAAAGTTGCCGAGGCGGCAAGGCTCGCCGGCGTTTCGGCGTCGACGCTGAGGCTCTGGGAAACGCAAGGCCTCGTCGTGCCGGAGCGGTCGCCGACAGGCCATCGTCAATATACGGAGGCCGACCTTCAGCGCTTGAAACGCATTTCCTGGTTTCGCTCCGAGCGCGGTCTGAACCCGGCGGCGATCCGCGAGGCACTGGAGGCGGAGGCTCCCGGCGAAGAGGTGGCCGTTTCAGCAGGTGCCCAGGAGAGAAATGTCGATTTGCAAGTCGGCCGCAAATTGCGCAGCCTCAGGCACGCGGCGGGAAAAACGCTCGAAGAGGTGGCAGGCGATATAGGAATCGCAGCGTCCGTGCTGTCGACACTCGAGCGAACGTCGCAAGGCGTGTCGATCGCGGTGCTGCACAACCTGGCAGAATATTTCGGGACCACAATCTCGAGCCTCGCCGGTGAAGATGAACTGCGCGACAGGACGCTCGTCAGGGCCGGAGAGTGGCGCACGTGGCCGCGGACCACCCCCGGTGTGACGATCCAGGTCCTCGCCGAGGGGCAGAACCAAATGGACTGTCATCGCTTCGTGCTGGCACCCGGTGCATCGAGCGAGGGCGCCTATGGGCATGAGGGCGAGGAATTCGTCTACGTTCTCTCCGGCCGTGTCGAGTTCGTGTTGGAGGGGGACCAATTCTACGATCTGAACCCGGGCGACTCGCTCTATTTCGCGAGCCGTCGCCGCCATGCATGGTCGAACCGGCACGATGGTGAAACCGTCCTGCTCTGGATCAATACGCCGCCAACCTTCTAGGGTCCTGGCCCTAAGCCCAAGAATTGAGCGCCG
This sequence comes from Sinorhizobium alkalisoli, assembly GCF_008932245.1. Classification (NCBI taxonomy): domain Bacteria; kingdom Pseudomonadati; phylum Pseudomonadota; class Alphaproteobacteria; order Hyphomicrobiales; family Rhizobiaceae; genus Sinorhizobium; species Sinorhizobium alkalisoli. Next base: position 1,648,054 of record NZ_CP034910.1, on the reverse strand, counting down.
ATTTCCTGCGGCATGGTGACTCCTGGCGCAGTCATATCGCGCATTGCCAAAATTAATACAACTAGAAATGTATAAATCTGAAGTGGCGATAAATGCAACTGTTGCGTTTACTCGTTGTTCCGAGAACAACGCCGGCGATTTCTCTTGCTCGGCCAGGACAAGTCTTTGCACCGGGAGCCAAAATTTGGCCTGATTCGACCATACATTTGCCCCGACCGTTTTTTACTGTTCAGCGTTGCGCCTTATCAGGCCCGCAACGCTCTCTATAGCAGCCTGAATCAACTCCCGAGGTCGATTCAAGGAGACGCAAGCCCACCGCCCGGTAGCGTTCTTGACAAAGCCGGCGACGACGCCGGGAGCCGGAAAAGGTCAGACTCGAAGGGGATGTGCATGCGGATTGCGCGCGACCAGCAGCTCGACGGAATTCGAGCCGTCGCGGTCCTGATGGTGGTTTACGCGCATTTCTATGCGACGGACGGATCCCATTGGGGCCATATCGGCGTCAGACTGTTCTTCGTGCTGAGCGGGTTTCTGATCACGCGGCTGCTCCTGGACGCACGAGACGACCAGCGCTTCGAACCGGCAACGGCGCTGAAGTCCTTCTATGCGCGTCGGGCGCTGCGCATCTTTCCGCCCTATTTCGCAGTTCTCGGAGCCGTGTGGCTTACCGGCCTGGAGACCTCCGGAAAGGTGCTCGGCTGGCACGCGCTCTACCTGTCGAACTTCTGGTATGCTCATCAGGATGCATGGACGCCCTGGGTTCTCTGCCACACCTGGAGCCTGAGCATCGAGGAGCAGTTCTATATCGTCTGGCCGCTGGTCGTGCTTGTGGCGCCGCGACGCTCGATCGCGACGATCTGCGTCGGTGTCGTCCTCTGCTCGCTCGCTTTCCGCTTCTATTGGCCCGTGACCGGGACGCCAACGCTGGCGCGCGATCTGTTGCCGCCTGCCTCGATGGATGCCTTGGCGGCGGGTGCGCTGCTGGCGGCCCATCGAGCGGGCGGCGCAGCCCTGCCGCGATGGGCGGAGCGCTCTTGGAAGCCACTCCTGGTCGTGTCACTGATCCTGTTCCCGCTCAAGAGCGTGGCGACGACGCCGGTGCTCGAATGGTTTGTCTGGATCGGACTTGAGGTGTTCCCGCTTCTGCCGCTGACGCTGCTCGTCGGCGCGTGCTCGCGCGGCATTGGCGGCTATGTCGGACGTTTGGTCCAAGCTCCGCCCGTCACCGCACTCGGGCGCATCAGCTATGGTATCTATCTCTACCACGCCATCGCGCTTGCACTGGTCGTCAAGGCGCAAGCTTTCATTCCGGTCAATGTCTCGGAGCAGGGCGCCGGGCGATTGGCAGTCGCCGGCACCGCCACTTTGCTCCTCGCCTGGATCTCCTGGATCGCCTTCGAAAGTCCGCTGAATGCGCTGAAGCGCCATTTCCCTTATGCGCGGCAAGCCGGCAGCGCCCCGGCCATCGCAGGGGCGGATGCCGCAAGCGCGGCCTACCCAGGCGCAACGGTCGAGCGTGGAGGGACCCTCCAGGTTTCGGACACGCGATGGACATGAGTCAAGCAACGTTCACCCCATTGGTTTCCGTGCTGCTTCCCGTTTACAATGCGGAGGCCTATCTCCCGCTGGCGCTCGAAAGCCTTCTGCGCCAGGACTACAAGAACCTTGAGATCATCGCGATCGATGACGGATCGACCGACCGTTCGCTTGAGATCATCGAGCGATATCGACAGGCCGATCGGCGGATTTCTATTGTCTCGCGGGAAAACCGCGGCCTCATTGCTACCCTGAACGAAGGGCTGGGGCTTGCCACCGGCGAGTTCGTCGCCCGCATGGATGCCGATGATATCGCCTATTCCATGCGCCTTTCGCGCCAGATGGCGCTGTTCGACGCTGAGCCTGGCTTGGCCATGTGCGGTACGGGTGTCGACAGGCTGATCGGCAGCCGACTGCTTCGCGGCAAGCCCGACCCGATCTATCGGGCAGCGAGCCTGCCCATTCTTTCGGCGTTTTTCACGATCTTCATCCATTCGACGGTGGTCTTCAATCGCCGCGTAATTCCGGACGACATGCTCGTCTACGATCCGGCCTATCCGCATGCCGAAGATTTCGATCTGTTCCGGCGCATCGCCGGGCGCTTTCCCTTGGCGATGATCGATGAGGCCCTGATTGCCTATCGCATTCATGGGGGCAGCGTCACGAGCAAACACCAGCGGCAGATGCGTCGGACGCATCTGAAGATCGTTGCCGAAAACCTTGAACGCCAGGGATTTTCCGTCGATACGAGCGCCCTTCGCGATATCGCGCTCTCCGTCACGTCAAGCGGCATTCGATCGCTCGCGCTGTTCATCCTCGAGGTCGAGCGGGCGATCGCCGCCCAGCCGACGGAGACGCGAGGCGCCTACGAGGACGGCCTTCTCTGCTTCTTTTACTTCCTTTACCAGCTCATCGCCGATGAGAACCGTCCCGAGCTCACGCATGAGTTCCTGACGCGAACGGGGAAGTGGGGGCTGATCCGCCGCCGCGAGCGCTACGGGTTGCTGCCCGCCTCCCGAGCACCCTGGTGCAGCCGCCTCTCGCTCGCCGCCAGCCGCAAGGCGGACGATCTAGCGCAATATCTGCGGTCGGTGCCGGCCGCAACGGTCCTTCCTCGATTTGGTTGTCTGTGAGATGGCATTCGGACGTTCCGACATTGAGATGAAGCAGTGCGAGGCCGTGAGCACGGCGTCGCGGGCCCCGACCGGTCGGGCACCATTTGCAAGCTTCATCGTCTGCACGCGCGATCGGGCGAAGGCGCTTGCCTCATGCATTCGCTCCATCGAAGAAACCTGCCGCGCTCATCCCGCGATCACAACGGAGATCGTGGTGGTCGACAATTGCTCGACGGACGCAACGCAGGACGAGCTCCGCCGCATGGCTGCCGCCTCGCGAGTGACGATCACCATCGTCGTGGAAGGCCGACCGGGGCTTGCCTTTGCCCGCAATGCCGGCATGCAACGGGCGCGCGGACGCGTCCTCGTCTTCATCGACGACGACTGCGAGGTCGGTCGGCCCTATCTCGGCGATTTGCAGCGGCACTACGCCAAGGGTGACCGTGTCGTCCGGGGCGGGCGCGTCGAGCTCGGCAATCATTGCGATCTGCCCTTCACGGTCAAACGATCGCCGGTGCCGGCGGTGTTTACCCCGGACGTCCATCCCGGCGGCTTCGTGCTTGGTTGCAACATGACCATGCATAGCGAAGTGGCTGCCCGCATCGGCCGTTTCGACGAACGCTTCGGCGCGGGGGCGCCGCTGCAGTCCGCGGAGGACACCGATTATCTCGTGCGTGCCTACGTGCTCGGCATCCCCGTCGAATACGTGCCGGATATGACGGTATACCATCATCATGGCCGGCGCGACCGTGCGGAGATCGAGAGGCTTCACCGAAACTATAGCCTGGGCAACGGCGCCCTGTGCCTGAAGCATCTCTTCAAGGCGCCATGGCTGGTGAAGCATTTCTTCTGGACAGTGCGATCGGCTTTGGCCGAGACTTTCTTCGGCCCGAGATTCGATCCCGATCTGCAGCTTTCCCACTGGCCGATCGTGCTGATGAACCTCACCGGGGCTGCGAGGTTCGCACGACTCTGGCTTGCCGGCCGCGCGACGCCTACCGAACTGCACGACGTCGGCGAGGCGGTGTCGAGGCTGGAGCGAGGTCCGTAATGCTACGAATGTTTGTGCCCGGCTTTCAGCTGTTGCGCGATGCCCTCGGGCGGCAATGGCGACTGCTGCCGGCGGTCGTTCTTCTTGGTCTTGCGAGTGCCACGCTCGAGGGCGCCGGCATCGGCCTCATAATCCCGATGCTCGGCATCATCGCGGGGAACGACGATAGCTCCGGGCTCAGTGGGATCTCCGCTTTCTTTCAGCAGGTGGGGGAGGGCCTTGACGACGGCGAAAGGCTGCTGGTCATTGCAGCCGCGGTGCTGGCGCTGATCTGCCTCAAGAACGTGCTCGCCTTCGGGAATACGATTCTGACGACCTTCCTCTATGGCAAGGCGAGCCACGCCATTCGCAGCGCACTCTCCGACCAGTTGCTTCGGATCGGATATCCCTTCTTCCTCCAGGAAAATCCCGGTCGTCTGCTCAACATCATTTCCAATGAATCGTGGCGTGCGTCCGATGCCGTCCAAACTGCACTTTCGGCCATCGTGAATGCCTGCGCCGCGGTGATCCTGCTCGCCTTCCTTCTGCTTCTGTCCTGGCAGATGACCCTGTTCGTGGCGATCGGCCTCGTCCTCGTCCAGCTTGCGCATGCGGCGCTCTCCGCGACGCTCAAGGGGCCAAGCCGCGATGTGACCTCCTTCAACAGCGAGCTCGCGGCCCGAATGCTTCATCTCGTGCATGCGGGACGGCTGATCCGCGTCTTCGGCCAGGAGGATCGTGAGAAGTCCGCCTTCGATGCCGCCTCCGACGCCGTCCGCCGCGCCGGTTTCGTGCTGCAAGCCCGTCAGGGCGCGTTGCCGCCGCTCACCGAAGTGCTCCATTCCGCCTTGTTCCTGGCGGCGGTCGTCAGCGCCTGGCTCGTCGGCGTGAGCTTTCCGGTGATCGTCGCCTTCGTCGTTCTCCTTTACCGGCTGCAGCCGCATGTGCGGGCGCTGCAGATGTCCTGGAGTCAGTTCCAGGGCTGGAGCGGCTCGCTGGAAGAGGTGCGTTGGCTGCTCGACTCCTCCGACAAGCCAAGGCCGCCGTCCGGGAGTCGGCCGGTCGAGGGTCTCGGCGAGCGCATCGAATTCGATAAGGTGACTTTCAGGTATCCGGGCTCCGGCGGCCGAACCACGGTTTTGCACGCGGCGAATTTCGAAATCCGCAGCGGATGCTCGACCGCGATCATCGGCCGTTCCGGCGCCGGCAAGACCACGATTGTCAATCTCCTGTGCCGGTTCGTGGAACCGGATGAGGGGCGCATTCTCGTCGATGGCGTGCCGCTTGGCGAAATCGACCCGGGGCAGTGGCGACGCCAGATTGCCGTCGCCAGCCAGGACCTGGAACTCGTGGACGGAACGATCCTCGAAAACATCTGCTATGGCCAGCCGGCCGCTTTCACCGAGGTGGAGCGTGCGGCAAGGCTGGCGGAGGCGCATGGCTTCATCGAAGAGTTTCCGGAAGGCTATGGAACGACTGTCGGCTATCGGGGGGCCAGCCTTTCGGCCGGACAGCGACAGCGCATCGCCCTCGCCAGGGCCCTGTTGCGCGACCCGGCCGTCCTGATCCTCGACGAAGCGACGAATGCGGTCGACGGCCTCTCGGAGGCGGCAATCGTCGAGACCCTGAAATTGCGGGCCGGGCGGCGCACGACGATCGTCATCAGCCACCACCGCAGCACGATCTCCTTCTGCGACGATATCGTGGTACTCGGCAGTGGTCGGGTGAAGAGCCAGTCACGGCTTTCGGAGGTGGCCTCGCTCACCATGGACCAGCTCTATGAACACGAGGCGCCGGCAATGAAGTGACACAAAGGCAAAACCGCGCCCTTTCGGGAACGCGGCTTTATCGTGTTTTCTGCCCGACTGCATGTCATCGTAAATCGCGTCGGTTTAAGGTGACATGCAGAAATTCAAAGCGTTCGAGCGATTTTTGCGCGTCTGATGCGCCTGATCAGACGCGGTGCTGTGGGGCCGTCAGGCGGCCGCGTAGCGCTTTGCCATTTCCGGCAGCCGAAGGACGCGGATCTTCGAAGCCTGGCCGGCCGCGCGGAACGCTTCGAAACGCTCCTTGCAGACTTCCGTCATGTGCGCGATCGCCGGCTTCAGATAGTTGCGCGGGTCGAAATTGTCCGGATGCTGCAGGTGATGCTTGCGGATCTCGCCGGTGAAGGCAAGGCGCAGGTCGGTGTCGATATTGACCTTGCGGACCCCGAGCGGAATAGCCTTCTGAATTTCCGAGACGGGCACGCCCCAGGTTTTCTTCATCTCGCCGCCATAGGCGTTGAAAAGCTCCTGCAGATCGGCCGGAACGGAAGAGGATCCGTGCATCACGAGATGCGTGTTCGGCAGCTTCTTGTTGATCCTGGCGATCGTGTCGATCGACAGGATGTCGCCGTCCGGTGCGCGGGTGAACTTGTAGGCGCCATGGCTCGTGCCGATCGCAACGGCCAGCGCATCGACTCCTGTCCTCGACACGAAATCGAACGCCTGGTCGGGATCGGTCAGCAGTTCCTCGCGCGACAGCTTGCCTTCGAAGCCATGTCCGTCTTCCTTGTCGCCCGCGCCGGTCTCCAGATTGCCGAGGCAGCCGAGCTCGCCCTCGACGGAAACGCCGGCCGCATGGGCGATCTTCACCACCTCGGCGGTCACGGCGACATTGTATTCATAGCTCGCAACCGTCTTGCCGTCCTTCTCGAGCGAGCCGTCCATCATCACCGAGGTGAAGCCGTTGGTGATCGCTGAAATGCAGGTCGACGGCTGGTCGCCGTGGTCGAGATGGAGACAGATCGGAATATGGGGGTATTCCTCTGCCGCGCCGAGGATCAGGTGCCGCAGGAAGGCGTCGCCCGCATAGGCGCGCGCGCCGCGGCTTGCCTGCAGGATAACGGGAGAGTCCGTCGCATCGGCGGCGCGCATTACCGCCTGAATGTATTCGAGATTGTTCACATTGAAGGCTGGCAGCGCATAATCGTTCTCCGCCGCATGGTCGAGCAATTGCCGCAACGTGATCAATGCCATTCGAATCTCCCTGATGACCGGCACCTCACTCCGGGCGCCGCGATATGGATGGGCGAAAGTCTCGCCCGCGAAAGCGCGTTCGGGCTCTTCCCCGGTCCGTTTCGGATGCCCGGCGAAAGACGATCCGGCACCGCGAAACCGGCGTGAAGAGCGCCACTGCATGCCTTCTACCTCTATTCAAGGACAAAGACATGCAGCACCTCAAAGTGCTGCAGCGACCTTTGCGCGTCCAACCAAGACGCGCGGCGCTGTAGTGACCGGCACAATAATTGATGCCGGTCATTTGGCAACGGGCCCGGCGGCCGCGTCGCCCATTTGATTTACGTGCGTCAGCCATTTTTACTGTGGATGAAGAATGGCACCGCCGGAAATCGCGGAATTCGCCCTCTGGTGGTGGTCTGGGTCCGTGGCCGTGGTCATCGCCCCGCGCGAGCCGAATGCTTCCGCGAGCAAAAGTGCCCCAAGGCGTGTGAGACGGCGACGCGCAATAAGATTGCGGAAATGCGGCGGAATTTTTCGGCATATTACGTAAAGTGCGGTCTCGTTTCATGAAGTTTGCATGGCAGTCGGTTCGCGGCAATCTCGCCGGCGGCAGCTGCGAATCTAAAACGTTGCAGTTGGCATTACCGGGCGCATAATTCGGCTGGCCGTCCACGTCGCAAAAGCGATGGAATCCATCGCAGGTGAAATACAACCAGGGAGATCATCAGGTTTTTCTTTTATAAAAGTGAGTGCAATGGTCCCACACAAATCGCCTTGCCTTTGGTGAGAATTTGCACTTCTCTCCTGCGATCGACACAACCCAAAAAGAGGGGAAGGAGCAGACAAATGGCTTCAATGAAACTCAAACTTGGTGCCGCCGCGCTCATCGGCTCGCTGCTCGTCGGCGCAAGCCCGGTGCTTGCCGAGGCGGTACTCCACCGCGGTAATGCCGGCGAGCCGCAGACGCTCGATCAGGCGCACACCTCCATCAATATCGAGGCATTCATCGTCAAGGACCTCTATGAAGGCCTGACGATCTACGACGCCGCCGGCAACATCGTGCCGGGTGCCGCCGAAACCTGGGATCTGTCGGATGACGGCACCGTCTATACTTTCAAGCTGCGCGCCGACGCCAAATGGTCGGACGGCTCGCCGGTGACGGCCGAGGACTTCGCCTTCTCGTTCCGCCGCGTCGAGGATCCGAAGACGGCCGCCGAATACGCCAACATTCTCTTCCCGATCAAGAACGCCGAAAAGGTCAACAAGGGTGAATTGCCGGTCGACCAGCTCGGGGTGAAGGTCGTGGACGAAAAGACGCTCGAAATCACCCTCGAGCGACCGACCCCCTTCTTCCTCGAGCTGCTGGCGCACCAGACCGCGCTTCCGGTCAGCAAGGCGAGCGTCGAAAAGAACGGGACCGATTTCGTGAAGCCGGGCGTGATGGTTTCGAACGGCGCCTTCCGGCTGACCGCACACGTGCCAAACGACAGCCTGACGGTGGAGAAGAACACGAACTACTGGGATGCGGCAAACGTCAAGCTCGACAAGGTGATCTTCTATCCGATCGACGACCAGGCGGCCTCCGTCCGCCGATTCGAGGCCAAGGAAATGGACCTCGTCTACAACTTCTCCGCCGACCAGATCGACCGCCTGCGTCAGTCCTACGGTGATCAGGTCCATGTCTCGCCGACGCTGGCGACCTACTATTATGCCTTCGACACGCGCCAGGAACCCTACAGCGACGTCCGCGTGCGGCGAGCCCTGTCGATGGCCGTCGATCGCGATTTCATCGCCAAGGAAATCTATAGTGGTTCACAGATCCCGGCCTATTCCATGGTGCCGCCGGGCATCGAGAGCTATGGCGAGCCTTCCAAGGCCGATTTTGCCGACATGTCGCAGCTGGACCGCGAAGACCAGGCCGTTGCGCTGATGAAGGAGGCGGGTTACGGCGAGGGTGGCAAGCCGCTCGATATCGAAATCCGCTACAACACCAACCCGAACCACGAGCGCGTCGCAACCGCCGTTGCCGACATGTGGAAGAACACCTTCGGCGCCAAGGTCTCGCTCGTGAACCTCGACGTTTCGTCGCACTATGCGTACCTGCAGGAAGGCGGCAAGTTCAACGTCGCCCGCGCCGGCTGGGTCGCGGACTATGCCGACGCGGAAAACTTCCTTGCTCTCAGCATCAGCACGAACAAGACGTTCAACTACGGCAAGTTCGATAACGCGGAATACGACGCACTGATGAAGAAGTCCTATGAGGAGCAGGATCCGGCCGAACGTTCGAAGATCCTCCACGAGGCCGAAGCGCTGTTGATGAAGGAACAGCCGATCGCGCCGCTTCTGACCCAGGCGGATCTCTGGCTCGTCTCGGATCGTGTTCAAGGCTGGCAGGACAACGCGCCGAACGAACACCTGAGCCGGTTCCTGAGCGTCGCCGAATAACGAACTGAGGCGACGCGCGGTCCCCCGCGCGTCGCCTCCGGAGCAAGTCCATGATCCCCTTCATCCTTCGCCGACTGGCGAGTGCGGTGCCGACGCTGTTCATCGTCGTCACCATATCCTTCTTCCTGATGCGGTTTGCCCCCGGCGGCCCCTTCAATCTCGAGCGTCCTCTCCCGCCGCAGACGATGGCGAACCTGATGAGGACCTATCAGCTCGATCAGCCGCTCTGGCGCCAATATGTTCACTATCTCAGCAATGCGGTGACGGGCGACTTCGGTCCGAGCTACATCTATAAGGACAACAACGTCGCGCAGCTGATCGGCAAGGGCCTGCCCTATTCGATGGAACTCGGCTTCTACGCCTTGCTCCTGGCGGTGATCGGCGGTGTGCTTGCCGGCACGATTGCAGCCCTCAGGCAGAACAGCATCCTCGACTTCGGGATCATGGCGGTCTCGACGATCGGCGTTACGGTCCCGAACTTCGTCGTCGGCCCGGTGCTGACGCTCATCTTTGCGATCAGCCTTTCGTGGCTGCCTGCCGGAGGCTGGGGCGACGGATCGTTGCGCTTCCTGATCCTGCCGATGATCGCGCTCGCACTGCCGCAACTCGCCGTCTTCGCCAGGCTCACGCGGGGCTCGATGATCGAGGCGCTCCACACCGACCATATCCGCACGGCGAAGGCCTACGGTCTTCCGTCCCGCACGGTCGTGGTCACGCATGCGATGCGCGGCGCCATGTTGCCGGTCGTTTCCTATCTCGCGCCCTGCGCGGCGGCGTTGCTGACCGGCTCGGCAGTCGTGGAAACGATCTTCACCATTCCCGGCGTCGGCCGCTATTTCGTTCTCGGTGCGATCAACCGCGATTATACGCTTGTCATGGGCACCGTGATCCTCGTGGCGATCTTCGTCATCGTCTTCAATATTCTGGTCGACATTCTCTACGGCCTTCTCGATCCGAGGGTCCGCCATGACTGATATCCTCCAGACCCCGGCTGCTTCGCCGGAGACCAAGGGCCGCAGCCTCTTCCAGCTCGCGGCGATCCGCTTCCGCCGCAACCGCGCCGCCATGGCCGGCTCAGTCATGCTGGTGCTGATTGCGCTCTTCTCCTTCGTCGGCCCCCTGTTCTCGCCGCACAGCTACGATCAGGTCTTTCCGTCCTATGTGTCGATCGGCCCTAGCCTTGAGCCGCGGCCGGACGTTTCGACGCTTCAGGGAGTGATGGAAGGTGTCGCGACCCGTGCCCGCGTCACGCTCGAGGAATTCGTGGTGGAAGGGGGAACCTTTTCGGCCACGGTCACGTCGGACGAGCCGATCGATCCGCGCGCGACGCGCTATTTCGACCGGACGAACGAGTTCGAGGGCACACAGGTTGTCGCGACCGAGGACGACGGCCGCACGCTGAAGGTCGAAGGTCGCGTGGACCGTGAATATTTCCTCTTCGGCACGGATTCCAACGGCCGCGACCTGCTCGTGCGTGTCATGCTCGGCGGCCAGATCTCGATCGCCGTCGGCCTGCTCGCCAGCCTCGTCTCGCTCGGCATTGGCGTCGTCTACGGAGCGACGTCCGGCTATATCGGCGGGCGCGTCGATAATGTGATGATGCGTCTCGTCGAGATCCTCTACTCGCTACCCTTCGTCTTTCTCGTCGTCGTGCTCGTCGTCTTCTTCGGCCGCAGCTTCATCCTGATCTTCCTGGTGATCGGGGCGGTCGAATGGCTGGACATGGCCCGTATCGTGCGTGGCCAGACGCTGGCTTTGAAGCGCCGGGAATTCGTCGGCGCCGCACAGGCCCTCGGCCTCAGTGATTGGCAGATCATCCGCCGTCACATCATCCCGAACACGATCGGGCCGGTGATCGTCTTCGTCACCGTCGTGGTGCCGAAGGTCATCCTGCTCGAAAGCTTCCTGTCCTTCCTCGGCCTCGGGGTGCAGGCGCCGCTGACGAGTTGGGGCGCGCTGATCTCCGAAGGAGCGAACAACATCCAATCGGCGCCCTGGCTGCTGATCTTCCCGGCCACATTCTTCGTCATCACCCTGTTCTCGCTGAATTTCGTCGGCGATGGCCTGCGCGATGCGCTCGATCCGAAGGACCGCTGATATGGCAGACATGAAGGAAACCATTCTTGCCGTGCGCGGCCTCGAGGTGGATTTCGACACACCCGATGGTACCGTCCAGGCGGTGAAGGGCATCGACCTCGACGTAAACGCCGGCGAAACGCTCGCCGTGGTCGGCGAGTCCGGTTCGGGCAAGAGCCAGACCATGATGGGGATCATGGGGCTGCTTGCAAGGAACGGCAGGGTCACCGGCTCGGCGCGCTATCGTGGCCAGGAACTCATCGGCCTGTCGCCGAAAAGGCTCAACGGCGTGCGCGGCTCGAAGATCACCATGATCTTCCAGGAGCCGATGACGTCGCTCGATCCGCTTTATACGATCGGCCGGCAGATCGCCGAACCGATCGTTCATCATCGCGGTGGTAGCTTCAAGGAGGCGCGCAAGCGCGCGCTCGAGCTCCTGGAACTCGTTGGCATCCCCGAGCCGGCACGCCGCATCGACAGCTACCCGCACGAACTCTCCGGCGGGCAGCGCCAGCGCGTCATGATCGCCATGGCGCTCGCCAACGAGCCGGACATCCTGATCGCCGACGAGCCGACGACGGCGCTCGACGTGACCATCCAGGCGCAGATCCTCGATCTCTTGAAATCGCTGCAGCAGCGCTTCGGCATGGCGATCGTGCTGATCACCCACGATCTCGGCATCGTCAAGCATTTCGCCGACCGCGTCGCGGTGATGCGGCGGGGCGAGGTGGTGGAGCAGGGGACGACGGCGGAAATCTTCGAACGGCCGAAGGCCGACTACACGAAGATGCTGCTCGCCGCCGAGCCGAGCGGCCGCAAGGCGGCGCCGCCGGACCATGCGCCGATCATCCTGGAGGGCCGCGACGTTGCGGTCGACTACACGATCGGCGGCGGCCTTTTTCTCGGCGGCTCCTCCGTGTTCCGCGCCGTCGACGGCGTCAATCTGCGCCTGCGGCAGGGGCAGACGATCGGCATCGTCGGCGAGTCCGGCTCGGGCAAGTCGACCCTCGGGCGGGCCCTCCTGAGGCTTCTGCCGAGCAGCGGCTATTACCGTTTCGGCACGACCGACATTTCCGGCTTCGACCGAGGCGCGATGCGGCCTTTGCGCCGCGAGCTGCAGCTCGTCTTCCAGGACCCTTACGGCTCGCTGTCGCCGCGGCGCACGGTGGGCGAGATCATCACGGAAGGCCTTTACGTGCATGAGCCGGACCTCAGCCGGGCGGAGCGCGACCGCCGCGCGATCGCGGCGCTGAAGGAGGTCGGGCTCGACCCGGCTTCGCGCAACCGCTATCCGCACGAGTTCTCCGGCGGCCAACGCCAGCGCATCGCGATCGCCCGCGCGATGATCCTGAAGCCGAAGGTGGTGATCCTCGACGAGCCGACCTCGGCGCTCGACCGGTCGGTGCAGGGGCAGGTAATCGAACTCCTGCGCGACCTGCAGACGAAGCATGCTCTCTCCTACATCTTCATCAGCCATGATCTTTCCGTGGTGAAGGCGATGTCCGACTACGTCATCGTCATGAAGAACGGACGCATCGTCGAGGAAGGGGAAACGGACGCGATCTTCGAGGCGCCGATGGAGACCTACACCAAGACCTTGATCGGGGCGGCGTTCAACGTGTGAGCCGGCAAACGGCGCCTGCCGTTTTCGCCTGCGACTGTCACTCACCTGGCCGCAGCAGCTGCGGACAATATTCTCCCGCAGCAAATTTACACCTGTGGAAAGAGCGCGGTCGGGATTTCGGGCGATGAATTTTTATGTACCAGCTGTCATCTTGGCGTCGTTGGCTGCTGAGCGTCCCTTTTCGGGGGTAAGATTACCGTTTCTGCGTCGATACACTTCGGAGATGCCGGTCGCGGCGTGGCGAGGAACGCCCATTATCGAAGCCATCACCGCTTCCGGAGAATTCACACCGTACTGTAATCGCCGTTCCGCAGAACCGGATCCCTTGCGATCGATGCATACAGCTCGTCGAAACTGAACGAAGCCAGACCGGTCTGGTCGGCGACCTTCATGTACCCCTGATCCTTGCTCGCCACATCTGCAAGATACTTCCGAGCAAGCCTCGTCAGGGCGGCGCGCGTCTGAGGAAACCTGCCGGCGAGCTGGCCGTGACGAGACGATCGAGATCGCTAGTGGTCTGTCGCACTCCGAGACTTGCTACCGCATGTCCGAGTTATTGAATGAACGGCCTAATGCCTTCGTGGATTTTGTAGGTCCACTTGACGGAGTCCGTCTCGTTGATCTTGCCGATCGCATCTTTCAGGGCGGAATCCACCCGCTCGGACAGATATTGCGTGTACCGCTCCCAGTGGGCCCGGTGGCCGGGATTGGCGAACACGATGACCTCTTTTTCGGAAAGACGCACGCGACCTGCGCGCCCAGCGATGTTCCAGAATTCCGCAGGCGTCAGAGGCGTGGCCGGCATACCTTTAGTCACCGAGTGGATCACAACGCTCGAAACCTGGAAGTTCATGCCCTGAGCCAGTGTTGTCGTGGCCGCGATGTAGTCGAGCGTACCGAGGCTGGCGAGCCGTTCGACGAGGTAGCGCAGTTCGCTGTTGAGAGTTGAGTGATGGAATGCCACGCCTTTGGATAGGCATCTGGCCAAATCGCTGCCTTCGCCATACTCGCTTATAGCAAGGGCCAGCGCGACGCGGAACTCGGGCGGCGCCGTATTCGGGTCGATATCGGCTTTCGCCTCCGCCACTTCGAGCACGGCTGTTTCGGCATCCGTCCGGGATGCTGTGAACATCTGTGGACACCCCCGTAAGTGCAAGAGGATTTTCCAGGCACGGTACTTGCGCGTAGTCGGGTGCTGACATCTGTCCGGCCTCTGTTGCGACCATCTGGATGCCGCGGGCCCGTATGGGAGTTCGCGGATCGGGTCCAAATCATAAAAGCGTGCTCTGGGCACTCCGTTCAGGCCTGGTTTTCCGATCCCGTCTCTTATCGACTGTGCGCCATACCTTCCTTTCGACCCTCCTACACCTTCGACGCCTCCTGTTTGCGGCCGGTTTATCCGGCCGCTACTGGAGCTCCATAGACCCCGCCTTTCGCTAGCAGCGCCCAAACGATGCGCGCCAGCTTGTTGGCGAGGGCGACGATCACAAGCATACGTGGCTTACGGACGAGCATGCGCCCGAGCCACGATCCCTCTGGCAGACCACGATGAGCGGCTTGCCGGACCACGGAGCTGGCTCCAAGAATAAGGAGGCGCCGCAATGTTCGCTCGCCCATTTTCGATGTCGCGCCAAGTTTCTGTTTTCCGCCAGTAGATCGCTGAAGTGGCGTCAGGCCGAGCCAGGCGGCAAAATCACGTCCTCTTTTGAAGGTCGATGCCGCTGGAGCCAATGCTGTCAATGCCGTCGCTGTTATCGGTCCTACACCTGGGATCGTCGCAAGCCGCCGAGCGTCCGCGTCTTCTCGGGCGCGACGTGCGATCTCGTGGTCGAGCTGCCTGATCCGGTCCTCCAGCGATCGCAGAGTATCGACCAACATGGCGAGCGCCAGACGAGCTGCGTCCGGCAGAGTGTTCTTATCATCCGTCACGTATTCTATGAGCCCGGCGACATGCGATGGACCCTGAGCGGTGACGAAGCCGTATTCGGCGAGGTGACCGCGGAGCGAGTTGATAACTTGCGTTCGCTGTCGCACCAGCAAGTCCCGAGCCCGAAACACAACGGCGCTTGCCTGAGCATCCTCACTCTTTACAGCGACGAAACGCATCGTCGGACGCTGGGCAGCCTCGCAAATTGCCTCGGCGTCGGCCGCGTCGTTCTTCTGTCGCTTCACGAACGGCTTGACGTAGGCCGGCGGGATCAATCTAACAGTGTGACCAAATCTACCAATCTCCCTCGCCCAATAATGCGCACCGGCACATGCCTCCATGGCAACCATGCACACGGGCTGCTTGGCGAAGAATTCGAGCACGTTCTTCCGGCGCAATTGCTTGCGGAAAACGACGCAACCAGACGCGTCCGCCCCATGGGCCTGAAACACATTCTTCGCCAAATCCAGGCCGATCGTGCTAACTTCCATCGTGGACACTCCTTCTCTCCGGTGGCTGCAACAACCACCATTCTGGCACATCGATGCCGTCGAGGGGGGTGTCCACCCCATCATACCGAGCGACGGCCCCACCGCCGCGCAGCGAAACTCGCGGCGGGAGTGGCAATGACACGGATCGCACACGGCGACGGGCGAAAGCGACCAACGACCGAAATGAGCTGCTCTAGCACGGCTCTAGCAAGTGCCCATCTAGAGTTGAACGTTTCACAAGGCGTGTTGACCGCGGCAATATCTCGCGCCGTGCGGACAGCGCAACATAGGTGTATTCGTCAGGCCGCCCATCGGCTTCACTCCAGCCCATCGAGGAAGAACCGCACCATTTGGGAAGAGGCGTCCGGACCATACGGGTCTGTATACGATCCAGCGGACTTGCCGCCGGACCAGGCATGGCCGGCACCGTCCACCAGCCAATATTCAACCGCCGGCCTTCCCGCGGGGTCCGCGACAATGGTTCTTGCATAGGTCCGGCCGCTGGCGGACCGGCCGGTTTCCTTCCGGACGGGCCATCCCGCGCCAGTTGGCGTTGCCGCAGCGACGATCCGATCGGCGTTGGAGGGATGTACCGTCCGATCCGCATTTCCTTGGAAGACTATCGTCCGGAGCCGGTGCCCATCGGCGTGCCGCTTCGGACTGGATGCAACACCGGCTTCGCCGCGCATCGCGGAGAAAGCTGACAGGACGTCGTTGGCCGACCCGTAGGCCAGGCCGGAATGAATCCCCGCGGCTGAATAGAGATCGGGATAGGTCTCGCCCATGACCGCCGCCATTGCGCCCCCTGCTGATAGGCCTGCCACGAAGACGCGGCTGCGATCGAGGCCGAATTCCGACATGACCTCCATCGTGATTCCCGCAATGATCGAAGGTTCCCCCACTTCGCGCATCTGGTCGGCGGGTTTGAACCAGTTCCAGCAGGACGACGCATTGTTAGCCCCGCTTTGACGCGGATAGGCAACCACCAGGCCGTGCGTCTCGGCGACCGCGTTCATGCCGGTTCCTGCAGCAAAGTCTTCGGGATCCTGGTTGCAGCCATGAAGCATGATGACAAGGCCGCGCGGCCGATCGGGTGCGGACGCGGGAATGTAGAGCCTGTAGCTTCGCGCACCGGCGGGGCAGGTGAAGGATCGCGCCAGGAACTGTGCCCCATCCGGCATGATGGGCTGGGGAACCTGTTTGGCGGTTCCCGGCAGGCCGGCGCCGTGTAGCGATCCGAAAAGACCGGATGCCAACCGGCCCTCGCGCAAGATCCGTATCGTTTCTGCCAAGGATTTCCGGAACCTTCGCGACGCAGTGCCGTCGCCGACCTTTTCGGCCGGTTCTTCGGCCTCAGGCTTTGCCGATGGCTCGATGATTTCCGCATCCGGATCGACCGGAAAGGGGGTGGAACGCTGGATTGGCGGCGGTGGTGTGATGTCTAGTGTCGGGGTGCGAATAGCGGAGCCCGATCGACCGGCCAGCGCATCCTGGATCACGCGCGTCGCCTCGGCGATGTTCAAGGCGCGCGTGGACCGTAGCGCGCGCCGCATGGCCGTCGCAAAATCGTTGTTCATGGAGTTGTCCTTGTTGGTCGGGCCGCAGTTCTATCGGATGCGTTCGGCCAGCGCTGCTTTCAGCTCGGTGCTGGCTTGGAGGGCGCCGAGCACGGTGATCGATTCAATTGTTGCCAGAGCAAGTTCCGGTGTGACGTCTGGCGCGATGCGGGCAAGTCCGACCACTTTGATGTGAAGTCTTTCGCCGGCCGCCTTCAACGATTCCAGATCGGCTCTGCTATAGTCACGCAATCCCAACTCAAGCGTGTGCCGAACGACCGACTGCCTCACGGCCTCGGCCTCGGCCGCAAGCTGGTTGCGGATCGCTGTGCGGATGAAGTCGGCGCGATTGGAATAGAAGCCTTCCTGCACGAGAAGGTCTATGCGACCAAGATCGACATAACCGAGATTGATGGTGATCTTCTCCGATTCACCGCCCTTGTCGCGTAACTTATGTACATTGTCTTTCATGTGCCCGTCGAGTTCCATCCACATGGATGGTATATGGATGGAGTGTTGATCCATTGCAAGGGCGATGCTTTTGCTGGCGATGTAATTGCGCATTGATCAAACGGCACCGCACGATGCAAAACCCACATGTCGACTTCTCGATAACAGAGAATCCGTATCCGGCCCCCTGGGCATAGAAATGGCGTGCAGTCTCGGCGGGTGAGGAGTCATTGAGGCTACTGCCGCTCGACGCCACATGGGCCGAAAGTATCGCGGCGGCACTTGCGGTCAGAGGCTTGTCGAATCTGCTCGGCGCGTACGCTGTACGACTGGCGGTAGTCGGTACGCAAAGCCGGAACGCAATCGCCTGCATTTTATCAGTCGGCCCGCAGGAGACCAGCTCGGCTTCGGTCACTCCTTTTCGGGAAAATCAGCTTTGGGATTCTCGTCGCTGGTTGATTCTCCTTCGAGACGAATGTCGAGCAGAGCTTCGCGGAGAGCCTGGCCTTGAGGATGATCGCCGGCGACCTCCAAAAAGCTGCGTACCGACCATCTCGTCTCGGCACCACCAGAGGCGGTGTTAGCGCGATGGATGACAATATGCTCGCCGGTAATTCGATCATGCTCGAGAAGCCACTTGTCGCCATTCGAGCTCGCTGCAAATTCCTTCAGTCCTCCATGTGGCATTCCCGGATCCTCATATAGCGCTGAGATTCGTCATCGCGGCATTATGCGTGATAAGGCTAAATCTCCTGTCTCGGTCACTAGGAGAGGCTGTTTCGACGCCCGCCTGAACGATAGAAGCATCGGAAGAACTCCTTTGTTCCCGATCACGTCCCCCGATGGTAATCGTGCTTGCCAGCCGTTCCGACGTAGACCATTCAATCAGGCACAATGCTCCCTCTGCATGCACTGAATGAAGAAGCGGCAAAGTCGCCCAATCGGCGGCACTCGCCCGAGGATATGCTGGTCTGGATGCTTCGCGGCTCCGTTCTGGAGGTCGAGGAAAGCCGCTACGAAGGGTCAACAGATGCGGAGGCTTTAAGAAACTTATGCATCCCCTTTACCGCGGCGGGGCATGTGATGTCGCGACCTTCACGCGGTCCCGGCGTCCCCCTTGCGTGTGATGGCCAAGGCGGCAGGCGCGGTCGACCTTGCCTGCCGATTGCTAGTCACGGTAGTAAATCTGCGAAACTCAAAACAAGAAATTGACGCACCGATCAAAGAGCTGTACTGAAGACCATCGATACTTTGTTTGCCGATATTTGTTTTTGCTGGCCTCGCGCCTCGTGACGAACTTCTCCTTTCAAAAGTCGAAAAAATGCCGCTGTGCGCCGCGCAGCGGTGATCAATGTTGCTAAGAAAGGGTTCGTTATGACCACTGGCACAGTAAAATGGTTCAATTCCACCAAAGGCTTCGGCTTCATCCAGCCTGACGACGGCAGCGCCGATGTGTTCGTTCACATCTCTGCTGTTGAACGCGCGGGCCTGAATTCGATCGTCGAAGGTCAGAAACTCGGCTTCGAGCTCGAGCGCGACAACAAGTCGGGCAAGATGTCCGCAGGCCAGCTCCGCGCTGCCTAAAGCTTTTCGCCGTCGATGACCACGGATGTACTGGCATGGCGGCAAGAAGTTCGAAAAGGCCAGGCGGATGTCTGGCCTTTTTCTGTTCTGAGGCTATCGCCCGTATTTGTTTCGGCCGACGCCCCCGCCGGTACTTGAAAACGGAATGGAACGATTGGGTCCTGCTCTTGCGCAGGCATCACCGGGACTGCGCGCCCAGCTGGCGTTGAAGTTTCGCGAAAGGTCCAATGGTCAAACTGCTAAACTAGAGCCGTGCTAGAGCAGCTCATTTCGGTCCTTGGTCGCTTTCGCCCGTCGCCGTGTGCCATCCGTGTCATTGCCACTGCCGCCGCGAGTTTCGCTGCGCGGCGGTTTGCCGACTGCGCCGCCTTCATTATCCCATTCTTCAAGCGAATCCCTCATCCGCGCCGCGGAAGCAGGATCCGGGGTGTCTACGTCGAAACCCGCCATGGATGCTTCGCTGATGATGGCATCCATCAGGTCGGGATCTGAAATATCCAGATCAGGGAAAGCGCGCCGCACTGCGCCAAGGGCTTCAGAGGTCGCAAGCGGCCGGGCTTCTTTCTGACACGCGCTCAGAAACGCGCTGATCGCCGCGCGGACTTCAGGCGGCATCTTGCGGGAGTGCTTTCTCATCATCACCTCCCAGTCCAGGCTCTGAATCTAAACGCTGCCTGCGTCTCGATGTTCCTGGTTGCTCGCGAACTGGCCGCCGTCTGTGATCTTGGCGCCTTCAGACATAGGTTGGATCAGTTCGGCGGCCTCGGCGGACGGGAGGCCTTCTCGCAGTCAAAACCGCGAATTCACGGAGTCGATTTATTCAATTGAGATCTCCCTTCCTGTCAGCCGAAAACAAAGACGCCGGGACCTTGTTTAAATCCGATTTGAGACCCACATATAAGAAACTCATTAATTTGGCTGGACTAGCCAATTTGGCTTCGCGGCGTCAGAGGACCCGCCATTCACCACGAACTTTGATGCGAATGCCTTACGCCGATCGGACGCGCAGCGTCGCTTCGTTCGAACCTCGCACGGACACTCGAGCGCGATCACGGGATGACAGAGAATGCGGGCCGCCTCGTGTGCTTCTGCGGAGCGCCGCCATGACCAGCCGCACTACGCAGACGCCTCGCATCGGCGGGGCGACGTCCTTCATCCATATGCCCGCGCGGTATGCAAGGTCGACGTCATACATGATGCCGATCAATCCGGCTGAGCTCGATTGCCGCACTCGAAAAGGATCACCAACAATCATGACCGCTACAAGAATTCTCCAACACAGTCCTCGTCCGACCCGCCGCGACGCAGCAACACATCTCTTTACCGTTGGTCAAGCTGTTTGGCTGAAGGGCGGGGATCGGAGATCGGCTGTGCCGGTCTATCACATCACCGGCACGCTGCCGCCGAGCGGCGGTTCGCCGCAATACCGCATTCGAAACGACGACGAACATCATGAGCGGGTGACGACGCAGGACAGGCTCGAACCGGTGCGCATGTCCTCCGCCGATGAAGGCGCCATACTCATCGAAAGGACGTTTGGCAACCGGATCAACCCCGCTGCGAACGGCAGCGCCTCGCTCGCCAAGGGCAAGCACTGACAATTACCACCCTTCTGTCCAACGGAGAGGATGGCGATGAAGATCGCGATTGCGTTCTATCGTATCCGGGAGGTGGACGACGCGCATGCGATCGTCGGCCGCGAAACCGCGGAAGCTGCCGATCTCGACGAGGCGATAGCGATTGCGCGGGAGCTCTTGCGGACGCTCGACATGCCGCAGCGTCCGGACGCCATGACCATCACCGACGAAGATGGAAACACCATCCATTCAAGCAGGCTCGACACCATCGAAAATCTTGATGAAAGGCCACAACCATGAACGCCCACAGCAATGAAACTGAAGCCCGGCGAAATACGCTTGCGATCAGCATCTGGGAAAATGAAGGTGGGACGCCGGCGCCCGACACAATGGATCATCAATACGGCCGCCGCATCGATGCGGATCGCTCCTGGGCGGTCTATCACGTGTTCACAGGCGCACCGGCGCGTGTCGGCGGCAACCTTCGCAATATTGAGCGCCTGATAAAACGGATCAGGCTATCGTTACCCGCGCGGTCCGCGTCGCGTGAAACAGAGGCACGCTGATAATGACGCTGTCATTTCCGAATCCCAGCCGCAGCTTCGATGAAAAAAGGAACGCCGTCCGTTTCCTCGTCCATGACGGTATGTTCGAGGTGCGGTTCTTCGTCGAGGCCGGCGCGCTCGCGATAGCGGGTGCCGAATTGGGCAGGTCGGAAGCCTCGGAATCGAAGCTCCTTTCCGCTTTCGACGCGTTGCGCCCGTAGGAACCGAACGCCATCTGCATGAGAAAAGACGAAGGAGACGCTTTCGACCGCCGCGCCATCTGGAATGCGACCGGGATCATCATCGCCAGCGCGCCGATGTTCTTGATGAAAGACGGACAGAAGCGAGACAGTCGTCACGAGCATAACAACCTGCCCCTGCACAGAGGCCACGCTGGGTGCCAGGCGATGGAGGAATGCCTCTATGACACCACTGCGCTCAATCGCGGCGCTGACGACCAGCGCGCTGGCTACAATGATGACGATGTCGTCGCCGAAGCCGGAGAACGCTGCGTTGTTCGGCACGATGCGAAAACCGCGGCAAGCAACGCGAGAACTGCAATGAGGTCGTAGCGGAGCCGTCCCCATATGAAAGCGACCATCAGGCCGATCAGAATGGCGAAGGCGAAAGCCTGAGCCTGTGTCATGGATAAAGTCCCGACCACTCTTCGCAATGGCAGGTCCATTTTTTTACGCGCCTGAAAGAGCTAATGTCGGGATAACTTACCAGCTTCATTCAACGGCGCTGCACCCCGAACGTCCGTCCAGGATGTTTTCCAACGTCGTAGAGCGGATGCAAGCTTGATCAGACGACTACAGGATGCTTCCGAACAGGACCGAATAGACAATCACAGCAATCGCCAGCGTAAACGCAAGCGATACGAACAGGCGCGTGAAGTCGTAGGTATAGAAGCGGGCGGGGATGAGGTTTTTCATAGCGATCTCCTAAGTTTCGTCGAGATGCCCAAAGCGCCGCGTTAGCGCGCTTCAGGATAGCGAGCGACTGCAAGTCGTGCTGACCTTGCCGAGGATGTCCGCTGGAACTTGAATATCGGCCATAATGGTCGCCACCAGTTCGTCACGTCTCGCACGATTGTCGTAGCCCTTAAGCGTTGCGAGATCCGTGCTGTTGGCCGTAGCCATTCGCCCTGCCGCACTCGAGCAAATGCCGGCAAGCGCGTCCACGCTGGCCGTTTCTGCCGCCAGAGTGCTGGCAGTCGTGGTGGTGAGCCATCCCGCATTGAAGCCGATGATCGGCGCCGCGAACAGTCCGACGACCAGGCCGATCGCATAGGGTTTTGTCCGCTCGAGGATTTGATCGAATGTCATGATTTCATTCCCTTTAATCAGGTTGATTATCGGGATCGTTGCAGGCCGTGCTCGGACCAGGAGCCGATGGCAATCCAGATTTTTTATCTTTGCGCCATAAAATATTTAAAGTAAACAACTAATTGAGATTCTCATTCACAAATACGTTTCAGCCGGAGTTTGTAGAAAATTTCGGCATCCATACGAAAAATAGCGCCGCGTCTGGCACGTCTATATTTGCGCAATTCAAATTTTATTTTCTATAAAAACTGCTTTCATCTCAGAAAACACGGTAATGCCACATTCAATGGATAGAGGTTCTTACTTGCCTTTTCGCTTCATCAGAGGCACTAAACCAAGCTCACCGCTCCGCATATCCAAAGTGTGGGCCGCCGATTGCGCCCTGCTCCAATGCGGCAGTCCAGAGCGTTAGCGGTGCGCTCTCAAGTGGCGCCAAACGGGCTGGTTTAATCTCACGACGACGAAGCCACAGAACAGGAGGGCAGAATGTTTGCCCGGACGACGACGCATCGAACAGTCCATTTCGACCAACCGTTCTGGATGCCAGACCTCGGTGAAACGGTTCCGGCTGGCGACTACGAGGTAGATGAGGACGAGGAATTGATCGAAGGCATCTCCTGGCTCGCCTATCGCCGTGTGGCGACCTTTATCAAGCTACCAGCTACGGCCGAGAACAAATACCGAATGCGGCTGATAGCGATCGATCCTGAGGAGCTTGAACGCCTGATGCAAGTCGATCGCAACGCAGCCGCAATCTTCCCGTCACTTTCACCATAAGGCAACTCCCAATGCGCCATCATCTATTCCCGATCGGGCTGTCAGTGCGACTTAAGAATCGCGCAAATATTTCCCCTCGTGCGGCGGAAAGCTATCAGATCACCGCTAAACTCCCTCTGAGAGACAATTCGCCTCAGTATCGCATGCGCAATGATGAACTCGGCCAAGAGCGCGTGAGCAACGAAGATAATCTGGAGCCGATTGACGAGCTGACGTCCGATAACTGATCAGCGTTCAGCTGTCGCGCAGGCGACTGTGGGGAGGAGAGCTGCAGATGAAAAGTAAACACGAAGAACACGCGCTCGCCATCAGCACATGGGAATCCGAAGGGGGCGCGCCGAACCGATCCGGACAGCGCGATGAGTATGGCCGCCGTTTCGTAGGCGACGGAACCTATACCATATATCACCTCTTCACCGGAGAAACTGCAGAGATCGGCCCCTGGAAGATGGAAGGGCTTAACCCGAAAAATGCAGCGAGAGCGCTGTTGGTTCTCAATAACCCAACCTAACCGTGATCATACACCTGTGGAACACACCAGCACGGCTGCCCTCGCAGGGCACACCGCGCTGGTGAAGAATATTGACCGCGCGATAGCGCGGCGTTTAAGGGTGCGCTAAGATGCCAGCATGACCCAGCGATACGAATTGCATGATGACAGCAACGGCTTGTGGAGCGTGATTGATCGCTTCACCGGCTGGCCTGCTCGATGGCAAGGCATACCGCAAGCCGGCCTGGACTATTTCGATGCGGATGATCGAACGGACTTGCTGAATCTGCTAGACGAACGCAGGCGGGCGAAAGGCAAGCCGGAAAGCGGCGGGCTAACGTGACCGAAACGTTGCTGCTAAGATGGCCCCCTCAGGAGCGGCTCAACAGGTTGACAGTTGGCCCTTCCGCCCACTGGGTGGATGCTGCCCAGTTGCTGCCCGCATAGACGGCGCATGCAACGTTCCATTTCGATTTCAAGAACCGCCTGAGAGAAGTGCAGGCAAGCCCCCGGCGCTTTTTAGAACACGTCCAGATAGCTGAGCAACGAAACTACGCCGACGACTACAACAACGACCTGAGCCATCTGCTTCATCGTTGAGTCAATCGGTAGTTTTTGCACGAGGTAGAGCACCAGGAAGGCAAGGGCTGTAATCAGGATGCTTGTGATGATGCTGATTATTATGCTCATACCCCGGCCCCTTGAGCGGAGTGCCTTCCGGCAGTAACGGGTAAATGCGTCTGAGTTCTACAACGGGAGGCATGTCACGCCGTAATGCATCCTATCTCTCCGCGATTGAGCTCGCGGCCATTGGCCCATTTCCATCGGGCGAACGGGCGTATTTGAGCTTGACGAACTGTTTGCGGTCTCCGGCAACCAGCATGTAGAGCCTCGAGGTCCAGGTTCCTTCCGATTCTTCGGAAAGTTTCTCCGCATCGGTACTGTCGGAGAATGCCTTGAGAAATGGCTCAATGGGCACCTTCGTGAAGGCGACGGTGCAGGTCTCGACGGGCCTTCCGTCCCGTCGAGCCTTGGTGACTCCGATTACAACGGGTTCCGGAAGGGCTCGATCAGTGGCCATCCATCCACTTGAGAAATCAACGTCCTCGAGAGGAGCGAGACGCTCGAAGTCGCCTCCTGGCAAAGGTTTCCATCCCTTAGCGGCGGCGGCGGATGCGATCGCGTCGAAACTTGAACCTTGTGCAAGGCACGTTCGCCGGAATACTTCGACTGCCCCTGAACCGTCGCCGGCAGCGAGCGCGATCACACTCGGAGAAACAGCGGCCAGAAACGCGATGAGGTACCGGCAGCGCATCATAAGCTCCATTCGGTATTGATCGAACTGCTGAGCTAAGAGGTTTGTTCCAACGGATGCCGCCGGCTGACCTCGGTGCTACGCCGTTCATCGCGCAATCGCCCTCGAAAGGGCAAGAGCGGGTCTGGGCCACTAGTCGCTACCGCCTCCTCGGCGAATGAAAATACCTTATTGCTAACAGTTACGAGATTTAGCTCCTGCTTATGAGCTGCGGGTGTGTCAGTTTTAGACGAAGCTGGCTATCGCGCGGATGTCCTTGTCGATGATCCGACATTTTTTGAGACTGCCTCATTGTTGGTTACTAGGTTGTTCCTTGCAGGGTGTTGAATCCCCGTCGGGGCTAGCGGCGAAGCTCGAATGTCAATTGGGCATCGCCGGCAAGCACAGGCAACCGCCCGGATCGCGGTTGGGCCGCTACGCTATCCAAGGTCTGCCAGTCGAGCTGCAATGCCTCACGAGATGAGGGACGTTCCTCGCGCTCCTGTCATCCTGATGTCTTCGACAACCGCGACACTCGCCTTTAGACTAGCCCTGTATGAAGAGATCTATCGTGCCTGATCTGAACGTCGCACATTGGGAACTGCTGGCAAGCTTACCGTTGAGGACGTGGTAACGACCCCGGCCATCAAGGGGGCCTCCAAAGCCGTCTACGTGAGGGACGGTCACTTCCCTGCGTTCTCCACATCATGCAACCGCTTGAGGAGAACTCTTATATTCTTTGGGAGTTTGGGTCTCACTCTGAACACTGGAAGTGATCGCAGAAATGCGACGTTGTAATCGGTTGCCATCACCTGCCGGATATGCGTCGGCCGCGTCCCTATGGGGCTTCTCATGTCGCCGTTCCTAAAGAGGAAAAACACCACGACTGAGAGAATGTTCCTTAAAAGGGCTCGTGGCGGACCGGAGACATAAATGTCCACTTGGGGGGCAACACCGGTAATTCGGGTCGCTGTGAATGAATGACCTCAAACGGTCGAAACGCGTCGATCGCAGCTTCAGAGGGTAAGGTCTGGAAGTGGTGCAAACTTTCAGCTCGGCGGCATGTATGCATGTCCGCTTCTGGGATACCACCGTGCTCTGCTCAGTGTCTGACTTGGGGGCGCAAACCTGCCGTCGCCCACGCGCGCCGGCTCCTTGCGAGGATGTTCAAGTTCTGGGCCGCATCGACTGGAACGCTGCGGCCCCGATTGGAGTCTGGTGAACGCCTCGGCACACATACCTGAAGCAAAGCTCAACTGCGGGGCTGCAGCAGCGCCAGGGCGACTGTCGATGCGGCTAGCGCGGCGGTAAGGGTCAGGGGCCCCAGAGCGCCGTAGTGATCCACTACGTAGCCGCCGAATACTGCGCCGATACTGATGGCGACCTGAAAAGACACGACCATCAGGCTGCCCGCTGGCTCGAGAGCGTCCGGTGCCGCGCGGGACAGATTGGTAGGGAGCACCACCGGTCCCATGCCGAAGGCGAAGCCCCAAAATGTGACGAAGCCGAAGGCAACGCCGATGTGTGCGCCCCAAAGCACCAAGGCGAGTGCCGCAAACGCCATCAACGCGGCGGTGACAGCGAGTGCCATGCGGATATTAGCGTCGGCCATTCGGCCACCGGCGATATTGCCGATCACGGAGGCAATGCCGAACCCGAGCAGCGCCAGGGCGATCGGCGCGGTCTGAAGGAGCGTCACCTGTTCAAGGAAGGGACGCACATAAACCGAGCCGGCAAAATGCCCTGTCATCAGCAAAAGGATGGCAAGCATTCCCAATTGAACACCACGCCGCCGTGTCAGTTGGAAAACATCGGCCAGACTGTTGCTTGTGCTTGCAGGCAGAGTCGGCAGGCTCAGCACCTGCAGCAGCATGGCAAGCGCGGCAAAGCCCGCCGTCATGGCCATTGCGCTGCGCCAACCCAGCCAGTCGCTGATCAAAGCCCCCATCGATGGCGCAGCTATGGTGGCGAGCGAGACGCCGAGGGTGACGATGGCCATGCCTCGACCTGCGGCATTGGCGCCGACCAGCCTCGCCACGACGGCGACCGAAAGCGCCCAGAAAGCGCTGAGGGCGATGCCCAACCCGGCTCGGCCCAACAACAATAGCCAAAAATCGGTCGCCAACGCCGCAAGAATATTGGAGCCGACCGCCAACGCACTGAGACCGACCAGCACCGTCTTGCGGTTCAACCTGCCGATGAGAACATTGCTCAACAAGGCCGTCACGGCGCCGACGGAAGCAGTGGCGGTTACGACCTGTCCGGCTGTTCCCTCGCTAATGCCGAGATCTCGCGCCATTGGCGTCAACAGTCCTGCCGGCAGGAACTCAGCCGATACCAGCGCGAAGCTCGTGGCCGCCATTGAAAAAACGGCGAACCAGGTGGCCGCGCTCCACGCGGCTGGCTCGGCAGCTTCAAAGTCGATCACCGAGTCGTCAAGCTGTGATGTCGTGTCCGTCATTGAAATATCTCCTGGTTTCGGAGATTTCATAGACGAATTTTTCCGGATGATATGTGTCTTATAATCCGAAATCCATGTCCGTTCGTCCGGAAATTGTGCGACGCACAACGCCCGGTGAGACGCCGGTCATGCGTTTGAAAGCGCGAGCGAAGGATGCCTCGGATTCATAACCCAGGCGGGAAGCGACTTCGGCAACCGATATGCCGCTTTGCCCCAACAATTCGCGGGCAAGCTGCATGCGCAGACGGGCGAGATAGCGTGCCGCGCCTTCGCCGAGGACAGCGCTGAAACGTTCAGCGAAGATCGAGCGGGATTGGCCCGCCACGCCAGCGAGGCTTTCGAGAGTCCATTTATGACCGGGGTCTCGGTGCATCGCCGCCAGAACGCGACCGATATGGGGGTCGCGAATGGCGGCGAGCCAACCGGTGGTCGAGGCTCCGCTGCAATTGACCCAGCAGCGGATGAGCCGCGCGGTGAGCAAGTCCGCCATCCGCGATAAGACGGTTGCGCTACCTAGCTGGGGTCGTGCAGCCTCCGCCGTCATGGCCGCCAAGAGGGGGCCGATGACCGGGTCATTGCCGGCCACATCGCAGCCCTTGATGATTGGCGGCATCAAAGCGATCAAGGGGTTGAGGGCATAGGCGCCCAAAGCCATGGAGCCGCAGAAAAGGGTGCTGATTGCACCCGTACCTTCCTGCACGACGTCGCTGACGTTGCTCCCCAACTTTGTCACCTGGCAGCCCTTGAGCGAGTCGCCCACAACATCCGGCGCGCTGGCCAATCGATGTGCGATGCCTTGCGGCAGCAGCACCAGATCGCCATGGTGCAACTCCTGCCATCCCTGAGCTTCGGTATTGATCCAGCACGGACCCTGGCTGACAAAGTGAAAACGAAGCAGCTGTTGCTGTGGAAAGGCAATGCTCCATGGATGCCGGAGTTCGCAGCGGCCATAATTGACCCCGCTTAAGCGAAAGTCTTGCAGGACTTCGCTTAGGGCATCCATCGGGATATGCGGCGGCGACGGTCGAGACGAATAGTCAAGCATCCGGCCAATTTAGATGTCGAGCGTCCGACGAACAAGTGCATACGCTCGATTTCACAGTCGCCTTTTCGCCACTTTGACTACGAAGGCGTCGCGAGGCGGCTGTCTGCGGCATTCGCCGCGGCGGAACGCAGGAGGAGAAGCCCACGCTTCCACCCGTGTCGGGAGAACGTCACAACGGCGGCGGCCGGTGTGAGCTCTGCTCACCAGGAGTTAACCCGCGACTTCCCCGATCGCGCGCGCAAAGACGGGCAAAGAGCGCTCCACCATGTCGTCGTTTGCGGTCAAACTGATCCGCAGACGTCCAGGCAATTGGGCGACGCTGCCGGGCAGCACCCAGACACCGTCAGTTGCGAGACGTGCCGCGAAGGCCATGTCGTCCGGTATCGGTGACCGTGGAATGAGATAGAAGGTACCTTCAGGCACCGGCAGGTCGTATCCCGCTGCCCTCAAGCCTTCGACCATGCGGTCGCGGCGCCGCGCGAGGGCTGCTACATCTATACTGAGCTTCTCGAGATCAGGCAATGCCCGCTGCAGGGTACGGCCGGCGAAAGCCCAACCGTGCGAAACCTGCGCCATATCGACAGCCTCGCGCAGTCTTATCCGGTCGGCCTCGGGCATATCCGCCCCGAGTGCGAGCCACCCCAGGCGCTCGCCGGGCGCGAGCAAGGTCTTGCCGAATGAATAGGCGATCAGCGTGTGCGGGTAGCTCTCGGCCGGACTGATATGCGCATGGCCGTCAAACACCAGTCGAGCATAGGGCTCGTCGGCAAGGAGATATATCACCTTGCCGAATCTTTCGGACGCCGCCGCGAGCTTGTCTGCGAGTGCGTCCAGTTGAGCGCGGGGAAAGATGCGGCCGGTCGGGTTGTGCGGCGTGTTGACCACCACCACGCGGGTGCGCGCGGTGATCGCTGCCTCGATCCTTTCGAGATCGAGGTCATAGGTTCCCGGGGCCAGGTCGACGGCGATGGGGGTCCCTGCCGCGCCGCGAATCTGAGCACCATAGGCGAACCAGCCGGGGCGCGGATAGATGACCTCGTCTCCCACTTCGAGCACGGCAAGCAGCGCAGCCGCTATCGCGCCGAACCCTCCCGCGGTGATCGCAATGTCGTCTGGCTTGTAGTGCCGGCTTCGCGCTTGGCTGAGCGAACGGGCCACCGACTCGCGCGCCGGCGCTTCGTACTTTTTGTAACCGAACCAGTGCACATCCTGTGGCTCGACGTGGCGGATCAAGGCATCGACAAGTCCACGCAACGGCGTTTCTTGCGGATTGCCGAACATAAAATCGCAGGCATCGGGCCCCAGGCCGTCGCCCTCCAGGACCTTTCGCGCAAAATCCATGACCGTGCGCATTTCCTCGGTGACGGCAAGCATTCGGCTGGACACGGTGGCGATTGGCACGACGCACCTCCCTGCTGCAGGCGGCGCATGTCCCCTCGACTAAACCGCCCCCCTGCCTTCATACCATTTTTGCCGACATGCACGTAGCAGATAGTTCTGGTGCATTCCGCATGGATAAGGAGGTTTTCCTTGGAGTAGGCACAGCACCAATCGCCACGCCCATAAAGGTCCGTAACGGGTTGATTTTTCACGTTCCCGAAAGACGCAGAAGGGTGGCGAGGCGAACTTCGGCCACGCCTCGGTTAAGCTCTGGATCGCGCCAGTGAGCGGTCCTTTGCGGTGGCCCCCCTTAGGCGGAGCGCTCGGCGGATCCACCACTCGCACTGAGCCGCGGGTCGATCAAACCGGACCTCGCTCGACTTGCCCTGCAGAATCCTCCGATTCGGGCCGTCTCCCACCGAGGGGACGCCGAGGGGCGTGGCTCGGCGGTAGCCTCCCGCTCGCTCGCGCTACACCAATCCCTGAGACACGGTCTGGAAACCAGGTTTGAGCCCGGCGCCTGCACCAGTGTGGAACAGCCCTGCCTGCACTGCGTTTCACTCGACAGCGTGAGGAGAAGGTTTTGGCGCTACGGGCAACATGGAAGGGGCACATCAAGCTGGCCGAGCTCACGTTTCCGGTTGCCCTGTACGCGGGGGCAACAACCTCCAAGCGCGTCTCGTTCCATGTGCTCAACCGCAAGACCGGCCACCGCGTCCATCGCCAGTATATCGACGAGCAAACGGAAAAGCCGGTCGAGAAGGAAGAGCAGGTCAAGGGCTACGAACTCGATGACGACCGGTTCGTCATTCTCGAGCCGGACGAGATCGCCGAAGCAGTCCCCGAGAGCGACAAGACGCTGCGCATCGAAGCGTTCATCGATTGCCCGCAGGTCGATACCGTCTATTTCGACAAACCCTATTTCATTGCCCCCTCCGGCTCCATCGCCACCGATCCGTTCAGCCTGCTGCGCGAGGGTATGCGCCGCAAGAAAGTGGCGGCCCTGGCAAGGGCCGTGCTGTTCAGGAGGGTGCGAACGGTGATGCTGCGGGCCCAAGGCCCCGGCCTTGTCGCCCATACCCTGAACTTTGACTATGAAGTGCGCTCGGCCGAGGAGGCCTTCAAAGACATCCCCGAGATCAAGATCGAGGGAGAAATGCTCGATCTCGCCAAGCACATCATCGATACCAAGAAGGGCGAGTTCAACCCGCGCGAGTTCGATGACCGTTACGATGAAGCGCTGGCCGAACTGGTCAAGGCCAAGATGGAGGGCCGCGCGATCAAGGCGCCCAAGCGGCCCAAGGAGGAGAAGGTCACCAGTCTCCTCGAGGCGCTGCGGCAGAGTGCGGGCGCTACCAAGGCGAAACCGCCGGCGCCGAGCAAGCGCAGGAAGGCCACATCCGAGAAGCGGCGCAAGGCGAGCTGATGTCGCTTACCGCCTATCGAAAGAAGCGCGACTTCGAGGCGACGCCAGAGCCAAAGGGCGGCTCGCGCAAGACGCCGGCCGGCGACAGCTTCGTCATCCAGAAGCATGCGGCAACCCGTCTTCACTATGACCTGCGGCTCGAGATGGATGGTGTGCTCAAGAGCTGGGCGGTAACCAGGGGACCAAGCCTTGTGCCGGGCGAAAAGCGCCTGGCCGTGCATGTCGAGGACCATCCGCTCGAATATGGCGACTTCGAGGGGACGATCCCGAAGAAGGAGTATGGCGGGGGCACGGTGATCGTCTGGGACCGTGGCCGCTGGGCGGCGGTCGGCGACGCCAGGAAAGCCTATGCCAAGGGCAATCTCGTCTTTGAACTCCATGGAGAAAAACTCGGCGGACGCTGGCACCTTGTGCGCATGGCCAAAAAGCCGCGCGACAAGAAGGAGAACTGGCTGCTGATCAAAAGCGACGACGACTTCGCCCGCACTCAGGATGAACCGGACATACTCGAGGAGCGGCCGGAATCGGTCAAAACCGGAAGGGTGATCAGCGAGGTCGAAGGAGAGGACCCCGGCTGGTCTTCCAAAGCCGGCAAGATCGAGTGGAAAGAAGCGCAGCCGCCGGCGATGCCGAAGCGCGCCAGGAAGGCCGCGTTCCCCGGCTTCATCGATCCGGCGCTCGCAACCCTCAAGGCGTCGCCACCGAGCAGCAGCAACTGGCTGCATGAGATCAAGTTCGACGGATACCGCCTCCAGGCGCATGTGCGCAACGGAAAGGCGAGCCTGCTGACGAGGAGCGGGCTGGACTGGACCAGCAAGTTCGGCACGGCGATCGCCACGGCGCTGACGAAGCTGCCGGTGGAAGATGCCATCCTCGACGGCGAAGCCATTGTCGAAGGCGCGGCCGGAGCCTCCGATTTTTCCGCCTTGCAGGCGGATCTTGCGGCCGGCAGGACCGATCGGCTGGTGCTGTTCCTCTTCGATCTCCTCTATTTCAATGGACACGATCTGCGACCCGTTCCGCTCACTGAGCGCAAGGCAACCCTTGAGCGGCTCCTCAGGCAAGCGCCGGCAGTGCTGCGCTACAGCGAACATTTCGACGAGGATGGAGATCTGATCCTTCGCCACGCCTGCCGGCTGAGCCTGGAGGGTGTCGTTTCGAAGAACAGGACCGCGCCCTATCGCTCCGGGCGCGGCAATGACTGGATCAAGGCAAAATGCTCACAGCGCCAGGAGTTCGTCGTCGCCGGCTTCGTCCCATCGACCACGTCCCCAAAGGCCATCGGTTCTCTCGTTCTCGGCTACTACGACGGCGGCGATCTCGTCTATGCCGGCAAGGTCGGGACCGGCTTTACCAGCAAGCTCGCCCATGACCTCCGCAAACGCCTCGAAAAGCTGGAGGTGCAAAAGACCCCGTTCGCCACAAAGCTCGCGGCCGCGGACGCCCGGCAGGTTCGTTTCGTCTCGCCCGAGCTTGTCGCCGAAGTCGAGTTCAGGGCGTGGACCGCGGACGGCGTCGTGCGGCACGCGTCGTTCCGGGGCTTACGCGAAGACAAGAAGCCGAAAGATGTCGTTCGGGAAACGGCCGGCGCCGGTCCGGCTATCAAAGCGACGCCCGCGGTGCGGCTGACGCACCCTGACCGCCTCTATTGGAAAGATGCCGGCGTCACCAAACAGGGACTTGCCGATTACTACTGCGATGTCTGGCCCTTCATCGGTCCCTATATCGTCAACCGTCCGCTCGCTCTGGTGCGCTGTCCGGATGGCGTCGGAGGCAGTTGCTTTTTCCAGAAGCACGCCTGGCGCGGCCAGGCCAAGGAGATCCTCAAGGCCGTCGATCCCGAGGACGACGAGCCGATCATTGCCATCGACGACCTTCCCGGACTGATCGGGCTCGTTCAGGGCGGGGTGCTGGAGATCCATCCCTGGGGATCGCAGCTTAACGAGCTCGATCGGCCCGACATGATCATCATGGACCTGGATCCCGGGCCAGGTGTGGAGTGGGCGGCGGTGATCGAGGCGGCCCATGACGTGCGCGCGCGTCTTGCCGACGCGGGACTTTCGAGCTTCGTCAAGACCTCGGGAGGCAAGGGGCTGCATGTCGTCGCGCCACTCACACCAAAGGCGAACTGGCAGGAGGTCAAGGCGTTCACCAAGAGCATCGCCGACGCGATGGCGGCCGATGATCCCGCCCGGTACGTCGCGACGGTCACCAAGGCGAAGCGAAAGGGCAAGATTCTCGTCGACTACCTGCGAAATGCCCGCGGATCGACAGCCGTTGCCCCCTATTCGACGCGGGCCCGGGAGGGAGCGGCAGTGTCGATGCCGTTGGGCTGGGACGAGCTCAGCCCCGCCGTCGGACCGGACTACTTCACGGTTGAGAATGCGCTGCCGCGACTGAACGCGCTCGACGCTGATCCCTGGGAGGATTTCTGGAAGTCGGCGGTAATCCCTTCGGTCAGGCAAAAACGAGCCTAAAGCGCGTCGCATTTAATCGCATTCGTGCAACGCGCTTTAGGTCTTTGTTTTCATGCACGTCGTTGCCCCAAAACCGCTGCACACTTTTGGACGACGTGCATTAGCTCTTGCCCTTCTTCTTTTCCTGCGAGATCGACCGCTTCAAGGCGTCCATGATGTTCACCACGTTGCTCGGCGGCTCAGGCTCGTCCCCCTTCGCGGTCTTTCGCGGCTTCTTCGCCTGCTTCTTGCGCTTGGATTCGATGATCTCCTGGAGCCGCTCCTGCACCGGATCGCGCACCAGCGATGCGGACCAGGGCGTCGTCATGCCTTCAATGACGGTGGTGATCATGGAGAGGAGCTTGGGGTCCGACTTTGCCCCGTCGATGTCCTTGAATGCGTCCTCCGGATCGCGCACCTCGTCACCATACCGGAGTGTCCACAGGACGATGCCCTTGCCGCGGGCTTCAAGCATCACGGCCCGTTCGCGCCGCGAAAGCACCAGCCGCGACATGCCGACAGTTCCCGTTTTCGCCATCGCCTCGCGAATGACGGCGAAGGCTTCCTGGGCGACTTCATCGTCCGGCATCAGGTAGTACGGGCTGTCGTACCAGATCCATTCGATGCTGTCGGCGGGAACGAACCGGTCGATGTCGATGGTGCGAGTGCTTTCGAGGGCAACAGCCTCAAGTTCCTCGTCCTCGATGATCACATGCTTGTCTGGTTCGGTCTCGTATCCCCTGACCTCATCCTCGTCCTCTACGGGCTTGTTGGTCTCCGCATCGACATACCGGCTGCGCACGGGATTTCCGGTGGCCTTGTTGATGGTCTGGAAGCGCACCTTGTTCGCCTCGCTCGTCGCCGGCGTCAGCGACACCGGGCAGGTCACGAGGGAAAGCTTCAGGTAGCCTTTCCAGTACGGGCGCGGCGCCATGTCATCTCCCTTCGCGTGGTGAGATCAACGTTTCGAGCCGCTGTTTGTTTCCATAATCTCCCGCTGGTGTGCATACTGGCGTGGGTTCCGGCACCAGATACAGCCGCCTATGGCAAACGACCGGGATTTCGCGTCAACGCTGCGTTGACAATGCGTCTGTTTGCGCGGCCTTTTCTGACATGGTCAAAGGGCGCATCTGTTCGTCACCAAAGCGCCCGGTCCAGACGGGCAGAAAGGCAGCGAGACATGCTCGACCAGATCAGAGGCCTGCATCACGTCACGTCGATGGCGGAGGATGCCCGCACCAACAATCACTTCTTCACGCAGGTGCTTGGGCTGCGCCGCGTCAAGAAGACGGTGAATTTCGACGCGCCCGATGTCTACCATCTCTATTACGGCGACGAGATCGGCACGCCCGGCACGGTAATGACCTATTTCCCGTTTCCTCAGATGCCGCGCGGCCGTGCCGGCACCGGCGAGGTCGGGACGACGGTCTTCGCCGTGCCGCAAGGGTCGCTCGGCTTCTGGCAGGATCGACTGGCAACGCTCGGCGTCACCGGGCTCAAGGAAGAGGAAAACTTCGGCGAGAAGCGGCTGAACTTCGCCGGCCCGGATGGCGATGGCTTTGCCCTGGTCGAGGTCAAGGACGATCCGCGCACACCCTGGACCGTGGGTGGGATTTCCGAAGATCATGCGATCCGCGGCTTCCATTCCGTCGCCATGCGGCTGCGCGACGAAGGCGCGACGGCCGAACTGCTCAAGTTCATGGGATACGAGGAGCTTGATCGCAAGGACGGTGTCACGCGGCTGATCGTGCCGGGCGGCAACGGCGCGCGCCTTGTCGACATCGAGACGATGCCGAACGTCAACCGGGCCGCGCAGGGCGCGGGCTCGGTGCATCACGTCGCCTTTGCCGTCGACAACCGCGAAAAGCAGCTCGAGGTGCGCAAGGCGCTGATCGATACCGGCTATCAGGTGACGCCGGTCATCGACCGCGACTATTTCTGGGCGATCTACTTCCGCACCCCGGGCGGCGTGCTTTTCGAGGTCGCGACCAACGAGCCCGGCTTCGATCGCGACGAGGATACCGCCCATCTCGGCGAGGCCTTGAAGCTGCCGCAGCAGCACAAGCACCTGCGGCCGATCCTCGAGAGCCATCTGCAGAAGCTCGAGGACTAAACGGAAATCCCGTCCCGCCCCGAGTTTTTGCCTGGGGCGGGGAAGGAAAAGAACGTCAAGACCCTGCAGCGTCCATCGTTCTAAAGGACGCACCGCGCTGTCGCGGCAAAGGAGATATCAATGCCCGATCACGGCTATGTGCATAAATTGAAGTCCGGCGCGCCCGGCAGCCCGATCCTTTTCGTCCTCCATGGTACCGGCGGCGACGAGAACCAGTTCTTCGGCTTCGGCACCGAGCTGTTGCCGGCTGCCACCATCGTGTCGCCGCGCGGCGATGTTTCGGAACATGGCGCCGCCCGCTTCTTCAAGCGAACCGGCGAGGGCGTCTACGACATGGCGGACCTCGCCCGTGCGACAGGGAAGATGGCGGGCTTCGTCAAGGCGCTGGCGGCCGAGCATAATGCCTCGGAAATCATCGGCCTCGGCTATTCGAACGGCGCCAATATTCTTGCCAATGTCATGATCGAGGAGGGTATCTTCGACAGGGCGGTTCTCATGCATCCGTTGATCCCGTTCCGGCCGAAGGACAATCCGGCGCTCGAGGGCCGGAGAGTGTTGATCACCGCCGGCGAACGCGACCCGATCTGCCCGGCGCCGCTGACGCAGGCGCTCGCCGATTATTTTATGGCGCAGAAGGCGACCCTTGAACTCGAGTGGCATTCCGGCGGCCACGACATCCGCCAGAACGAGATCGCCGCGATCGGGCGGTTCATGACGACGTGATACGGAGATTAACGAAAGCGCTGTTGCGGGACCACCGACTGAGCTCAAGCAAAGACGCCGCCATGCATCAGACGCGATCCAGGAAGTCAAGAACTCGGATGGTCAGCAGCGCGGTTGCATCCGCGTCGTACGACGGGAGCGAGCTGTCGGCGAAGTAATGCTGATCGCCGGGGTACAGGAAAAGCTCCGCATCCACGGCCTTCTCCACAATCTCGCGGGCGGCGTCGATGTCGCCCTCGCCGACGAAGATCGGGTCGTTGTCCATGCCGTGAATCTGGACCGCGACGCCGTCCGGCCAGGGTCCAAAGGCCCACTCGCCACTGATCGGCAGGCAAGAGTGGAAGAGTAGGGCTCCGCGGGCTCCGGGCCGTGTCTGTGCAAGCTTCTGTGCCGGCAGCACGCCGAACGAGAACCCGGCATAGACGAGCTCGGGAGGCAGTTCGTCGGCGACGCGGACGCCGCACTCACGAATGCCGTCGAATCCGATCTCACCGATGTAGGCGAGACCCTCGTCGATACTTTTAAACGTGCGTCCGTCGAACAGGTCCGGCGTGTGCACGATGTGACCGCTGGCGCGCAAGTCGTCGACGAATGCGCGGACGCCGGGGGTCAGCCCCTGTGCGTGGTGGAACAGCAAGACCTCAGCCATAAGGAGCCTCCGGGTGGGATGGTCGGGCGCACGTTCGATAACTCTACAGCGCCGTCGCCTCGACGGGAAGAATGTACACACGTTTCAGGAAACGTTTGCGGCCCAAGGTCAACGCAAGATAGATCGAGTTCGGTGAATTAGAGCCGTTCACGAACACCGGCGAAGCCGCGGCCCCCGATCCGGCTACAGGGTCGAATTTTTGACCGGGTCAGCGACGACTACCTGGACCAACCGGCTGGCTTGAACAACAAGTGGTAGTAGACTAAGTTTACTAAACTAAGTTTATTATGCTCGGAGATCATCGGTGGAAACGATCAATATCCACGAGGCGAAAACCCACCTGTCACGTCTGGTTGAGAAGGCTGCGCGCGGTGAGCCCTTCATTATTGCCAAGGCGGGAAAACCAATGGTGAAGGTCGTGCCGATCGAGCAGCCGCCGCAGGGTGAAAAGCGTCGCCTTGGCTTTCTCGCGGGCCAGATCCGTGTTCCGGACGATTTTGACGGGATGGCCACTGACGAGATAGAGAAGCTTTTCGGCGAATGAACCTTCTTCTCGACACGCATATCCTCCTCTGGGCAGCCGGTGATCCAAGCCGGTTGCCGGCGGAGGCGCGACACCTTATCGAGAACCGCGAAAACCTCCTGTATTTCAGTGCCGCGAGTCTTTGGGAGATCGCCATCAAACGTCGGCTCGGGCGGGCGGACCTCGAAGTGGAGCCCCGGATCCTGCGTCGCAGCCTGCTCGACAACGGCTATGAGGAACTGGCCGTGAATGGCGCCCATGCGGTTGCGATCGATCAACTGCCCCCGATCCACAAGGACCCCTTCGACCGCATCCTGGTCGCCCAGTCGATGGTCGATGGTTTGCTGTTGCTCACATCAGATGAAATCGTCGGACGCTATCCGGGGCCGATCCGGCTCGTCTGAGCTTCACTCCAGCCGCCGGCGGAAGAGCCAGGCGGCGGCGGAGAGGGTGACGACGGAAATCAGGCAGAGCGGGGCCGTCTGGCGCGCGACCTCGGCAAGCGGCAGGTCCTTGAGAGTCGGACTCGAAAAGAGCTCAATGGTAGCAATACCTTGAGAAACGTCGGGTGATGTCGCCGTTTCCGCTTGTCGCCCGTATAGCCGCCATCGGCAAAGACGTGCAGCAACCAGGGCCATCGTGGCGGATGGGTTTCAACCGGTCCGGCAACCGTCCCGGTCCTGAATGTCAGCGCTATCGACCATGAGACCGACCATCAGGCCGAGCATCTCGGCAATGATGTGGCGCTTGCGCCCCTTGATCTTTTTTCCGGCATGATACCCCCGAGTGCCGGTGGAGGCGTTCATCCAGACCGGCGAACGCGCGGCGCTTTCCTATCTGATCAGGCCGCTCGCCGATCAGATTGCCCAGGAAAGGGAGCGTTAGAAATCTCCGCCTAACAGCTCAGAGCTTAGGAGGACCTGGGCATTTCCAATGTCGCTGGGGTCGTCATACGACTGGAGCGCGAGAAGTGCATATTCCTGGACGCTTAATCGATCCTAGTCGACCGACTTTTCAGCAAGGGATACACAATTGACAACAAGGTTGTCATTGCCTTTCGCGGCACCGATCAAATCATCGGCGATGCCCTAAGCAGATACTCAAACGCTATCGGCTTCGTCACTTCAGCCCAGTCATTGCTTGCACTACAATTCCACGATCAAGTTGCCAGCGTTCTGTCGATCAAGGAGAACATCCTGAAGACGGGGTCGTCGGCGCGGTTGGCGAAATCGTTTTTCGGTAATCGCAGAAACGTTACAAGCGACCGACCGGTTGCAGTCCCCGCCGCATATGTCGGTCCGTACGGGGGGAGAACAAGAACTGTTCCCCCGGACACGCTAAGGCCGAACGGATTGTGAACATCATGCGTTCCAGAGCACATGTCCGGGGAACCCCAACGGCCTGATTGTTCTGACCCAGGCCACTCTGATCTGGCAGGAGGGGAGGGGATAAACGTGGCGAAGCGGGATCGGCCTGGACACTCAATTCGCAGATCCATTCACCGCGACATGTGGAGGCTGTTCGAGTTGGTCAGCCACGACCTTCCAGTTTTCTGCGAACGTGCCATAGGCGGTCTTGATGTCCACTCCGACCGGGAGCTCCGGACATTCGTTTTCGCCGTTGCTGCCCCAGTTCACCCAGCCCGATTGTTTACGCTGCACGATCTGGAACGCGCCGGAGGGTTCCGAGGTCCACCAGACCATCGCACGACCGCTCGCCTCGTGGAGCTCCGCCGTCTTGTTCGCGGCACCCTGAAAGATCGTCTCATGAGGCATGGCCGAGACGTTCACCGGCTCGGATGAAATCTCCCAAACGCGCGAGGTCAGGTCGGCCTTCATATGAGACTCTGCCCGCACTCGGCCAAGACGCTCGCGGATCTCGTCATCGCTGAGCACGCCCTCCCAGGTGCAGAACATACGCCAGTAGAGATCCCAATGCGCGGCCTCGATGTCCTTAAGTTCACGCCGGAACTCGGCGAATTTGGGGTTATCCTCAGTCGAGGTTTCCAGGGTATCGCGCACCATCTCGACTAATTCGCCCGCATAGGGATCGCCTGACCGATAGACCGTGCCCTGATAAGCGGCGAAACGGTCAAAGACCAGCTCGCCTTGCCCGCCTTCGAACTCGTCGCCGACGGTAATCTTGTTGTCTACCGACCGTCCGTTGATCACAGTGCGGAAGGGATCGACCAGGTAGCGACGCTGGAAAAACGGCGTACCGTGGGTGAATATCCAGTCAATGGTAAAGGACTTGCCTTTGAGTTCATCGAGCAGCCCGTCGGGGATAGTGCCCTTCATTCGGTAATGATGCATTACCGGCCCCTTCTCGATGGTCTCGATCTCGACGACGGTGTGCTCTGGTGGGTTGATTAGGCCGTTCTCAGGCGTAAAGAACGGGCCGTAGAAGCCGCCGATGGCGTTGTTTCCAGAGGGGAGCAGCTCGAGTCCGTCTTCGGTACCACGGAAATGCCGGAGCCCCCACTTCGACGCGCCGGTGCCCTGCGCGGTACCAGAACACATTTCAAGGTCGAAGGCTCCGGTGTCAAGCCGGACGAAGCAATCCGCCTCCTTGCCGGGAAGCTCGGCGATGCCCGTGGGCGACGCCTCCTCGCAGGGGCCGGTAAGCCGCAGGCTCGCGCTTCCCTCGAAGCTTAGGGTAACGACGAGGGCGGTGCTGTCCGTACTCGAGCGGGTGGCGAGCCGCTGGCAAAGCACGCGCTCGCCGGTCGCAGTCTCTGCCCACCAGAGCGGGGCGTCCACCCGGACCGGCACTTCGAAGATTATGGGTTCGGACCGGCGCATGCCCGGAACGGGGTCGGTAATCGTCACTACGGTTCCTGCGAGGTCGGCAGCGTCGGTCAGCGTGCTGGCGGTTGCGTTGGCCGGGGTCATTTCTTTCTCCAAACCGTGAAGAGCTGCGGGCGTTGCTTAAGGCTGTCGATGGAAACCGCAAAGATGATAACCATCCCTTTGATCAGAAGCTGGGTGAAGAAGGGTACATTGAGCAGGATCAAGCCCGTGGTCAGCACGCCGAGGATGACGCTGCCGATGAGCGTGCCGATGATCCGCCCGCGGCCGCCAGCAAGCGCGGTGCCACCAAGGACGACCGCCGCGATTGCGTCGAGTTCATAGCCCTCGCCCGCCGTCGGCTGGGCCGAGATGACGCGGGCCGCGAAGATCAACCCCGCAAGCCCGGCACAGGTTCCCGCGATCACGTAGACCGAGGTGAGGATGCGGCTGACCTTGATCCCGGCGAGCCGCGCGGCCTTGGGATTGCCGCCCACAGCATAGACGTGACGGCCAAAGCGGGTGCGTTCGAGCAGATACCAGGCGACGAGGTAGACGGCGATCATCACGTAGACCGGGATTGGGATGCCGACGAAATAGCCGCTGCCGAGCGCCTTGAAGCTCAGGCTCGACGAAACGATCGGCTGTCCCGCGGTCAGCGTATAGGCGAGCCCACGCAGGAAGGTCATCGTCCCGAGGGAGACGATGAAAGGCGCGAGCGCGAGATATGCCGAAAGCGCGCCGTTCACCAGACCGCAGAGCGCTCCGGTGCCGACTCCGATGAGGATGGCGAGCGGTGCAGGTATGCCCCCGATGGCAGCGAGCACCGCGACGACTCCCGAAACCGCGACAGTGGAGCCGACTGACAGGTCGATCCCCCCGGTCAGGATGACGAAGGTCATTCCCGCGGCAAGGATCGCGTTGATCGAGATCGCCCGCAGGATGTTGAGCAGGTTGTCCACCCGCGTGAAGTTCGGCGCGACCAGCGCCATGAAGATCACGAGTCCGGCGAGCACCACGAGGATGCCCACGCGGTCCCACCACCTGGCAAAATCGAAGGGGGCCCGGGCGTTCTGGGTCTGGGATTGCTGTTTGTCGATAGCGGTTAGCATTTTGTCACCTCCTCCTCTGCGGTAGCGTCATATTTGATTGCACCGGTCGCGTGGAGCATCACGATTTCCTCCGTCGCCTCCCGCGATGGCATTTGATGAACGATCCGGCCGTTGCGCATCACTAGCAGCCGGTCGCCGATGCCGATGGCTTCCGGCAGGTCGGAAGAGATCACTAGGATCGCCTTGCCGCTGCGGGCGAGCCTGTCGATCAAGTCATAGATTTCCCGCTTGGCACCGATGTCCACGCCCCGCGTGGGTTCGTCGAAGATCAGGACCTCGCAGTCGCGCATCAGCCAGCGCGCCACCGCCACCTTTTGCTGGTTGCCGCCAGACAACGCATCGACTGCTAAGTCGATAGCGTTCCGGCGCAGGTGGAGCTGATCCATCCTCTCGAACACCTCGGCGCGGCGCTCTGCCCGGCGGATCCGGCCAAAACTCGACAGCCGATCGAGGCTGGAAACCGCGATGTTGTCGAGGACCGAGTGTTCGAGGAAAAGGCCCTCGTACTTGCGGTCCTCCGGCACCATGCCGATCCCGTCGAGGATCGCATCCGAGGGATCACGCGGCCTGCTCGGGCGGCCCGCGATCAGGACCTCGC
Organism: Sinorhizobium alkalisoli; assembly: GCF_008932245.1. Taxonomy (NCBI): domain Bacteria; kingdom Pseudomonadati; phylum Pseudomonadota; class Alphaproteobacteria; order Hyphomicrobiales; family Rhizobiaceae; genus Sinorhizobium; species Sinorhizobium alkalisoli. The sequence continues at coordinate 1,605,935 of NZ_CP034910.1, read as the reverse complement.
CGGCGTTGCGCTGGTCCGCCCCAAAGATCATGCGCGCGGTCTCGGTTCGACCCGAACCTATGAGGCCGGCCATGCAGACGACCTCGCCGGCATGGACCGTCAGGTCGACCGGGCCAACTCCATTTCCAGCCAGACCGCGTACTTCAAGAAGCTGCGCGCCAGGAGTGCGGAGTTCGTGGTGATAGAGATCCTCGATGTTGCGCCCGACCATCATCGAGACGACCTCGGCCTCGGTCAGTTCCCTGGCGTCACCGGTTCCAATATGGGCTCCGTCGCGCAGCACCGATATGCGGTCGGCCAGTCGCCAAACCTCTTCCATTCGGTGCGAAATGTAGATGAGGCCTACACCTTCTCGGCGCATCTTTTCGATGAGAACGTAGAGCTCCTGCGATTCCTGCCGCGACAGTGCGGCGGTGGGTTCGTCGAGCACGAGGATGCGCGCGTTTTCGCTCACCGCGCGCGCAATTTCGACCATCTGCTGCATGCCCACGCTGAGCGACCCGAGTTCGCGGGTTGGGTCAATGTCGGCGTGAATTCGAGCGAGCTTATCGCGCGCATCGCTCAGCATTTTCCGTCGATCAAGAATCCCGAACCGTCCTTTGGGTTCCTTGCCCAGGGCGAGATTTTCGGCCACCGTCATGTAGGGGACGGTGTTGAGTTCCTGGTGGATGATGGCGATGCCGTTGCTGCTCGCGTCCGCTGGTGTCCGCACCTCGACGTCCTGCCCGTCGATCAAAATGCGGCCCGTGTCGGCGGGAACGTTACCTGCAAGTATCTTCATCAGCGTCGACTTGCCCGCGCCGTTTTCGCCCATAAGGGCGTGGACTTCGCCAGCGAAGAGGTCCAGTGACACGTCGTTCAGGGCCAGCGTGCCACCATAGCGCTTGGAAACGCGATCGAGTTGTAGAAGGGGAGCAGTCATCGTCTGACCTCCAGTTCGGGGGTGCGGGCAATGGAGCCGCCCGCACCATCCTTGTTATGCGAATTACCAGCCCGAATATTCGCCCACGTTGTCACGCGTGACGAGTTCGCTGGGGATCAGGATGGTGGTCTCGGCGGGCAGTTTCCCTGCGACCATATCCTGCGCAAGCCGTACGGCTTCCGTCACCATCTTGCCTGGGTTCTGGGTGGCAGTGCCGATGAAGGGCGAACCTTCCCGGGTCAGTTCGGCCACCGCCTCGGGACTGCCATCGACGCCGGTCACGATGATCTGCTTGGCTTTGCCCGCCTGTTCCACGGCAAGCACGGCCCCGAGCGCCGAGGGGTCGTTCATTCCGAAGATGCCGGTCACGTCCGGGTTCGCCGTGAGCATGTCGGTGGTTACGAGAAGGCCTGAAGCGCGGTCGTTCTTCGACGACTGCTGACCGACGATCTTGATACCCGGATAGTCCTCTGCGACCTTCTTGCAACCGTCGATCCGGTCGATGATCGTCTGAATCGGCGTGCCGTCGACCAGCAGGACCTGGCCTTTGCCGCCCATCTGGTCGAAGAGGTATTTGCAGGATTTCATCCCCGCCTGCACGGCGTCGGTCATGATGACCGCGTCGGCACCTTTCGCAGGCGTATCCACGGCAATCACGATGATCCCGGCCTCTTTCGCCTTAATGATCGCAGGCTCGATCCCGCCTCCGTCAACCGCGGAGACGATGATCAGGTCAACGCCCTGTTGAATGAAGGCGTCGATCTGATTGTATTGCGCCGAAAGGTCGAGTTGGGCGTCCTGTACGTTAAGCTCGGCGCCAATTTCCTCGGCTGCGCCGCGGCCACCACGGTCCATCGCCGAGAAGAAAGGATTGGACATGTCCTGCACCATAAGGCCGATCTTTTCGATCTTGTCGGGCATCGATTGTGCCGTCGCGGTGCTTGCCAGCAGGCCGCACGTAACCATTGCGCCGACATAGCCGGCGCGGCGGAAAGCGTTAAATCGCATAGGTTCTCCTCCAGTGATTCCAGCTTGGATTGCCGAGATTGGGTCGCTGGTGTCCCGTCCCGGTTGGCTTTTGGCGCGTCAGGTGTCGCTCGCCTCCTCTGCGCCACAACCGCAGGACCGTCGGACGATAAGCCCGACCGGCACTTGCTGTTTGAATTCGTCGCGATAGCTGGGGGCGGCGGTTTCGCCGCTTTTGCCCGCTTCGATCTGCTCGCCGATGATCCGGATCAGAGTTTCCGCTGCCCGCCGGCCAATTTCCTCGGAACGTTCGTCGAGGACCGTGAGTGGCGGTTCGATAAAGGGAGCCCAAGAAAAATCGTCATAGCTCACGATAGGCATATCATGCGGTACGATGATTCCGCGCTCGCGCATTGTGGTCAACGCGCCGAGTAGCAGTGGGCTATTTCCTGCGATTAAGACCTCGGGCAGTTTTCCGCCGCGCGCATCAAACGCGTCAGAAAGGATCTGTCTTGCGGAGGCCGCGTCGTTTGCGCTCTCAATGACTTGCACCTCGGCCCCGCACCGCCGCGCGGCCTCGCGCAAGCCCCGTTCGCGGTCCTCCCGACTAGACCAGATGCCTGGATAGACAAGAAAAAGCCAATCCATGTAGCCGTGTTCGGCAAGGTGCTCACCGACCAATAGGCTGGCGTTGTAATTGTCGGTCGTTACGCTCGGCAGATGCGCCATGCCCTCGGGTGGCGATGAGTCGACAAAGACAACCGGGATGTCCCACTGTGCGAGCCGCTCAATGCTCTCGGGCTTGAGCGTCAAGGTCGAGATCACTCCGGACATCCGCGCTTCCAGCAAACGCTGGATCGTACGGTCCTCAAGACCCTCGTCATACACACCGTTTATCGCGATATCCATCAGGACCACCGACTGGTTCGTGTCCTGCATGGCCCGCTGTATGCCGTTCATCATGTCGAGGTAATAGGCGTTGGTAGTTCCCGCCGTGATGACGGCGACGGAGGATCTGACGGACCCGCGCAGTTCCTGCGCCGCGAGGTTAGCGACGTAGCCTAGACTGCGCGCGACCGCGAGTACGTGATCACGGCTCTTCGCGGACACGCCCTTGCCGCCGTTAAGCGCCTTCGAAACGGTAAATGTCGACAGCCCTGCCTCGTTGGCAATATCGTGCAATGTCACCCGGGGTGGCACGTTCAGCTCCTCACCTAAACGTTTATGTTCTCCTCAAGCCGATACATAAACGTTTAGGCTCCCTTGTGTCAATAGGTGTCTTGGCAGTGTTCCAATCGACGTAGACCATTGCGGCTTCCCGGAAGAATCCTGCGCGCCGCGTGATGTTCATGTTCCGTACGGCCTTAGCGTGTCTGGGAGAACAGATCTTGTTCTGACCCCCATATGACGGCCCTCTTGCAACCACTGCCTCGCCAGCTATATCTTTTCCCAAAAAAGGTATAACACCGACAGGTGAGCGGCGTGAAGCAGATCGATCTCGTGTACCAGACGATGCTCGCCGAGCTCGGCCAGCGCTCGCTCGACGCGGCTTGGACAGCCGACTTCCCTCCGGAAGGCCGCTTCACGCCAGTCACTGTGAAGGGGAGGACGTACTGGTACTTCGACATCCCGGATGGGCAAGGCGGCAAGACACGTCGTTACGTCGGTCCTGCCGACGATCAGGACATCGCGCAGCGAGTGGAGACCCATAAGCGGGAGAAGGACGACCTCCGCGCCCGTAGGCGCATGGTCAGCAGCCTGACGCGCGAGGGAGGGATGATCGCTCCCGACAGCATGTCCGGCGATGTCATCGAGGCGCTGGCTGCAGGCGGCTTTTTCCGGCTCCGGGGCGTCCTCATAGGGACGGTCGCCTTTCAGACCTACTCCGGAATCCTCGGGGTGCGCCTGCCAATGGCGGCGATCCTGACCGGGGATGCTGACGTCGCCCAGGACTACGCCGTCTCGTCCGAGGTCGACGACAGCCTGCCTCCTATCCTCGAACTGGTGCAGTCGGTCGATCCGACATTCCGCCCCGTCCCGCATAGATCGGGGGCCGCGGCTTCGTCGGCGTTCGTGAACGGCTCCGGCTACAGGGTCGAATTCTTGACCACCAACCGAGGCAGCGACGACTGCCTGGATCAGCCGGCGAAGATGCCCGCTCTCGGCGGGGCTAGCGCCGATCCGCTTCGCTTTCTCGACTTCCTCACCCGGGATCCCGTCAGGACGATGCTGCTGCACAAGAGCGGCGTCCCTGTAACGGTCCCTGATCCGTCCCGGTACGCTGTCCACAAGCTTATCGTGGCGAGCCGTCGGCAATACGGCGGGCAAGGGTCCGTGAAGCGCAACAAGGACATCCGACAAGCTGCGCTCCTGTTCGAAGCCCTCCAGCAGACGAGGAGGACATCCGATCTGGCGCTTGTCTACAATGAAGCGTGGGAACGCGGGCACGCGTGGCAGGAAGGCATCAGGGCAGGGGCGGGGATGCTCACCGACGAGGATAGGAACCGTCTTGGAGACTGTCTCAGGGCAGGGGCCATGCAGATCGGCGAAGACATCACCATGCCGTTCTAGCGGGACGGGCGGAAGCGTCGGGCGCTATCCCGGTCCCATCCGGCTCGTCTGAACCTTCACTCCAGCCGCCGGCGGAAGAGCCAGGCGGCGGCGGAGAGGGTGACGAGGGCGATCAGGCAGAGCGGGGCCGTCTGGCGCGCAACCTCGGCAAGCGGCAGGTCCTTGAGGAATACGCCCTTCACGATCACCAGGAAGTAGCGCAGCGGATTGATGAATGTCACCGGCTGCAGCCAGCCTGGCATGTTCTCGATCGGGGTGGCGAAGCCGGAAAGCAGCATCGCAGGCACCATGAACAGAAAGGCGCCGAGGATGGCCTGCTGCTGCGTCATCGAGAGCGCGGATATGAACAGACCGATGCCGACGACGGCGGCGAGATAGAAGACGGCACTGCCGTAAAGCAGGAACAGCGAGCCGCGTAATGGCACACCGAAGATGAAGACGGCCGCCAGAATATAGATCGTGATATGGAAGAGCCCGATCATCATCGGCGGGATGAGTTTGCCGAGGAGGATCTCATGCGTGCGCAGCGGCGAGACGATCAGCTGGTCGAAGGTGCCGAGCTCGCGCTCGCGGGCGACCGATAGCGCCGTGACGATGAGACCGATCAGAAGCGCGATGCTCGCCACCAGGTTCGGCACCATGAACCATTGATAGGTGAGGTTGGGGTTGAACCAATTGCGTGCCTCGACCCTGACCGAATCGGAAACGGCGCGCTCGCCCGCTGGCGTCCTGGCTGCAAGCGTTCCGACAATGCGGCCGAGATAGCCGGAAACGATTTGCGAAGCATTGGAGCGCCTTCCGTCGAGGATCACCTGCACTTTCGCCGGCCGCCCCGCTTCTATGTCGCGCGAGAAGCCGGGACCGATCTCGATCGCCGCGAGAGCGCGTTGCGCATCGATCGCCTGGCGGACCTCCCCCGGGCTCAACGCAAAGCTGATCGTGCGGAAGGTCGGGGACCCGCCGATCTCCTGCACCAATTCCTGGCTCCAATGGCCCGCATCACGGTTCAGCACGATGAGATCGACATTCTTCACTTCGAGCGTTGCCGCATAGGAGAAGACGAGGAGCTGGATGATAGGGGGGCCGATGAGAATGGTCCGGCCCTTCGGGTCGCGCAGGACGGCCAGCAGCTCCTTGACGATCAGCGCTTTCAGTCTTGCCCACCACATGTCAGCTGATCCTCTTCCTGGTATTGCGGGCGGCAAGTGCGAAGAAGATGGAGCCGATCAGCAGCATGACTGCGATCGCCTGTGCGAACATCGGCCAGATGTCGCCGGCCAGAAACACGGTCTGCAGGCTCGGGATCAGATAGCGCGCCGGCACCACATAGGTGATCCATTGTATGGCCGCCGGCATCGAATTGATCTCGAAGAGAAAGCCGGAGAGCAGGAAGGCTGGCAGGAAACCGGAGATCAGGGCGAGCTGCGAGGCGAGGAACTGGTTCTTGGTGACGGCTGAGATCAGCAGGCCTTGCCCGAGGGCGGGCATGAGGAAGGCGGCGGAGAGCACGTAAAGGGCGACGACCGAGCCGCGGAACGGCACGTCGAAGAGGAAGACCGCGATCAGCACGCAGAGCGTCATGGAGGTGAGCCCGAGAATGAAGTAGGGCAGGAGCTTGCCGGCGAGCAGTTCTGCGGCCGAAACCGGCGTCGCCATCATCGCCTCCATCGTGCCGCGCTCCCATTCTCGGGCGACGACGAGCGACGTCAGCAACGTGCCGACAAGCGTCATGACGATGGCGATCGAACCGGGAACGAGGAAGTTGCGGCTCGTCAGCTCGGGATTGAACCAGAAGCGCTGTTCGGCGGCGATCGACGGAGGGCGCGCCAGGCCTTCGTTGGTGCGCTGGCGTTCCCAGTTGGCAATGGCGCCCTGCGCATAGTTCTGGACGAAGTTGGCCGTATTCGGATCGGTGCCATCGACGAGCACCTGGACGGTCGGCTCGCGCCCTGCCGCAAGATCGGCGGCGAAGCTTGCCGGGATCACCACGAGGCCGCGCACGCGCCCGAGCACGAGGTCATCCTCGAAATCGCGGCGGTGCCGTCCCTCGACGACGGCAAAATAGCGCGAAGCCGCAAAGCTCGCGGCGAGATCGCGCGTGAGCGGCGTCTCGTCTTCGACGACGAGGCCGATCCGCGTGCGGGTCGTGTCCAGGGAAACACCATAGCCGAACAGGAAGAGGAGGATCATCGGCAGCACGAAGGCGATGAGGATGCTGCTTGGATCGCGGATGATCTGGTAGATTTCCTTGCGCACGAGGGCAGCGAAGCGGCGGCTGGCGCCGGCGCGTGCCTTTCGGCTTGGGGGCGCAACGATCATGCCGCCTGCTCCGACGCCTGGATCAGGGCAATGAAGGCGTCTTCCATGGAGGGATCCGGGAGGTTTTCGCTCGCGGCGCGCGTCTTCATCTCGTCGGGCGAGCCGAGCGCGATCGAGCGGCCGCGATAAATCAGGGAAATCCGGTCGCAATATTCTGCCTCGTCCATGAAATGGGTGGTGACGAGCACCGTCACGCCCTTTTCGACGAGGCCGTTGATATGGGTCCAGAATTCTCGGCGCGTGATCGGATCGACGCCGGAGGTCGGCTCGTCGAGGAAGAGCACTTCCGGCTCGTGCAGCACGGCACAGGCAAGCGCCAGCCGTTGCTTGAGGCCGAGCGGCAGATTCTTCGCCGACATGTCGGCGACTGGCCGGAAATCGAAGATATCCGTCATCAGGTCGATGCGTTCGCGTTTCCTGGCGCCCGACAGGCCATAGACGCCGGCGAAGAAATTCAGATTCTGACCGACGCTCAGATCGCCATAGAGGGAGAATTTCTGGGCCATATAGCCGAGCCGATTGCGCGCCGCCGGCGCATCGCGCCGCAAGTCGAAGCCGGCAACGCGGCCTTCCCCGGCGGTCGGCTTCAAGAGACCGCACAGCATCTTGAATGTGGTCGACTTGCCGGCGCCATTCGGCCCCAGCAGGCCGAAAATCTCGCCGCGGGGTATGTCGAAGGTGATGTCGGCGGCGGCGGTAAAATCGCCGAAGCGCTTTGTAAGCCCATGCGCCTCGATGACGGGCTGGTGATCTTCGGCGACGAAGGAGCGCTGGGCTTCCGCCAGCCGGGATCGGCCGCCGGGTCCGCCCCCGAGCATGTCGACGAATGCGTCCTCGAAACGCGGCGGCGCGGCGGTCGTGCGCGCCGAGGCTTCGTCGTCTGTCAAGCGCCGGGGAGGGGGAACGCCGGGCTTCATCACAAGGCGAATGGCTTCACCCTGGATCACCCCGTCGACGACGCCTTCATCGCCGAGCAGGCGCGCGAGCCGGTCGCGGCGCCGGCCATCGACGCCGGTGAGGCGGTAGACGCGGTCTTCGACGCGTGCGGTCATTTCCCGAGGCGGACCGGAAAACATGAGCCTGCCGCGGTTCAGCAAAAGGACGTGGTCACATGCTTCCGCCTCTTCGAGATAGGCAGTCGACCAGACGACGCCGATGCCTTCCTCCGTCAGCTTTCGGACCATCTGCCACAGGTCGCGCCGCGATATCGGATCGACGCCGACGCCCGGTTCATCGAGGAGCAGCAATTGCGGCTTGCGCAACAGCGCGCAGGCGAGGCCGAGCTTCTGCTTCATGCCGCCGGAAAGCCGGCCGGCAAGACGCGTCGTGAAGCGGCCGAGGTCGGTGAAATCGAGCAGTTCGGCGAAGGTGCGGGCGCGCTCCGGCGTGGGCAGCCCGCGCAGATCGGCGTAAAGGTCGAGGTTCTCCCGCACCGAAAGGTCCTCATAGAGGCCGAAGCGTTGTGGCATATAGCCGATGGCCGCCTGTATCTCGGCGGGATTCCGGCGGGTGTCATGGCCAAGCACCTCGACGCTCCCTTCGTCGGGCAGCATCAGCCCCGTCATCAGCCGGATCAGGGTCGTCTTGCCGGCGCCGTCCGGACCGACGAGACCGGTGATCTCCCCGCCACGGATGGTCGCTTCGATGCCGTCGAGCGCCGGCGGCGCCTGAGCGAAGCGCTTGGTGACTGCCGTCAGCCGCGCAAAGGGCGCGGGGCTCGGCTCGTTGCGGCGCGTCATCGCGACGCCTCCTCCTCGGGCCGGAGGTGGATCGTCACCGGCATGCCCTGGCGCAGGTCGGGACCGGGGTCCGTGACGACGATCCTGAGCCTGTAGACAAGGTCGGTTCTGAGTTCCGGCGTCTCGACCGATTTCGGCGTGAATTCCGCCACGGGTGAGATGAAGCCGACCGTGCCCCGATAGGGCTGCTCGGGACCGGTGTCCGAGGCAACCGTCACCTTCATGCCGGGATGGACGCGCCCGAGATCGGTTTCGGGGACATAGGCGCGGACCCAGACCGGCTTTGTGAGCGACAGGACATAAACCGTGTCGGCGGGGGAAACGATCGCCCCGGTTTCGCGCACGCGTGACAGAACGATCCCGTCGTTGGGCGCAAGCAATGCCGCGTCCTCGACCGCGGTACGGGCGCTTGCGACCTTGGCCTCCGCCGCAGCAAGCTGCGCTTCCGCCGCCGCGATGTCCTCCGGGCGGCTGCCCTCCTCGATGAGGGCGAGGGCCTCGCGTGCCGATGCGGCGCGCGCGGCGGCGGCGGCGCGGGTGGCACTCGCCTGGTCGAGTTCGGCCTGCGAGATCGTGCCGGCCGGCCGCAATCGCTCGGCACGCTCGTGGGCAAGCCTGGCATTTTCCAGTTCCGCAAGCCGCTCCTCATGGGTGGCCCGTGCCTGGGCAATCTCGCTCTCTCGGGCACCGGCCTTCAGCTTCGCGAGCGCGGCCCGCAGGGCGTCGGCTTCCGCTTTCGCCGCGTCCAAAGCCTGCTGGAGCGGCGCGGCATCCAGGCGGGCGATCAGATCGCCGGCCTTGACGGCGTCGCCCTCGTCGACGAGCAGTTCGGCGATGCGGCCGCTGACGCGAAAACCGAGCGACACCTGACGGATGTCGACATTGCCATAGAGAATTCCGTTCCGGCGCGTCTCCACCCAGCCAAGCCGCTCCGGTGCGTCGAACCACCAGCCGCCGGCGAGGACTGCCGCGAGAAGAAGCACGATCAGGACGACTCTTCTCATGGCCGGTCGCTCTTCTCGGCGCCAAGCACGGCCACGAGTTCGGCGGCGTGGCGCTGCAGGATTTCAAGCTCCCGCGGCCCGGCCGTCTTCCATTCGAGCTGGGTGAAGACAGCCGCATGGGCGGTGCGGAAGACCAGTACGCTCCCGACGAAGGACAGCGTCCTGAGCCTAATGTGTTCCGATGCCGGATTCTCCCCCAGAATGGCGCCGATCAAACGGCGCGCCATCTCTATCATGGGCCGCATGATCTGACCGTAGATGCGTTGGAAGGCCTCCGTCGGCTCCATCTGCTCGCGGATGATGAACCGTGCCCAGCTTTCCGATTGCTTGCTGACGAAGAGCGTCATCATTCTTTGAGCCATCTGCGTGAGAAGGCCACGCGCTTCGGTGGACGTCATCTGCCTGCCCTCGACGTCGAGTTCGGCGAAACGGTTCTGCAGCGCAGCCCGCAGCTCGCCGACATGGGCTCCGATGAGCGAAGCCAGGTGCTCGGCTGCGGCGACATAGAGGCCTTCCTTGCCGCCGAAATAATAGGGAATCGCCTGGAGGTTGACGCCTGCCGCATCGGCAAGTTTGCGCGTCGTCGCAGCCTCGAAGCCATAGCGCCCGAAGACGCCAATGGAGGAATTGAGGAGCTTCTCGCGGGTTGCGTCGCCGCGCGGCGGTATCGTCAGATCGGCTTTCGTCATGACAGGCATCCTGCTTCAATCAAGCGATTAAGTCAATCGAATGAATTCGAATAGCCGGCGAGAATCGCCGGTATATAGGCGATTCAATTCGCTGAAGAAGGCCGGCGAGTCGCCGCGCTCAGGCGACGTCGCGCATGCGCGCATCGGCCTCGATCCGCCTCTGGAACAGGGCGGCGATCAGGTCGGATTGCGTGACGATGCCGACGATGCGGTTATCCGCATCCACGATCGGCATGTGATGCAGGCCCATATCCGCCATCGGCGGCACGAGCTTGGCAATCATCGTTTCGGGCAAGGCGGATTGCACGCGCCGTGTCATGATTTCGGAGACGAGGCGAGGGGACTTCGGCGGAAGACCGATGACGTTGCCGACGCGCTCGCGGAGCCCGGTTTGTAGCCGCCCCTCCGGCGTCAGCACCGCGTGCTTCATGAAGTCGGTCTGGGTGATGATGCCGACAAGGCCATCCTTTTCGGTAACGACCGGCAAAGCGCTGATGCGGTGTTCGACGAGCATCCGCCAGGCGTGCCGCAAGGCGGTATCCGGTGAGACGGTCGCCACGTCGCGCGACATGATCTCGCCGCAGGTGATTTCACCGGATCGGCGGGTAAAGGCGCGAATCTGGGCCTGATGAATGAACCCATCCAGTTCCTCGGGGCTGACATCGACGACCTCGCCATATTGCGCCAGCACCGCATGCAGATCTTCCGGCACGACGCCGAGGCGCTGGCTTGGCAGCGGATCGTCGGTGCTGTGCGGATTGGCGGCGGGTGCGAGATGCGGATAGCGCCGACCGGTCAGATTGTTGAAAACGAGTGCGACGACGAGGATGAGCAGCGAGTTGATGGCGACCGGCGAAAACACGAAGGCATAGCCCGCCTCTCGAATGGCCGGCCCGCCGAGCACGGCCGTGAGCGCAACCGCGCCGCTTGGCGGATGCAGGCAGCCGAGAAGCAGCATAACCCCGATCGCAACCGCGACGGCGATGGCCGCGGCGACGACCGGGTCCGGGATGAGAAGCGCACAGGTGACCCCGACCGCCGAAGAGACGATGTTGCCGCCGAGGATCGACCAGGGCTGCGCCAGCGGGCTCGACGGCGCGGCGAAGAGCAATACGGCGGAGGCGCCCATCGGCGCGATGAGGAGCGGCAGGCTCGCATCGTCGCCAACCGCGAGCGTGCTGATGAATCCGGTCAATAGTATCCCCAGGAGCGCGCCGCATGACGAGCGAAGCCGTTCGACCTGGCTGATCGGCGCGAGGGAGGGAATCAGGCGAAGCAGGAATGTAGCCTTGGACATGGATGCTCGGGACTATGGGGTGCGAACTATGAGGCTGCTCTGGGCTGCGGGGCAAATATGCACGGCTCAATAGCATGTGACGTTAGTTTGGGCACGAAATTCGCATCCAAGAAAACTTGCCGGATTAAAAAATATGCATCGTGCCTGTTAAATGTCACACGAGGATACGCGCCGCGCATCTGAAAGACGCGCTGGACTCTTTGAACCTGCGCAGGGAGCTTTCCGAAAATCGGGTACGGGTTTCGGGCCGACGCACTGAAGAGCGAGGAGTTTACTCGGATGCCGTGAAGACGATCGCGATTTTCGTGCCGCGGTCGCGCGCCGTGTCGATTGCGATTTTCGCCTTGTGGAGTTCGGCGATGCGGTGAACGATTTTCAGGCCCAGCCCAAGCTGGCCCGAGCGCTTGACGTAGCCCAGATCCTCGTTGTGCTCCGGCAGGTCGACGAGACCGCGGCCATTATCCTCGACGGTCACCTGCGGACCGGGCCCGCAGGTGACGATGATGGCGGTGCCCGCGGGGTTATGCTTGACCGCGTTTTCGATCAGATTTCTGAGCATGTTCTCGACCAGCCCGGGGATTACGGTCACCGGCGCCGTGCCGTGGTCGATGAACTCGATCGACTTGCCCTGATCGAAGACGAAGGGTGCCGTTGCTTCCGCGACCGCGGCGCCGATTTCGGAGAGGCTGGCGCGCCGGTAGGCGGAAGGGTCGACGACATCGGCGCGGGCAAGCGAGGTCAGTTGCTCCAGGATATGGGTGAGCGCGTCGAGGTCGCGTTCGGCATTGCGCGCACGGGGATCGGCGATACGGCCCAGTTCCATCTTGGCGATCGCGACCGGCGTGCGGATTTCATGCGCGATCGAGGAGGAGAAGAGTTTCTGCGATTGGATGAGATCGCCGAGGCGCGCGAGCAGCCGGTTGACGGCGCTCACGAGGCGTTCGATCTCCTGCGGCATGCGGGCTGCCGGCAGGCGCGCGCCGCTGTCGCGCGGGTCGATGGCGTCGGCCGCCCTGACAGCCATCGCCACGGGCTTGAGCGCACTGCGGATCGACCAGATCGTCGCCCCGATGACGAGGCAGAACATCAGCGTCATCGGCACGATCATCGAATCGAACATCTCGTGCAGCAGGGCATCGTACATGAAGCCGTTCGGGTCCTTGATGATCGCCAGTTCGACGAGAACCGGCATGCCGTTGCGATCGAAGGATTGCCCGCCGGCGATGCTGAAGGGCTTACCCGGCTTGATCACGCGCTTCCAGAAACTCGGCACGTCGACGCTCAAAGGCAGAAAGTGCTCGGCGCATTCGGTCGCACAGTTGGAAAAGAGCACCGAGCCGGAACCGGTACGCACCCGGACATAAATGGCGCCCTCGTCACCGGGGCGCACCCGGTAGCGCTCCTGCAAGTCGTGACCCGGCCTAAAGGTGAGACGTCCGTCGTGCCTGGTGATCGCCCGCGAAAATGTCGCTGTCTCCTGCTGCAGCATCAGAATGCTGAGCTTGTAGTCGTCGAACCAATAATCGGCGAAGACGACGCCGATCTGCAGCACCATCGCGAGCAGCGAAAACGCGATGATGCGTCGCGCGACGATGCCGATCAGCGACGGGTTTTCTTCTTTCATGCGGCGGTCCTCAGGAGATAGCCGATGCCGCGCACGGTTTCGATCGATACGCCGGTGTCGAGCGGCTGCAATCGCTTTCGTACCCGGGACACGGCGAGTTCCAGCGCATTGGCGCTGAGTTCCTGTCCATACTCGGAGAGGGCGACCTCGAGCCGGCGTTTTGGAACGACGCGTCCGACCTCACGCATCAGGATCTCGATCAGGGACCGTTCGCGCGGCGGCAGCGGCACGACGGACCCGTCGCAGCAAAGTTCCGCCGTGGCAGGATCGAAGCGCAGGGCACCGGCTTCCAGCACCGGCTGGATTGCGAGCGGGTTACGCCGAAGCATGGCCCTGCAGCGCGACAGTAATTCGCGGTGGTGGAACGGCTTCACCAGATAATCGTCGGCGCCGGCGTCCAGTCCCTGAACGCGCTCGTCGACCGAGCCGCGCGCCGTGATGATCAATACGGGCAAGCCGGCATGCTCTTGCCTTATCCATCTCAACAGGTCGAGCCCGTCGCCATCCGGCAGTCCGAGATCAAGGAGTACAAGATCGTGCTCCCGATCTGCGATTGCGGCCTCTGCCGCGCGCACGCTTGAAACCGCATCGAGCCGCCAGCCGGCCTCACGCATGGTCTCGCCCACCAGTTCGATGAGGCGTGGGCTGTCTTCGACGAGCAGCAGGCGCATGCTTTTCCTTGACTTCAAGCCTTCTTACGGCCGGTGACCATCGACCATATGAGGTTTTCTCTAAAGTGCCAACTTTCGACAACTGCGGCGAAAGCATGCACCCCGGCAAGGACCAGGATAAGGTTCGCCAGCACCTCGTGACCTTCCTCGAGCAGCTTGTTGCCCCAGAAGGCATCGAGCGTCGTCAGCCAGCCGGATGCGCCGACCGCCGCCAGCAGAACCATCAGCAGCACCATCATCCAGCCTGCGGCAGGATTATGCCCGATGTGGCGCTCGGCTTTGCCCGCGGCAAAGACACGCAGATATCGCAGGACGGCGGCCGGTCCGCGGACGAAGTCGGAGAAACGGGCATGTCTCGTGCCGAGGAAGCCCCAGACAAAGCGCAAGCCGAGCAGCGTCAGCGCCGTATAGCCCACGTAACGGTGCGCCATCTTGCCCGGGGACAGGAGAAACAGGTTGAGGGCACAGCACGTCACTACACCCCAATGAAAGAGGCGAACCAGCGGGTCCCAGACACGGAGGCCGCCGCCGCGGGAGGCGATTGCCTCCCGCTTTGCAACTGTCGACTCCGGCATCAGTCGTCAATCTCCGCCCTGACGATTTCGGCGTTCACGGGGTTCATATAGACCTCGGCTCGCTCGTGCTTCGTCGTGAAGGCGTAGATCTCATAGCACGTGCCGGCCACCTTGACGGTTCGCACGTCGGAATAGCCGGCCTCCTGAAGCTTCGAGGCCGCCTCCTCCGGTTTCATCCAGGCCGATTTGGGCGCTTTCGTGCAGACAGCATCGTCGTCGTCGGCCAAAGCCGAGCCGGGGAGGGCCAAGCCGGGAAGGGCGACGGCCGCCAACGCACAGAGAAACATCGATTTCATAAAATGCTCCTTTGACCAAGAGGCCGCCCTCGGGAACGGCCATGCGGAACCTGACGTCGCAAAGCTGTCGAAACCCTGTCGGTGGCCAAAATCAGCGGTGCGCCTCCGCCTCCTCGGCCGGTCCCTGACAGGAATTCGACGGTTTGCCCGGATTACTGGCGAATGGCTCGAGGGTGCCGGCGGTCGGTTGCATTCACGCAATCGATGGCGACCCCGTGATGCTGCGACGCGATTGAGCGAGCAGCTTCCGCTTGGAGAGATTGTTTTGGCTGTTTTCAGAATTCGCCCACCCGAAATCGGTAGCGTGGCCCTGAGTGCCCTCGTCACGCTCTACTTGCTGCTGGCAGCCAACAGGGCCTTCTGGAGCCATGCCGTGGTCTATTTCGACGGCGCATGGCCAGGATTGCTGGCACTCGGCGTGGCGCTCTGGCTCACGACCTTTTCAGTCCTGACGGCATTATCCATGAAGTACGTCGCGAAGCCGGTCCTGATCTTCTCCATTCTCGTCTCGGTTTCCGCCTCCTATTTCGTCGACACGTTCGGCGTCATCATCGACAAGGACATGATCGGCAATGTCACGGCCACCACCGGAGCCGAGGCGGGCCATCTGCTGACCGGCAGCCTTGCGCTTCATCTCGCTCTTTATGCTCTCGTGCCCGCACTTCTGATCGCCTGGATCAAAATCACGCACAGGCGGTTCTTCGCCAAAGCAGGCGTCAATTTCCTCTTCATCGGCCCATCGCTCATCCTGAGCGGTCTGCTCATCTACGGCAATTTCGCCACCATCGCCTATGCGTTGCGGGAGCACAGGGACTTGATGCCCCGCTTCAATCCGGCGGGACCGATCACGTCGGCGGTGCGTTACGGTCTTTCGACCTATCGCGAGCGCAACCTGGTGGTTCAGCCACTCGGAACCGATGCACATGTCGGGCAGCGACTCGCGAGAGCCGGAAAGCCCGTGGTCGTCGTCGTGGTCGCCGGCGAAACGGCCCGGGCGATGAACTTTTCACTGAATGGTTACAAGCGGGACACGAATCCAGAACTCGGGGCGCTCGGAGGGACCATCAACTATCGAAATGTGACGAGTTGCGGCACGGCGACCGCCGTTTCACTGCCCTGCATGTTTTCCGTCTATACGCACAAGCAGTACAGCGACTGGAAGGCCCGCTCCACCGAAAACCTGGTGAACGTGCTGACCCATGCCGGCGTTCCCGTGACCTGGTGGGACAACAACACCGGCAGCAAGGGCATTGCCGACCTCATCAGCTTTGCCAGAATGACCCACAGTAAGGAAAGCCCACTTTGCAACAATGGCGAATGCCTCGATGAAATCTTCCTCGACGAACTGGACCGAAAGCTCGGCGCGACGACGAAGAACAGCGTCATCGTGCTGCACCAGCTCGGCAGCCATGGGCCCTCCTATTACCTGCGCTACCCGGAGGCTTATCGCCGCTTTCGGCCGGATTGCCGGACAGCCGAGTTGATGAACTGCACGACCGACGAAATCGTCAATGCCTATGACAATACGATCCTCTACACCGACCATATCCTCGCGAGCGTTGCCCGACTCATCGAAAAGCACCATGATCACGTTTCCGGGGCGATGATCTACATGTCGGATCACGGAGAGTCGCTCGGCGAAAACGGCATCTACCTGCACGGCGCGCCCTATGCGATCGCCCCGAAGGAGCAGACGCAGGTGCCTTTCATCGCCTGGTTCTCCAAAGTCTATCAGGAGGAAATGGGGGTCGATATCGCTTGCTTGGCGAAAGACGCCAATTTACCGAAGTCGCACGACAACCTTTTCCACACGGTGCTCGGCATGATGGATGTGCAAACGGGCGTCTATGACCGGTCCCTTGACGCCTTCGCCGCCTGTACGCCGTCTCCGGACGGAGAAAGAAACGGAGCGCCGGGATACCACGCGGCGGGCGAAGCCAAGGCTGCGACTTTGGCCAATGCTCTCTGAATTTGGCCGAAGCGGCTTGAAGTCATCGCACTTTCCGACCTGGAGCATGAGTAGGGGGTACTCCCTGATCGCGTCAAAGCTCGCCACTTGGCTTTGTTGCCGCCGATGTCAGACCCGAACCCGACATGCGGGGCTCGGGCTCTACGAGTCCGACCATCAAATGCAGCCACTCGGAAACCTGATTCGCCTCGCGGTCCAATGAACTGATCCTTTCGTCCAGGCCCTCGGAAGCGTCCCCGGAAAAAGTCGGCTCATGCCTCAGTCGTTTTGCGAGCGTGGCTTCTTCTATGAGGGCGCCGAAGAGCGACGACAGAAGCGCCTCACGAGTGTCCGCTTGTCCGCTCAAGAGGCTCTCCGCCGAATAGGCATGGCCCGACCGGCAGCGATAGCGTAGCACGCGGTGGTCTTTCAGCTCGTAGAGCGCGCTGTGGCAATAGGGGCAGTTCAGTCCAGACGGTGTACTCATTCGTTCCAGTTCCCACCAGTCCTCGACCCTGAATATCCCTCCAGCAATACGGTTTTCGATCTGCATCAACCTTTGCAGAGTTTGGTCGTCCGGTGGCGGCGCGTCATTGGCAAGCTCAACGAAGAGGCGTGCCATCTCGTCCAGCTTACACACCCTGTCAACCGAGACGTGGCGAATGGCGCTCAACGGCATGGAGCGAGACGTTGCCTCGCCAGGCTCCTGCACGATTGTGAATCCTCCACGGTCCTTGATGGCAAGCAATCCGGAGGTCCCGTCGTTCAATTGTCCAGTGAGAACCACCCCGACCGCAGCCGAGCCATAGGCGATTGCTGCCGATCGGAATAACGGGTCAATTGCCGGTCGGGCCAGATTCTCACGAGGGCCGTGCGACAGCCGGATGTAGCCCCTCTCGAGGAGCATGTGACGGTCCGGTGGCGCGACATAGATCGCGCCGGGTTCAAACAACTCCGCGGTCTTTGGATGGATGGCGGGAAGCGGCCCGGCGTTGCTGAGCAGGTAAGGCAGCATACCGGGGCTATGGGGTGCAACGTGCTGGGCAACGAAGATCGGGGCCGGAAATCCCGCTGGCAGTTTGGACACCAGGTCGCACAAGGCATCAATGCCGCTGAGCGATGCGCCGATTACGAAAATCCGGTCCTTCATACAAAATCTTTAGGCTCCAATTGCCCGATCCGCCTTGAGGCAAATCAACTGAGAGGCCGACATTGCTGGCCGGCACCGATACGGGCGGTTTTCACCGCCCGACCGCTTGACCGGCGCAGGGCAAAACTGTCGGTCATGCGGCAAATCTGATAGACTTGGCTTCGGAGCCGCGGCCCTGTTTTATTCTCTCACGGTGAACGTGGCGTTGCCCAACCAAGGAGGGAACCGATGAAATTCGTTGGGATTCAGATTCTTCCCGAACGCGGCGGCAAGGCGGGCTACACCGTCGAATTCGTCGGCGCGGACGGCGAGATCGTGACGGTCCTATGTCCGCAAAATGCCGAAGGCACGCTCAACCGGTTGAATGCCGTTTCCCGTGCAAAGGAAATCCTGGCCGCTGCTGCAGAGGCCGAGGAGATCCCGCCCGGCATCACCGCCACGAGGCGATCCGCATCGGTGCCGGCAGGCACCCTGGCAAGCGCGCGCCAGGCGCATGACCAGCAGGCGATGGAAGAGCAATTGGAGGAGGGGCTCGAGGATACGTTTCCGGCAAGCGATCCCGTCTCCATCACCAGTTCGACGATCCCGCGGGGCACGCCGCGGCGGTGAGCGCGCCACAATCGGAGCGAGCTTTGGTCTTGCAAGGCCGGGGCACTTGGCCGTCCCCTCCCAACGCGTCAGCGCTGTGCCGCTCGTTTACCTTAACCTCTTGAGTTTCTATATCTTGTGCGGAAATCGATTCCGATGCGGAAGAGAATGCGCTAGACCTCTTCGAAAGGTCTTCGTAATGGAAGCACCTATGCGCCTTCAGCCCGCCGGCGCCGATTGATCAATTGCAAGTGGAGAATGCCGGGTTTCGCGGGCAGAGGAGTACCAGTTCATGAATGGCCGGCGTCTCACCTTTGCGGTCGGCGACATTCACGGTTGCCTCGCGCAACTCGATACGCTCCTGGCAAGCATCGAGTCCGCCGCCCCTGGCGGCAGGGTCATCTTTCTCGGTGACCTCGTCGACCGGGGGCCGGACAGTCGCGGCGTCGTCGAACGGATCATGGCCGGGCCGACCCGTCCCGGCTGGCAATGGGTCACCCTCAAGGGCAATCACGAGGAAATGCTGGTGGCGGCGCGCAAGGGCATGGCCGAGATGAGCATGTGGCTGATGAACGGCGGCTATGAGACGCTGGAGTCCTATGGCGGCGCCATACCGCTCAGCCATCTGGTCTGGATGGCCGATCTGCCGTCGATCCTCGTCGACCGCTTTCGAATTTACGCCCATGCCGGCGTCGATGAAGCCGTTCCGCTGGAGGAGCAGAGCGACGAGGTTCTGCTTTGGATCCGCACGGATCCGGATTATTCGGGGCGCTACTGGGGCCGGCATCTCTGCCACGGACATACGCCGAGCCGCAGCAATCCGCGGACGGTCGGCAACAGGACCAATGTCGACTCCGGTGCGGTTTTCGGCGGCATGCTCTCTTGTGCCGTCTTCGACGACGATGCGCCGGGCGGGCCGATCGAGTTTCTTGTGGCCGCCGGAGAAGACGCCTATTAGGGTGAGGAGCCAGCCGGGGAGGGGCAAGGACTCGCGCGCCCGCCGCCCCAGGTCGTCGAAACTGCCCTTGAGCACGAGGGGCCAAAAGGAGCCAAATTGGATCTCCCGTCTTCAGCGATATTCCCCAATGATTTCGCAGCCCTCCTGTTCGACATGGACGGGACGCTGCTCAATTCCATGGCCGTCGTCGAACGGGTCTGGGGTGCATGGGCCATTCGCAACGGGATAGATCCGGCCCGATTGATGAAGACGGTGCACGGCGTCAGGGCGGCCGACGTGATCCGCAAGCTCGGCCTGCCGGTCGATCCGGAGCGCGAGGCCCGCGACCTTGCGGCGGTCGAGATCGCCGATGTCGAGGGTGTCGTCGAAATTCCCGGCGCGATCGCCTTCCTCGGCTCTCTGCCGCCGGAGCGTTGGGCAATCGTGACGTCGGCGCCGCTCGAACTCGCAACGCGCCGGCTCGCCGCGGCCGGTATTCCGGTCCCACGCCATATGGTGACCGGCGAGGACGTGACGATCGGCAAACCCGACCCGCAGGGCTACCGCCTGGCGGCCGAGAGGCTTGGCGTGCGTGCCGAGGACTGCCTCGTTTTCGAGGACGCTCCGGCGGGGATCCTCGCCGGCAGGGCGGCCGGGGCCGAGATCGTGGTCATCACCGGAGCGCATGCGGCTGCGGGTGAAACGCCGCATGTGAGTTTCGCGCATTACGCCCATATCGAAGTCCGTCTCGGCGGGAGCGGATGGCTGTCACTGCACCGGCGCCCGGTCGAACCTCGCATCGGTGAGGCAAAACGCGTATAACAATACCCATTGCATGGTCCCGGGACGTCCGGATCGGGGTTCGTACCGATGTGCAGCAAGGCGTCCGGGACGAGATCTGGAGGACAGCCATGGAACTGACAAACGCGCGCAGACTGGCCGATGAGTATCTGCGTCTCGGCGGACACCGTCGGGTCGTCATCGACGATAACCAGACATCGGTTCGCGAATGGGAGTCCGAGCCGCACGAGGCGGAGGCGTTCTGGAAACGCCATGTCGAGACCTTGAGCCCCGAGTGCCAACGCGAAGTGCAGCTGCTACTGCCGACCATCAATCGAGCGTGAGGCGCGGGCACCGGCGGCGTTAGTCGCATGCGAAATGCCACAAGCGACAGGGCGGGTTACCTTGCCCCCGTGAGCGGCCGTGACGACTTTCACGCGAGGATGGTGGCGGGTTTTCGGCCACACACGCCAGCAGATTGCCAAGTTCGACCTACTACGGTCACTGGTGAAGGGCAAAGTGCATCTGGTCCGATTTGACTCCAACCGACAGCGCCCTGCGATTGTCTGCGCTGTAGTCTTCCTAACCATCCCCCGTCAAACTCATCGCCGCCCCGGCGACGTGATGCAGGCCAGACGAATTTCGAAGATGCGGCCTCAGTGAGGGAGACTGTTGGCAGCTGCGAGCATCTCCGCCGCGCTTGGAAAGACGGAGAGGCTGTTCGGCCCGTCGCGCGCTTCAATTTGCACCCAGCGAACGATGCCGTCGGCGTCGATGAGGAAGTGCCCGACAAGCTGTGTGGGGTGACTTACGAGGATAGCACGATCAACTTCATTAAGCTCGAAGCCGTCCTGGGCGTTGAGTATGGTATTGGCCGCCATTGGATGTAGGGCTTCCGGCAATTCGCCCGTCGGGTTAATGCGAGCGGTCTCGAATTGCTCCATGCTTGCCAGATAGGGCCACACAGGCTGCTCGCGGCTGTCCTCGGGCAGGAACTCGGCGCGCGGTACGCCAAAGGCACGGTGCGTGGAGCAATCCTGGTCACATAGGAGCACGGCCGGCGTCGGCCGGTGCCCGAAATATATGCGGGCGCGCTCCACCGGCGTGTTGATCACGGCAATAGTTTCCACCCCTGCGGCGCGCAGGGCAGGCTGTAGGCCACCGAGCTGTGCCAGTTGACGCCGACAAAACGGGCAGTGCAACCCGCGGAAGAAGGCGATCAGAAACGGGTGACCGTGGAGGCTGGCGAGAGAGACCGTTCCTTCTTGATTTGCCGACGGAAGCGCGAATGCGGGCGCGTATTCCCCCGGTTGCAGCGGGCGTATCTGGTCTCCCATGGCATCTGTCCTCTGCCGGGCGTTCAGGTGGATGCTGGACTTGATCCAAGTCCAACACCTATCACGCCACGTCACCACTCGCTATGTTCACGGTGCAAATCAGCTCGGGGTGAACGGCGAGCCCGATAATCGCGGTCGAGATCGTACGCATGGTTCTCTCCTCTCATTCGAGCAGAACGCCAAGTGTAGAAAAGGCGAGCTTTCCGGCAATTCGCCGATTGACTTAACCCGCACCGACGGGGGTAGACTCGCTGCACCAGATTTAGTGATGTCCACGCCCCGGCTGCCGGCTCCCGCAAACGCGCCCAAGAAGTGCTTTCCTCACGAAGACCTAAAATTCCATAGGCCGTGCGCAGACCGATATATGCGATCAGCTTCTCCAGCGCAGCGCCGCGGTGTCGACTGGTGCGTCCCACAAGGAAAGCTCTCGTTCATCGAGGCGCGCTACGGTGATTGAGAGGCCCGCCATGTCCAAGGAGGTGACATAGGTTCCGACCAGCGACCGGGCGACTGTGACGCCGAGGCGCGCAAACCGCGCCCGGGCGGCATTGTAAGCGAGATAGAGCTCCGACACCGGCGTGCCACCGAAGCCGTTGATGAAGAGAAGCAGCTTGTCGCCCCCGTCCGGCGCCAGATCGCTCAAGATCGCCTCGAGCATCGTTTCCACGATCTGGTCGGCGGTCGCGAAGTTGACCCGTGCGCGGCCCGGCTCTCCGTGAATCCCGACGCCCATCTCCATTTCGTCTTCATCGAGCACGAACGTCTCCCGCTCGGTGTCAGGTACGGTCACGCCGCCAAGCGCCACTCCCATGGTGCGGATGCGGGCGTTCAGGTCGTCGCCAAGCGCACTCAGTTCCTCAAGCCGCCAGCCTGCCTCCGCCGCCGCTCCGAGCAGCTTCTCGACCACGAGGGTTCCGGCAACGCCTCTTCTGCCTTGGCTGCGCTTCGACCCGCTGGGATTTACGTCATCGCGCACGACCACGGTGGCGATCCGGTGCTCGGCCGCCGCGAGCTCCGCGGCCATCTCGAAATTCATGACGTCCCCGTCGTAATTCTTGACGATGAGCAGACACCCCTCGCCACCGTCGGTTTCCCGGATCGCGGCAATGATCTGGTCCGGTGTCGGAGAGGTGAAGACATGTCCGGTGCAGGCGGCGTCCAGCATGCCTTTCCCGACAAAACCGACATGCATCGGCTCGTGCCCGGCGCCACCGCCCGAAATGAGCGCGACCTTGCCCCGACGAAGGGTCCGCCGGCGAACGAATTTCCGCTCGGCGCCGAAGGCCACCAGGCGTTCGTGTGCTGCGACAAAGCCGGCGAGGCTTTCGGCAACCAGCGTTTCGGCCCTGTTCATGAATTTCTTCATAATGCCCCTCCTCGACGCCACGCTTCCTCGCGCTCAGCAACAAGCGCCGCAATATCCCCAACTTGGCACAAGCTCCCCTCGATCGGTGCAGATTTTCAAGGGGCATGCCGCAGGTAGCATTCACTGAACCGCATCGGGCCTGGCTAATCCACCGTTCCAATCAGTTTCGCCATGTTTTGGACGAGTTCCTCGATCGCCTCGTCGAACAGGCGGTTCTTCTTTTCATCGCCCAGATCGGGAACGATCAGCGAGAGCTGGCGCAGTTTCTCTGCACCTCCGAGATCCGGCAGCTTGCCGGGATGCGCCGATTGATAGGCCTGGAGAAACCGCTCCTGCTCGCCGGGGCTGAAGTGACAGACCTGGAAGATCGTGGCGAGGTGGCGCGCCGGCAGAGGGGTCGAATAAGCCGGGCTTGTCACTTGCGTCACGAAGCTGCGATGCTTGCCGAGAGCCACGGCGAGCCGCTGACGAGTCCCCGACGGCCGATTGTCGATGATCTGCGCCAGGATCGTCTTATAGGCCATGATGGCGTCTTCAACCGTCTCGCGAGTCATTCAGCTCTTCTCCGCCGCGGCCAGTCCGTCCGAGTACAAGCCGCCGATAGCCGATCGTATGTCCGCTAAACGATTGGGCGCCACCGAAAAGTTGCGAAGGCCGGCGGCCAGCAGGGCCGGGATGTGGCGGGGCTCGGAGGCCATCTCGCCGCAGATGCCGACCGGCCTTTTCATCGCGTCGGCAAGCGCCACGCCCCCGGCGATGAGACGGCAGATAGCCGGCGCGGCGGCATCGTAGAGTTCAGCCACGCTCCGGTCGTCTCTTGCCGCCGCCGCCAGATACTGTGCCAGGTCGTTCGTTCCGAAGGAGAAGAAGGCCGAACGCGAAAAGCGGTCGAGCATCAGCGCCGCCGCCGGGACTTCCACCATCATACCGATCTCCGGCATGCGCGTTTGCACCCCGCGCCTGACGAGAACGGCCGATTCCTCTTCGAAGATCGTCGACATCGCATCAAGCTCGTCCGGGACCGTCACCATCGGCAGCAGGACGCCGAGCCTGCCGTGCGCAGTTGCGCGCAACAGCGCGCGTGCCTGGAGACGGGCAAGCTCCGGCCGCGCCAGGAGCAACCGTATGCCGCGCAAGCCCATGAATGACTCGCTCTTCCTGGCTCCGAGGTCCGGCAATGTCTTGTCACCGCCGAGATCCAGCATGCGGACGATAACGGGCGCGTCGCCGGCCCAGCGCAGCGCCTGCCGATAGATCTCGTAATGCCTTTCCTCGTTGAAGGCATCCGTGGGTGACGTCATCAGAAACTCGGTGCGCATCAGGCCGATACCGGCGAACAGCGAAGGATCGATGGACCCGAACTCGAGTGGATCGTTGATGATCGCCGACAGGCGGATCGCGACGCCATCGGCGGTCTCGATCGTTCCGCCCGCGCGAGGCGGCTCAGCCGGCCTTGCTTCAGCCATTCTGGATTTCGCCTCGCGAATGCGCGCCTCTTCCGGCGCGATGACGACTCGCCCCTCCTTCGCATCGACGAGCAGGCGCGCGCCATCGGCGACTTCAAAACGTCCCGTCGCAACGATCATAGGCACCGAACGGCTACGGGCGAGCATCGCAACGTGGCTGGCGATGCTGCCGTCGAAGAGGACGATGCCGCCACCGGCGGTCCAGTCATGCGCAAGGAAGAGACTAGGCTGCAGGTCCTTGCCGACGAAGACCGAACCCGGCGCGAAATCCTCCGGCGCGCGGCCGGTCAATGCGCCGAGGACGCGATTGCGGATATCGACGACATCGGCCGCGCGGGCGCGGAGCTGCTCGTCGGGCGCCTCCTCGATACCGGCGATATAGTGGTCCAGCGCCGCGACCCAGGCGAGCGCGGCGCCATCTCCTGCGAGGATCCGCTCCTCGGCCATTTCGACGAGTACCGGGTCCAGCAGCATCTCGATCTGGAAATCGAGAATGCCGGCGCTCTCCTCGTCCGACCGGCCTACCAGCGCCTTCAACTCCGCGATAGCGGCGGCGACGGCCCGACGCAGCTTTTCGCGGTCCGCGGCCGGGCTATCGCCCGGCGGCAGCGCATCGGCGGCAACTTCCACGGCGAGATGGACGGTCCCGACTGCAACGCCCGGAGACGCGCAGAGCCCTTGTATTTCCTGTATTTCAAGCGCTCCGGCCATGTTTCTTTTCTTCATCGAAGTCGCGCTCGACAAGCGCCTGGAGGGCATGGATCGCTTCTGCCGCACGCAGCCCACGGGTTCGAATCTTCAGAATCGATCCCCTGCGAATCCGGGCTCCCATGATCTTGACGATGCTCTTGCCGTTCAGCCACACCTGGCTGCCATTGACCTCGATCTCGACGGTGCAGGGGAACGACTTCGCCAGCCGCGTGAAGGTGACCGACGGGCGGGCGTGCAGCCCGAAGCCGTGCGTCACCTCGATCTCCGTCTGGCAGTAGCCCTGTGCATCACCTGCCGCCGGGGCTTGCTGTCGCGACCTGTTGTCCATCACGGCGAAAGCTCCTCCGCGGTCGCCACCACGCGGGCGAGCGCCGCGCCGCCGGAGGCCTCGGCCGCGGCCATCACCGCACCCTCCACCAATGGCGCATTGCAAATGACAACCCGGCCGGAGCGCGCTTGGCCGAGCATTTCGATCGCCATCTCGCTGTTGGTCTCCGCGCCGCCGAGATCGACGAAGACGGCGACGCCCGCATCCGACCAGGCCCGTTCGATCGCCGCCAGGATGCTGCCCGAGTTCGTTCCGAGCCCGCCATCGGCGTTGCCCCCCGCCCAGGCGAGAGGCACGCCGTCGCCGACCATCTGCCGTACCATGTCGGCGGTACCTTCGGCGACAAGCGGGGAATGCGATACGATGACGATGCCGACATTTGCGGATTTCGAGTTCATGCCGGACCTTGCTCCTCCAGGAAACGACAGATCGCTGCCGTCAACAATGCACAGCTCTTCGCGCCTGGATCGACATGTCCGATCGACCGTTCGCCAAGGAACGCGGCGCGCCCGCGCATCGCTTTCATGGCGAAAGTGAGGCTTGCCGCGCGTTCCGCCTCTTCAGCAATGCCTGCGAGACCCGCGCGCCTTACCACTTCGGCATGCACCGGGTAAAGCACGTCGAGCAGCGTCTTGTCGCCGGCGCTTGCGCGGCCGCGCCGCGCTACGGCGTCGATCGCGCGTTCGAGCACGCGCGCAAAGTCGGCGTCCCCGGCCATCTGCCGGCCGATCTCCATCAGGAGCGTCCCATAGAGCGGACCGGCCGCACCGCCGATGCTCATGACAAGGGTGAGGCCGATCTCCTCCAGCGCCTTCGGCATCGGCAGATGCACGAGCCGGTCCCGCTCGGCATAGACCGCCTCGGAGCCGCGGCGCATGTTGGTCCCATGGTCTCCGTCGCCGATCGCCCTGTCGAGTTCCGAAAGATGATCGGCATTGGCGGCAATCGTCTGACGGCAGGCTTCGATCAACCCGCCTATGAGCGCTGCATTTGCCGGCACGACCAACACCCTTCTGCCACCCCTTGCGCGATCATACACGCGATCGGCTAGCGCATCGGCCCGAAAATCGTACCCGATTTTCGGGCCGATGCGCAGATTCAAAGCGTTACCGCGACCTTTGCGCGTCTGAAAAGATGCGCGGCGCTGTAAAGCGCGTTGCCATTAACCAGTCCTGCAACGCGCTTAAGGCTCTTGCCCTTCTGCATATCGTTGCCCCAAGACCATTGCGCACGTTTGGGGGGACCTGCATTAACGAAGACCCGCTGCAACTTCGAAGACGGCGGCGACGGCCATCGCGCCCGGATCCGGCACGCCGTCGAGATCCCGCTCTCCGACATAGGAGGCGCGCCC
Source organism: Sinorhizobium alkalisoli (assembly GCF_008932245.1). Lineage (NCBI taxonomy): Bacteria > Pseudomonadati > Pseudomonadota > Alphaproteobacteria > Hyphomicrobiales > Rhizobiaceae > Sinorhizobium > Sinorhizobium alkalisoli. Next base: position 1,579,300 of record NZ_CP034910.1, on the reverse strand, counting down.
GGCCTTTGCCTTCTTCATGGCCGAGGTCGCATCGGCGCCGGCACGCGCTGCCGACGCGGCGGCGGCAAGTCCGCCGGTCTTGAGAGCGCGGAGCGCCGGGTCCAAGGCATCCACCATCGTTCGGTCGCCGACCGCAGCCCCGCCGTAGAACGTCATCCGTTCGAGCCCGGCCAGCAGCGCGCTCGCCATGTCCTTCGTATCGGAGTGGGCCTTGGCGGCGGCCGTGAAGAAGATCGAGAGCAGCACGCCGCTGGACCCACCCATGCTGGTGCTGAGAATGCTTCCGATCGATGAAAGCGTCGCGCCGATGTCTTTCAGCGGCAGCCGTTCGATCTGGGAGAGCACGCTACGCGAGCCGGTCGCCACGGTTGAACCCGTATCGCCGTCGCCAGCCCTCGCGTCGAGATGATTAAGCTCTGCTTCGAGCGAGAGGAGATGATCGCAAATCGCCGCGATCAGCCGATCGACGGCCGGGTCGTAACTGGCCGGCAGCGCTTCTCCGGCAGGCGCGGCGGCGATCGGCAGAACGACGATTTCGCGCCGGTCGACCGCAGGCATCCATGCATGCGGCGCAACCGGTGACTTCAGCGCCGCCTCGCGCTCGGGATCGAGCCTGATAAGCGAAAGCGAAAAGCCGTTCATGTTGAGCGCCGTCATCATCGGTGCCGGACCGATTGTCAGTTTCACGCGATCGGCCAGCGAAGAGGCAAACACCGTGTGGGCGATCAGGCCCATCTCGATCGGCGGCACGGCGCCGAGATTGTTGAGGAGCAGCGCATAGTCGCCATCCTCGGGCAGAGCTCTGGAAAGCCGCTCGGACATGGTCGCGACGATGCTTCGCGCCTCCTGCAGCGCGATCCGCTCAGCACCCGGTTCACCATGGATGCCGAGCCCCAGTTCCCCTTCGTCAGCCGCGAGCCGCTCCGCATGGGCCTGGCCGGGAATGGAGCAGGACGAGAGCGAGACGCCGAGCGAGACGATGCTGCCCGCCGCCGAACGGGCTGCCGCCGCGACGGTCTCGAGGTCGGCGCCGCGCTCGGCGAGATGCCCGGCGATCTTGTGCACGAAGAGCGTTCCCGCAACGCCGCGCGGCTGGGCAATGTCGGGCAACGCGATATCGTCCGCGACGATCACCATCTCGACGCGAAAACCCTCGACTCGCGCCTTCTCCGCCGCAAGCCCGAAGTTGAGGCGGTCGCCAGTGTAGTTCTTGACGATCAGCAGGCAGCCCATCGGGCCCGTGACGGTCCGGATCGCGGTCAGCACCGCATCGACGCTCGGCGAGGCGAAGATCTCACCCGATACGGCTGCGGTCAACATTCCGCGCCCGACGAAACCAGCATGCGAGGGCTCATGGCCCGCCCCGCCGCCCGAGATGACGGCAACCTTCGCTTTGTCCCAGTCGCCGCGCAGGACGATCTTGATGTCGGGATAGGAGTCAAGCCGCGCGAGGCTTCCGGCCGGCGCCGTCTGCAGCAGGCCGTCCAGCGCTTCGGTGACGATATCTTCCCTGCGGTTGAAAAAGTGCTTCATCGTTTGTCATCCAATTGCTTCGTCGAATGCTCGGCGGCGTCAGCGCAGGCGTTCGCCGTCCGCCCCGAAATAGAGGGGCTGTCTCAGCGTGAGATCGATCCGGTCTCCCGGCCTGATGGAGAGATAGGGGTCGGCAAGCGTCACGATCCTGTGACCCTTGACCCGGATATGCAGGTGGTTTTGGTCGCCGAGGTGCTCTATCCAGTCGACCTCGGCATTGCCCGACACATTCGCTGCAATCTCCAGATGCTCGGTGCGCGCGCCGATCGTACGCGCGCCTGATGGCGGCGCCGCACCCGGCAGGAGATCGACCGGCAGCATGTTTATGTGCGGCTGGCCGAGGCGCGCCGCGACATGCAGGTTGGCGGGATCACCGTAAATCTCCCGCGGCGTTCCGATCTGCACGAGGCGGCCTTCGGACAGGATGCCGATGCGGTCGGCCATCGTCATCGCCTCGACCTGGTCGTGGGTCACGTAGAGGAGCGTGGAGTTCAACTCGTTCTGGATCCGCTTCAGCTCCAGCCGAAGTTCGGCGCGCAGCTTTGCATCGAGCGACGACAGCGGCTCGTCCATCAGGTAGATGGCCGGCCGGCGCACGAGCGCGCGGCCGATCGCGACACGCTGCATCTCGCCGCCCGAAAGCCGCGTCGAGCGGTTTTCCAGCTTGTGCTCGATGCGAACCATGCGCGCCACTTCGCGCACGCGGCGGTCGATCTCCTCGGCTGCGAGCCGGCGGGCCGGCGAACGCAGCGGAAAGGCGAGATTGTCGTAGACGCTCAAATGTGGATAGAGCGAATATTGCTGGAAGACGAAGGCCACGTCCCGCTCCGCCGGCGAATGACTGCCGACATCGCGACCGCCAATCGTCATCCGCCCGCGATCCGGCCTTTCGAGGCCGGCGATCAGGCGCAGCGTGGTGGTCTTGCCTGCACCGGTCGGCCCGAGGAGGACGACGAGTTCCCCGTCCCGGATGGTCAGTGACAGATCGTCGACCGCGACCGCCTCGCCGAACGTCTTGCGGACACCTTGGAGTACGACCTCAGCCATGGCGGGCCTCCTGATAGAGGGACGAGGCGATCGCCCTGCCCGAAGCGCAGTCGAAGAGGGCGAGCTTTGCCGGATTGAACTCGAGCCCGACGGTCTCTCCGAGCCTGAAGCTGCGGTCGGCCGGGATTCTCGCCTTGACGATGCCGGAGGCGGTTTCGACGGCAACGACCTGGTTCGTGCCGAGATACTCGCTGCCGTAGACGGCGCCGCGAAGGCGTGATGCGTCGTTGAAGCGGATATGTTCGGGACGCACGCCGAGCGCCAGTTCACCGGGCCGCACATCCTCGCTCACCTGCGGCACGGGGATCTCGATACCGTCGAGAAGGATAGACTGCGTCCCCCTGTGCAGGCCCGAACGGAATCGCATGAAATTCATCGGCGGCGAGCCGATAAAGTCGGCGACATACATCGAGGCCGGCCTATTGTAGATTTCCTGCGGCGTACCGTACTGCTCGATCACGCCATGGTTCATCACCGCGATCTTGTCGGCCATCGCCATGGCTTCATGCTGGTCGTGGGTCACGTAGACCGTCGTCGCATGGATGCGATTATGCAGTTCGCGCAGTTCGTGGACCATCACCTCGCGGAACTCCGCATCAAGCGTGCCGAGCGGTTCGTCCATCAGGAAGCATTTCGGCCGCCGGACGATCGCACGGCCGAGCGCAACACGCTGCCGGTCGCCGCCGGCGAGCCCCGAAACCGATCGGTCGAGGATGTGGTCGATGCGCAGGAGCTTCGCGGTTTCCTCGACACGGGCGCGGATCTCGGCCTTGGGCACGCCCTGCGACAGGAGCGGGAAGCCGATGTTCCGGCGCACGTTCATATGCGGATAGAGTGCGAAGAGCTGGAAGACGAAGGCTATGTCGCGGGCGCTCGCGCGGTTGAAGGTGACGTCCTCGCCATCGAGATGGATCTTTCCGCTGGTCGGCAGTTCAAGCCCGGCGATCATCCTGAGCGTCGTCGTCTTGCCGCAGCCCGAAGGGCCGAGCAGCGCCAGGAATTCGCCATCCTCGACGGTGAAGGACGAATCCTCGACGGCAGCGAAATCGCCGAACTGTTTGCGGAGGTTCACGATCTTGATCTCGGACATTGCTCACTCCGGAAACTTCGAAACGATGATGAACAGGACGGTTCCAGTCAGAAGCATGGCGAGCGAATAGGTGTAGAGCGTCAGCAGGAACGGCTGGAACAGCATCAGGAAGCCGCTGGCGATCAGTACCGTCGCGATATTTTCCATCGGGCCGCGCCGCAGGAAGAACGGCCGCTTCTGCCGGGATGCACGGGTCATTTCTTGCGGGCTCGTCATTTGCGTACAGCTCCGAAGGTGATGCCGCGCAGCAACTGCTTGCGCAGGATGATGGTGAAGACGAGGATTGGCACCAGGAAGATCGTCGTCCCCGCGGCAACCGCCGGCCAGTCCTGGCCGCCCTCGCCGATGATCGTCGGTATGAATGGCGGCGCGGTCTGCGCAGAACCCGAGGTCAGGAGCACCGCGAAGGCATATTCGTTCCAGGCGAAGATCAGGCAGAAGATCGCGGTGGCGGCGATGCCGGTCGTCGCCTGTGGCAGCACGACCTTCCAGAAGGCGTGCAGGCGGGTATAGCCGTCGATCATCGCGGCTTCCTCGTATTCGCGCGGGATCTCGTCGATGAAGCCCTTGAGAAGCCAGACCGCGAGGGAGACGTTGACGGCGGTGTAGAGCAGGATCATGCCGAGCGCCGTGTCGGATAGGCCGAACTGGCGGTACATGAGGTAGATCGGGATCGCGACCGCGATTGGCGGCATCATCCGGGTCGAGAGGATGAAGAACAGGAGATCGTCGGCAAGCGGCACGCGGAACCGCGAGAAGCCATAGGCGGCAAGCGTTCCAAGCGACACCGCGAGGAAGGTCGAGCCGAAGGCGATGATCAGCGAATTGCCGAAGCGCGGCCAGTAATTCGACGGCCCGGCGATCACCATGTTGCGGCTGCGCGTGATCTCGTCGCAGGTGCCGGTCGCCGGCGGCAAGGACTGGATATAATCCGGCGTCTGCCGTGTACGCGTGGTGAAAAGGTTGCAATAGCCCTCGAGTGTCGGCGTGAACACGATCTTCGGCGGGTAGCTGATCGAGTCCGGCGGAGACTTTATGCTCGTGAGAAAGATCCAGGCGAGCGGTATCATCGTCACGAGCGCATAGAGGATGACGATCACGCCGGCGATGCGCTTGACGGTCGGCGTCGGCTCGACCACGGAATGGGCGGTGGTGTTGACCGAACTCATCTCTGTTTCACCTTGTTGAGCGCCTTGACGTAGATGTTGGCGAGGCCGAACACCGCGACGAAAAGTATGATTGCGAAGGCGGAAGATCGCCCGGTGAGCCAGCTTTCGAAGGCCTCGCGCTTCAGCGTGATCGATGCCACCTCGGTCGTCGAGCCGGGTCCGCCGCCGGTCAGCAGCATCACCATGTCGAACATCTTGAAGTTCTCGATGCCGCGGAAGAGCACTGCCAGCATGATGAAGGGCAGGGCCATCGGCACGGTGATCGACCAGAATTGCCGCCAGGCCGAGGCGCGATCGACTTCCGCCGCCTCGTAGATGTAATCGGGAATGGATCTGAGGCCTGCGAGGCAGATCAGCATCACGTAAGGGGTCCACATCCAGGTATCGACGACGATGATCGCCCAGGGTGCGAGCGTCACCGAGCCGAGCATCTCGAAGGAGGACGGCGGGATGCCTGAGAAGAACGAGACGATATAATTGAAGAGGCCGATCTGGGGCTGGTACAGGAAGCGCCAGAAGTTGCCGACCACCGCCGGCGACAGCATCATCGGAATGAGGATGACCGTCGTCCAGAAGGCGTGGCCACGGAATTTGCGGTCGATGAGGTAGGCGAGCGCGAAGCCGATGACCGTCTGGAAGAGAATCGTCCAGAAGACGAAATGCGCCGTCGTCTGCATGGCGATCCAGATGTCCGGATCGTTCAGCACCCGCTGGTAGTTGCGCAAACCGACACCGACGACTTCGGCATTGGGACGGTTCGCACGGAAATTCGTGAAGGAGAGATAAACCGCCCAGATCAGCGGAAAGATATTGATCGCCAGCAGCAAGGCGATGGTCGGCGTGATGAACAGCCAGGCGATTGCGCGATCGGAAAGGCCGCGCACCCGGGCCGCGATCGTCGTCGGCGTGGAGCGGGCGAGCATTTCGGCGGATCGCTCCGCGATGGTGGAAGGGGCATCGGTCACTGACGTCACCTGAATTGGGAAAGGTTCGGGGCGCGGCCAAGACGGCCCGGACTTCGCAGCCGGGCCGTTCAAGATGAGGCTAGAGCTTGCCTTCGTCCTCGAAGATTTCCTTCCAGTCGTTGACCAGGGCGTCGAGCGCCTCCTGCGCCGTCCCCTTGTCGGCCACGACATAGTCATGCAGACGCTTCTGCATGGCCTGCAGGAGAATCGCGTAGGACGGCTCCTGCCAGAAGTCCTGCACCTGGTTCATCGCCATGAGGAAGTCGGCCGCGAAGGGCTGGCTATCCTTGAAGGACGGATCGTTCAGGACGGCTTTATGCACGGCGTAGCCGCCGAGCGCCCACCACTTCTTCTGGACGTCAGGCTGGGCGAACCATTTGATGTAGGCGAGCGCGCCGTCCATGTTGTCGGTGTTGGCGACAACCGAGATGCCCTGGCCGCCGAGTGTCGAGGCGGCGACCTTCTGCTTGGGATTGACGAAGAAGCCGATCTTGTCTCCGCCCACGTTCTCGTCCTTGTAGAGGCCGGGAAAGAAGGCGAACCAGTTCATCGCCATAGCCACCTGGCCGGATTTGAAAGCGTCAAGTCCCTCGCCCATGTAGCTGTCGGTATAGCCGGGCGGCTGGCAGCATTTGTAGAGCGCCTTGTAGGCCTCGAGGCCTGCGACGGAGTCAGGCGAATTGACCGCGCCGTCCATGTCGTATTTTCCCGGCGTCTGCTCATATTTGAAGCCGTAGGGATAGAGCGCCGAGGTTGCGCCCATGGTGATGCCTTCGGAGGCGCGCTCGGTGAAGATTGCGGCACCATAGACCTTCTGGCCATCGATCTCCCGGCCGGTGAAGAATTCGGCAACCTGCTTCAACTCATCCCAGGTCTGCGGCGGGCCGAGATCGTGACTGTATTTCGCCTTGAACTCGGCCTGCAATTCCGGCTTTGTGAACCAGTCCTTGCGATAGAACCAGCCATTGGCGTCGCCCATGGCCGGCAATGCCCAATAATTCGGGGTCCCTTTCGGCCAGGTGGAATAGGCGTTGACTGCTGCTTCGGCGAAATCGCTCATCTTGATTCCTTCCCTGTCGAAGAAATCGTTGAGCTTCACGTAGTAACCGTTCTCGGCGGAACCGCCGATCCACTGGCTGTCGCCGATCAGAAGATCACAGAGCTTACCGCCTGAATTGAGCTCGTTGAGAATACGGTCGGCGAAGTTCGGCCACGGCACGAACTCGAACTTCATCGTCGTGCCTGCCTGTGCGGTGAAATCCTTGGAGAGTTCGACCAGTGCGTTGGCCGGATCCCAGGCAGCCCAGCACAGCGTCAATTCATCGGCCTTCGCCATTCCCGGTATCGCCGTCGACAGTATGAGTGCCGACGACATGCCCGTCAGGGCCTTCGTCATCTTCCGCATGTATTCCTCCCAGATACAGTATCGACCGGTCGCCGGCCTCGGAAAAATTCTCCCTTGCTCACATGCCCAAGCGGTACTCCCTCATGTTAAGCAATATGTTTAGTGATATACGTTTTACTAAACAGATCAAGTGCAATTCGTCGCTGCAACGCAGCATGCGCGCAGTGAAGGTTCAAAGGGAGCGCAGCAGCGCCGTGAGGCGTTATCCAGCAACGCCGGCACAGGCCGGCCATCGGCCGCAGCGACCCCACGGGCGGAGCCGAAGGCAATTTGCGCCGGTCGCTGGCAAACAGTCTCTTCGTTTTCTGATTGCCGCTCCGCGACGAAACGGGATGTTTTTTGATTGTTGCGTAGGAGGCTGGCCTTCCGTGTTGACGGTTCGGCTCGAGAGCGGATCGTGCCTAGCGCTCTCTCCCGCAAGCGCTGCCGAGAAGTGTGTTCCTGATTACAAATGGGAGTTTACAAAAGTAATATTATATGATTTTTTATCCCCGAGCTGCACGGAGGCAGCTTTCTTTGGGAGGAAATCATGAATTTTCGTAAAGCACTCGCGAGTGCCACGATCCTTGCTGCATGCATGGTCGGCAGCGCTTCGGCCGCCGACCTCGTCGTCGGCTTTTCCCAGATTGGATCGGAGTCCGGCTGGCGCGCGGCTGAGACGACCCTGACGAAACAGCAGGCAGAGCAGCGCGGCGTCGACCTTAAATTCGCCGATGCGCAGCAGAAGCAGGAAAACCAGATCAAGGCGATCCGGTCCTTCATCGCGCAGGGCGTCAACGCCATTCTGCTCGCGCCGGTCGTCGCCACCGGCTGGGACGAAGTGCTGCAGGAGGCAAAGGACGCCGAAATCCCGGTCATCCTGCTCGACCGCACGGTGGATGCTTCCGATGATCTCTATCTGACGGCGGTTACCTCGGATCTCGTTCACGAGGGCAGTGTCGCGGGCAAGTGGCTCGTCGACACCGTTGCCGGCAAGGACTGCAATGTCGTCGAGCTCCAGGGCACGACCGGGTCCTCTCCGGCAATCGACCGCAAGAAGGGCTTTGAAGAGGCGCTTGCCGGTCATGACAATCTGAAGATCATCCGCAGCCAGACCGGCGACTTCACCCGCACCAAGGGCAAGGAAGTCATGGAGAGCTTCCTGAAGGCAGAAAACGGCGGCAAGAACATCTGCGCCCTCTATGCCCATAACGACGACATGGCCGTCGGGGCGATCCAGGCGATCAAGGAGGCCGGCCTGAAGCCGGGCACGGATATTCTCGTCGTCTCGATCGACGCCGTTCCGGATATCTTCCAGGCCATGGCCGCAGGCGAAGCCAACGCGACGGTCGAACTGACCCCGAACATGGCGGGCCCCGCCTTCGACGCCCTCGACGCTTACCTCAAGGACGGCAAGGAGCCCCCGAAGTGGATCCAGACGGAATCGAAGCTCTACACCCAGGCGGACGATCCGATGAAGGTCTATGAGGAGAAGAAAGGGCTCGGTTACTGATCTCGCCAATCGCCCGCGCCGTATTTCGGCGCGGGCTTTCCCATCCCGTCCACCCCGGCGGGCGGTCCTGACGAGACGGTATCCATGCACAGCATCAGCGAAAATATTCTTTCGGCAGTCCGGATCGAGAAGGGCTTCCCAGGTACGAAGGCGCTCGACAAGGTCGATTTCCAGCTGCGGCGCGGCGAAGTCCATGCGCTTCTCGGAGAAAATGGCGCCGGCAAATCCACGCTCATCAAATGCTTGACCGGCGCCTATCGACGCGACGGCGGCAGCATCCTGCTCGACGGGGTCGAAGTCGACCCGCGCGACACCTTCGACGCCCAGAGGCTGGGGATTGGCACCGTTTACCAGGAAGTCAATCTGCTGCCGAACCTCACGGTTGCCGAGAACCTCTTCCTCGGGCGGCAGCCACGCCGCATCGGCATGATCGACACCGGCGCAATGAACCGAATGGCGCGCGAACTGCTTTCCGAATACGAGCTCGATCTGGACGTCACGCGCGACCTCGCCAGCTTTTCGGTGGCGATCCAGCAGGTTGTGGCGATCGCCCGCGCCGTCGATCTTTCCGGCAAGGTGCTTATCCTCGACGAGCCGACCGCGAGCCTCGACGCGCATGAAGTGGCGATGCTCTTCCGCATCGTCCGGCGCTTGAAGGCGCGCGGACTGGGCATCATCTTCATCACCCATTTTCTCGAGCAGGTCTACGAGATATCCGATCGCATCACCGTGCTTCGCAACGGTCAATTGGTCGGCACCCGCGAGACCGCCGATCTCGACCGGCGCGAACTGATCGCAATGATGATCGGCCGCGAACTCGCGGATGAGATACACAGCCATCACGCATCCGCGAGCGAGGGGCGGCTACGCTACCGCTTTCGCAATTACGGACGCCGCGGACACATAGATCCCTTCGACCTCGACGTGCGGGCTGGTGAAGTTGTCGGAATTGCCGGCCTGCTCGGATCGGGGCGGACGGAAACGGCGGAGGTGCTTTTCGGCGCCAGCCGCGCCGATAGCGGTACAGCTGAGATCGACGGGCGCGCGGTCGATCTGTTGTCGCCGCGGGCCGCCATCCGCCGGAAATTCGGCTTTTGCCCCGAGGACCGCAAGACCGCCGGCATCGTCGGCGACCTTTCGGTGCGCGAGAACATCGTGTTGGCGCTGCAGGCAAGACGCGGTTGGACCCGGCCGATCTCCCGCTCGGAGCAGAATCGCCTCGCAGACCACTATATCCGCGTGCTCGATATCCGCACCGCCGACCGTGAAAAGCCGATCAAGCTGCTATCGGGCGGCAATCAGCAGAAGGCTATTCTTGCCCGTTGGCTCGCAACCGAGCCGGAATTCCTGATTCTCGACGAACCGACGCGGGGCATCGATGTCGGCGCGCATGCGGAGATCGTCAGGCTCATCGAAAGCCTCCGTGAAAAGGGCCTGTCGCTGATCGTCATATCATCCGAGATCGAAGAGCTGGTCGCCTACAGCACGCGGGTGATCGTCCTGCGCGATCGTGCCCATGTCGCCGAACTCGATGGCGACCGAATTACCGCGCATCACATCGTCGAAGCGATCGCGGCAGCGAATGAAGGGGGCCATCGTGATGGCGACCGCTAAAACCTATCTCGGCCGACTGCTGCCGCAATTGATTGCGCTGACCGCGATTGTGATCGCTATTTCAATGGTTTTCCCTGGTTTTCTCAACCTACAAATCCAGAATGGTCGCCTCTATGGAAGCCTGATAGACATCCTCAACCGCGGTGCCCCCGTGGTGCTGCTGGCGATCGGCATGACGGTGGTCATCGCCACCAAGGGCATCGATCTCTCGGTCGGTGCCGTCATGGCGATCTGCGGCGCTGTTGCCGCCTCGCTGATCACCTCCGGCCACTCGCTTACCGAAACCCTCCTGGCAACGCTCGTGGTTGGTATCCTTTGCGGCGTCTGGAACGGACTTCTCGTCGCCATCCTCGACATCCAGCCGATCATCGCGACCCTTGTGCTGATGGTGGCCGGCCGCGGCATCGCGCAGCTCATCACCGAGGGCGCGATCCTGACCTTCAACCACCCTGGCCTTATCTTCATCGGTAGCGGTTCCTTTGCCGGCCTGCCGATGCCGGTCATCATCTGGCTGGTCTTCGGTATCCTCGTCGCGCTACTCGTTCGTCAGACGGCACTTGGCATGCTGATCGAAGCGATCGGCGTCAATCGTCAGGCGAGCACGCTGTCCGGCGTCCTCACCCCCGTTCTCCTGATCGCTGCCTACGTGCTTTCCGGCCTCTGTGCGGCGACGGCCGGCATCATCGCTGCCGCCGACATCCGGGGAGCGGACGCCAACAATGCCGGTCTCTGGCTGGAGCTCGATGCGATCCTCGCCGTCGTGGTCGGCGGGACGTCGCTTCTCGGCGGGCGCTTCAGCATCGCGGCCTCGGTGCTCGGCGCCATCATCATCCAGGCAATCAACACGGGCATTCTCCTGTCCGGCTTCCCCCCTGAGTTCAACCTCATCATCAAGGCGGCGATCATCGTGTTCATCCTCGTGCTGCAATCGCCGCGCTTCAGGACCGCCTTCACTTTCGTCAGGCTGCCGCGCGCCACCGGAAAACCGACCGAGCGAGAAGCAAAATGAAGCAGAAATATCTTCCGCTTACGGCAACGATCCTCATCTTCGTACTGAGCTATGCGCTCTGCGTCATGCAGTTCCCGAACATGCTTTCGACGCGGGTGATCGGCAATCTGCTGACGGATAACGCCTTCCTCGGCATTGCTGCCGTCGGCATGACCTTCGTCATCCTGTCCGGCGGCATCGACCTCTCGGTCGGTGCGGTCATCGCCTTTACCGGCGTGTTTCTCGCCGTCGTTCTGGAGCAGGGCGGTATGCACCCGCTCGTCGCCTTCGCGCTGGTGCTTGTTATCACCACGGCGTTCGGGGCGCTCATGGGAGCGATCATCCATTACCTCGAAATGCCTGCCTTCATCGTCACGCTCGCCGGCATGTTCCTCGCCCGCGGCATGGCCTTCGTGCTCTCGATCGATTCCGTTCCGATCAAGCATCCGTTCTATGCCACCTTGAAAGGGTTCTATTACAAGCTGCCCGGCGGCGGTCGGATTACGCTGATCGGCGGTTTGATGCTGCTCGTCTTCGCCGTCGGCATTGTGATTGCGCACAGAACCCGCTTCGGCACCAATGTCTATGCGCTAGGCGGCGGCGCCGCGACGGCGCAACTGATGGGCGTGCCGGTCGCGAGAACGACCATGGGCATCTACGCCCTCTCGGGGCTGCTGGCGGGGCTCTCCGGCATCGTCTTCTCGCTCTATACCTCGGCCGGCTATTCGCTCGCTGCGGTCGGCGTCGAACTCGACGCGATCACGGCCGTCGTCATTGGCGGGACGCTTTTGACCGGCGGCTCGGGCTTCGTCGCCGGGACCCTCGTCGGTATCCTGATCCAGGGGCTGATCCAGACCTACATCACCTTCGACGGCACGCTGTCGAGCTGGTGGACGAAGATCCTGATCGGTCTGCTGCTCTTCGCCTTCATCCTGTTGCAGAAGGGGATCATCCGGCTGACGCGGGCTGAGAGGCAGCACGCATGACGAGGGGGAGGGCCGGGTGAAATGCCGTCACGCTTCGGCAGGCCTGCGGGCAAAAGGACGAGCCATCGCCTCGTCGTGGACGAACTGGGACAAGCCGTCGTCGGCGGCGAGTTTGCGGTGGGCGAGATACTGCCCGGAGACCTCGAACTTGCAGCCCGTTTCAATGTCTCCCGAACGGTCCTGCGCGAAGCGATGAAGACCCTTGCCGCCAAAGGCCTGGTGCTCGCCCGGGCCCGCATCGGCACGCGCGTGCTGCCGCGAGCCAGCTGGAATCTCTTCGACAGCGACGTGCTCACATGGCGTTTCAATGCCGGCGTCGACGAGGATTTTCTGCGCCATGTCTGCGAGGTGCGGCTGGCACTCGAGCCCTATGCCGCGGGTCTCGCGGCGCGGCGGGCGACTGATGCGGACATTGCCCGGATGATGCGGCTCGCCGTTGCCATGGGGAAAGCCGGCCACGACGGGCAGACGCTCGCCCAGGCCGATCTGGAATTTCACCTGAGCCTGCTCGAATCCTCTCTCAATCCATTCATGCATACGGTGGGAAGCCTGATCGAAGCGGCATTGGTGGGGGTCTTCAGGCGAACGAGCCCCCGCGCCGACGCGACCGAGATCGATCGCGTCGCCATGGCCCATATCCGTATCGTCGAGGAAATCCGGCGCCGGAACGAGGAGGGCGCCCGCGGTGCGATGGAGCATGTGATCCGCGTCGGTCAGGAACGGTTGCTCCACGACCTGCGGGCACAGCGAACCCCGGCCGTGCCGCACGTTTAGATGAAGCCGAGCCCCTTCCAATTCGGATGAGCTAGCGGCTCTACTGCTCTGACTATATGGAGTAATCTCGCTCCAGGCCGAGGGCCTGGAGCGAGATTTGCATTCTGCTTACTTGCCGGCCGCCTGTGCCGCGTAGTTGTAGCTGTCATAGCTGTATTCGGCGACGCGGAACCATTGGAAGGATTCGTCGCGGAACTTCTTCCACTGCGGATAGATTTTCGCCCAGGCGGGATGTTTGTCCTCGAATTCGCCGTAGAGCTCGAAGGTGGCCTGGTAGGCCGCATCGAGGATGTCGCGCGGCATCGGCCTGAGCTTTACGCCCTTGCCGACGAGCGTACGGATCGCCGTCGTGTTCTTGACGTCGTACATGGCCTGCATGTTGAGGTTCGCCGCCTTGCAGGCGGTGTCGAGCGCGACCTTGTAGGCTTCCGGCAGCGCCTCGTATTGCGCCTTGTTGACGAAGAAGTGCACGGTCAACCCGCCTTCCCAATAGGCCGGATAATAATAGTTCGGCGCGATCTGGTAGAAGCCGAGGCGCTCGTCGTCATAGGGGCCGATCCATTCGGCCGCGTCGATCGTGCCGCGCTCGAGCGCCGGATAGATGTCGCCGCCCGGCAATTGCTGCGGCACGACGCCAAGTTTCGCCATGACTTGGCCGGCAATACCGGCGATGCGCATCTTGACGCCCTTAAGATCGGCGAGGCTCTTGATCTCGTTGCGGAACCAGCCGCCCATCTGGGCGCCGGTCGCGCCGCCAGGAATGCCGACGACGCCATAGTCGGCGAGAAACGCGTTGTAGAGCTCGTTGCCGCCGCCATGATAGAGCCAGGCATTCTGCTGGCGCGCGTTCATGCCGAAGGGAATGGTCGAGCCGATCGCGAATGTCGGATCCTTGCCGGTGAAATAGTAGCCGCAAGTATGGGCGATTTCGACCGTGTTGGCGTTCACTGCGTCGAGGGCCTGTGGTCCGGGCACGATCTCGCCGGCCTGGAATACCTGGATCTGGAATTTGCCTTCGGTGATCTTCGACAGAGCCTCGGCCATCACCACGGCGCCGCCGTAAATCGTGTCGAGATTATTCGGGAAACCCGAGGTCAGGCGCCAGCGAAGGGTCGGCAATTCCGCGCCGATCGCAGGAGCGGCGAGCGTCGAACCGGCGGCTGTTGCAACGCCGGCCAGCACGCCTTTCGACAGGAAGTTTCGTCTGTTGAGAGTATGAGTCACGCGTGGTCCTCCTCAGTTTTGGATGGGTGATTCCGGGCGGCTGTCGGGGCGAAGCGGCAGCCGGACTAGGGTCGTTGGGTGCTTACTATTGCGGCGCGCCGAAATCTGGCGTGGGCGAACCGAAGTCCACGGACGAGAGGTCGGGGCTCGTCCCGCCGTCTTCCGTGCCGAAGGGCGCGGCCGGGGTGCCGAAGGGATTGCTTTCCGCGTCTCCCGGCATCGGGACATCCAGCTGGATTTCTGACGGGTCCACCTCCACCTGGCCGGACTTGTAGTGGGTGACGAGGCCGGGGAACGACATGACGAGTACGACCATTGCCAGCTGGATGCCGAGGAACGGCAGCGCGCCCCTATAGATCTGGCCGGAAGTAACCGGTTGGATAGTCTCGCCGGTCACCTTGTCGCGATAGGCGCGAGCCGGTGCCACCGAGCGGAGATAGAAGAGCGAGAAGCCGAAGGGCGGGTGCATGAAGCTCGTCTGCATATTGATCGCCAGCATCACGCCAAACCAGATGAGGTCGATACCGAGACTATCCGCGACCGGCGCCAGCAGCGGGATGATGATGAAGGCCAGCTCGAAATAGTCGAGGAAGAAGGCGAGGAAGAAGACGAGCAGGTTGGCGGCGATCAGGAAGCCAAGCTCGCCTCCGGGTATGGACGTCATCAGGTGCTCGACCCAGATATGGCCGTTCACGCCGTAGAAGGTGAGCGAGAAGACGCGCGCGCCGAGCAGGATGAAGATCACGAAGGAGGAGAGCTTTGCCGTTGCATAGAGCGCCGAACGCAGGATCGTCAGATCGAGGCGGCGGTTGAATGCGGCCAGCATCAGCGCCCCGACCGCGCCCATGGCGCCGCCTTCCGTCGGCGTAGCAAGGCCGATGAAGATGGTGCCGAGCACGAGGAAGATGAGGGCGAGGGGCGGGATGAGGGACGTCATCACCTTGCGTGCGAGCTTGAGGCCGCGGAGCGACCGGGCTTCGGGCGGCAGCGCCGGCACGCTCTTCGGCTGCAGCAGCGACATGACCGCGATGAAGCCGGCATAGACGGCGACGAGCAGCAGACCCGGCACTAGTGCGCCCTTGTACATGTCGCCCACGGAGCGGCCGAGCTGGTCGGCGAGGATGATCAGCACCAGGCTCGGCGGGACGATCTGCGCAAGCGTTCCCGAGGCGGCGATGGTGCCGGCAGCTATCCTCCGGTCGTAGCCGTAGCGCAGCATGATCGGCAGCGAGATCAAACCCATGGAGATGACCGAGGCCGCAACGACGCCCGTAGTCGCCGCCAGGATCGCGCCGACGAAGACGACGGCGAAGGCGAGCCCGCCACGAACCGGTCCGAAGAGTTGCCCGATCGTGTCGAGCAGATCCTCCGCCATCCCACTTCGCTCCAGGATGAGGCCCATGAAGGTGAAGAAGGGGATCGCAAGCAGAGTCTCGTTCGACATCTGCCCGAAGATCCGGTCGGGAATGGCCCCGAAGAGGCTCGCGGGCAGGAGGCCCATTTCGATGCCGATGAAGCCGAAAACGAAGCCGACGAAGGCGAGGGCAAAGGCGACCGGATAGCCGATCAGCAGCACGACGATCAGCGACAGAAACATGATCGGCGCGAGATTTTCCGCGAAGAAAGCGAACATGTGACGAGATCCTGATTTAGAGCATTTTGCAGTCAGGTGGAATCACCTGAAGTCGCACAAATGCGGCAAAAACAAACAGATAGAGCGGTTGTGCGAACGCATGTGAGCGCATACCGCTCTAGAGGGCGTTGGCTTCGGCGTCGGCGAGCGCAATCGCATCGGGCAGGTCACCGCGAAGGATGGCGATGCGCTTGATCAGTTCCGAAAGCCCCTGCAGCGCCAGCAGTCCGAATCCGATCGGGATCAGCATCCAGACGGGCCAGAGAACCAGGCCGCCGGTATTGTTGGAGATCTCGCCGCTCGAGAACTTCGCAAAGAAGATCGGCGTCGCCAGATAGATCGTGATCAGACAGAAGGGCATGAGGAAAAGGAACGTTCCCATCGCCTCGATCCAGAGCTGCGCACGGCGCGGCAGGTGACCATAGAAGAGGTCGACCTTGACATGCTCGTTGTTGAGCAGGGTGAAACCGGCTGCGACCAGGAAGACAGCCGAGAACAGATACCACTGCGCCTCGAGCCAAGCGTTCGAGCTGAGGTCGAAAAGCTTGCGCGAGATCGCATTGAGGGCGCTGATCAGCACATCAGCCAGAAGCAGCCAAGAGACCGCCTTGCCCGCATGGGTATTCATCGCGTCGATGACGCGAGACAGCGACAATAGAATAGGCATCGAACTTCCTCCCCGATGACGGGTGGCTGGGACCACCGGTCGTCGCGGCAATTGGTATGCCCGCGCTTTCCTGGCTGCAAGGAGGAATATTGAGGAGATTCAATAACATACCCAGAAGTGGGTAGGCCGCTCACGTCAACCCGTGCTCGATGACATACCGCGTCAGCCCGGCGGTCGTCGCAATGCCGAGCTTCCTTTTCAGGTTCTTGCGATGCGTTTCCACCGTGGCAGCCGAAATGCCGAGGGTCTGTGCGATATCGCGATTGCTCTGGCCGGACGCCAAGAGACGCAGCACCTCCTGCTCACGAAGGGTAAGCGGCACGGCGTTGTCGTCGGCATTGCGTTCCATCAGCACGTCCGAGACCCCGGAGGAGAAGTAGGTCTCGCCGCGCGCGACCGCCTCGATCGCCGCAACGATCTCCTCGGTCGAGACATCCTTGAGGATATAGCCGCGGGCGCCTTTGAGAACCGACGTCGAGATGTATTCTCGGCTGTCATGCATGGAAAGCATGAGCACGCGTATGCCGGGCAGTTGCTGCTTGAAGAGCTCGATCGCGTCGATGCCGTTCACTTGCGGCATGTTGATGTCCATCAGCACGACGTCCGGCTGCGCGCGCAGGGCAATCTCGAGCCCCGCGCGCGCCAGCCCCGCGGTGCCAACCACCTCCACCTGGCCGTAGGTTTCGAGCAGCGCCTTGAGGCCGTCGAGCACCAGTGGATGGTTGTCTATCAGGAGGACCTTGATGGGTTGCTGTCTGCTCATGCTGCCTCCCGCCGTCTTTCAGGCTCGTGGTTTGCCGATTTCGGCAGCATAGCGGTCAGCCGCGTCCCCTCCGGGCCTGATTTGACGAGCAGGAGACCGCCGAAATGCGCCATGCGTTCCTGCATGTTGCGCAGGCCAAGCCCGCCTCGGCCATCCTTGAGTTCGTCCTCCACAAAACCATTGCCATTGTCGGCAATCGTCATCCTGACGCGCTCTTTTTCGCTCCAGAGCCTGATTTCCACCCGGCTTGCCCCGGAATGCCGCTCGATATTGTTGAGGGCTTCCTGGGCGATGCGGTAAAGGGCCGTGCTCGCCTCCGGCCTCAGCATGTCCCGCCACGCGGCTTCCATGTCCACCTCAATCCCGGTGCGCTCGGTGAAATTCTCGCTCAGCGCCTTCAGCGCCGGCGTCAGGCCGAGATCGTCGAGCACCCGCGGCCGCAATTCGTGCGAAAGCCGTCGCACCTCCTTGATCGCGCCGTTCAAGGCCTCGACGCCGACGTCGATCGCCCTGGAAGCGTCCTCGCTACGGTTCTTGACCTGGCGGCTCGCAAGGTCGATCGCATAGCGCACGCCGACGAGGTTCTGCGATATCCCGTCGTGCAGTTCGCGCGCGAGCCGCGCCCGTTCCTCCTCCTGCGTGTCGATGATGCGCTGCGTCAGCTGCTTCAGCTTGCCGTCCGCCATTCGCCGTTCGCGCAGCGTCACCAGCATGCAGGTGGCGAAGACGAGCAGCACGGCCGGTACGGCGATCAGCGTCACGACCAGAAAGGTCGTGCGGATATTCTCGCGGAGATCCGCCTTGGCGGCTGCGGTTTGCGCAAAGACGTCGTCGAGATAGACCCCCGTTCCGATCATCCAGTTCCATTTGTCGAGGCCGGCGGCGAAGGAGAGCTTGTCGGCAAGCTTGCCGGAGGAGGGCTTTTCCCATTTGTACTGATGGAGCCCGCCGCCTTCCTTGGCCTTGGCGATCAGATTGGCGATGACGCGGTCGCCATCGGGATCGACCAGGCCGAGCCAGTTGCGTCCCGGACGGAACTCCTGTCGGGGATGGACGAGATTGTTGCCGTCGTAGTCGTAGACGAAGAAATAGCCGTCCCGGCCGTAGTCGAGGCTCTTGAGGATCGCCTTGACCTTTTCCTTCGCTGCCTCGTCGTCGGGACCCGCCTTGCCATAGACCTCGTTGATTGCCGAGAGGGCGAGATTGGTGAGGTTCAGAAGCTCATTCTCCTTCGCCTTCAGCATGTTTTTCTCGAAGGTATCGATGCTGCTTTGAACGAGTGTCGTCGACTGCAATGTGATGAAGGCGGTAATGGTCAGGATCGCGACGATCAGAGGGACGATGGCCAGGGCGACGATCTGATGACGAAGATGCAAGTGCGTTCCTCCAATCCATGCTCGCCGGTTCGCTGGAAGCGCGGTCGTTTTCTCCGCTCGCCGACGGTGAACCTTGAAAAGGCTAGCCCACAGGATGATGTGGAAGTCAACTCGGGCTTGCCTGTCTCGGGGCTTTTCTCAGGCGGAACGCGGACGTTCGTGCGCTTGCCGCAGGTGCCGCTTCGCGCGAACGCCTTGCGCACACATTATTGCCATCCGCTTGGGCAAGTCAGGTAAAGTTCCATAACATAGATTATCTGATTTTCTGTTGTAGCCGCAAAGTTAAAGTGTCCTGTTCCTGCAAAGTAAGAATGTCACTCTCCCCGCGTTTTCAATGACGTGGGAGATTGCGGATGGGATTGATTGCGATGAGCGAGCGCGACCTGCAGCGGATCGAGGTTTTGTCGAAGGTGGTCGACGGCCGCATGACGCTGGTTTCGGCGGCGCATGTCCTGGGCTTGAGCACGCGTCAGGTGCGTCGACTGCTGGAGCGGATCCGGACGGATGGAGCGGCGGCGATCCGGCACAGGGCGATCGGCCGACCGTCGAACAACCGGATTAGCGACGGCGTGCGCGATTACGCCATGGCGATCGTGCGCGAGCGCTATGCCGATTTCGGCCCGACGCTGGCGGCCGAGAAGCTGGCCGAGCGCGATGGGCTGACGGTGTCGCGCGAGACCTTGCGCCAATGGATGTCGGAGGCCGGCCTGTGGCTGTCGCGCAAGCAGCGCCGGACGTTTCACCAGCCGCGGCTGCGCCGCGAAGCCTATGGCGAGCTGGTGCAGATCGACGGGTCCGAGCATCGCTGGTTCGAGGATCGTGGTGATCCCTGTTCGCTGCTGGTGTTCATCGACGATGCGACCGGCAAGCTGATGCAGTTGCGCTTCGTACGCTCGGAAAGCGCGTTTACGTATTTCGAGGCGCTGGAACTCTATCTGAAGGCGCATGGTGCGCCGGTCGCCTTCTATTCCGACAAGCATTCGGTGTTCCGGGTGGCGAAGAAGGACGCCAAGGGCGGCCAGGGCATGACCCAGTTCGGGCGTGCGCTGTCAGAGCTAAACATCGAGATTCTTTGCGCAAACTCGAGCCAGGCGAAGGGCCGGGTCGAGCGGATGAACCGGACGCTGCAGGACCGTTTGATCAAGGATCTGCGCCTGGAGGGCATCTGCGGCATGGACGACGGCAACGCTTTCCTGCCTCGGTTCATGGAGCGCTATAACCGGCAGTTTGCCATTACCCCTGCCCGACCGGATGATCTGCATCGGCCGATGAATCTCGCGTCGGACCGGCTGAAGGAGATCCTCTGCAAACGTGAGCAGCGTTATGTCGGTGCCCAGTTGACGTTCTCCTACGAGCGCCAGCGGATCATGCTGGAAGAGACCGAGGTGACGCGCGGACTGGTCGGCCGCTATGTCGAGACCTACGCTTATGCCGATGGCCGGCTCGATGTGCGCTGGAAGGGGCATTCCCTGTCCTACCGGGTGTTCGACAAGGACCAGCGCGTGACGCATGCGGCGATCACCGAGAACAAGCGTCTTTCCGATGTGCTGGCCTACATCAAGGACCGTCAGGACCAGCAAGAGAAGCCGGTTGTGAAGACCAACAGCGAGAAGAATGGCTACAGGCCGCGGGGACGCAGGCCGGGCAAGCGGACGGATTTCATGAACGATCCGGCGGTCGTTGCTCGGCGGCGGCAAGCGCTCTCTGAGCTCGATGCGGCGGAATGATCCGCCATCGCAAGGTCTCAAAGCTAAAGCCGGTTGGTGCCATTCACCCGCCCCCTCCCTTCCCTTGCAACCCGGCCCAGCCGGTCCGGTCGGGGGCTTGCCTCAGCGCAAGTGGAGATGCCGAGTGTCGCATTTCTAAATGGCTGAAGACGTATCCAAAGTGACATTTTAACTTTGCGCCACGCCGGACATTTCAACCTGGCCGCCACATGTGTAGGATTTTAGAGATGCGACATATGAGCCAGTTAGAGATGCGACAGTCGTCGCCTCTTGGGATGCTGACCAAACGTCAACGTTGAGAGCAAGGATGGCGGCCTTCAGCTTGGTTGAGACTATGAGCGGTCGAAGCCGGTTATGTCCTGTTTGATCACCGTGTAGACGACCGGCCGCGTTGTCCTACCCTTGACGAACCAAGATGGTTCACCAATATTAGCCGTGAACCAATGAGGTTAAGACAATGACCGCTGCTTTCACTGTGCGCGTGCAAGACGAAATTGCTGAAAAGCTTGACAGGATAGCCGTGCTTTCTGATCGCTCCCGTGCCTATTTAGCCGCCCAGGCGATTGAGGACTATGTCGCAAGAGAGGAATGGCAGTTGGCCGAGATCCAAGCTGGGATAGATGAGGCCGATCGCGGCGAGTTTGCCAGCGCGAACGAGTTGGCCAGTGTGGTGGCAAAGTACGTAAAGGCCGCTCGCCAAGCATGAGCAGCCACGCGTTGCGCTGGACTCGCAGAGCTGCCCAAAGGCTCGACCAAATCGGTAGCTATATCGCGAAGGACGATCCCGAGGCTGCCGCCCGCGTCGTCGCACGCATCGTTTCGGCCGTAGACAGTCTAGCGAGGCAGCCGGCCATGGGACGTGTCGGACGTATTAAGAGTACCCGCGAGTATGTCTTTGCGGATATTCCCTATATTGTCGCCTACCGGGTGAGGCCTGACGTCGTCGAAATCTTGACCGTTCTTCATGGGGCTCAGCGATGGCCACTTAAGTTGGACTAAGCGGCCATCGCGATCACTCTCCTGCTTCGATCAGTTGCCGTGTGGCGGCCGTCGAGTCCGGCTACGACTTCAACACGGCGCGGGGCCGACGCTCCTGAACGTGACGGCATCCGAAGGTGGTCAAATGGCTTGGTCGATATCTGGCAGCTTGCAATGCCAACTCTTCACCCGCAACGCCGGGTGCTGCTCGGACCATGCGGCAATGTGCATGACGGATCGGAACATGCATTGGGTCACCGAACCTGTGTCTTCGAGGCGCAATGCCTCTTCGCGACACCTTTCGGGCGCCGAGAGGAGGTAGACTGTCAGTAGAAGCGTTACCGCCTCCCCTCAAAGCATCCCGTCAGGCCCTCCCCCCTGTCGCAATGCGCAACAGTGACGGCGCAATGCGGCTGGCAATCAGTTGGGTGACGATACATGTGCCAATGGTCAAGGGTCCTGAGAGTATAAAAAATATGTAGAATTCGTCGATATAAAATATCTGCGAAAATACATGAAAGAGTATTATTTCGATATAATAGTGAGACAGAAACATAAAGAAACTGTATTGAGAATATTTTGATATTTTTCCAAATACTGTCTTGCTCAGATATCCGATCAATGGCCACGCCGCGAGGAAGCCCAATAGCCTGTGCCCCATCCACCAGAGAGATTCATAATCCACCTTGAAATAGAAGATAACGAATGCCGATGTCAGATAGATCGGCATCGTTATTGGAAGCAAAAAATCTATAACCCTGGCATCGATACGCATCGATGCGACGAGAGCCCCAAGGAAGAATCCGATTAGAATATCGTTACGTATCACAATATATGAATCAAGGTTATAAATTCCCACGATTAATATTATTGCAAACGAATAAAGTGGGTATTTGCGAAATGGCATCGCAATGCACAGAGCGATCAGGTTGCAGGCGATCAGGTTTCTCAGGAAGTGGAGGGGCTCATTCGCCGGCTGCTCCGTAAGGCCAAGGATTGCATTGCTCCAATTGAGAATGTCGCCGCTGATTAGTTTGTCATACTTGTCGAGATATTGACCATGCCACTGAAAAGCCAAAATCGAAATAGCCATCGGAATATTCCATAACAGCATCGGTACGAAGAGCGTCTTATATTTGTTGCACAAGAACCAAATCGGCCTCCGATCGAAACTCGATGAGAAGCACAGATATCCGGATATGACTGTCAAAGTACTCGCTGCTGTCTTCAGCAATCCGATCTGGATATATCCGCGAACATAGCCAAGGTTGTCCCAAGAATAGAGACTGAGCTCCGACGGTATCCTTGTGTGGTGAAGAACAATGGCCGCGATCAGGATTATTCTTGATAGCTCGATCCTCCTTCTCAATTCTGCGCTCACAGCAACTGCGTTTTGTGGGCTGTCGACAGGCTGATGAACAATTGCTGCAGTCATGGCACAAGAGCCTTGTCGCTAGCCTCACGGGTGCCGTTCCCATTGGGCGCGAGGCTTTCTGCCGGCGGTCGGGATTCGGTTGTCATGGCTGCTCCAAAACCTGGAACGCACGGGCTTCTGCAATTCAGACCAGCGTCAGAAGGTGGGCGTCCTGTCGGTCGAGGTCGTCTTCGAACTGTCGGACCCGCTCAGTGATCCTCCGGCGGTAAGCCTCGCGCGACAGAACAATCGTTGCGAACTGCTCGATCAGGCTCTCGACGTCAAACCGTTCCACATGCTGGCACAGTGCGCCCAGCCCCATTTCTTCCATCAGCACGTCGTTCTTGCGGGCATATCCCAGGGAAATGGTTGGCCGACCGAGTTTCAGCGCGCAAACGACGTTATGGAAACGCGTCGCAACCACGATGTCGACTGCCGAGATCTGAAGCATCAGGTCGTGCAGCGACAAGGACGGTTCTGCGATCACCCTGGAGGACGGCAGGTCGGGCCGGGCGCGGCCCAGCTCTGCGACAAGAGCGTCCACGGCTGTCTTGTCTGTCAGTTCTCCGGTCAGGAGGCGGACGTCGTGGCCGTTGTCGAGGAGATGGACGACGAATGTCGCCAGTTTCTTGATGTAGGCGGCGAATATTGCCTCGCCGCCGCGCGCGAAGCCATACCACCCGTAATAGCTCATCACCCCGACGCCAACGGTCAAGCGTTCTGCGCCTGCGGATCCTGGCGGCGGGTTTGGAGGCGCCTGCAGCTTGAATGCGATATCGGGAAAGACGAGATCCCGGCCCGTGTCCAAACCGACGCTCTCCATGAATTCCTTCGACTGGCTGTCCCGGTAGGACCGGTAGTGCGCCATGCGTGCGGCCGCCGTCATCAGCCGCCGACTGAGGCCGTGCCGGATAGGGCCTGCACCTATGCTGACGAGCGCGATCCTGGCGCCGACCACCCTTGCGCCGAGACACCACCTGAAGATATCGAACGGCATGCCGTAGGGCCGCTCGCCGAAGTCGTCGAGAATGCCTGTGCCGGGAACGATCACGAGATCAACCTTGCGGATATGTCTGAGCGTTTGCGCCAGGTCGACCATCTTGCCCGGGATTTTCAGAAAGAGCCGGTCGAGCTTGCGCGCCACGCCGGTCAAATGCCGCGACCAGCTGATCGGCCGGGTGGCAATGCCAAACTTGCGCGTCACCTCGTCCGGATTGTCACATATGCAGACAAGTTCCGCATCCGTCCGACGATGCCTGAGGAACTCGATCATCGCTTCGAGCGACCCGTCATTGCCGAGATTGCCGCAACCAAAAAGCCCGAACAGGGCGATCCTGGCGCGCCTTCCGCGCATGGTGGGGGAAGCAAGTCCCGCCTGCCCCGGCGCTGGCGCTGCGTCGACTTGCGCCCTTGCGAAGCGGCTTGCACTGCTGTCGTCGGCGGTCATTGGCTGCGGTCCGTGGCTTGCGAACGCAGCTCGAGAACCCAATCGGCGAAACCGGCCTCGTTCGTCGGTGCCGGCCGCAAGCTCTGCCGGCTTGCTGCGAATGGAGAACCCTCTGCGGGGAGTGATCGACCGCTGGATGGATCAATCCATCTTGCCTCGATTCCTGGACCTGCAAGCCGGGACAGATCCAGCGTGACGCGCCGGCTTGTCGGCAGGTAGACAAGGGCAAACGAGCCGTCGCCTGCTCGCGCGGCGACTGCACGCGCCTCTTCGCTTCCGCGCCCCTCGACCAGAAGTGTGTTCGCGACATCCGGTTCCAACAGCCACCATTTGAGCGACGACATCACCTTCAGGAGAATGGTCATGCTTCGGGCGCCCCGGCTGTCGAGGGCCTGTTGCCAGCTCACCGGCGTCGGATAGAGGCCCGGCCCGTCGAAATGCCAGATCGGATTGTTTCCGAAAATGTGTCCCATGGCCCCCGAAAGAACGGCCTGATAGGCCTGCATTCGGAGGCGATGTTCGCTCGCGTCGTGCTCGTTCTCGTAGGCGCTCTCCATCAGGAAGAACGGCATGGCTTCCTTGCGGCCGTACTCCGACAGTGCGGCGCTGTACACCGATCCGTAGGTATAGACATTGTTTATCGCCAGCCATGGCTCGCCACTCCAGTGCTCGAGAGCGGGACTGCCCGGCGAACCATGGGCTGTCTGGAGCGCGTCGGGATCGTCTTCCTTTATACCCTCTACCAGCGCACGGATCAGGTCCTTGTCCGGAGGGTTGTAGTCGCCGCCCTGCACCCAGACGACATTGTTGTAGCCTCCGTAGCGTTTTCCCAGGAAGCGGCCATAATCGCGCATGCTTTCGGCTCCGGCATCCTCCATCTCTTGATACCAGCCTTCCGGGCCACCTCCGTTGCCGACATAGGATGGCGTGAGCAGCACCAGAAAACCAAGCTCGCATGCTTTTTCCAGAACCCAGTCGGCGTGGTCGAAATAGGCCTCATTGGGCGCGGCGTAGTCGCCGTCACGCAGGAACGGGCGCTCGCCATAGGCGTTGGCGGGGGCGCCGGTGGCAAAGCGATGTTCGATCAGATTGACCAATATCGTGTTGAATCCGCGGGCCTTCCGGTCCCGCAAGTATCGTTCGGCATCTTCACGGGTCAGCTGGACGACAAGCGACCAGGCGGTGTCTCCCTGCATGAAGAACGGGCGGCCCGAGGCGTCCTCAAGATAGCGATTTCCGGATCGGGCGCTGAGTGGGAAGGAAGTGCCGTCACCATTCACCGATGCGGTTTCGCAGGCTTGTCCGGCGACGGTCCCGGCAACCAGCAGGCAAACGGCCAAGGCAAAGCGTTTTGACGCCCGCCGCGCGCCCTGGCGCCTCGGCAGCCGGCCGAACCGCGTGGAAGCTCCTTCGGCGTCGTTTTCAAATGTTGATCGATAAGGCACGTTCGATCTCTTTTCGTGTGACCAGGGGAGCCACCTTCCTGGCCGGCGCATACGAGGCGCCTGCTCTTGCATTCGCCATCAGGTTAGCCGTGCAGCACCTTGCGGCAATCCTGCCATAATGGGGATACGGCGGCTTTTCGTACCCCTTTCGGGGCATTCCTCACCATAATGTCCGGCATGACGCGGCGACGAGATTGCCGGAGAAATGGTGGTCGGCAAGGCAATCTGGGGACCCCGAACGCATGGCGGCTGTCAAACGCGCACTCCTTCTGAGTACTGGGGAACGCTATTTCGCGCTGGTCAGCAATTTCGTGACGGTAGCGGCTGTTTCCAGAATTCTCACGCCGGCCGAGATTGGCGTTTCAGTGATTGGAATGGCCATTGTCGGCATCGCCATGTCGGCTCGTGAATTTGCGAGCGCGAATTTCCTCATCCAGCATCCGCACCTGACCCGCGCCGATGTGCGCGGCGCGTTCACCGTCATGGTGCTCTTCACCTCGACCGTCACCATCGCTCTGGCCTTTTCGGCCCCGTTGCTGGCGGGCGCTTACGACGACGAGCGGCTGGCTCCGTATCTGCGGGTCATCGCCGCCGCCTTTTTTCTCGATCTGATGGCCGCCCCGATCATCACGCTCCTGCGTCGCGACATGGACTTCGGCAAGGTCGCGGCCATCAATATCTCCGGCGCAGTTGCCGCGACGGCCGTGACCATTTCGCTTGCGCTGCTCGGCTTCAGCTATATGAGCTTTGCCTGGGCATGGGTCGCGAGCGCCGTTGTCACAGGTCTCCTAGCTGTCGGGCTCAGCCGTCAGTTCTGGATCTTCAGGCCTTCTTTGGTCGGCTGGCGCGGCATGGTTGCTTTCGGCGGCTACAATGGTGCGACAAACCTTCTATACAAGACCTACGAAGCCGTTCCCTACCTCCTTCTTGGAAGAATCCTCTCCCTCGACGCGGCAGCGCTATACAGCCGCGGCCTGATGATTTGCCAGCTCCCCGACAAGGTCATACTGGGCGGCGCCATATCGGTGATCCTGCCGGCCTTCTCGGCCGAAGCGCGGCAGGGCAGAAGCTTGAAGCAGCCTTATCTCAAAGCGCTTGGACTGATCACGGCTCTGCAATGGCCAGCGCTCCTGGTGCTCGCGGTACTAGCCTATCCGATCGTCGACCTGCTGCTCGGAGATCAATGGCATGGCGTCGTACCCATTGTTCAGATCGTCGCGATTGCCTCGCTGTTCTCCTTCAGCTTCGAACTGAACTATCCAGTGCTGGTCTCGCTAGGCGCCGTGCATGACATCTTCCGACGCGCGCTAATCATCTGTCCCGTGTCCGTCGTCATCATCACTGCAGCAGCCTTCTTCGGTCTTCGGGCGGTGGCGTTCAGCTTGCTCCTGGTGATTCCGTTCCAGGCTTTTGTTTCGCTGACATTTGTGCGCCGGCATGTAGTGATTGGCTGGCTGGAAATCTGGAGCGCCGTGTGGCGCAGCGCCGTCGTAGCAGCCATCACCGTTGTGGGCCCGTTGGCCGTTGTGATCTCTACGGGATCGGGCCTTGAGATTTCCCTCGTCAGGGCTCTGATCGCGGCCGCTCTCGCTGCGGCCGGATGGCTGCTCGGCCTATGGCTGACCGGTCATGCCCTTCTCGCCGAAATCCTGGGAGGGGTTGCAGTTTTCCGGGGCGGCGGGTTGAAGGCGCCAGGGGTCCTCGAGTGATCGCCCCTGCGATGCCAGCAAATCGGTTCAACTCTTCGTTGACGGGCGGGCGGTCTTATGCGTTCCGCGGACGGTATCGAGGAGGCTGCGATCCATCCGGGATAAATATCGGAAAGGCGGGATCAGCGCCACGCGCGGATCGAGCCGAACGGCGAGCCTGAACAGCGCGATCGCACTTCCACTGCCACGCGTGAGATCCTTGACTGCGCACCAATAGGCACGCTCGGCGATGCTGCGCCTGCCCAGGCGCAACAGCCGGTCGGCGTCGGCCATGGCGCGTCCCTCGCGGCTGAAGAAGCTGTCGAGCGCCGCCACCCGTTCGACGAGGTCGCGGGTTCGCTCGGCCAGGAAATCACGCGTTCTGTTGTGGCCGTGCATGCGTTTGACGCCGAGGACCGCGGGGGTATCGGCCACGCTGCCCAGTCGGGCCAGGCGCAGCAGCATTTCGAAATCGTCGGTGTGCGGGAGTTCGGTGCGGTAATGGCCCGCAGCCTTATGCGCGGAGGTGCGCGCCAGCACCATGCCTGCGGCGATGTATGCTTCCGGATTGCGGCAGCGCTCGACGATGAAATCCGTTCCGTCACGGACGCGCCATGGCGCGGGATGGCCCGCGTCGTTCTGCTCGGGAAACGGCTCTCCTTCGTGCCAGTGAATGTCGGCGCCGTAGGCGAAGCTGGTCCGCGGATGCTGTTCCATGACGGAAACCATGCGCGCCAGACTGCCAGGCGCCAGGAGGTCGTCCGAGCACAAGACCATAAAGTAGTCGGCCTTTGCCCAGTCCACGCCTTCATTGAACGAGGCATGGGGACCGAGATTGCGGGTGCGCAGTACGATCTCGATGCGGTTGTCTCTGGCGGCGAGTTCACGCGCGACCAGGGGACTGCAGTCCGTCGAGGCATTGTCGATGATCAGAATCCGCAACTCATTTAGCTGCTGACCAAGGACGCTGTCGACGCAGTCGCGCAGGAAATGCCCGTGCTCATAGCAGGGGATGACGATATCGACGCTTGCCATCGCGGTACTTTCGCTCTGCCCTGCCCGTTACCTTGCCGCAGAAATATCGGGACCGCCCGATCCGTCCCTGCCGGCGGCGATCCTCCTGCGGAAGGGCGGCATTTCGGAAACGACTTCGGCGGCGCGTTCGAGTGGGCGATCCATCTTCAAAAGCCACTGGAAGGGAGGCAGCAGTGCGGCGTTGGGCCGCCACCGATGCGACAGCCGCAAAAGCTCGGCACCGGCGCGGCCATGGCCCCTGCAAAAGTGAGAGATCGCCGACCAATAGGCGTGTTCGCCCAGTCCCCTCCTAGCCTTTGCCATCAAATGCTCAGCATCGGGGATCGCCCTCCCCTCATGGGCAAAAAAGCTTTCGAACGCCGCCTCGCGTTCGGTGAAGTCGCGCAACTGCCGGTAATCAACGGACATGCGCGAGGCATGATACCTGCGGATCGCCTGGGGGATTTTGATGCTGGCGACGTCACCGAGGGTCGCAAGGCGTAGCCACATTTCCAGATCGTCTGTATAGGGCAGCGACGCGCGATAGTATCCTGCCTGCTTTTGCACCGACGTCCGCCGAATGACTGTGTTCGCCCCGATATTGTTGACGGGTTTCCGGCAAAGCCTCTGGATGAATTCCTCTCCCCTGGTCACCTCGACTTGAGGGCCCTTCGGTCTTGCCGCCAGCGCGCGCTCGGCGCCGTTCTCCTCGAGCCGCGTTTCGATCCCGTGCGTGAAACTGAGGCCGGGGGCGCTGTCGAGGACCGCCGCCGCACGCGCCAGCGCGCCCGGCGCCAGCGCGTCGTCGGCGTCGAGAATGAGAAAATATTCCGACGAACCCCAGTCGATTCCTTCATTGTAGCTGAACGTGGCGCCCTGGTTGGTCGCGTGCGTCAGGATCTCGACCCTGCGATCCCGGGCCGCCAGGTCTCTCGCAACCGCGACGCTGTCGTCCGTCGACGCGTTATCGATGATGAGCACCCGAAGGTCGACGCCCTTCTGCGCCAGGATGCTGGCGACGCAATCGCCGAGGAAACGTCCGTAATTGTAACAGGGGACGACAACGTCAACGCTGGCCATCATGGAAAGACCTGTCTCCGTTTGGACCGCGATCTTGCACGTATTGGACGCCAATCCGTCAAGAATATCCGGCCCGCTGCCGGTTGCGACGGGAACCGTAGCATTTTCGAAAGGCTGGTTGTCTCCACACGTTAGAGGTATATGTCTACGCCTTCGCGTGAATCCGGATGAAGGCAGGCTTAGCGCTTAAGTAGTCGGTCCGCCTCGGGAGCGACCAATGGCCTGGTTTTGAACCCTCCTTAGGCGCCGGTGCCCTGTGGACCCGGACAATGGTTCCATCGACGATCACGCAGCCTCGATGATGCGGACGCCCCCGCGCGCTGGCTGCGGCTATCTGTCGGCCTGCCGCCACCTGCCGCCCACAGCAGCAAGAGGCGCATTTACGGCCATCGGATCGGACCTGGCCGAGGTGTGGAACACAGGAGGTGCCCGGATCGCAAGGAAGAAATCCTGCCTTCGACGCTTATCCGAAAGCATGAGTGGCCACACGCCCGAAAGCGGTAGCGCATGGCAAGGTTTTGTCCAAGGGGGCATCCTGCTCGCCAATTGGCGTTCTCGCCCAACCCTTCGGGTCCAAGTAGCCTCTGCGAGATCAGAGTCCGCTCGACGAGAGGTGCGCGATGAAAGTTCTGGTGACGGGCCATCAAGGCTATATCGGTTCGGTCATGGTGCCGATGCTGCTCCAGGCGGGGCATTCGGTGACCGGCTACGACAGCGATCTCTACCGACGCTGCAGCTTCGACGCGGGGGGCGACCAGGCCTCCGTCCCTTCGATCCGGAAGGACGTCAGGGACGTGCAGCCACAGGACCTAGAAGGATTCGACGCCGTCATCCACCTGGCGGCGCTTTCCAACGATCCGCTGTCCGACCTCGATCCCGACATCACCTACGAGATAAACCACAAGGGAAGCGTCCGCCTCGCGAAGGCTGCAAAGGAGGCAGGCGTGTCGCGCTTCCTGCTCGCTTCATCGTGCAGCAATTACGGCCAGGCGGGCGACGGCATGGTCGACGAAACCGGCGAGTTGAACCCCGTCACCGCCTATGGCTGGTCCAAGGTGCTTTCGGAAAGGGATATTTCCGAGTTGGCCGACAGCAGCTTCTCACCGGTCTACTTCCGGCCCGCTACAGCCTACGGCCTGTCGCCGCGGCTGCGGTTCGACATTGTGCTCAACAACCTCGTCGCCTGGGCTGTGACCAAGGGGGTGATCCTCCTGAAGTCGGACGGAACGCCGTGGCGGCCGATCGTCCACATCGAGGACATTTCCAGAGCCTTCATCGCAGGGTTGGAAGCGCCGCGGGACGCCGTCCACAACGAGGCCTTCAACGTCGGGCAGACGGACCACAACTACAGGATCCGCGAAATCGCACAGATCGTCGCCGACGTCGTGCCGGGCTGCCGGCTCGAATTCGCGTCCGACGCCGGGCCGGACAAACGCTCCTACCGCGTCAGCTTCGACAAGATCGCGCGCGCTCTTCCTGCCTTCAAGCCGCAATGGGATGCCCGCAAGGGTGCCGAGCAGCTCTACAAGGCCTACAGGAAGTCGAACGTGACGCTCGAGGACTTCGAGGGACCGCGGTTCCAGCGCATCGGCCATATCAGGCATCTCCTCGCCAACGGGCTTCTGGACGAGCGAATGAGGGTTGTCGAACCGGCGCAGCCCCCGGTAGCCGCGGCGGAGTGACCCGCTATGGAGCATGTCAAGCTGGACGGCCTCGAACAGTCGCCTCCCATGGGTGTCGGCGACGAAATCCATGAATTGGCCGCACGGCTGTTTCCGATCTGCCGGAGCATCACGGGAGACGGTGTGCGCCAAACGCTGGATATCCTGTCCGATCATGTTCCGCTGGACCGGCACGAGGTGCCCTCGGGAACCCAGGTGTTCGACTGGACCGTCCCGCAGGAATGGAACATCCGGTCGGCCAGGATCACAGGACCGGACGGGCAGACGGTCGTGGATTTTGCCGATTGCAACCTGCACGTCGTGAACTACAGCGTGCCCTTCAAGGGAATCCTGCCGCTCGACGAGTTGAGGCCGCATATCCACACGCTGCCCGGACAGCCTGATGCGATCCCCTACCGCACCGCCTATTACACCCCGACATGGGGTTTCTGCATGTCCTGGAACAGAGCGTCCGAATTGCCCGAAGGTTTCTACCGGGTGGAGATCGACTCCGATCTCAAGGACGGCAGCCTGAGCTATGGCGAATACCTGCACCGTGGACAGACGGAGCGGGAGTTCCTTCTGTCGGCGCATATCTGCCATCCCTCGCTGGCCAACGACAACTGTTCGGGCCTCGCCCTGCTGGCAATCCTTGCGAGTCATCTTGCGACCAGGGAAACCCGATACAGCTATCGCTTTCTGTTCGCTCCGGGTACGATCGGCGCGATTACGTGGCTGGCCCGCAACGAGGACCGGACGCATCTCGTCGACCATGGCCTCGTGCTCTCCTGCGTGGGGGACGCGGGAAGTCCCTCGTACAAGCGAAGCCGCCGCGGCGACGCCTTCATCGACGGCGCCATGGCGCACGTGCTCGGGCATGAAGCCGGCGCGAAATTTCTGGATTTCTCGCCCTACGGCTATGACGAACGGCAATATTGCTCGCCGGGCTTCAATCTGCCGGTAGGCATGTTCCAGCGGAGCGTCCACGGCACCTTTCCCGAATACCATACGTCGGCGGACAATCTCGACTTCATCAGTCCCAGGCACCTGGCGGACTCCTTCCGCATCCTGACGGACGTAATCGATATCGTCGAACGGGACTGGACGCCTGTGAACCTCTTCCCGAAATGCGAACCGCAACTCGGCAGGCGCGGGCTCTACGCTGCCCTCGGGGGGCAGAAG
The DNA here is from genome assembly GCF_008932245.1 of Sinorhizobium alkalisoli. Taxonomy (NCBI): domain Bacteria; kingdom Pseudomonadati; phylum Pseudomonadota; class Alphaproteobacteria; order Hyphomicrobiales; family Rhizobiaceae; genus Sinorhizobium; species Sinorhizobium alkalisoli. Next base: position 1,546,938 of record NZ_CP034910.1, on the reverse strand, counting down.
TCCCAGGAGGCGACCTCCATGTCGCTGCTATGGGTTCTGAACCTTGCCGACGGGAAGCATTCGCTGCTCTCGATCGCGCAGCGCTCGGGCCTGCCGTTCAGGGAAGTGGCCGCTGCAGCTGCCATGCTGTCGGATCACGGCCTCCTGGGCGAGGCATCCGGCCTTTGATGCTCTCCTACTGCATATCTCCTTGAATCGAACTCGACATGCAGCAATTCAAAGTACTACAGCGTCCTTTGCGCGTCTGATAAGACGTGCGGCACCTGTTGCGCGCGTCGCCCCGCACCGCACTAGGGCCTGTTGACAAAGTATGGCAGCCATATCTTGGCGGCGGCGAGTGCGAGGAATGCGGCGAAGGATTTTCGGGTCTTGTCGTAACGGGTCGCAACGCGACGGAACTGTTTGAGGCGGTTGAACATCCGTTCGATGCGGTTTCGATCGCCCGGAAATCGCAAGCAGGCGGGTTCTTCCGGTTTGCTTTCGGCGGAATGACCGGCCTGATCCCGTGGATCAGGAGTTCTTCACGCAGGAAATCGCCGTCATAGCCTTTGTCGGCAAGAAACAATGTCGGTTTGCTGGCCGGTATCGCCAGCAGATCAGGAACGGCATTGTAATCCGAGGCCTCGCCACCGGTCAGGACAAAGCCGAGAGGACGTCCCAGACCGTCTGCGCGAGCGTGGATTTTCGTCGTAAAGCCGCCGCGTGAACGACCAAAAGCCTCCTTATGAGTCCCCCTTTAGCGCCCGCAGCCTGCGAGTGGCCGCGAACCGTGGTGCTGTCGATCATGTGCTGCCGAATTCCACTTTCCGTAGCGCTCATGCATGTCGCGCCAAGGGCAGCCGACCCTAAGAACATGCAGCATACCGTTCAGATATTGCCGATTATCGTGCGAGGGCCGAGACTTCCTCCCGCGTTCGGTTGGCAACAGCCCCTCGATGATCCGCCACTCCATATCAGTCAGGTCGCCACGAGCCAAAACCGCCTCCTAAAAGGCAGTTTTGAATCAGGCTTCCGCTGATTTGGGAATCTGGAGGGTTCTGTGAGGTCGCGCAGGGATGGGCTGGCGAACTGACGCCAGGCGCGACCTCATTGAAGCCGGATTGAACTGGCCCGCTGACGCTGGCACGGCGCTATGGATTTAGTGCTGCGGCGTTTGATCTTGGCGCGCCGATATTGATGGCGCGCGCCGCTGCGGCGGGGGCAATGGCCCGGTGCGGCGGCGTCCGGCGCTGGTGTTGTGGGGAACACTGGGGTCTTGAGCGCGGCTTTGGCAGCACCAGAACCGCAGCGGGATGACGCAGGGGGCACAGATCCGCATCGCACCGACCTGGGCCGATACGGCAAGGCTGTCGGGACCAATGGGCGCGGCGGCAGGCACTCATGACGTGTCGGGCCATGCCCGCGCCCGCGGCAGCCTGGCGGTGATGCGCAGGATGCCGCCGCAGCAGGGACAGACGGTCGGATCGAAGCGGGCGCGCTGGTGCCCGGACTGACTGCCTTCGGCCCGGCGGCGTTGCGGCGGGGCATTGGCCAGCAACCGCCTGATGACGGCGAGGCGGGCGCGGCGGATGCCGTTGGCGAGGAAGCCGTAGTGGCGGATGCGGTGGAAGCCATCGGGCAGACAGTGGAGCAGGAAACGGCGGATGAACTCGTGCGGCGCCAGCGTCATCGAGCGCGGTGCGTTGCCGTGGCGGTAGTCGCGCCAGCGGAAGGTCACGCCCGTGTCGTCGGCGCTGACGAGGCGGCTGTTGGCGATGGCAACGCGATGGGTGTAGCGGCCGAGATAGGCGAGCACCCGTTCGGGCGATCCGAACGGCGGCTTGGCATAAACGACCCAGCGCTTTTTGCGCAGCGGACGCAGCGCCCGGGCCATGGCATTGCCGTCGCCAAGCGGTTCAAGGACGCCGAAGAAACGCAGGCCTCCGGCCGCCTGCGCCGCCAGCAAGCGCTCGAGGAACAGGCGGCGGAACAGCCGGGAGAGCACCCGGACCGGCAGGAAGAAACGGCGCCGGCGACAGGCGATCCAGCGTCCGCCATCGGCGGCCAGCACGCCGCCGGGGACGAGGCAGTGGAGATGCGGGTGATGGGTCAGCGTCTGCCCCCCGGTGTGGAGGATGGCGAGGAAGCCGAGTTCGCCGCCGAGATGCCGGGGATCGGCGGCAATGGTCTTGAGCGTCTCGGCGGCCGCCTCGAACAGGATCGCATAGAGCTGCCGCTTGTTCTGATAGGCGATCGCGGCGATCTCGGCCGGTACGGTGAACACGACATGGAAGTACGGTACCGGCAACAGATCGGCCTCACGGTCGGTAAGCCAGCGATCGCGCGTGGCACCCTGGCATTTGGGGCAATGGCGGCGGAAGATGTCCGCCACCTCCAGCGCCGGCCGCATGGCGTGATCTCAGGCCGGCGGCACGGGCGATCGTCGTTGTCGCCACCTGCGTGTAGCGCGCCGTCGTCGACAGGTGGGTGTGTCCGAGCAGCACCTGGATGATGCGGATATCGACGCCGCTCTCGAGCAAATGGGTGGCAAAGCTGTGCCGCAGCGTGTGCACGCTGACCCGCTTGGTCAATCCTGTCGCCTTGGTCGCCGAACGGCAGGCGGCATAAAGCACCTGCACATCGATCGGCTTGTCGCCCCGTCCGGGATAGCCAGTTCCTCGGGCGTGCCAGCCGCCAATAGGTGCGCAGGATGCCAAGCAGCTGCGGCGACAGCATCACCGTGCGATCCTTGGCGCCCTTGCCGTGACGGACCTGGATCACCATGCGCTGACTGTCGATGTCGGCGATCTTCAGGCTCACCGCCTCCGAGGCGCGCAGTCCGGCGGCATAGGCGGCTGTCAGCGCCGTGCGCGCCTTCAGCGACGGCACCGCTTCGAGAAACCGCACGACCTCGTCGGCGCTCAAGATCGCCGGCAGCTTGCGCGGCGTGCGCGCATAGGCAATCCGCTCGGGTATCTCCGCCCGGTCCAGCGTCACGCCGTAAAAGAACCGCAGCGCGCAAACCGTCTGGTTGAGTGCTGGCCAGGAGATGCCCTGCGACACCAGGTACACCTGGAAAGCGCGCACATCCTCCAGCCCCAGCCGATCCGGCGAGCGGCCGAAATAACGGCTGAACTTTGTCACGGCATGCAGGTAGGATCGTGGTGTGGCCGGCGACAGGTTGCGGAGCGTCATGTCGTCGATCATGCGGCGGCGCAGCGGGTTCACCGCTGCTGGGGCGTCGGTCATCGGTCGGTCTCCAGGTCAAGGGTTGGTTCTCAACACCCCAACATCCCATCAGGAGACCGCGCATCCAAACCCGACCTCTCCCGCGTCAGCGGGTTAGTTCAATCCACTTGGTCACGGTACCTAAGCCACATTAACTCCATCTTGAAGACAATACGCTGACGCGTACTGCCTCCCAAGCGATGGCACCAGAGTGCGAACGCTCAGGCCTGGTCCGCAGCCACCGCCAACGAGGCTACCAGGCGCCGCTTCAAATCGATCTCAAGCAACCAGACGGAAATGCCACTTGACAACGATATAATTAAGCGTGAGTGTACCAATCGGTAAAGTCATTACCAAACGGTACAAACTCTCAACAAAACAAGGAACTGAAGATGTCACGTCCCCCGCTTCCACCTTTCACCCGCGAAACCGCCATCGAAAAGGTCCGGTTGGCCGAAGACGGCTGGAATACCCGCGATGCCGCCAGGGTCGCTCTGGCCTATACGCTCGACACCCGCTGGCGGAACCGCGTCGAATTCGCGAGCAATCGCGAAGAAGCCCAGGCATTTCTGACACGTAAATGGAACAAGGAGCACGAGTATCGCCTCATCAAGGAGCTTTGGGCTTTCACCGGTAATCGCATCGCGGTACGTTACGCATATGAATATCGCGACGACGGCGGCCACTGGTACCGCGCCTATGGTAATGAGAACTGGGAATTCGCAGAGGACGGTCTGATGGCGCACAGGCACGCGAGCATCAATGAAATGCCGATTGCTGAAAGCGATCGCTTGTTCCACTGGCCTCTCGGCCGTCGGCCGGATGATCATCCTAGCCTCAGCGATCTGGGCCTCTAATCATGGCCCGCATGGTCGCTGAAAGAGCCGACGCTATAGCCCCGTTGGCCGAAGTTTTCCGCGAACATGGCTATGAAGGCGCAAGCCTTGCCTTGATCGGCAAGGCTACCGGTCTCGGCAAGGGCAGCCTCTACCACTTCTTCCCGAACGGAAAGGAAGAGATGGTGCGGGCTGTTCTCGACGAAATCGGCCAATGGTTTGAGGATGCGGTTTATTCCCCGTTGCGTGACGCGACCGATGTTAACAGCGCCATTGGCGCAATGCTCGACTCGACGGATCAATATTTCAGGTCCGGCAGGCGCGTCTGCCTCGTTGGGGCTCTGGCAGTCGCCAATACACGCGACCTGTTCGCACAAGCCATCCGGGCGTATTTCGTAGCCTGGGTAGACGCATTGCAGTCAGCACTTATTCGGCAGGGCCGCGGCAGCGACCAATCGCGCATCCTCGCGGAAGAGGCCGTTCTTGCTATTCAAGGAGCAATTGTACTTTCTCGGGCAATGGACGATCCGGCCGTTTTTCAACGTGCTATCGACCAACTCCGGGGCCGATTGGTGATTGAACACGACACCTCTAACAACACAGGCAATTGACGATTCACCGCATAATGAAGGCCGGCTTGTCCGAGATTAACGGAGATATCAACACACCGCCGGAGCAGCAGGATTTCGGGCATTCTCGCCACTTCACGAGCGGTCAAAGGCCAGCGGCAGGAGTCTCAGCAAAGCGTCCGTGGGGAGACGGAACAGAACTTTGTCAACAGAGCGGCCCGCACTAACCTCCATGGTAAGTCGCCATCCGGCCCGGCCGCGCCATCGGCTCGAGCAAGCGTCCGGTCTCCGCTCCCCGGGATATCGGCAAAGCGCCCGTTGCATCGCCAGCGTCTCTCCGTTTCGACGACTGATCTCCTCCCCGACGACAGGGAACTGCCACCGCGGCCGGAAAGCAAAGCCATCAATCCGGAGACGGTCCGTTGCCGCGCATCCCCTATAAGTGCTAACCGATAACCTTCTGGAGAACGCGAAAATCCGTGACCGCGCCTGTAGACTTGCTCAACAATTGGAGTGGCCAGGATGTCCGAGCAAAGCATTCGATTCCAGAAATCCGTCCTCCTGCAGCAACGAGCCCGAGAATTGATTCCAGGCGGCTGCCACACCTACGCGAAAGGTGAGGACCAGTATCCCGTCCTCGCGCCGGGATTCATCGAGCGCGGTTCGGGGTGCCATGTCTGGGACGTCGACGGAAACAGATACATCGAATTCGGCATGGGCAATCGTGCCGTCGGACTTGGCCACGCCTACCCGGCAGTGGTCCGGGCGGTCGAGTCCGTCCTCGGCGGCGGCTCCAATTTCACCCGGCCGGCCAAGATCGAAGTCGAGTGCGCCGAGGCCTTCCTGGAAGTCATCGATGCGGAGATGGTGAAGTTCTGCAAGGACGGCTCGGATGCGACTTCGGGGGCCGTCAGGCTCGCCCGAGCCTACACCGGGCGCGATCTCGTCGCCTGTTGCGCCGACCATCCATTCTTCTCCACCGACGACTGGTTCATCGGGACCACGCCGATGAACTCGGGCATCCCCGAGGCCGTCCGGAAACTGACCGTGACCTTCCGGTATAACGATATCGCCAGTGTGAAGGAATTGTTCGACAGGCACCCGGGCAATCTGGCCGCCCTCATCCTGGAGCCGTCGCGCGGCGACGACCCCCGTGACGGTTTCCTGCACGACGTCCAGCGCCTCTGCAGGCAAAACGGCGCGCTGCTCATTCTCGACGAGATGATCACCGGGTTCCGGTGGCACATTGGCGGCGCGCAGAAACTCTACGGCATCAAGCCGGACCTGACGACCTTCGGCAAGGCGTTGGGCAACGGGTTCTCCGTATCCGCGCTCGCCGGAAAACGCGAATACATGCGTCTCGGAGGACTGGAATACAGCGACCGCCCGAGGGTGTTCCTCCTGTCGACCACCCATGGCGCGGAGACCCATGCGCTCGCCGCGGCGATCGCCACCATGCGGGTATATCGCGACGAGCCCGTGATCGGTCATCTTCACCGTCAGGGGGAGAAACTCAGGGAAGGCATCGGAGAAGCCGCCAAGCGGCATGGGGTGGACGCGCACTTCAAGGTAGTCGGCCGGCCCAGCTGCCTGGCATTCGCCACCCTCGACCGCAACGGCGATCCGTCACAGGCATACAGGACTCTGTTCATGCAGGAGACGATCAGGCGCGGAGTGCTGATGCCGTCGCTTGTGGTCAGTTATACCCACGATGACGAGGCTGTCTCACAGACGATCGAGGCCGTCGACGGCGCCCTGGCTGTGTATGCGCATGCGCTTGAATCGGGAACTGACCGCCTATTGGTCGGCCGCCCCTCGCAGGTCGTTTTCCGCCGATACAACAAACGCGACGAACAAGCTGAATCATCACTACGATCGCCGGAAATCCCGGCCCAAGCCTGTGACCAGAACGGTCTCAGCGCGGCAAATGCCTGACCTGCACCAGGCCGGAATCTGACGTCCGCGATCGACTGACTTGCGGCGGTTTTCCCGTGGACCCCGCTCAGCAGCTCGAAGCCAATCCCAGGAACCACTTCCCCTTCGGGGCGATGGACTTTAAATGGGTCCTGACCCTAGTTGACCAGCTTCTTGAGCAGAGGCCACGTCCTGTCCCTTTCCGACATCGCGGTCGGCATCAGTGGCCAGTTTATCGAAAAGACCGGGTCGTTGAAGCGCACGCCCGTCGCCGCGTGGGGTGTGTAGAACTGCGAAATGAGATACGAGACCTCGGCGTCGTGGGTCAGCGTCTGAAATCCGTGGGCGAAGCCTGTGGGGATGTAGACCTGCTTCATGTTCTCGGGCGTGAGCTCGAAGCCCAGCCAGCGATTACGGGTCGGCGAGTCGGGGCGAAGGTCTACCACGACATCAAAGATTGCACCGCGGGCGCAGGAAACGAGCTTCACCTCTGTATACGGTTCCTGTTGGAAATGCAGTCCCCGCAGGGTTCCCTTCCTGACCGAATGCGACCTGCTATGCTGGACAAAGCGAGTCGCAAGCCCGCACTCTGCCATTTCCTTTTCGCAGAAGACGCGCGTGAAGGAGCCGCGGTCGTCAATCACGGGTGTCGGCTCGATCAGCCAGACACCCTTCAATTCCGTTTCGGTAAACTGCATCTCTCCCTCAATGCTGGTGGCTGGGTAAGCACCGGGGGCCGATTGTCGGGCAACATCAGCCGGAACAGGAAGAGCTACCTAGGCCTTAGGCTGGCTTCTCCTATAGCGGTATGCCGCGCGCACGCAGTCCCCGTTCGGCGGTTTTGGAGTGGCCATCGCCCGCGCCCGTTTCACTATAGGAATTAAGGTGCGTACCGGATTGGGAAATCGAATCCGGGTCGCCGACGTCCTAACCTGCCTCTGTCGAAAAAGACGCTCTCTTTTCGAGGCGCGGCAGGCAGGTTCAGCGCCAGCCACCGCGTCCAGCGGGGACCCGGTATGAACATTCAGACTGTCGAAATCGCTGGCGACCACCACACCGCACGCCGGGATGTCGGCTGCAGGCTTTGCGGCTCGCGCTTGCGCCACACCCTCGTAGACCTTGGGATGTCGCCTCCGTGCGAGAGTTACCTGCAGGCCGACGAGCTCGACCAGATGGAACCTTACTATCCGCTCAACGTCCTGGTCTGCGAGACCTGCTATCTGGTGCAGCTAAAGGAGTACATGAGCGCCGAGTCCATCTTCAGCGAATACGCGTATTTCTCCTCCTTCTCGACGAGCTGGGTCGCCCACGCCAAGGCCTATTGCGAGGCAATCACGAAGCGCCTTGGCCTTGGTTCCGAGAGCCTGGCCGTTGAACTGGCCAGCAATGACGGCTACCTGCTGCAGCACTTCCTGCCGCTCGGCGTTCCGGTGCTCGGAATAGAACCTGCCGCCAACGTGGCCCGCGCCGCCGAAGAAAAGGGCGTGAGGACCCGCGTCGACTTTTTCGGCGTCCGGCTGGCGAAGCAGATGATAGCCGAGGGGCTGGATGCCGACCTCATCATCGGCAACAACGTCCTGGCGCAGGTTCCCGACCTCAACGACTTCGTCGCGGGCATGAAGATCCTGCTCAAGCCGGAAGGCATCATCACCCTTGAATTCCCGCATGTCGAGCGGCTGATGGCCGAGAACCAGTTCGACACGATCTACCACGAGCACTTCTCGTACTTTTCGCTGCTGACCATTGACTTCATGGCCACCCGCCACGGGTTGCGGGTGATCGACGTCGAGGAACTGCCCACCCATGGGGGGTCTCTCCGCGTCTATCTCGCCCACGAGGGCGGAAGCCGGGCTAGCAAAGACAGCGTGACGGAACTTCTCGACCGCGAAAGGCGGCAGGGTCTGACGGAGATGTCGACCTACGAGTCGTTCGGCCACAAGGCACAGCGCGCGAAACGTGATCTCCTTGCGTTCCTGATCGCAGCCAAGAACGAAGGCAAGAAAATCTGCGGCTATGGCGCGCCGGGCAAGGGCAACACGCTCCTCAATTACTGCGCGATCGGCCGCGACTTCCTCGAGTTTACCGTCGACCGGAACCCCTACAAGCACGGCCGCTTCACGCCGGGCATGCACATCCCGATCAAGCCCGTCGAAGCGATCGACCAGGCCAAGCCCGACTACATACTCATCCTTCCGTGGAATTTGAAGGACGAGATCATCCAGCAGATGCACCATGTCGCCGCCTGGGGCGCGAAATTCGTGGTGCCGATTCCCTTCGTGACAGTCATCGATCCAACGGAGTTGCGGAAATGAAGGTCGTTCTTTTCTGTGGCGGGCGCGGAACCCGAATCCGCGATTATTCCGAAAGCATTCCAAAGCCGATGATCCCGCTCGGCCATCAGCCTATCCTGCGGCACGTCATGCAGTGGTACAGCGATTACGGGCACGACGATTTCGTCTTGTGTCTGGGGTATAAGGCGAACGTCATCAAGGAGTTCTTCCTGAACACCCGTCCGCAGACATTCGCCGACTGCGTCGTGTCCGGCGGCGGCAGGGACGTCCAACTGCTCAATGAGGCCGACAAGGACTGGCGCGTGACGCTGCTTGACACGGGCATCTGGCGAAACATCGGCGAGCGCCTCTGGGCCGCGAGGGATCACGTCAGGCACGAGAAGATGTTCCTGGCGAATTACAGCGACGGGCTGACTGACGTCGACCTTGAGGACGTCATCGCCAAGTTCGAAGCCAGCGGCAAGATCGGCTGCTTCCTCGCGGTGCGCGCGCCGCTGACCTATCACCTTGCCGACATCGCCGAGGATGGCCGCGTCCGCGAGTTTCGCACGACGGACACGTCGGAGATCTGGATCAACGGCGGCTATTTCGTGTTCCGCCCCGAAATCTTCGACTATATGCGCGAGGGGGAGGAACTCGTGCTCGAACCCTTCGCGCGCCTGATCGCAGACAACATGCTGATGGCGTACAAGCACGAGGGTTTCTGGCGCTCAATGGACACGCTGCGCGACTGGCAGTCGCTCGAAGACATGGTCGAAAAGGGCGACATGCCCTGGAACGCGAAGGTCACCGCCGAAAAGAACAGGCGCAACGTAGTCGCGACGGCATCATGATGGGGCTCGCCCTCGCGCGTCGCGGGGAGGAACTCTCGGTCCTCTGCCTTGGTGCCCACTCCGACGACATAGAAATCGGTGCGGGAGGCACGATCCTCAGCCTGATCGCGTCAGGGGTGAGGCTGACTGTCAGCTGGTGCGTACTGAGCGGCGGCGGCCAGCGGAGGGCGGAAGCCAGTGCCTCGGCCGAAGCGTTCCTCGAAGGCGCGCAGTCTTCCACTGTCGACGTGGCGGAATTCGAGGACAGCTACTTCCCCTCGCAGAGCCGGGACATCAAGCGTTGGCTGATCGATGTCAGGGCTCGGTTCCGGCCGGATGTAGTGTTCACCCACGCGCGGCTCGACGCCCACCAGGACCATCGCGAAGTAAACAAGCTGACCTGGAACGTTTTCCGTGACCATCTGGTGCTCGAGTACGAGATTCCCAAGTGGGACGGCGACCTCGGCCAGCCAAATGCCTATTCGCCGCTTACGGCCGAGGTCATGGAAAGGAAGATTGCTCTCCTGCACCAACACTTCGGAACGCAGCGCTCGAAAGACTGGTTTGACCGGGAGACGTTCGCGGGGCTTGCGCGGCTGCGGGGAATGGAGTGCCGGGCACCCGAGCATTTCGCAGAGGCTTTCATGCTCCGGAAGGCGAAAATCCTTTAGCCGTACGAAGCGCTGCCACCTCTTCTCATGTCAATTGACAGGTGCCTGAAAAGAAGCCGTCTGCGAGTTGTTCCTGAAAAACGGAAACAGCTACAGCGCCGCGCGTCTTATTAGACGCGCAAAGGTCACTGTAGCACTTTGTATTACTGCATGTCAGGTCAATTAAAGGAGCCATGCAGTAGCATGAGCGGTTACCGCTCTGCACCCAACAGAAATGAACGCAATCGTCCGAGTACAAGATCCGGCTGTTCAAGCTGGGGCAAATGGCCGATACCCGGAAGTGCTTCGAAAGAGGCGTGCGGGATCAGCGCGTGAAGCGCTCTGCCCCTTTCGATCGGGATCCAGGGATCGTCCTCGCCCCAGATTATCTGCACCGGACAGCGAATCTCCGCGAATGATGGTTCGACCTCGGCGGTATACCTCTCGTCGGCCTGTGCGAACTGGCGGTAGAAGCTTGCCCGCCCCTCCTCGGATATCCAGGGTTTGACGAGCATCTCGACGTCGGCGGAATCGATGTCGTTGATGATCGCCCCTTTGATGTAGGCCTCGACGACGGCTCTGTGGATATGTGGCGGCAGCCCCATGAAGGCATCCACGTGGCGTCCGACGTGAGCGAAGAACTCCGAGCCCCAGGGACGCATCGCGACGACATTCATCAGAACATACCGCTCGAAATTGCAGCCATGCAGCAGATGGGCGCGCAGGGTCGTCGCTCCGCCCATGTCATGGGCAATGACCATCGGTCGATCGAGGCCCCAGTGAGCCAGCATCTCGGCGAATATCGTTCCTTGCACGTCGAGGGAGGTGCGCTGCTCCGCGTCCTTGTCGGATCGTCCGTATCCGGGCATGTCATACCAATGGACGCGAAATCGCTCGGAAAGGTCCGGAATGATCCGGTGCCATGAGAAAGAGGACCATGGCCACCCGTGAGCGAGCACAAGCGGAGGTCCGTTACCGGCACGGCCTGCCGCCACTGTGCCCGCAGACGTTCGCACGGTCTCATCGAGATTCCACGACATCCAACATTCTCCCTCTGTCCATATGAGTTCGTGGCGGCCGTGGGCCCTGCCGGACCCCGAGTCGCGTTTTCGTCGCAATCCTGTCACGCCGCCAGGGGGCACTCAATGTTGCGACCGAAGGGATGCTGCTGTTTTAAGGTCTTCGATGAAGTGCTCGCGTTCGCGTTGTGCCGTGTCGCGTTCGCGAATGCGCAACAGATAGGAGGGGTGAATTGTCACGACGACGTCGAAGTCCTGTCCGGCGTGGAACGCCCTGCCGCGGTCTCGTGTGACTTTAACCGAGCTGCCAAGCAGCGTTCTTGCTGCTGTTGCGCCAAGCGCGACAACGACTTCCGGCTGGATTTTCTCGATTTCCGCCCCGAGCCACCAGGCACAGCTCTGGATCTCGCCGGCATTCGGCTTCGAGTGAATTCGGCGCTTGCCTCGCTGCTCGTACTTGAAATGCTTGACCGCGTTGGTGACGTAGCACTCCGTCCGTTCGATGCCGGCCTCTTCGAGGCACCGGGCGAGCAGATTGCCCGCCGGCCCGACGAAAGGCCGGCCCTCGATGTCCTCGCGGTCGCCCGGCTGTTCGCCGACCAGAATAAGCCTGGCGTCGCGAGGTCCTTCACCGAAGACGAGCTGCTTGGCGTACCTGTAGAGGTCGCAGCGCCGGCAGCCGTCGGCCTGCCGGCTGATAGCGTCGAGCGAAGCGCCGTGTGCATGGTCGCCGACAAGAGCTGGACCCAGCTTCATTTCCCTGCTCTGCTCGTGTCTGATCTTCTCACCATTCGTCCGGCTCCTCAGCCACGGCAACGAGAATTCCGGGAGCCATGAGCACCGGCGCCTCGGCCGGACGGCCGATAGACCAGATGACCTCGCCCTCCACACCGGGAAAAGCCTGCTGCTCCTTTGAGAAATTGGCTCTCAATTGAAGTGTAGCCTGGCTGAAATGCCAGTCGATTGCGATCAGCCCTTCGGGTGACGGGTGAACGACGACCCGTTTCGGCGGAGCGAGGATCGGAACGATGTGGCGCATCCGCAGGGCGATGAGATTGCTAAGCTTGCTGCGTTCGCGTTCCCCTTCCCCACTTCCGGCCCGGCTCCAGTTCAACCTGCAGGAAGCGAGAGTTCGCGGGTCCAGGGCGTCGGGAATGTGCCCCGCGTCCTCCGGCTTCCCGCCAAAGCGCACCGCTTCTTCCGGTCGGTTTCTCCGGATCGCATCGGCGATCTCGCCTTCATAGTCGGCGAAGAAATGAAAAGGCCGGGTTTCGCCGTAGTCATCTCCCATAAACAACAGTGGGATTTGCGGCGAGAGTATAAGGAGGGACATCAGCACGTCGAGAAGGTCCGGCGGGACCAGCGTTCGCAACCGCTCGCCGAGCGCCCGGTTCCCGATTTGATCGTGGTTCTGCAGAAATGCGACCCGGGACAACGGCGTGGTTTGCCCGACGTTTCGATTTCCGCCAACCGAACGGGACCAAAAGCCCGTAGCGAGAATTTCTTTCAGGATCATCGAAGGGGCGTGCTCGTAAGGCTGGTAGTGGCCGCTGGTCTCCCCGGTCGCAATGACGTGGGCCGCGTGATGAAAGTCGTCGTTCCAGCTCGCGGAAAAGCGCAAAGGCTCTCCATCGCCCGAATAGGCAACAAGCTCCGGCCGTCGCTCGTCATCCTCCACCGTCAGATGGATGTGACGATCGGGTATGGCCCGGCGCGCGGTTCGGGCGAGCTCCTGAAGAAACGAAGGCTCCTGCGTGTCCTTGATCTGATCTACGGCGTCGAGGCGCAGGCCGTCGAAACGGAAGTCCTGAAGCCAATAGAGGGCATTCTCGATGAAATACCATCTTACGGCGGGGTGGTCGAAGTCGATCGCCGCACCCCAGGGGGTCTCTCGTCTGCTGTTGAAGAAGGGCGATGCATAGCGCGCCAGCGCATTGCCTACCGGGCCAAAGTGGTTGTAGACGACATCCAGAATGGCCATCATTCCATGTCCATGGGCCGCGTCGACTAGGGCCTTCAGATCGTCGGGCGTGCCATAGGCATTGTGTGGTGCGAAATGAAGCACGCCGTCATAGCCCCACCCGCGGCGGCCGGGAAACTGGGCCAACGGCATGAGTTCCACTGTCGTGACGCCCACGCGCGCCAATTCTCCAATGCGCGTGCTGGCGGCCCGGAACGTTCCTTCCTCGGTGAAGGTGCCGACATGCAGCTCGTAAACGACGGCTTCGTTCCATGGGCGTCCGTCCCAGTCGGGATGTTTCCAGCGATATCGATCCTGATCGACCAGAACTGACGGCCCCTCGACCCCATCGGCTTGAGCCCGGGAAGCAGGATCGCTTACTCGCGTTCCGTCAGAAAGGGCGAATTGGTACAGGCTGCCGGTATCGGCTGCCGCCACAGCTGAGAACCAGCCGCCCTCCTCCTCCGCCATCTCGATCGTCCGGTCCCCGACGACGACAGCCATGTTGCCCTGATCCGGTGCCCAGATGCGGAATTCGGCCTTGCCGGGCTCGAGAAGCCTCGCTCCCCATGTTCTCGCTTCGCGTGTCAGCATTTTTCGATGGCCCATGCGAGCTTAGAACCCCACCGCTGTCGCAAAGTTCCCAACCAACCGTTGCGCAAGCCCTGCCGCAGGAACAAACTTGCTTCGCAGCGCGTTGGCACGCTGCCGCATTCTCGGCCACCGATCGTGCTCGACTGAAAGCGAAAGGGTGAAAAACGCCTATGAATCTCTCCTTCTCGAAGCTGGATTTCCTCAAACCGGAGCTTGGAGCCGAGTACATAGGCGATGGCACGCATTTCGCAGTCTTCTCGGCACATGCCGAAAAGGTCGAGCTCTGCCTCTTTTCCAGCGACGGCGAAACGGAAATCGCCCGCCTTCCGCTGCCCAGCCGCGAAGGGGATGTCTGGTCCGGCTTCATCGGGGGAATCGGACCTGGCACGCTCTACGGCTATCGTGTTTACGGCCCCTACGATCCCGAAAACGGTTATCGCTTCAACCCCAACAAGCTCCTGCTCGATCCCTATGCCAAGCAGATATTCGGAGAACTGAGATGGGACGATGCTCTCTTTGGCTATCGTGTCGGCCATGCGGAGGCGGATCTCAGCTTCGATGAACGCGACAGTGCTCCCTTTATGGTGAAGGCGGTCGTGCAGGATCCGGAATTCGACTGGGAGGGCGAGCAGGCCATTCGGCGCCCCTGGACGGACACCGTGATCTACGAGGCGCATATCCGGGGACTGACGATGACGTGTCCGGGCATACCGGAGCAGGAACGCGGCACATTCCGTGCAATGGCGCACCCAGCGATCATGGAACATCTCACGAAGCTTGGCGTGACCGTGGTCGAACTCTTGCCGGTGCAGTATTTCCTCGACGATCGCCACCTGATTGAACGAGGATTGCGCAACTACTGGGGATACCAGCCGCTGGGCTATTTTGCTCCGGCTCGCCGCTATTTGTCGAATGGCAACATTCAGGAATTCAAATCCATGGTGAAGGCCTTCCATGCCGCTGGCATCGAAGTCGTCATGGACGTGGTCTACAACCATACAGGTGAAGGTTCCGAACTGGGGCCGACGCTCAGCTTTCGCGGCTTCGATAACCTGAGCTACTATCGCCAATCGCCCGACGGCAGGCACACATATGACATGACCGGCACCGGCAACACCCTCAATGTCGCGCATCCCATGGTGCTTCGCATGGTGCTGGACAGCCTGCGCTATTGGGTGACCGCGATGCATGTCGACGGCTTCCGTTTCGATCTCGCGAGTGCGCTCGGAAGAGAGCAGATCGAATTCGACCGCGAGGGCGGCTTTTTCGACGCTATACGCCAGGATCCCGTGCTCGCCGGCGTGAAGCTGATCGCCGAGCCCTGGGACATTGGCGACGACGGATATCAGCTCGGCGGCTTTCCCCCGCCATTTCGCGAATGGAACGACCGCTTTCGCGACGACGTGAGGCGCTACTGGAGGCGCGATCCCGGGCAGGTTCCGTGCCTCGCACAGCGCCTTGTGGGCTCTCCCACGGAATTCAATCATTCCGGCCGTGTGGCGACATCATCAATCAATCTGGTCAGCGCCCATGATGGTTTGACGCTCGCCGACACGGTCTCCTTCAGCGAGCGGCACAACGAGGCAAATGGCGAGGAAAATCGTGACGGGCACGCGGACAACTGCTCGGATAATCTCGGCGTGGAAGGCCAAACCGGCAATGCTGATGTCCTTGCGGCCCGCGTGCGCCGGCGCAGGGCCATTTTGGCTACCCTGATGCTTAGTCGCGGGGTGCCCATGATGCTCGGCGGAGACGAACTCGGCAACAGCCAGGGCGGCAACAATAACAGCTACTGCCAGGACAACGAAATCGGCTGGGTCGACTGGAGCGCAAGCGATGAGGATTTCCTTTGCTTTTGCAGGGGGCTCATCGCCTTTCGGCTCGATCACCCCCTCCTTCGAGAGGATGGATTCCTGGATTCGGAGCTGATCACGTGGCTTCGTCCCGACGGCCAGCCCATGACGCATGAGGACTGGCATCGAATGGAGCAGCAGGCCATCGGTGTGCACCTGCACGCCGGCGATAGCGCGGACGGCGATCTCATCATCATGCTCAACTCCGGAGCCGATTGTCGGTTCTCTCTGCCTGGATCCCGGGACGGCTGGCAATGGTGGCGCACGCTGGACAGCGTGGAGGCAAGCTTCGAAGTCCGTCCCGCCGACGATAGCGAACTGATACCGGAACAGAGCGTCGTCGTCTTCATTGCGGCTCCCACGAGCCACGCGCAGCGGAACAAATGAAAGGCTCAGTCGTTGGCAATCCGCATCTATTCTTTAACGGGAGAGCGGTGATGGATGAAAGAGAAGAACTCATCCGACGGCGGGCCTATGCAATTTGGGAAAAGGAAGGCCGTCCGGACGGTCAGGACAAGCGACACTGGGAGCAGGCCAGCCGCGAGATGGCCCGCGGCAACGGGCCAGATCCGATGGAAGAGACGGAAGGCACCACCGGCGCGCTGAATGCGCCGGCAGCCCCCGCCTCCCTTGGAACCGAACGAACCCCGGATGCCAACAAGGCCTGAATCAGTAAGGAGTATCAATCATGCGCGTTGCAGACGTCATGACGAAGAATGTCCATGTGGTAAACCCGGACGATACGGTTGCGGCAGTTGCTCGGCACATGGCCGATAATGACATCGGCTTCCTCCCGGTTGGCGACCATGATCGGCTGGTCGGGATGATAACGGATCGCGATATCGTGGTTCGCTGCGTGGCCGATGGCCGCGACGCCAACACGCGCGTTTCCGACGTCATGACCACCGACGTCAAATATTGCTTCGACGATGAGGAGCTATCTGACGTCGCCCACAATATGGGCGATCAGCAGGTTCGCCGGCTGCCGGTGGTCAACAGGGCGAAGCGCCTGGTCGGGGTCGTGTCGCTCGCCGACGCTGCCCGGTCGGATCCCTCGGTCGCGGGTGTTGGCCTTCAAGGCGTGACAGAGCCGGGAGGCGCTCACAAATGATTCGGTCAGGCTGGGGCAAGCGGCGGCTGGCGGCGGTTCAGCCGCCGTTATCGAGCGGATCCGCATGAGAACGTACGCAACCCCTCGAAAATTCGACGGCGGGGGGAACCTATCCGCTTGTCGGCACGTTGGGCTAAATGGACCAAATCGGAACCGCAAAAGGAGGCCGAAGCGATGATGCGACGTAAGCTCAGGCGCAGCAAACCGAGGGTGACCCAACCGGAGTCGCCGGAAGCGAGGCGCCCTCGAAAGAACGCGCAGGAGCCGCAGGTGCTCGTGCCGCAAAAGGTGGATTTGCCTTTACCGACGTCTCCCCTCGACGAGGTTCGAGTGCCAGCATCGATCGACGGCAGGAGTTTGAGCAATGGCCGAGAGTGAGGGGCAGATAACCGTGGCATCGGTGATGACCCCCACGGTCTACACGGTTTCGCCGGACGACTCGGCACAGTCGGCGGCTCGCCTGATGGAGGAGACAGGGGTGGGCTTTCTACCGGTCGAGTTCCCGCCTGTCGGGGCAATCCTCGGCTCAATCTCCGACAGGGACATCGTCGTCTCCGTGCTTGCGCAAGGCCTCTCCACCACCGCAGCGGTTCGCGAATTCATGGTGGTCTCACCGGAGACGTGCTCCCCTGGAGATAGCGTACTCGCCGCGGCGCAGAAGATGGCAAGCAGCCGGTCACGGCGACTTGTGGTCGTGAACGACGAACGTCGCGCAATCGGGGTCCTCGCGCTCGCGGATATCGCTCGGGTATATCCGGATTTCGGCGCTTTCGTGCTGGCTTCGGTTGCCGATCAAGCGCGCAATGCAGGGGGGACACAGGGATGGTCGAGCTGAATATTGATCGGCAGTGGGACGAGCCGGTGATCCTCGAGGCCGGCGAGCGAGTGCTGCGTGTGCAGAGCACGCGCGATGCGCTTCTCTGCCTCAAGAACCATTGGCGCTCGCCGGGCCCGGCGCGGCAGGCTGCCATGTCCGGTTGCGAGGCCGCACTGGCCGGCGATGCTTCCCCGGATGCGGCTCTGGAGGCCTTTCTGGACGCGGCGAGTGAAGCAGGCTTCCGCGTCAGCCGCTGGCCCCGTGAGGACGCATGATAGCATGCGAGTGTCGCGTACGATGATTGGCTTGCGCGGCGGCAGGGCCGTTCGGTGGAGGGCCTTTTGATGAATGTGGCGGCATCGAAGCGCGTGGCGCTGATCACTGGCGCCGGGTCAGGTATCGGCAAGGCGATTGCTTTGCGGCTCGCTGGGGACGATATCGCCGTGGCCGCGCTCGGGCACACGCCGGAGGAGACCGCGACGACCGTCGATGAAATTCGCGCGCGGGGCGGCGACGCTCTCGCTCTTAATGCCGATATCCGCCACGAGGCTGATATGCGCGAGGCGGTTGAAGAACTGATCGGAAAATTCGGCCGCCTCGACGTCGTCGTGGCGAATGCCGGCATCAACGGCGTCTGGGCGCCCGTCGAAGACCTGAAGCCGCAAGAATGGGACGAAACGATCGCAACCAATCTTCGCGGTACCTACCTCACCCTGCACTTTTGCGTTCCGCATCTAAAGGCGGCCGGTGGCGGCGCGATCGTGGTCGTGTCGTCGATCAACGGCACACGTACCTTCACGACCCCGGGGGCCACCGCCTATAGCGCCACGAAGGCGGCGCAGGTGGCGATGGTAAAGCAGTTGGCACTGGAGCTTGGGAAGCACCGGATCCGCGTCAATGCCGTTTGTCCCGGCGCCATTGAGACCAATATTTCCGACAATACGAGCCAGCGCGGCCGAGACGAAGCGGCGGTTCCGGTAAAGTGGCCGGAAGGCGACATTCCGCTGACCGAAGGAAAACCGGGAGAGCCGGAGGATGTGGCCGACGTCGTGTGTTTCCTGGTCTCCGATGCTGCGCGTCATGTCACGGGAAGTCCGGTCTGGGTAGATGGCGGGCAAGGTCTCCTTCGCTGAAGGTGGCGTCAACTCATCCGCCCTGGCAGAGACGCTATCATCCGCCTGCCGCCCCTCTTCACAGCCGCGGTTCCATACACAATTAATGCGTCTTCTCCGATGAATCGGCGGAACATAATCCCTACTGGCCGGTTCCATTGCCGCTTCTGCAGCGTGCAAAGGAGAGAGCAATGCCTGCGAAATCGAAAGCGCAGCAGATGGCTGCCGGCGCAGCCCTTTCTGCCAAGCGTGGTGAAAAAAAGAAAAGCGAACTCAAGGGCGCTTCGAAGGAAATGGTTGAATCGATGACAGAAAGGGAGCTTGAGGAGCTCGCGTCGACGAAGCGCAAGGGCAAGCCGCAGCACGCTTCGAAGTCGTGAGCCTATACCGGCACCGCGCCATTTGTCGGCCATTTGGAATTTACAGAGGCTGAGGAATGATATTTTATCTTCTGGTCCTGCCACGGATAGGAAGTGCGGATGAGCGAAACAAAAGTCCCGGCGGAACCGGTCGGAGAAGACAGGGCCGTCGACGAGCAAATCGCCTTGCTGATGGAGGAAATCCAAAAGGAGACCGTGCCGGAGCGGCTTTTGCAACTGGCGCAACGGCTGCAGAACGCCCTTGCCGCGCGAATGAAGTAACTGGTTCGTGGCGGAAACGTCAGTTCAGAGGATTGCCATGCATCTGGGTGACCAATTCCTCGCGCGCCCGGTTAAGGCGGCTCTTGATCGTCCCGATCGCGCAATCGCAGATATCGGCGGCTTCCTTGTAGCTCATCCCGAATCCGGCCACCAGCACAAGAACCTCGCGGTGTTCCGGAGTCAGCAACTCAAGCGCATGGCGAAGCTCACCATTGAGGACCGACCATTCCTGGGCAGGAGCCGCAGGTATCGACAATTCCGCGGTATCCATCGCCCCCGGACTTTCCCGTTTCCTGAGTTTATATTGCGTCCGGAACACATTGCGCATGATCGTGAACAGCCAAGACTTGAGACTCGTACCTGGCGCGAACTGGTCGATGCTTCTGAGCGCCCGCAGTAAAGTTTCCTGTACGAGATCATCCGCTTCAAAGGACGACGATGTGAACGTCCGCGCGAATGCCCGCAACGCCGGTATCAGATCGACGACCTGTTGTTCTACTCGCGATGACGGCTGACGCGCTTCGCTGATGATGGCAGGCATATCGACCATTGTCCTTCTGCCCGAGATTTTTGGTAACGCGAGGGAAAATGCCTGTGCAGCATTTTGGTTCCTGAGAGCCCGGATATTCTCCCGAGATCGAAGAAAGGCTGAGCGATCAGCCCTCCCCTCTACTCCCGCCGTCGGACACGGTCAGTTGGTACGGTGGATGTGGTGATGGAAACCGGATCGCTCGCCGGAAAGCTGTCCTCCAGCCCTTCGTCCAGCTGCTCTTCCAATGCGTCGGCATCCTTTGTCGAACGGGCACTGCGCCGCGCGTGCGGTTCTCCATCGCCTCCGTTCTCAAGCGCGTCAAGATTCGCGGTTGCAAGCTCTGAAAAGAGCTCTTTTGCTCTTTCTGCAGCGTTCAACCGGTTGAGATTGCGGGCGGCGTCGTTGGGCAGGCAGACCGATACGACCTCTCCCTCCTTCCCCACGAATTCAACGGTAAAGCCAGCTCGACCGCCCTGTTCGGGTATGACCTGTACACCAATTAGATGCATTTGACGTCCTCCATGATGGCATTCCGCAAGCTAAACGGCCATGGGCTGTCATGGTTCCGGGCACCACTCCCTAGTGCAGCTTTTGTCACTTGTGCGGCGGCAAACTTGCAGCTTTCTTTCCGGGTTCAGGAAATTTCCCGTTCACAAGTCGAACCAAAAGCCCGCCCCATGCATTATTGCGATGGACGATGTCTCTTGAAGGAGTATTCCCATGGACTGGAATCGGATCGAAGGAAACTGGAAGCAACTCAAGGGAAGGGTAAAGGAGCAGTGGGGGCGCCTCACCGACGATGATCTTGACGAGATCGATGGAAGCCGCGAACAGCTCGAAGGCAAGATCCAGGAACGCTACGGAATAGCGAGAGATCGTGTAAGGCAAGACATCGATGATTGGTACGGTCGCCAGACCTGGTGAGGGCCTCGCCTCGAGCTGCGACAATCCCGCAAGTTTGTGGTTGACCCTTTGATCTTTGCCGCAATCGCCCCGGCGGCTTCGCCGGGGTTCCGCTCAACACGCCATCCCGTATTGCCTATTCTTCACAATATTCACGCATTGGAGCCGGAACCTTCGTGTTTCTTGGGCGTTGCTTTGTCATGACAAAGTTATCATCCAATGTGTTTGAAGAAAGAGCTGAGCGCCAGCGGGAATGCGAACGGGCGCTGAACAGCGAGTTCGAAACATTGACGAGGTGGGCGGAAAGCGCCGGCTGGTCCTGGGAGGAGATAGCGCTGGCGCTGATGGAATTGGTCGAGCAATACGTTCTGGCCACTGCCTGTACAAGCACGATCGCACAGGACTCCGCAGCAGTGCGCCCCTCGAAGTCCAAGACGCTCCATTAAGCCCCATCGCTGTCCTGCAACGCTACTTCCCGAACAAAGAGGAAAAAACGGGTGCGCGCCCGGATGGCCCAGTGCGCTGCAGTCAGGCGGCTTAGGTCCGTCGGTGCGGAACGCCCCGGACCGCGACCCCGAGCGCCAGACCGGCGATTGCGGCGGCTGCGATGGCAGCAACCGGCACCCGGTGCTGCGACCGCCAACCGCCCTCGACACCACCCGGCTGCGCGGGAGGACGGAACAGGTTGCCGTTGCTCTTGTCCGCTCGCGGCGCCCTTCTCAGATACATAGAGGTCAGCCGGGCAAGCAGCCGCGACATTGTGTTGGGCGCAAGAAAATGCGCCAGGCGCGTCAAATCGGCGATTGCGCCGACGGTAACGGAGTGACGCGGGCGCTGAGCGAGGCGCAGGACGGCCCGCGCGACGCGGCGTGGATCGTAAACCAGAGGCGGCACGGTCAACCGGCGCCCCGTATAGTTTGCACCATGCGCGACGCCGGGCGTATCAAGGAACGTAGGGTAGACGTCACAGACATGGATATCGCGCTGATCGGCAAGTTCGGCGCGGAGCGCTTCGGAAAAGCCCCTCAGGCCGAACTTGCTGGCGCTGTAGGCGGCCGCATATGGGGTGGAAGCGAAGCCGCCAAGCGAAATCATGTTGATGAAGGTGCCATGGCCCTGCCTCAGAAAAATGGGGATTGCCGCATGCGCATCGTTGAAATGCCCGATGAGGTTCGTGCGCACGACGCGCTCATGCGCTTCGATCGGCGTCTGTTCAAATCGCCCAACCGCGCCGACGCCGACATTGCTGAACCAGACGTCAATCCTGCCGAAGCTCATGGCCTTTCTCGCCAGTTCCTTGACGGCATCGGCATCGGTGACATCGGTCGGCACGACCAGAACGACCGCACCAAGCGCGCGGCACGTCTTGGCCACGCTTTGCAGCGCCGCTGCGTCGCGCGCGGCAAGCACTAGGTTCGACCCGCGGCTGGCGAACGCTTCGGCCGTTGCCTGTCCGACACCGGAAGAGGCACCTGTGATGACGACCACGGCGTCTTTCAGAGATTTTCGCATCGCAGCTCTCCCGCTTCGGCCAATGCCGGAGGAACATTCTGCGCCTGAATATGTTCCCCTGCGCCAACGCGGGTCTTTGCGCATCTGAAATGACACGCGGCGGCGGCGCAGCCCGCTTTTAGTGCTCGCCCGAGGATCCGATCGAGCAGCGCGCGCGTTACTTGCGATGCGGACTTCACGCTCGAAGAAAGAAGAAGCGGATGCAATTGCAACTCGATGCGAGGCAGCAGAAGTATGGAACCCGGCGGTCCGCGGGGGAGCCGCCCTTTGCGGATCAGCAGGGGATCTCGGCAGCGGATCTGGTCTTTGTCAGCGATTGCGAGCCGGGCATCACAAGGCGACGGTGCGGCAAGGGCTTCGTCTACAGAATGCCGGATGGTTCAATCTTGTCCGACCCCGAGACCAAGGCACGCATTGCGTCCCTCGGCTTGCCGCCAGCCTACGAGAATGTCTGGATCTGTCTTGAGGAGAACGGCTACCTGCAAGCGACCGGCTACGATGCGCGCGGCCGCAAGCAATATCGCTACCACCAAGCTTGGCAAGCGCTGAGAAGTGCCGACAAGTTCGCGCAATTAATCCCTTTCGGGAAAGCATTGCCCCGGATAAGGCGGACGATACGACGCCATATGGACGGCCGGCCCGAAAGTATCCAAACCGTGCTTGCAGCTATGGTGGCGCTTCTCGACGAAATGCATTTGCGACCGGGAAACCGCACATATGTGGAAGAAAACGGGACCTACGGTGCAACGACGCTCTTGAAGCGGCATCTCAAGCTTGGAAGTGAGTTCATCGAATTGAGCTTCACCGCCAAGGGCGGAAAACGTGTGAGGCGGCGGCTACGCCGGCCCAAGCTGCAGCGGCTGCTGGAGGAGATTGCGGACCTGCCGGGCCGTCAGTTGTTCGTCTGGAAGGACGAGAGTGACGCCTTGCGTGCCGTCGACTCCGGTCGCCTCAACCGGTACCTCGCGGAGATCGCCGGATTCTCTGTATCAGCGAAGACATTCCGTACCTGGGCGGGCAGTGTGGCGGCCTTCGCGGCGGCACGGGCGGCGATCGAAGAAGATCGGCGCCCGACGGTCAAAGAGATGAGCGAGGCTGCGGCCGCGGTCCTCTGCAATACGCCCGCGATCTGCCGCAAGAGCTACATCCATCCGGACATCATCGCCCTGGGCAGCGGCGCCTCCGCTTCCTCGGCCGGGCGTTTGCACGCGCGCAGCCGGGGGAAGTCGGAACTGCGTTTGGAGGAGGCTCGGATGCTGAAGTTCCTGTCCCGCACCAGCCGTGACCGGGAGCAGGCGCGACCAGCGCCAATGAATGGCGCCCGTCGTCTACTGCCGTCGACAGGCCCGGTCTGAGCAGGTGCCGGAAAAGTATCACATGGTGCGATGGGTTCCGGCCCGGTCGCCGTTGGCCCCGCCTCGGTGCGGGCAAACCAAGGTTTTGCTGTCGACCCAGAAATAGAGTTGACTTTCAACTACGGTTTTCCATCAGAGGCAGCTTACTCGTCCCCCGATCCTGTCGGCCCTTTTCGGTCATGGACGTGATCGTCGGGACCGTGTCTCCCTGTATGATCGAGACGTTGCATCCGTAGCCTTCGTCAGGATGAACTTGTCGAGACTGGCAAGCACCTCGGCCGATTGCCAGTTCATGCTGGCAATCGTGTCCTCGCCGCAATCGGCGGCCCAGGCGCTATTGCCAATGGTCAATATGGCCGCTGCAAGGCATGTCGACGCGAACATTTCTTTCATAGCATTTCCTCCCAATGCGATGCTGGACTTCCTCAGCCGCCGACGACATCGCACACGTCAACGGACTGCCTCCGGCGCCCTCCTCAGAGCTCCGTCTCCGCCGTCGTCGGTCAGCTTGGCAGATATTGCGAGCTCCATGTCTCGCTGATCGTTCCGGAGGCGATCAGCTTGTCGATCTCGGCGTCGGTATAGTTCAGGGACTTCAGAACGGAGCGCGTGGAGGCACCGTATTTTTCCGCCGGCGCGACCGCCGTGACCTTGCCGACGGCCGGACGAATGGCAAAGGGATCGAGTTGGGTCACGGTGTGCCCGCTGGGATGATCCGGGAAGATCGAGAAGGAATAGCTGCCGCGGTCGGTCCCCGGCCTGCCGTCCGCGATTCGTGCGCTTCGGCTTCTGATCGTTTCGATGTTCTCGCAGAGCGAGACACCGATATCGGCCTGTAGCAGTCTCTGCTGCCAGGTTTCAGCGGGCGCGGTCATGAACGCCTGCGCGAGATAGATTTCGCGATCGGATGCGGGCATCGAGGGAAGCCCTCTCAATCCCTCGACCTTTTCGAACCGCGGGAGATCCGCTTCCGATGCGCAAAGCAGAAGATAATCGCCGGATGCCGTTTGGTAGAGACGCGACATCGCGTCATAGCCCCTGGTCTCGCGCCCGGCCGGTTCGTCGAACGGCCGGCGGCCTTGATAATCGTAGCAGAACGGAATCTGGGCGAGCCCGGTCAGTGCCGACAGCGAGGTGCGGGGCCGACCGACGATGCCCGTCCTCGATTTCTGGTAAAGGGCGGCCGCCACACCAAGGGCTGCGCCGAAGCCGCACATGACATCGATGGTGCCGACATGCGCATGTTCTTCCGGCGTCTGCATCGATCCGCCGAAGCGCAACATAATGCCCGTCGCCGACTGAACCAGATCGTCATAACCGAGATAGTCGGTGCGCGGCCCGGTGCGGACGCCACCGAAGCAATCGAGCTGGCAGAAGATCGCCTGCGGATTGAGCGCCTTCAAGTTCTCGGCATCGAGCCCCATCGCCTTGACCTGGCGGTCGGTGGCATTCCAGACCACGATGTCCACGGACCGCACCAGTTCCTCGAAAATCACCCGACCGTCGGGTGAACCGATGTTCAGCAGCGCCGACTGCTTGCCCCGCATATGCGACATGCCGAAGATCACAGTATTCCAGCAATCGTAAAGCGGCTTGGCGGGGTCGATCTTGATCACCTCGGCGCCGAAACGGGCGAGATAGGCGACCGAGTGCGGACCGGCGATCACGTTGCAGAGATCGAGCACCTTGACACCATCAAGCCAACCGCCAGGGACATTGGTCGTCGGAGCAAACAACGTTGGACCTTTGCTCTCTGACAGTTTTGCCAATGCGTCCGGAAATCTTCCCCATGTGCGCGGCTGCGGCGTCAGCATGGCTTCGCCGCTTTCCTGTAACCAGGCCATCGGTCCCGGCTGGATCATGCGGCCGAGAATCGGATCCTCCACCTCGATCATCAGGCCCGCGGCTTTCGCGTGATCGTCGGCGATCCATTCCTTCAGCCAGCGCTGCGGCGCGCCCGGAAACTGCCCCTCCCCGAAAATGCGTTCCCACTCCGCCGCCGTCTTGGTCAAGAAGACTTCTTTCATGCGGCCCGCGATCTTGTCGGCCCAATATTTCGGAAGGGGATAGACGCCGAGCGAGACGTCCGATGACCACTCCGAGACCGGCAGGTAGGTGTCTTCCTCCTCGCGAAGCCCTTCTGCCACGAGTTCGTCATAAAGGCCGAGTGTTTGCAGGCAACGCTTTGCATGGTTCTTGTGGCTAGGGCAGACGACGTAGAACATCCGCCCGTCGCTGCACATGTAGCTGCGATAGAAGGGGTCGAGGAACTCCTGGAGTTCGTCATAGGACATATCCATCGGCAGGCCTTCGCGCCGCCGTCGTTCGATCTCCCGTTCGCGCTGGGTCTTATAGCGCAGCGGATACTCATCGATCTGGATCGAATTGTAGGACAGGCCCTCCATGACTGCGCTTGCCAGCGGCACCTCGATATGGTCGCCATGCCCGGTGCGTTCCCGGGCTTGGAGCGCCAGGACCGTGGCCGAGGCCGCCAGCATCGTCCCATAGGCGGACGCGAGCGGCAGCGGCGAGAAGGACGGGTTGATGCCCATCAGCACCCGGTTCAGGCCCATGTCGGTGAACACGCCGGAGGAGGCCGCGATCACCGTCTCGAAGGCACGCCAGTCGCGGCGCAACTGATCGTTGGAAGCAAAACCGGGGATCGACAGGGTGATCAGCTCCGGCCGGGCCTTGCGCAGTGCCGCAAAATCGATACCGAGCCGAGCGAGCACGCCGGGGCGGAAATTCTCGACGATTATGTCCGCCTGCGCCACCAGCGCCTTCGCCTGTTCCAGCCCTTCTTCGGTCTTGAGATCGATGGAAACGATCAGCTTGTTGCGGTTGAGGATCGCATTGGCGGGATTGTCCCAGAGGGGGCCCGCCGGCGGATCGACATGCACGACGGTCGCGCCGAGATCGCCGAGGATCATTGCCACCGCCGGCCCGGCGATGTACTGGCCGAAATCGAGGACCCTGACGCCGGAAAGAGGAAGGGCGGAGCGTGAGATCGATGTCATGTGGGGTTCCTCCGGACTATATTGTTCTTATCCGCGCCGCCGCGCGTCATTCACGATCCATCCTGCAGCCTTTTCGGCGATCATCAGCGTCGGCGAATTGGTGTTGCCGCTGGTGATCTTCGGCATGATGCCGGCATCGACGACGCGCAGACCCGCTATACCCCTGACCCGCAAGCGGCTGTCCACGACGGACGTCGGATCGTCGTCGCGCCCCATCCTCGTCGTCCCGACCGGATGGAAGATGGTGTTGGCGATGTCGCCGGCGAGCCGGGCAAGCTCCTCGTCGCTCTGGAATTGCCGGCCGGGTTTCCATTCCTCCGGCCGGTACTTCGCCAGCGCCGGCTGCGATACGATCTTGCGCACCTGCCGGAGGCTTTGAGCGGCAATCTTCCGGTCCTCCTCCGTGCTCAGATAGTTCGGCGCGATCGCCGGCGCATCGGCGGCGCTGTTGGATCGAATCCGCACGCTACCGACACTCGTCGGGTTTAGGTTGCAGACACTCGCGGTGAAGGCGGGGATGCTGTGCAGCGGCTCGCCGAAGGTGTCGAGGCTCAGAGGCTGGACGTGATATTCCAGATTGGCGTGGGCCTGGCTGTCGTCCGAGCGGGTGAAGGCGCCGAGCTGTGACGGCGACATGCTCATCGGGCCGCTGCGTTTCAGCACATATTCGAGCCCGATCATCGCCTTGCCAAGGAGGTTATTGGCGAGCGTGTTCAGTGTCTTCGCGTTGCCGACCTTGAAAACCGCCCGGATCTGCAAATGGTCCTGAAGGTTTTCCCCGACTCCGGGCAGATCGTGTATCACAGCGATTCCGTGGCGCTTCAGCAGGCCGGCCGGCCCGATGCCCGACAATTGCAGGATGTGCGGCGAACCGATCGCGCCGGCGCAGAGAATGACCTCCCTGTCAGCGCGGACCTCCACTCTCCGGCCCTGCCGCTGAAGCACGACGCCGGTGCAGCGCTTGGGGTCCGGGGCCTCAGTTTCGAGTACCAGCCTTTCGACATGGGACTGCGTCCAGACAGAGAGATTGGGCCGGTTCTTCGCCGGGCGCAGAAAGGCCTTGGAGGTGTTCCAGCGCCAGCCGGACCTCTGGTTGACCTCGAAATAGCCGACCCCCTCATTGTCGCCGCTGTTAAAATCGTCGGAGCGCGGAATGCCGGCCTCGACGGCAGCCTCGGCAAAGGATTCGAGAATATCCCATTTCAGCCGCTGCTTTTCGATTCGCCACTCGCCGCCGTGCCCGTGCATGTCGGAAAAGCGGCTGTTGCCGCCGGTCTCGGGGTCGTTGCCATTGTCGAGCCGATAGTGATCCTCATGCGCCTTGAAATCGGGCAGGCAGTTCTGCCAGGTCCAGGCATCGTCCCCGGTCTCCGCCGCCCAGCCGTCATAGTCGCGGGCCTGCCCTCGCATGTAGATCATCCCGTTGATCGAGGAGCAGCCACCGAGCGTCTTGCCGCGTGGATAGCGCAGCGACCGCCCGTTCAGGCCAGCATCCGGTTCGGTCTTGAACAACCAGTCGGTTCGCGGGTTGCCAATGCAGTAGAGATAGCCGACCGGGATGTGGATCCAGGGATAGTCGTCCTTCCCTCCGGCTTCGAGCAGCAACACGCGCATCGAGGGATCGCGGCTGAGACGGTTGGCCAGCAGGCAGCCGGCGGAGCCGCCCCCGACGACGATGTAGTCGAAGCGATCGTCGGATTGCCGAGTGTCCCGGCGCGTCATCGGCTTACGCGCCCGTCGCGAAGAGACAGTTCACACTTATAAAGCCTTACTGTTAGGCACGGCATTCAATCGTCCTCCTCGAATTTTCCAAGCAATAGCCGACGATCAGCGGGGAAATCCAATGACAAATGACGCAAAGCATTATAAGTGAAATTAATATGATGCACTCGGTCGACCTTAGAACATTGAAAGCCTTCGTGACCGTCGCGCGCGAGGGCAATGTCACGCGCGCCGCAGAACAACTGCACCTCACGCAGCCGGCCGTCACCCTGCAACTGAAGCGCCTTGCGGCCGATACCGGCATCACCCTGTTCCGGCGAACGTCAACAGGTCTGGAACTGACCCATGAAGGCGCCCTGCTGGCCGCCAAGGCCGAGCAGGTGCTCGCCGCGCTGGTGGATTTCGGACAGACGGCCGGGCATCTCGCCACCCGCGTCCGGGGAAAACTAAGGATTGGCACGATCATCGACCCGGAGTTCACGCGGTTGGGCGCGTTCCTGAAGGCGCTGATCGAAAGCGGGCCTGGCATCGAAACGACGCTGCGCCACGGCATGAGCGGTGACGTGCCCGAAGGGCTCCGGCGAAACGAACTCGATGCCGGCTTCTTCCTTGGAGACCCGAACGACTTCGAACCCGTATCCGAACTTTGCGGCGAAGGCGCAGCCAAGCTGTTCCACGGCAGGGAGCTGGCGCGATTGACTTACCGCGTCGTCGCACCACCCTCCCTCGCCAGCTTCGTGCGTGATGCGGATTGGACACAGCTTGCCGCCCTGCCATGGATTGGCACTCCGCCTGCTTCGGTACACAATCGCCTTCTGACGCGCCTGTTCATGGATCTCGGCTTACGGCAGAATTTCGTCGCCCAAGTGGATCAGGAAGCATCGATGGTCGCCATGGTTCGGACGGGCGTGGGTTTAAGCCTTTGCCGCGAATCGATAGCCCTTCACGAGCAGCAAGCGCATGGGCTTATCGTCGCCGATGCGGTAACGATCGGGACGACCTTGAGTTTCCTTTGTCTAGAGGCTAGCAGGGATAATCCCACCATCGCCGCTGCGTTCGATGCGATTCGTCGCGTTTGGGGATAAAAAGGTCGATTTAAGGGGTCGAGCCAAAAAGTCATGGCTCTTGTCCAAGCTCGAAGGATCGACGTGATATTGGCCACGGAGTTGTCTCGCTGGGACCGCTCGACCGTCGATCTTCTCCACACGCTGCGCGAGTTGGAAGGATGGAAGGTCTCAGTGATCGCCATGAACGGCATGGCATTCGATCTGTCCTCGCCGCACGGCCGGATGCTCGCGACATTCCTATCCGGCATTACGGAATTCGAACGTGATCTGATCAGCGAGCGCGTCAGGTCCGGCTTCGCCGCCGCGAAGGCACGCGATAAAATGATCGCTGTAGCAGATAGTCGTGGGTTTACCCACGACTATCTGCTTATATCAGGCCCTTAGGCTTGCGGCAGGTTCTGATCGCAAAGCGGTTGCTGAACTTGCTTAGGTCTCGCTTTCCGCGCTGCTCCATTCGGACGAACTCTCTGCCCGAACACGGATATTGTTCTGGACATTGGTCACGCCGGAGACGTCTTCGGCGCAGTCCTCCGCTCTCCGTTTGGCCCATTTCGAATTGACGAAACCGCCGAGTTGCACCTCCCCATTGGAGACGGACACCTCGATATCCGAAGCGTCGAGCGCTCCATCATCGCTCAAGCGATCGCTGACGTCTTCCTGGATGCGGCTGTCGGACCGCGTATATCCCTTGGGTCCCTTGCCACGGTATTCGTCCATCCTGCGCCTACGTTCGGCATCCTCATCGCCGAACCAGGAAGCGACCTCATCGCTGGCGCGCTCCATGAACCCGCGTTCGCCATAATCCCGATCCCGATCATAGTCGCGATAGGGATAGCGGCGGGCGTAACCGTAGTCCGGGTAATAGTCGCCGCTGGGGTAATAGCCACCACGTGCGCCGAAGCCGGGCCCGTAATAGTCGCGGAATGCGCGTTCGCGATCTCTGGCCTCGTAGTCCTGGCCCCATCCACGGTATCGAGCGGCGCGACCCGGCTCGGCATCCGGATAGTACTCCGCATTCTCCCAATCTGCCCCGCGTGCGCCGGTCTCTTCGAAACGGCGGGCTCGGCGTCGGTCCTCGTCGTTCGGTGTGCCATACCAGTCCCTGCGGTGACGCCGTTCGGGATCGTTGCGCCTCCATTCGTGCCTGCTAGCCATTCCGTTCTCCTTTCAAGATTGGACCCCAGCCAAACCGCCGGACCGCCGCTCGGTTCCGAGACCGTGCAGATATTCCTGTCCACGATTATCCGGAGGGTTTGCCGCTGCTCCTGATCGCAAGACCGCTGCATTGACGATCCGGCAAGCGACCCTCACTCGTCTTTCTGCTTGAGGGCGTCGCTCAGCTTGCCGCGATGGGGATCCTTCAAATTTTCGCCGACCGCGTCCCTGTCCTGTTCCGGGTCGTCTTTGGCGGGCATGTAACCTCTGGGCCGGGTTTCCTTCGGACCCTCCCATCTCGGCCACTGTTCCGTAGTACCCGGCGCTCCCGGTTTCGGCTTCTTCTTCATGGCTCTTCTCCTTGAGTCACTCCTGCTCTTTCATATTCGGCAGAGGAAAACGCTCATCCGCATCTTCCAAGTCGGTTTCAACGAGATATTCATCCCTTTTGATGCGTGCCGCCTCCCGCGCGGCCCGCTGTTTCATCAGGTCATCGGGCTCGAGCGGCCGCGTGTCGGATTCACGGTGCAGCTCACTGTCCGTCTCGATGTGTTTGCTCATCGGGATCGTGGTGTCTTTGCTTTCGCTCCTCGGCGCTTTCTTTCGCGTGACCATCTCGCTCTCCTCGCGGTTCCTGGTGAATCAACGTCAGGGACACGGGCAGGTTCCATGTCCTTCCCGCCTTCGGCCGGGCGAAAGGCCCTCCAGAGTGAGGCAGCGGACGCCGCACGAACCGGTGCCTTCGCGTGATGGGGAACAATGCGGTCCATGCGCGGTTCCTGATCGGCAACACCGGAACGTCCAACCGAGGCTGGAGGCCGTCCGACATCGTCGATTTTTCACGCGCCAGGGACCGGATGATCGCGTCGCAGCTCTCCCGCCGCGGAATCAATGATCCAGATGTGCTCGACGCAATGCGAAACGTCCCGCGGGAGGCTTTTGTAGATCCAGGCTTCGAGGAGTTCGCCTATGAGGACTCAGCCCTCGCGATCGGTCACGGCCAGACTATTTCGCAGCCCTATATCGTCGCACTGATGATCGAACGCGCTGGGCCTGAACCGGGCGACATCGTTCTCGAAATAGGAACGGGTTCCGGCTATGCGGCGGCAGTTCTCAGCCGGATTGCAGGGCATGTCTGTACCATCGAGCGGCACCCCGGACTGGCGAAGGCGGCACGGAATCGGTTCGCCGATCTCGGCTACGACAATATCGATGTGCGCATCGGTGACGGCACCGCTGGCTGGCCCGAGGCCGGGCCTTTCGACGCCATCCTTGTGGCGGCCGGTGGCCCGAATGTGCCGCATGCGCTGAAAGAGCAGCTCGATCTTGGCGGCCGGTTAATCATTCCGGTCGGCTCCGCCGAGGAACAGCGCCTGATGCAGATCACGCGCGTGAACGCCACCACGTTCGAGGAACAGGATCTTGGTGGCGTGCGCTTTGTGCCGCTCGTCTCGGAGCAGGGCCGGGCCGCCGATCAACAGGGCGCGAAAGGGCGACCGCCCGCCATGTCCCTCTCCGAACTGATTGCCGCCGCCGCCGAACCCCTGCCCGATTTCGACGACCCGGCCTTCGGCCGTCTGTTCGACCGCTTCGCGGACCGCCGTCTCGTGCTTCTGGGCGAAGCCAGCCACGGCACCTCTGAATTCTACCGGGCACGCGCGGCGATCACCCGCCGGCTGATCGAGGCGCATGGCTTCACGATTGTCGCCGTCGAAGCGGACTGGCCCGATGCGGCAGCCGTCGACCGCTACGTGCGGCAGCGGCAGGCTGCGCGACCGCGGACCGCGTTCGAACGCTTCCCGACCTGGATGTGGCGAAATCGCGAAGTCGTCGAATTCGTCGAGTGGTTGCGCGCTTACAATCAACAGAAAGCCGAGGCGGACCGCGCCGGTTTCCATGGGCTGGATATATACAACATGCGCGGTTCGATCGCGGCGGTTCTCGACTATCTCGACAGGACCGACCCCGAGGCGGCAGCTGTTGCTCGTGAGCGCTACGGGCGCCTGACCCCATGGCAGAACGAGCCCTCGACCTACGGCCGAGCGGCGTTGTCGAAGGGCTTCCGTGACTGCGAGCAAGCGGTCGTCAGCCAATGCCAGGAGCTATTGGAGCAGCAATTGCGCGCCGGACTTGCGGCTGGAGACGAACTCATGGACGCGGCGCAGAACGCCCGCCTGGTCGCCTCGGCCGAGCGATATTATCGTATCATGTATTATGCCGGGCCAGAATCCTGGAACATGCGCGACACCCACATGTTCGGGACACTGGAGCATCTGCTGACGGCGCGTGGCCCCAGCGCCAAGGCGGTGGTCTGGGCTCACAATTCCCACATCGGCGATGCGCGCCACACCGACATGGGAATGGCACGGGACGAGGTGAACATCGGCCAGCTGTGCCGCGAGCGATTTCCCGGCGAGACGGCGCTGATCGGCTTCGGCACCCATGGCGGCAAGGTCGCAGCCGCGAGCGATTGGGGAGGCGACATGGAAGTGAAGCCGATCCGCGCCTCGCTTGAGGGCAGCTATGAGCGGCTGTGCCACGATTCGCAGGTCCGACACTTTCTTCTCGAGTTTTCGCGCGACCCCGCGCTTCGCCGGCGTCTTCTGGAGCCGAAGCTCGAGCGTTTCATAGGCGTCATCTACCGTCCGGAAACGGAGCGCCTGAGCCACTATGCCTATGCGTCGCTGCCCCGGCAGTTCGATGCCTTCGTCTGGTTCGACGAGACGACACCGGTCACACCGCTTGGTGCGGACCACGTCGGCGAGGGGATACCGGAGACATTCCCCTTCGGCCTATAAGAACGAACGCGTTAGAGTTGCGTCGATACGATGTTGTCGACCCTGACTGTGCCGCCGACCACACCGCGCTTCAATCCAACTGGCGCCGGCCCCTCCTCTATGACGCTGTAGAGCTTGTCGCTGCGAAAGGCGCTGGCCATTTCCGTCGTGACTCCCTCCGCCGGTTTGGCGTCGATCTCGAGAAAGTCGAGTTCCGCCTCCGCGGCGACGATACGCGCGTCGCCACTTGATCTAGCGGCGACGATCACTTCGCCTTGGTACGTCGCATTTTGCCAGTTCGGGTCGTCGAGTGCGGCGAGCGGCGACAGCCGATATATCCTCAGCTCTTCCTGCATGTTTTCCTATCCCGTGTGTTCCTGGGCAACTCAATCGCCAGAGGTTGGAATTGTTCCGTGCGGCATGCGCGGCGGCACGACCATGATTGAAGCCGGAACAAATGGCGGATCTCGGCTTTCCCTTGTCGAAGGGAGAAATCCGATGCCAAGACACAGCCCCGAACAGTACGAGCGAGCAAAGCCCGGTCCTGCCAAAGAGGATGTACTCTCTCCCGAATGGGAAGAGAAAGTGCCCGAAAGCGCCCGGAACACGGAGGAGGCGGAGCCCCTGGACCAGGGGCGGGTTCCTCCGGTTCGCAGTCGCGATGAAGCCAACATCGACACGGATGATGCTCTCCCGAGCGACGACGAGGAGGAGGCGATCGCCGACAATCCCGAGCGTGAAGAGGTGCGCTTTGGCGACGTGAAGACGCCGCGGAGCGAATGAAACTGGAGGGAAGGCTATGGTGATGGATTACCTGTGGCTGCTGGCGACCGCGGGCGGAGCTTTTGCGCTCGGTGCCGCGGTGGTTTATGCGATCATGAGACAGAAGCCGCTCCCGCCTGCCGACAAGGAAGCGCAGAACCAAAAAGTCGAGGAGCTGTACGACCGCTCGCCCGAGGGAAAGTTGCGCTGAATTTAGCGGGTGATCGATGGATCACGATCTCCTTATGATCTTCGGCGTGGCGGCTGCAGCCGCCCTTGCGTCACCGCTCGGCGGTTTGGCCGCGATTGTCACCCGCCCGTCGAGCCTCGTCCTTTCGATCGCGGTCGGCTTTGCCGCCGGCGTCCTGATGGGCACCTTCGCATTCGAAATGATGCCGAAGTCGTTGGAGCTGGCATCCGTTCCGCTCATCGTTGCTGGCTTCCTGATTGGCCTTGGGGCTGTCTACGGCCTCGACCTATACGTAAACCGTTGGCATATGGCGGGGAATGCGGCAGACGAGAAACCGGCCGTCGACCGCCTGCACAAGCGCAGGAGGCCACGAGGAAGCGGTGTTTCCGTCCTTGCCGGAGGCACCAGCGCGGAGGAGGTGATCGAAGGCATCACCATTGGCATTGGAGCCGCCTTCGAACCGAAGACCGCCGTCATCGTGGCGCTCGCCATTTGCATCGACAACTTCAGCGAGGGAATGAGTATCGGCGAGTTGAGCCTGTCCGAAACGCAGAAGAACGCAAAGTGGCGCATCATCGGCTGGACCTCGCTTATCGGCCTCGCTGTATTCGTTGCCGCGCTTGCAGGCTGGTACTTCCTGAGCGGCCTTTCAGAGACAGTGATCGGCATCCTCTTTGCGGCGGGGACGGGTGGAATGTTCTATCTGACGATTACCGATCTGGTGCCGGAAGCGGAGGCGCACCACTTCCAGCAATCTGCCGCGATCGCCAACGCTGCAGGCTTTCTGCTGATGATGACGCTTTCGCGGATGACCTAAGCAGGTTCAGACCGCAAGACCGTGGGTTAACTCTTGCGGAATCTGCATACACCGGAACAAAGGGTGCAAAAGCCGGTTGTTGCTTGAGGAGACAGGAGCGAGCATGACCAGACAGCCTCGAACGAATCCGGCGCAGGTGCGCGGCGACGTCCAGCATGGACGCACCGGGGACAAGACGCGCGGCTTCGATCCATCAGCAGCGCCGCTTGAGACCGATGACGAAGCGGGCGGAGTGCCCGTCACCCGGCAAGCTGCGCAAGACGCGCGCAACGACCAGCTTTCCGGAACCCCGGTGGACACGTCAACCGAGTATGCCGATGCGATGCGGCCGCTCTCCGAAGGGGAAAAGGCGAAATCGACCCGGCAGTGGTTTATCATAGCGTTGCCGCTTGCCGGCCTCGCGCTTCTGATCGGCGCATTGGTGTATGCCGGGAGCGCGGGACTGCCGTGACCGGCCGTACATAGCCTCAGCGCATACGGGATCGAAAGGAGCCCCCCATGTCCGATCAACGCCCCGATCCCAGGGACCGTCTTTCCGAACTGAGCGCATCGGAGCAGGCACTCTATCTGCGTCGATCTTCATTGCGTTTTCTCGAATGCGCGATCCATCTCTGCGCGACTCATATGACGCTCGAAGAAGTGGCAGAGCTGCTTGAACAGGAGGCGGAGCAGCTTCGCCGCTTCGGCTGATCGCACCCGCCTACGGGTGTGCCGCGCCGCCGATCACCCGCAATGTCGGCTCATCCAGGTAGGGCCGCTCGCCGAGCCGCACCAGATAAACCTCCCGTTCGGGATTGGCCTCGATAACGAAGCCGGAACTGCGCAGCATGGCTTCGACGCAGGCCCGGTTCGGAATGAACCAGTTGGTCGGATCGTCCGCGAAGCGATGTTCCACGAAGAACAGCTTCGGATAGTCCGGACGATCGAAAATCCCCCACTCCTTGAAATCGTAGTCGGGATCGAGCTGCGCCACCGATCTCGTGCCGCGCTGCATGCATTGGAACAGCATGCTTTCCCCGACGACATGCTCGTAAAGAAGATCGAGCGCGAGCAGCGGATGGCGAAGATGGTAGAGAACGCCCATGAACAGGACGAGGTCGAATCTTTCGCGCAGTGAGGCGACGTCGTAGACCGACATGAGCCTGAACTCGATCTCCACTCCCGCCTGTTCGGCGGCGAATTTCGCCTGCCGCAGATAATGCGGATCTGAATCGATACCAAGCACGCGCCCCGCATTGCGCCGCTTCATTTCCTGTGCATAGAAGCCGGCGTTGCAGCCGATGTCGAGCACACTCCTGCCGGCGAGGTCTTCCGGGACCACATGCTTGAAGCTATTCCATTTCACGGCGGGATAATCGCCGAGAAAGTGGTTCGGCGACGTCTCGATGCCTTGGATACGCATATTGTGGAACCAGGGTCCGAGCGCCGCGATGTCTTCCTTGAGCGCCATGCGTTCCGTCTCCTCCGACATCGTCAGACTGGCTGCGATGAAACAGACGTTTGCGGCTGCTGGCCGCGGCGATTGCGGCGTGGGGCGGGCCGACGCTGTGGAAGTGCCGCCTGGAACCAGCGGATCGTATGGGAAAGGCCGTCGGTAAGCGGTACCCTCGGCTCCCAGCCGAGCAGTGCCTTCGCGCGGGAGATGTCGGGACGGCGGCGCGAGGGGTCATCCTGGGGCAGCGGCGCATAGACGATGCTCGAGGTCGTTCGGATCTTCGACAGGACCAGCTCGGCGAGCTCGTTGACCGTGAACTCGCCGGGATTGCCGAGATTGACCGCTCCACCCGGATTTGGACCGCAGTTCATGAGCCTGATTAGCCCCTCGACGAGATCCGTTACATAGCAGAAGGAGCGTGTTTGCTCGCCGCTTCCATAGACCGTCAGCGGCTCGTTGCTCAGCGCCTGAACGACGAAGTTCGAGACGATGCGTCCATCGTTCGGGCGCATATGTGGCCCGTAGGTATTGAAGATACGTGCCACCCTCGCATCCACGTTCCCGGCTCTCAGGCTGTCGAAGCACAGGGCCTCGGCTGCTCGTTTGCCTTCGTCATAACAAGCTCTTGGCCCGGTGCAGTTGACGTGGCCCCAGTAATCCTCCTGTTGCGGGTGTTCCTCCGGATCACCGTAGATCTCGCTGGTGGAGGCCTGCAGGAAGGTCGCCCCATGGCGCGCCGCCGCCCGCAACAGGTTGCCCGTTCCCGTTACGCTGGTCAGCATCGTGTGGATCGGATCGGCCTGATAGTCTTTTGGTGAGGCCGGGCATGCAAGGTTATAGATCTGATCGATGGGGCCATCGATCTGGATTTCGTCGCAGACATCCTGCTCGACCATCGTGAAATAGGGATTGCTCTGCAAAGCATTGACGTTGACGGGAGAGCCAGTGAGATAGCTGTCGAGGCAGATCACCCGATTGCCGCGGTCGACAAGCACCGAGCAAAGGTGCGAACCGACGAAACCCGCGCCGCCGGCAACCAGGACGACCTTTCCGTCGTTCAATCTGTTTCGCTTTACCATTGGGCCGTTCTCCTTTCGGTGTTAGGCCTGAAGCCGCCGCATGGAATGGGTCGCCGGAAGCTCGCCCCTGGGCGGGACGTTTTCGACTACCTCGACGAAGGCTCGCGCGCGCACCTCAGCGCTGTGCGCGCTGGCCACACGTCGATAGGCGGCGTCCGCAATCGCCTCACGTCGCCGATCGTCCAGTTCCACCAGTGCCGTGACGACGTCGCCGCCGGTGCGCGCAATGACAAGGGCTTCGCCGGGCGGGAAGAAGCTCTCAATGCCCTGCCACCAGTCGCTGATCAGGGGCGTGCGGCAAGCCGCCGCCTCGAAGAGCCGTACGCTCGGCGACCAGCCGGCTGCGATCATGTCACTGCGCGTGACGTTTAGCGTGAAGCGCTGGCGGCTGTAGAAATCGGCGTGCTCGGATGGAGGTAGATGCTCTATGCGCTCCACATTCTCCGGCCACCGGATGTCCGCGGGATAGCTTGGCCCTGCGACGACGAAACGCTTCTCCGGCAATTGCCGCGCCGGTTCGATCAGCAGCCGTTCGAGAGCGGGCTGCCGATCCGGGCTATAGGTCCCGAGATAGCCGAGATCCCATGTCGTTCGCGCACCGCTATTGCGGTACGCTTGGAGATCGACGGCACAATAGAGCGGCAGGGGACGGTTCGCCCCGAACTCCTGACGAAGCCGGGCAATCGTCCCGCCTCCCGAGAAGGAAAAATAGAGGTCGAAGACTGGTATCTGGCGACGTGCCAGATATTCCTCGTCGCCGTGCGACAGCTTCGAAAGCGTCACCGGCGTGTCGATGTCGTAAAAGCAAAGCCGCTTCGGCAGGAGACGGGAGACGGCGTCGATCACCTCGACGCCCTGTGGCACGTAGGAGCCGATGACGACGGCATCCGCCGCAGCCAGCCTGTTCGCGTGGCAGGCAAGCAGTTCATCGACGCTGGTGTAGAAGATCAGGTCGCAGAAATCCGGGTCGGCCAAATCGCGGCGCGCGGCGTACCATGGAACGTCGCGCTCCAGGAAGGTCACTCGGTGCCCCGCGGCGTGGACACCGCGAAGCAGTGCCCGGAACGTCGTTGCGTGGCCGTTGCCCCAGGAGGAGGAAAGCGAGAGGCCGAGAACGACGATGTCGAGGGCGCATCTCATTCCGCGGCCTCCGGACGCTTGAACCACCGGCGGAATGTTTGGTCCACCTCCGAAGCGCGATGCGCATAGGTGTGCTCGCCGAGGACGCGGCTGAGAGCCCTTTGCCCGATTTGCTTCGCCTGGCCCGCAGTCAGGCTGCACATCAGTTCGGCAACGTCCCGGCCATCTCTGGCGACCAGCACCTCTTCTTGAGGTTTCAGGAAAAGGTCGATGCCCTCCCAGGCATCCGTGATCAGACACGCTCCGGCGCCTGCCGCCTCGAACACGCGGGTCGCCGGCGAGAAACCATTCGCCGCCATACTGGAGCGCGAGATGTTGAGGACCGCTTTGGGGGTTGCATTGAAGGCATTGTGATCGGCGGTCGGAACATGACCGATATAGGCCACACTCTCCGGCAGCGGCTTGTCGTGCCATCCTGCTCCTCCAAGCAGGAAGTGGCGCTCTGGAAGCCTCGACGCGGGCTCGAGGAAAAAGGTTTCGACGCGTGATTCCCGATCCGGCAACCGGTTGCCAAGGAAAGCGAGATCAGCGTTAAAGCGGGGCTCCGGGGCCACAGGGTGGTGGGTCTCAGGGTCGAGCGCATTGTAGACGGGAATACATTCCCGTGCCCCAATGGCCCGGTACGATCGGACAACGGGATCGCCTCCCCCATAGGTCAAGACGAGATCCAGCGAAGGGAGTGCGCTCCGGAGCGGATGGTCCTCAGCGGCCTTGAGCACCGCCAGAGTCGCGGGTGCGTCGACGTCCCAGAAGATTTTCAGCGCCGTCGGCCTGGCCGCCCTCAACACCTCTTCGAGCAGCAGATCGTCCTCGAACCCCACCCCGCTTGCCTTGACGACGATGTCGGCGCCGGCCGCTTCAGCCGCGGCCCGCTTCATGGCGGCAACCGATCCCTCGTAGACGACGACGCGGCACCATGTCGGCGGGTCGATGTCCCGGTGTTTCTGCCGATCGTAGACATCCGGCTCGTAGAATGTGATCTCGTAGCCAAGCGATGCAAGCGCCCGCAACAGCCCTCGATAGTAGGTGGCAGCACCGTTCCAATAGGCTGAAACGAGGCTGGAGCCGTAGAATGCAATTCTCATAGCGTCGCCTCCTCCCGCGCAGTGTGAGCCGCGGCCTTGCCCGGCCTGTAGGGCGCTACGATCCGAAGGAGTTCGTCGACTCGGTGGGCGCAGGTATGGCGGGCGTGGATGGTCGCAAGACCAGAGGCCGCCATTTCTCGCGCGAAATCCGGCTCATGGAGTACCTGGCGCAACAGTCGCTTCATCTCCTCGCTGCCTCGAGCAAAGACGAAATCCTTGCCGGAACGGAACAGGCCCTCCACGTCGTCCCAAGGCGCCGAAACCAGCGGAATGCCGCAGGCGAGCGCTTCGAACACGCGAATGGTCGGAATGCCCGGCAGCGCCCCGACATAGGGGCGTCGTGGAATGTGCA
This sequence comes from Sinorhizobium alkalisoli, assembly GCF_008932245.1. Classification (NCBI taxonomy): domain Bacteria; kingdom Pseudomonadati; phylum Pseudomonadota; class Alphaproteobacteria; order Hyphomicrobiales; family Rhizobiaceae; genus Sinorhizobium; species Sinorhizobium alkalisoli. The sequence goes on along the minus strand of NZ_CP034910.1, from coordinate 1,506,652 downwards.
CCGTCGCGCGGTGTTCGGCGAAGGCACAGGGAACTGCCGCATTCGCAATCCAACCGCCATAGGCAATGCCCGCCTCGCGCAGTTTCCCCAGGGCTGCCTCGGGGTATCTGACGCCACGGACCGTCGCCTTGAGCTGCAATTCCCGCGCGGGCTCCACAAAGAGCGAGACAATCTCGGCGCTGCGCTCTTCGTCGCCCCAATTGCCGATCCAGACGAGATCGCCGCGCTTATCGACGCCGGGCAGCGGCTGGAACAGGGACGTGTCGGCGGCCTCGTGCCACGTGTAGACGTGCCTCCCCCAGCCAGAACGGAGATATCGCTCCCGCAGTGCCTCGCCGAATGCCAGCACGAGGTCGTAGTTCGACAGGTCAAGCCGGGCGATGTCTGCTTTGGCCGTGACGGCACGATGATGCGTATCGTGGAAGACCAGCGTGAACCGTCCGCCCTCACGACGGATCCGGCCGAGTTGTTTAACGATCTTCGGATCAGTCCATTCGTGGACCACGACGACGTCGGCGGTACTCACCGCCGCCTCGTGATCGAAATCATCTTCGTAAATTGCGGTCCTCAACTCGGGAAAGTTCTTGAGGAACGCCATGATCGGGCCGACCCCCTGATCGTCGATCAGGTTCCGTCTGCTCCAGGAATCGCCGGGTTCGAGAGCGGTCGCTTCGTGACGGCGCCGGAGAAGTTCGCGCATCACGCCGCGCAAGAAATGGGCGTTGCCATGGTTCCAATCGGAAATCAGGGAATGGGTGTAGAACAGAAATCGCATGGTCACTCCGCTGCCGTCAGTCGGCCAGAGGCACGCATCGCCCGCCGATAAACATCGAGCATTGCGTCGCGCTGAGCCTCGAGCGTGAATTGGCTCGAGCGCTGCCGCGCGCCGTGCCCCAGTTCAGCCCTGAGATCGGCATCCCGCGCCAGCCGATCGAGTGAATCCGCAAGTGCTTCCGGATCGCGGGGATCGGCGAAAAGCGCGGAGCCATCCCAGAGCTCGCGATAGGTGTCGATATCTGAAAGGACGAGGGCTGCACCGCATCTCGCCGCCTCGAGGGCGGCCAGGCCGAAGGGTTCGTAAAGAGACGGCGAGACGACGATCGCGGCCCTCGACATCAGTGCCATCGTCCGGTCATGGCTGAGTTCGCCAAGATGTTCCGCATGCTCGATCGCCAGCCATTCGCCGCCCGGGCCTTCGCACGCGCCGGCCATGACGACAGGCCAACGGATCCGGCTGGCAGCGCGGTCGAGCAGGACGCCGTTCTTGCCTTCATCCCACCATCTGCCGGCGGCGAAGACGAAGCATTCCTTGACCGGTCGCAGGCAAGGCGCGCTGCTCGCATTATGCACAACGGAGAGATTGTCGATCGTACCGTAACAGCGAGTCAGTGCCGCCGCGTGGCTACGGCTTGGCGCCAGCACCATGTCGGCGCGGTCGAAACCTCGCCGGTTTCGGGTTTTTTGCCAGAGCCAGTACTCTGGCAGTCCGCAGGCCCGCACCGCTTCAAACCAAGTCGTTACACACGAATGCGAGACCACCACGATCGGTATTTGCAACTGGAGGCCGACGGCCTGCGACGGCAGGTTGAGATGCAGGAGTTCGACCGCGTGCTTGTGCGCTAATTCGGTCAGACGGTCCGAAATCGGATCGAGGTCTGCTTCATCGTCCGCCATCCAGTCCGGCGGCACGGGCAACCATTCGAGCACGCCTATGCGGTTCGCCTCGCGCCGTTGGTTTGGCGAGGGAGCGGGGCCGAAGCCGACGAAGACGGTCTCGACGCCGGTCTCGCGCAGGGCGCCGGCAAGGTCCATCGCATAACGCCAGATGCCGCCTACCGCATCGACGCTCATCAGGAGCCGACGCGGCACTTTCGTGCGGGCGCTGGCCTGAGCCGCGGCTGGACGCGGAGATGCGGCGCGATAGCTCATGCAGTGACCCTCCTCGGCCTATGCTTCACCGGACCGGCTGCGGACCATTCTTCAATGAGCCAGGCATGCAGGTCGCGCAGGCCCGTGCGCCAGTCCATGCGGGCCCTCCAACCGACCGCCTTCTCAAGAGCCCGTGTGTCGGCCACGAAGTACAGTTGATCGCCTGCACGCCAGTCGCTGCCGACCGTCGTCACCGGACGGCTCGTCAACAGCTCGATCTCGCGAAGGACTTCATCGAGGCTGACGGCATTGGAGGGTCCGCCACCGAGGTTGAAAGCGCAGCCGCCGAGCCGATCGATGGACTTCAGCACCGCCCGGTAGGCGGCGACAGCATCGCCGACATGCAGGATGTCGCGAACCTGCTTGCCGTCGCCGTAGATCGATATCGGTTCGCCCGCCAGCGCCCGAATGAGGAAATGCGCCACCCACCCCTGGTCTTCGGTACCGAATTGCCGGGGGCCGTAGACGCAGCTCATCCGCAGCACCGCCGTCGCGAGGCCATAGGATCGGGCGTAGTCAAGCACATATTGATCCGCGACCCCTTTCGAGCAGCCATAGGGTGTTCGGAAGTCGAGCGGCTGTGCCTCGCTTACTCCGAGGCTTGCTATGGATTCGTCGGCCGGCACATAACGGTTTCCCGCCTCACGCAGCCTCATGCCATCGAGCGTTCCGTATACCTTGTTCGTGCTGGCGAAGATGACGGGCGGCCGACCGGAGCGACGCGCAGCCTCGAGTATGTTGATCGTGCCCCTGGCATTCGTCTCGAAATCGTCGATCGGCCGCTGCAGACTGGTCGTGACCGCGGTCTGCGCCGCGAGATGAAACACCGCCTTGGCGTCCTTGAAAGCGTCCTCCATCGCTGCAAGGTCGCGGATATCCGCAATCGCGGCATGCACGCGACGCCCATGCTTTCTAACCAGCCAGTCGAGGTTACGCTCGACGCCGGCGCGGCTCAGATTGTCGAGTATGACGACGTCCTCGCCGTCCTGCAGGAAGCTATCTGCCAAATTGCAGCCGATAAAGCCGCTGCCGCCTACGACAAGGATCGCCTTCGCTTTGCGCGCCAAAGCGGGCGCTGCGGGACCCGGCCTTCCGTTGTCCGGAGATCTATCGCTCATATCACCAGCCCTCGCGTCTCCAGGTGCCGCTTCATCTCGGCACCACGGTCGACGGCGCCGACGCTACGAACCCAGTCGACGAAGTCGGCAAGCGAATTCTCCAGCTTTCGGCGAGGCTCGAAGCCGATGAGGTCATGCGCCTTGGCGATGTCGGCGAAGCAGTGGCGGATGTCGCCGGAACGGCCCTTGTTCATGATCTCGGGTTCGAGTTCGGGCACGCCCATGGCGTCTGCGAGCATCCGCGCAACATCGGCGACCGCGTAGGCCTGTCCGCTGCCGATGTTGATCACGTGGCCCGTCGCCTGCGGCTGCTCCAGCGCCAGACGAAAGCCACGCGCCACGTCGCGGACGTGAACGAAATCCCGCCTTTGCCGCCCGTCTTCGAAGACCATCGGCGCCTGTCCGTTGGCTAGACGCGAAGCGAAATTGGCGAGCACACCTGTGTAGGGATTGGAGAGTGCCTGGCCGGCACCGAAAACGTTGAAGAGCCGCAGGGCCACGGCTTCCCTTTCATAAGCTTCGCCGAAGATCAGCACCTGTCGTTCCTGGGCATATTTCGTCAGCGCATAGATCGACGCGAGATCGACCGGCTTCTGCTCGTCCGTCGGCATGGGGCTCAAAGGCTCTCCTTTCGGCCCGACCGGGTCCCAGGCGCCGCCCTTGACGCGGTACTGCGACCGACGGATATGTTGCAGTCGTTCGCCTGCCGCCGTCTGGTAGAGCCCCTCTCCATAGACGCTCATGGACGATGCGACGACAATTCGTCGGACGGGCATCTCGATCATGGCCTCAAGCAGGACCGCCGTGCCGAGATCGTTGACGCCGACATAGCGGGCGATCTCGTACATCGATTGGCCGACACCGACTTCGGCGGCAAGATGAATGACGGAGTCGACGCCCCTCAGTGCGCTCCTGACTGCAGCCGCATCGCGAATGTCGGCACGTCGCATATCGACCCCGGCGGGCAGGGCAACATGCGCATCCGCATGGACCTGCTCGTTGAGTGCGTCCAGGACGCGCACGTCATACTGTCCTGAAAGAAGCTCCTCGACCACATGGCGGCCGATGAATCCGCAACCGCCAGTAACTAGCACTTTTGCCATATCGCACCTGATTAGGACTCATCAGAGATGGTGGAACAAAGCTTCCAACCAACGTGCGCGGCAAATGTTCCTTCTTCTATGACTTCTTCTGAGGCTTCTACTTAGCTTTGGCGGATTCTCGTTTTGGCATTCCAACGGAGGGAACGGTCTTCTCGTGCTGGATGTTCCATGGCGGCTGAGTCCAGGCAGGAACAAAAGCCGGAAAGATGAAGTTAACGGCGCGAGGGCGACCGAATGCCAACTTACAGCATGATGCGGCACGCACGCGATCGGGCTTCCATTTCGCCACGCACCGTCCCGCCGGTCTGCCGAGTTCAACCGCAGGAGGAGGTAGGGATGAACATCTCCATGAAGGCGGAGGCGGATGCGATGTCGGCTGCCGTCGTGACCGCCCCGGGCACGGTTCGGATCGAGACGCTTCCGTTGCCGCAGCCAGGCCCCGGACAGGTCCGCGTCAGGCTGGAGGGCTGCGGCGTTTGCGCGTCCAACCTCGTACCCTGGTCCGGGCCCGAATGGATGCGCTTTCCCACCGAACCAGGTGCGCTCGGACACGAGGGATGGGGTGTGATCGATGCAATCGGCGAGGAGGTCGACGGCTTCAGGATCGGGGATCGGGTCGCCGCCCTCTCCTACCATGCCTATGCAACGCACGACATCGCCGAACAAACGGCGATCGCCCGCTTGCCCGTGGAACTTTCAAATGTCCCTTTTCCCGGTGAACCGCTCGGCTGCGCCTTCAACATCTTCCGCCGAAGCGGGATCGAACCGGGGGAGACGGTGGCGATCATCGGCATCGGCTTTCTCGGCATTCTCCTCACGGAGCTCGCAAGTGCGGCGGGCGCGCGGGTAATCGCCGTCTCCCGCCGGCCATTTTCGCTTGCTTCGGCCATGCGAGCCGGCGCCAGTGAGGCAATCCCCATGGACGATCACTGGCGGATCATCGAGAAGGTGAAGGACCTGACTGCGGGGCAGTTCTGCGACTGCGTCATCGAGGCGACGGGCAAGCAGTGGCCGCTCGATCTTGCCGGAGAACTGACGAAGGAACGCGGCCGCCTGATCGTGGCCGGATATCACCAGGACGGCCCACGCCAGGTGAATATGCAGCTCTGGAACTGGCGCGGCCTCGATGTGATCAACGCGCATGAGCGCGATCCGGCCGTCTATATGCGCGGCATATCCGAAGCGATCGAGGCGACCGCTGCCGGCCGTCTGTCGCCCTCACCGCTCTTCACCCACCGTTTCCCGCTCCGGGATCTCGGCGCAGCACTGGACATGACCCGGGATCGTCCCGAAGGCTTCGTCAAGGCGCTGGTGATCTGCGATGCATGACGCGCTCCTTGAACGGACCCGTCCCCGCATCGGCTTCTTGGGCGTTGGCTGGATCGGGCTCGACCGTATGAGAGCGATCGTCGAATGCGGCGCCGCCGAGCCGGCCGCCATTGCCGATCCCTCCCCCGAAATGGTGGCGGCGGCGCGCGAACTTGCGCCGCAAGCGAAGATCGCAGCGACGCTCGAAGCGCTGCTCGATCAGGAACTGGACGGCGTCGTGATCGCCACGCCGAGCGCCCTCCACGCCGCGCAATCGATCATGGCCCTTGAGCGGGGCCTTGCCGTTTTCTGTCAGAAGCCGCTCGGCCGTTCACACGACGAGTGTGTCGCAGTCGTCGAGGCAGCGCGACGCAACGACCGGCTGCTTGGCGTCGACCTGTCCTATCGTCATACGGAAGGCATTCGACGCGTTCGCGATCTGATCGTCGCGGGCGAACTCGGCACAGTTTATGCCGTCGATCTCGTCTTCCACAATGCCTACGGTCCCGGCAAGCCCTGGTTCTACGACAAGGCGTTGTCGGGCGGAGGCTGTGTGATGGATCTCGGCGTACACCTCGTGGACCTCGTTCTTTGGGTTCTCGGTTTCCCGAACGTCGTCCGCGTCGATAGCCGGTTATATTCGAAGGGATCGCCGATTTTTCAGGACGGCGATGAGGTCGAGGACTACGCCGTCGCAACGCTCGAACTCGACAACGGTGTCGTCGCCCGGATCGCTTGCTCGTGGCAATTGCATGCGGGCTGCGATGCCGTGATCGGCGCCGACTTCCATGGTACCCGAGGGGGAGCAGGCTTCCGTAACGTGAACGGCTCGTTCCTCGACTTCACGGCTGAACTTCACCGCGGAACGCAACGGCAGGTCCTGGCATCGCCACCGGATGCCTGGGGCGGGCGCGCAGCCGCCGCCTGGGCTGAGCGCCTCGCCGCAGGCGATGCATTCGACCCGGATTGCGAACGGTTTGCGACTGTCGCCGAAGTGCTAGACAGAATTTACGGACGATAGAGGCGCTCGGCCTTTGAGCTCAGGCCGCGACTTCCAGAGTACGCTGCCGCAGACAATTTACGTAACGTGAAGCGACCACCTCCAGCTGTAATGCTTCGTCCGCCGGCGCAAACTTCCTGGCAGTCGTCCAAAGACCGACCTGGAAAGCCAGGTAGCAGATCTCGAAGACCGCCTGCAGTTCCGCGTTCACGGCACGCAAGCACCCGTCGGAAACAGCCGCGCGCAGCTTTGCCGTTTCGTCCGGTGACAGATCGAACTCGATTGCCGCGCCCGCTATGTCCCATGCCACGTCCTGTGCGCCGACAAGGTCGTGGCCTTCGCTGTGGTCGAGCGCATCCGTCTTGAGGAAGCCGCGTTCCCCGGCAGGAAGCCATTCCCAGGCGTGCAGCCGATTGTCGGTATCGATCGGCACAGGGAGGTCGGCGTAGCGTAAAGAATCGTCGACGCGCTCTCTCACGGCCCGGCCGGCCGCCGCCCCCAACGCTTCTTCCGTGTTCATTACGGTCATCTCGCAGAGCTTGGAAAGCGAGGCGCCGCCGGTTGCCGGCGCAGGCAGGCGGCGAGCCCGGAACGCCAGGTACTCGCCGAGATGTGCGACGAAATCCCCGCGGTGCAGATCTCGCGGGGCCAAGTGTGCCGGCACCCATTTCTGAACCAGAAAGCCGTGGCAGAGCCCCGCAACCGGTGGCGTGAAACCAGCCGCCGCGAGCAGGCGCGCCTTGGCGTATTTGCGCTCGCCGATATTGCCAAGGCCGGCGAACTTGACGAGCCAGAGCCCGTTTGCCGTGTGCGCCAGGAATTTTCGCCGCTCGAACCTGCGATCCGCGGGAGGCCATGCCTGCCGATCACCGGCAGTGGCGCGCCGCCAGGTGCCGCAGGAAATATCTTCTAGGGGCCGCTCCAGCGGGCCGACAAGGTCGCTTACCCAGGACGCCAGCCGGTGAGTGGGAGGGGCGCCACCAAGGAGGAGCTCGTCCATGTCGACAACGTGCCGCGGGCTCGCTTTCCACCGGACACGGTGGCGGCGAGAGGCCTCGGGCCCAAGACGTCCTTTGTGTCCTGGGAAGAAGTGAAGGCGCCTGTCACGGCCGGCGTGCTCCTCGAGCCAGTCGGCCACACTGCCGAACGAACTGCCGGAAAGGCCGGGGCCCTCGTCGACGATCGCGAATTCGGCGTCGGGGTGGCGCAGCAAGTGCCGGGAAAGCTTGGGCGCGATGACAGTTCGCTTTCGGTAAGGCGGCCCGACCGGGCGCACCGTCTCCGGTGGCGCGGCCCCGATTGCCGCGGAAACGACGGCCGAAAGAGTGGTGCCGATGGACCGGATACCGATCACGACGTTGTTCGAAGAAAGCTTCGAACGTATCGCCGCCTCGATGTAGCTTTCCGGATAGAGACCGTAAAAGGCGAAGCCCTCCCCTTCCCTTATCGATAGCGCCTCAGGTTTCCGAAGCTCCCGCAGAAGGGCAGACATGCGGACGGGGTCGGCCGGATCCCAGGCGAAATCGTGAAGCCAGGATTGGACCACGAGGTCCGCGATCTGGATAAGCAGGCCTCCGGCCGCTTTCCGCACGGGCGAGACTTCGTCGGCGCCAATGCTCTTGAACTCGAGATCCGACAATCCCTGTGCCAGTTCGCCGGCGTTCAGCAGGACGCCAACCAGACCCATGTGCCTTGCGATCCCTGGTGGCTGATGCTCAACCTTCGCCAGCCTTTCGGCAATTGCCTCGCAGAGAGCGTCAGCGCATTCCGAGCGCTTGGAGTCGCCGTACACCAGCATCTGATCGCCTTTCCCGTTCGCCTTCAACGCGTGGCCCGGGAATTCGATCCGCGCGGTGCGTGTCATTTCAAGGAACCAATCCAGCGCGCATGGGTTTGACAAGCATTGTAGATGCTATGCGGGAGTGCGGAGATGCGATCGAAATCCATTCGGATCGGCCTGGCGGGGGTGGGCAATTGTGCCTCGTCGCTGGTCCAGGGGCTCACCTTCTATCGTAATGCCAGAGAGGGCGAACCGGTTCCCGGGCTGATGCATGTCGCTCTCGGCGGCTATCATGTGAGCGACATCGAGATCGCCGCGGCATTCGACGTCGCCGCCTCGAAGGTGGGCCGGGATGTTGCCGATGCGATCTACGCCAAACCCAACAACACCTTTCGCTTCGCCGATGTCGCTCCGACGGGTGTGACCGTTCAACGCGGCCGGACGCTTGACGGCATCGGCCGATATCTCCGCGAGAACATAGAAGAAGCCGACCAGCCCGCGGTCGATGTCGCCGAAGTGCTGCGGGAAAGCGAAACGGATGTACTCGTTTCTTATCTGCCCGTCGGCTCGGAGGCGGCTACGCGCTGGTATGCGGAACAGGCGCTGGCCGCCGGTTGCGGTTTCATCAATTGCATCCCCGTCTTCATCGCGTCCGACGGCGCCTGGCAGAGGCGCTTTGCCGAACGCGGTCTGCCGCTCATCGGCGACGATATTAAAAGCCAGGTCGGCGCCACCATCGTGCATCGCCTGCTCGCCAATCTCTTCCGCGACCGCGGCGTACGGATCGACCGGACCTATCAGCTCAATTTCGGCGGCAATACCGACTTCCTCAATATGCTCGAGCGGGAGCGGCTGGAATCGAAGAAGATTTCGAAGACCCAATCGGTCCTTAGCCAATTGGATGTCCCGCTCGCTGCCGACGACATCCATATCGGCCCAAGCGACCATGTTCCCTGGCTTGCCGACCGGAAATTCGCCTATATCCGCGTCGAGGGTACCACCTTCGGCAATGTCCCGCTCAGTGTCGAGTTGAAGCTCGAAGTCTGGGATTCACCCAATTCCGCGGGCGTCGTCATCGATGCAGTGCGCTGCGCCAAGCTTGCGCTCGACCGCAAGATGGGTGGGCCGCTGATCGCCCCATCGAGCTATTTCATGAAGTCTCCGCCGCGGCAGTTCACCGATGCAGAAGCACGCCGACGCCTGGAGGAGTTCATCGCCAGCGACGAAGAAGGACTCCTGGGAGCGGCTGAGTGACGACCACGTTCATTCTGGTGCGGCACGCCGCTCACGACCGGATCGGTCAGTTCCTCGCCGGGCGAACGACCGACGTTTCCCTCGGCGTAGCCGGGAGAAAACAGGCAGAGCGGCTCGCGGCGCAACTCGCCGGCGAGGGAATTGCCTCGATCTATGCGAGCCCCCGCAAGCGGACCAACGAGACCGCCGGTGCCATTGCCGCAGCCGCCGGACTTGGCCAGGTGACCAGGGCGGAAGCGCTCGACGAGGTCGACTTTGGCGCCTGGTCCGGCAAAACCTTCGAGACGCTTCACAGCGATTCGCTATGGCGGCAATGGAACTCTATGAGAAGCCGCGTGCGCGCGCCCGGGGGCGAGACCATGTCCGACGTGCAGCGGCGCGTGACGCAGTTCGTCGAGACTCTGGCAAAGGACCATGACGGCAGGAAAGTCGCTCTTGTCAGTCACGCCGATGTCATCAAGGCGCTCGTCTGCCACGTGCTCGGTCTTTCGCTGGATGCCTGGCCCCGTTTCGAGATTGCGCCGGCCTCTGTTTCCGCGGTGGCGGCAAGCGGCGGCGACATGAAACTCCTGATGCTGAACCGCGAAGTGCCCGAGCATGACGAGACAGCCCATCTTCTGACAGCGCGGAGGTAATTATGATCGAAGCCGCCATGATCTGGAACGAACCGAACAACAAGTCGCATTGGGACCCGGACCTAGACCCCGACTGGAGCCGATTTGCCCATATGGCGAAACTGGCCGGAGATGCGATCCGCGGTGTGAATCCCCGCCTCACGCGCGTGCTTGGCGGCATTTCGCCGATCGATCCGAATTTCATGGCGCTGATGAAATCCTATGGCGTGCTCGATCATGTCGATGTCGTCGCAGTTCATGGCTTTCCCCTCGATTGGAACCTGTGGCAGATCGACGAATGGCCGCAGAAGATCGAGGAAATTCGGCACGTCACCGATCTGCCCCTATGGGTGAGCGAGGTCGGCGTTTCGACTTTTGGAGCCGAGGAGGTGCAGGCTTGGGGATTGAAAAGGACGGTTGAATTGCTCAAGGGCAGGATTGACCGGATCCAGTGGTACAGCCTCTACGACCTGCCAAGCGCCTGGGGCGCAACCACCCGCCATCGCGAAGCGGAGGGTTCCTCCTATTATCGGCATTTCTACATGGGACTGCTGCGCGAGGACGGCACGCCGAAACCGTCCATCGATGAATTCGCCAGGCACACGCCCGAGCTCGGGCTGATGCAGTGGTTCCATTTCGAGGACCCGCGTCTGGACGAAGCAGTCGCATGGATGAAGCGGCTTGGCGTCACCTATATGCGGACAGGCCTTTCCTGGGCCGATCGCTTCCGGCCTAACGCACTGGACTGGTTCGATCGCCAGATGGAGGCGCTGGAAGACTTCGACGTGACCGTCACCTTCTGCTTCACGCCGGCCCACAGGGGGCTCGCTGCCCATCACACCAGCACGCCGATCGTACCGGAAGAGTTCGCCGAATTCTGCGCCGAAATGACCGAACGCTATGCAACCACCTCCTCAACCCTGGATTTCGTCGATCAGTCGCCTTTCTCCCGGGGGACGATGCGGTCGACGAACCTTCCGACCCAGCCGCGCGAATAGGTGACGCCCTGATAGAACGCGAGCATCGCGGAGGCCCAGCGGAGATAGAGCGCGGGCAGATGCAAGGCGCGGGCGCACCAGAAGACATGATGGCTCTGGGCGCTGATCACGCTTCGCAGCCAATAGACCAGCATGCGCCGCAGCGGCAGGCCGGTGAACTTCGGTGGAACGCGCTTTGAAGGCCTGACGCCGCGCCGCGGCCAGCTTAGACGAAAGGCAAGGCCCTCGCGCCGCTGCCTGAATCCGGCTGCCTGGGTTCGCACCACAAAGGCGCTGTCGACTTCCCGCAGTTCAAGCCGCCCTTCCTCTGCGGCTCGACCGATCAGCCGGTGAAGCTCCGGCGATCGGACAATGACGACATTGGTGCCGCGACCGTCCGACGCATAGGGCTCCACCCAGGCGTCGCCGAAGGAAATATCGGCCGTTTCGGCGACCACGTCATCGCAGAAATTGCAAGCGGAGTTCTGGAAGAAGCCGGCGCCCCAATCGCCATCGACAAGGTGCCACCAGTCCCGACTCCGGCTGCTGCCGTCCCGCATCTCAAGATGCGCGGTGTACCAGTTGGCCGGTCTGTTCTCATCCTTCAGCCGGTAATCGACACCGGTCACCGCGTCGATCCTCTCACCCATCTGCCAGGCGAAGCTCTCGACGAAACGGGCGCTTTTCATATGGCCGCAAAAGAGGCCAAGCATGAACGCGAGCCGCTCCTGTAGCACCGGGTCCCGCCGCCTGAGTAGATGCACGGCCTTGACGAAGCAGGGAATGCCGACGACCGCATAGCGGCCGGGTTGCCGCCGGACTTCTTCGACGATGCCGGATAGCTCGACCGGATGATATCGCGACTTGGCGCCTCTGCGGACGTCCTCTGCCTTTCGCGAGATTTGATAGCGGAAGAAGGGTTGATCGCCGGAAGATGGGACGACATGCGCGACGCCGTCGACCAGCCGCTTTGCCAGGAGCTCGACCGCCGTCCAGGTCGCCATCCCGCCGGAACTCCCTTCGGCGCGAAATATCCCTTCGCGGACATGGCCGACATAGCAGGCCTCGTATCGTCCAATGCGCGGGTCGAGGTACTTGCTCGAGGCAAAACGCTCGGCGGCGATCGCATCTTCATTGGCGGAGCTGGGAGAGAAGGGGCAGATTTCCGCAAAGGCTGAGCTGCCGTTCCTTTCTCCGGAGGTAAGTGGCTTGAGCTGACCAAACCGGTCGGTATGCATTCTGGCAGTGCTTTCGCCGGCCTGCGCTACACAGGCGCCGCAGCCGATGCAGAGGCCGGCCCTGTTCATCTGCGCCGGCGTCAGCACGGCTCGCCTGGCATGATCGGGGGTTCTTTCATTGGAGGACATCGGCCAGATACGTCCCGGATTGCAGGCGGAGTTTTGCGATCCGGGCTGCGATGCCCGGATCGAGCGGTTCCCCGAGCATGGCTTCATAGGTCGCTAGTGGCGTCTCTTCCGAGACGAGGTGATCTTCGGCACCGACCGTTCGCGTGAGATCGCCTATCTTGTTGGAGCGGTAATCCGACAGGGTACAGACGAAAGGCTTCGCATTGATCAGCGAGAACACGCAGCCGTGAAAGAAGTTCGTGGCGACTGCGGCGGAGCCGGCAATGAATCCGGCGAATTCGTACGGCCCTGCGTCGAGCCACTGTCGGTCGGTCCAATCGTTTCGGTAGCCGATACTGACGATATCGAGCGAACAGGATTCCGCCCATCGACGGATGCCGGCCTGGAACCAGTCCGGAAAGGAGTGGCCATACACGGCCAGGTAAGGGGGCATTGGTCCGTTCCCCTGGCTTCGCGCAGGCGATGCGGGAAACTGGAGGCAAGGATCGAGCACGAGCGTGGCGTGACGCTTGAGATCCTTCGCGATGATTGCCCTCGAATTGGCGTCGCGTACGGAAATACCATCGAATTCCCGCAGTTTGTCAGCCCAGTAGGCTTCGATCCCCTGTGCTGCAGGCAAGTTCCCGAAGGTGGCCGCATAGGAGACGAGGCGGCGCGCCGGCACGCCTTCTCCGTAAAAGAGCGGACGGCCCCCATACCAGGGGTGGCTGAGATTCCAGACCTCGTCGCTCCCGACAAGCACAAGGCCGAAGGTTTCGATGCCAGCTGGACTGTCGATCTCGAACGCTCCGCTTAGCGGATAGGACGCGATGGCTTCCGCAAATTTTCTGACCTTCGAAGCATAGAGCGGAAAGTCCGCTCGTGCCGATCTGGCCGGCAGCAGCGGCTGAAAGGCGCAGCGCAATTCGGCGCGGCGGATATGGGCGGAGCGATGGTCGAGTATCACCGGATCGGCTCCGAGCGACCGGAGACCGTCGACCAGACAGCGCGCCTGCCAGAATGATCCGTAGTTGATGCAACGATGGAAGGTGAGGATACCCACTTTCGGCAACGGCTTTGACCTTCTCGGTTGACGGTCGACCGGCTCGAGCGAGATCGACGCTCGCTTCCGCTCAGTCGAAGATCGTCCCCTTGGCACCCTCGTACTCGCGCGCAAGTTTCTCGATGGCTTCGCGAGCCTCGTCGAAGCTCCAACCTGCCCCTTGAGCTTCGTGGGCGAGCGTCAGCAACTCACCGGTCATCTCTCCGCCCATGGCGGCGACGACGCTGTCCTGAGAGCTTGCCGCCAGATCCGCGACGGCGGGCCGCAGCGCGGCGAGGCAGTCCGCCTGTCGACCGGGATAACCGGAAGTATGCCTGGGCGCAGAAATGATATGTGACTCCACCATTGTTTACCCTCCATCTCCGACGATCTCGTGAACGAGAGGAGTAATCGCGGGCTCAGGCGATTGTTCCGTCGATCCGAGGGGCAGAACAAGAACCGCTCGAATTCGTACTCTAAGCGCGAACAAAGCTTGAACTTTCGTGCCTAACCACCTCGGCCATCAACGAGCTGATCTCCACGCGTTTGGTGCCATCGCTTGACCTTGCTGTCTGAGGGCATAACTCTGAATATCGGCACGGTGGTGGAGTTCACCGCATAAGAGCCGCCCGGCAAATGACTGCTGTTTGATGAAGAGCAGGAGTATGTGAAATGGGCAATTCCAGGACAGACTTGACCCCCGATAGCCGCAACAGCGCCGCGGAGCACTCGCTCATACGCGTTTCGGACGAAGATTGTCGGCAGCCTACGAATTCGCCAACGGCTTCGCTGAGGAAGCCCGGCGGGACGTCGCGTTCCTGCGCGCCGAAGGGCGGCAGGACGGGACGCGGACCTTCAAGCTGATCGAGGCCGAGCCGCTGCGCACGAGCTTCGGCGAGAACCTCGACCGCCCCGTCTAAATCGCGACAATTCCTGCGCCGTTGCTGGCGACCCTATGCGGCGGTAATATTGGCATTCCTGTGACAAGTCGTCCGGGAGTGGGCCAGGAGCGATGTGGGAGCATCGCGGAAGGAGGTCCCGGTGAACATGGCGTCAGCGAATGGCGAGAGGAGAGAGCGGCCGGCAGCGCCGGTCTCGGCCGAAGAGGGCTACGCCGCGGCCATTCATGCGGATGTGCTTGCATTGCTGCCCGATCCGGCGAGCGCCCGCGCCTGTCTGGACATCGCCGAAGACGCTGCACGGGCCATCGGTGGCCGCATGGCCGCCGCCCATGTCGGAGCCGATCCCGAAGCGATGATCGCCGCGCCGGAGGAGATCGACCTGCAGATGCTGCGTGAGCTCGAGGAAGGGTCCCCGCACGAGCGTCTCGAGCACGTCGAGCAATCGTTCGAGGAATGGAAACGGGCCAGAACAGATCGCGAAGAGATCCTGCTGGACGACTGCCGCGGCGATCTCGTTCGCTGTGTGACGAGCCTATGCCACGACACAGCGCTGGTCGTCGCCCCGACCCATGGAAACATGGACGCGCGCGACGCTTTCCATGACATTCTTTTCAACGAAGGCAACCTGGTGCTCGTGCCGCCGGCGGCCGGATATTCCGGCCATCTCCTGAGACATGTCGTGATCGGCTGGAAGCCGCATGCCCATGCGCGCGATGCCGTCGTGGCGGCAAGGCGCTGGCTGGCAGCGGCCGAGCGCGTCACGGTCCTCTGCGTCAACGACAAACCCGACGGTAGGTACCAGCACACGGCAAGCGAACTTCTCGCCCAGCTTGGCCTCAAGGGCGGCGTCGTGGCGATCAGTTCGGAAAACCGCTCTGTCGGGGAAGCCATCCTCGACTTCGCCGGTTCAGCCAACGCGACCTGCCTGCTGATCGGGGCATTCAAGCATGGATACTTTCTCGAACTGCTTCTCGGCCGCGTCACCCGTTACCTGCTGTCGTATGCGGCGCTTCCCTTGATGATGAAGCATTAAGCGGGTTCCGGAAAAGTGTCACACGCCTTGAACTGCGCGTGGGCGATCACCTGTGCGTAGCGCTGCTGCTCTTCGCGCTCCTCCTCCACCACCTCGTCGATCGTGCTAGGCGCGCCCGTCAGTTCCTCGACCGAGATCATGTGCAGCTTCGCCCACAGGCGATGCGCGAGCTTGATCGCCACGTCGAGGGCCCTTGCAGCACCTTCCGAGCCATCGTTGGCGATCAGGGTTTTGTCGGACATCTCACCCCCCTCCTTCGCAAACGGCAAGCGTCGTTCCGCCGGATCCTCACCTCCACGGGAACCATAGGCGTTCAGACCCGTTAGGAAAAATGCTGTAACGGCGCGGCCGCGAGGGACGCATCAGGCCGCCAGTCGACTGGCAAATCGCGAACGTATAGCGCGCCGTTCCAAAGGAGAGGTGGACGCAATGGAACCGCTGGCGAGCCATATGGTCGTGCATATCCTGCTTATGAACGTCCTCGCCCCGCTCGCGGCCATGAGCGCGTGCGCTTTCTGGCAGCAAGGACGAGAACCCGCAGGCGGCGCGCTGGCCTTCGCGACGGCAGCGCAACTCCTCAGCCTTTGGCTGTGGCACGCACCGCCTTTGCTCACGCGCGCCCTCGCCTCCGCTCCGCTTCACCTGCTCATGTACGGGAGCCTTCTTCTCACCGCCTTTCTGTTCTGGTGGGTGGTCCTTCGTTTCCGCGGAAATCAAAGCTGGAAACCGATCCTCTCGCTGCTCGTGACCAGCAAGCTTTATTGCGTGCTGGGTGTGCTCTTCCTGTTCGCGCCGAGAGTGCTCTTTACCGGCATAGCCGGTGATCCCGGCACCGGTGCCCCCACTCCTGAGGCTGTTCTGGCCGATCAGCAGCTTGCGGGATTGCTCATGCTGACTGCCTGCCCGGCAACTTACGTTCTCGGCGGGGTCGTCCTTGGCGCACGATGGCTGTTCGCCATGGAAACCGAGGAAATTGACCGGTCAAGTGCGGGTGGAGAAGCGTGGACCTGAAGGAACTGCACTGGACGACGATTGCAAAGGTACTCGCCCTGGCGGGTGCCGGCGTGATTGCCGCGGGTGCGGTCGTCGTCCTGTCCGGTGTCTACAATGTCGCGGCCTCGCGGGATCACCTGCGAATCACAACGTGGCTCTTCGAAGTGATCCGCGAACGTTCGATCACCGTCCGCAGCTATCCGGTCGAGGTGCCGCCGCTCGACGACGAAGGCATGGTTCGCCTCGGCGCCAGCCATTATGAGGGCGGCTGCGCACCCTGCCACAGCCGGCCGGGCGAAGAAATAGATCCGATCGTCAGAGGGATGCTGCCTCCGCCTCCTGATCTGAGGACCATCGGTGAGCGACGCCCTCCCGAGGAAATTTTCTGGATCGTCAAACATGGAATGAAATATACCGGCATGCCCGCCTGGCCGAGCTCGCAACGAGACGACGAAGTCTGGGCCGTGACGGCGTTCCTCGCCCGCCTTCCAGATGCGACAGACGACTATAGAGAGCTTTCCGGCCTCACCCGCGGCGGTGTTGGTGATACGCGTGGACAGCTGGCGAGCGGGAGAGCGCTGACACAATGTGCGCGCTGCCATGAAAGTGGGAGCAACGGTACGAACGGCGACCGCGTGCCGCGGCTTGCGGGGCAAACCGAAGCCTATCTGTTGCGCAGCCTTCGGGAATATGCCGAGCAGATGCGTCCGAGCGGCGCAATGGAACCCGTAGCCGATCTCCTGGACGAGCGAGAACGACAGAGGCTGGCGTCCTACTACTCGGCCCTGCGCCCGGCCGCGGAGGCGGAGCGGGCCGCACCGGACGTGGAGCAGCTTCGGCGCGGCCAATCCATCGCGCTTCGCGGCATTCCTGAGCAGCAGGTACCCGCATGCATGAGTTGTCACGCGGGGCGGCAGTCGTCCCAATTCCCATTGATCGCCGGCCAACATGCTGACTATATCAAGACACAATTGCACCTCTGGCGGCAGGGCGGACGCAGGGGATCGGCCTATGGGCGGATCATGGCCGTCGTCGCCGGGGCCCTCGAGCCGGCACAGATCGAAGATGTTGCCGCCTATCTTGCCTCGCAACCTCATGGGTTGGCGTCTCCAAGCCCAATGGCGGAGGCGCATCAATGAACCCCGTCAGATCGATCACGCCGCTTGCTCTCCTCGCTTTGCATGGCTGCGCCGGCGTTCAGTCGGCCCTCGAACCGGCTGGTACCGAGGCGGAGCGGATCAATGTCCTCGGCTGGGTGCTGATACTGTTCTCTGCCGCCGTGCTGGTGGGGGTCTGTGCGATCGCGGCTGCGGCATTGTTTGGCGGCGATGCCCTGCGTGCTCGATTATCCGGAGAACGGCTGGTGATCGGAGGCGGCATTATCTTTCCGTTTCTCTCCCTCAGTGTTCTGTTGAGCTACGGCTTCTACCTGATGGGATCGAACGCGCCGGCTATGGACACGGACGGCCGGCTGCGCGTCGAAGTCGTGGGAGAGCGCTGGTGGTGGCGGGTGACTTATATCGACGAAGACGGTCGACGGATCGAGAGCGCCAACGAAATCCGGCTGCCCGTTGGACGGCAGGTGGAGATCGAACTTACGTCGGCGGACGTGATCCACAGCTTCTGGGTGCCGAAACTTGCCGGCAAGCTCGACATGATTCCGGGCCGCACCAACCGGATGACGCTTCATGTGACGGAGACCGGGATCAGTCGTGGGCAGTGCGCCGAGTATTGCGGCGGCCCGCATGCCCTCATGGCATTTTTCGTCGTCGCGTTACCGGAAGTCGAGTTCGCCGCCTGGCTCGAGCGCGAAGCTGCCGATGCTCTGCCGCCCACCAGCGCCGAGGCGGTGACCGGACAGGCGCTGTTCCAGTCTTCCGGCTGCGTCGCATGCCACAGGGTACGGGGGTCCGTGGCGCAGGGGACGATCGGCCCAGATCTGACGCATGTCGGCAGCAGGCACTCGCTCGCCGCGGCCACCCTCGAAAACGACCCGGCAGCCTTCGCCCGTTGGATCCGGGACAGTCAACATGTGAAGCCCGAAAACCTCATGCCTTCCTTCGAAATTTTCACCGAGAGCGAGCTCGATCAGCTTGCACTCTATCTGGATCAGTTGAGGTGACGACCGATGCTTGATTTCACAGCCCTCGGACTGTGGCTGAACCTCGCGATTTTCGCCGGAGCGGCTGCGACTGTCTGGATGGCGGGCGTCCGCATCACGCGTTACGCCAACATCATCAGCGTCAGGACAGGCGTCGGACAGGCATTCGTCGGCGTCGTGCTTCTCGGCGGGATCACCTCCCTGCCGGAGCTGGCGGTGGCGGTGAGTTCGTCGCTGGCCGGAAACGCGAGCCTCGCGGTCAACAGCATGCTCGGCGGCATCGCGATGCAGGTGGCGATCCTTGCGCTTGCCGACATGCTGATCGGCAAACGGGCGCTGACCTCCGTCGTCCCCGATCCGGTCGTGATGCTCCAGGGCTGTTTCAAGATTCTGCTTTTGTCGATCGTCGCTGCCTCGATCGTGGTCGGTGACGTGCCGGTGCTCTTCACCGGTCTTTGGATGTGGCTCTTGGCCGCTGTTACCGGCCTCGGCCTGTGGGCCCTCTCGCGTGCACAGCACCGCAAGGCGTGGGTCGCCAATGACGAAGATGTGACGCAGGAGCGCGAACAATCAAAAGCGCGCGAGGAGGCGAAAGAGAGTGATGAGTCCCTCAGCGCGGCTGGCTGGGCCGCGGCCGCCACAGGAGCCGTCATCATTGCCGCTGGTTATCTGCTGTCGCGCACGGCGGAGGCGATCGCTGAGGAAACCGGCCTCGGCCAGAGCTTCGTCGGGGCTGTACTCGTCGCGATCGCAACCTCTCTTCCGGAAGCGAGCACGGTGTTCGCCGCTGCGCGGGCCGGGCTCTACACCATGGCGATGTCGGATATTTTCGGCACGAATCTGTTCGACATTTTCTTTCTATTCCTCATCGATCTTACCGGAGGGGCCGATGCGGTCATGAACAGCGTCGGCCGCTTCGAGACCTTTGCGGCGCTGATCGCCATCACCGTCACGGCGACCTTTCTCATCGGCTTGGTCGAGCGGCGAGACCGGACAATTTTCAAGATGGGCTACGATGCCTTCGCCGTCCTGACGGTATACCTTTCCGGACTGGTCATACTCTACTTCCTGCGCGACGCTGGTGGAGGAGGTGGATGATGGAACTGCCCAATCCCGATCCGCGCCCCGAAGGCGAGGTCAGAGAACTGGAACGCATCTGGGCGACGCCACGGGGATGGCGACTGGTCACCGCCGTCAACAATACGGTGATCGGGCTGCTCTATATCGGCGTCGCCTTTCTCTTTTTCCTGATGGCGGGCGTGCTGGCGCTCATCATGCGGGCGCAGCTGGCCGTCGGCGACAGTCGCCTGATCGATCAGGACCTCTATAATCAGATGTTCACCGTTCACGGCACGACGATGATGTTCCTCTTCGCGGTGCCGGCCGTCGAGGCGCTTGGGGTCATGCTGCTGCCGCAGATGCTCGCCGCCCGCGACCTGCCTTTTCCCCGACTCAGCGCCTTCGCCATCTGGGCCTATGTGGTTGGCGGGCTGGTCTTCTTCTCGACGATTTTCTACGATCTTTCGCCCAAGGGCGGCTGGTTCATGTATCCGCCGCTGACGCTGATGGAGTTTTCACCGGGCGATAATGCCGACTTCTGGCTGCTTGGCATCGGTTTCATCGAGATCTCGGCCATCGCCGGCGCGATCGAGATCGTCGTCGGGACGCTCCGGACCCGCCCTCCGGGCATGTCGCTCGCACAGATGCCGATCTTCGCCTGGACCATGTTGATCTTCGCCAGCATGATCATGTTCGCTTTTCCCGCGGTCATCCTGGCGACGATGATGCTCGAAATAGAGAGGGCGTTCGGCTGGCCGTTCTTCACGGCCGCACTCGGAGGCGATCCGCTGCTCTGGCAGCATCTCTTCTGGTTCTTCGGCCATCCGGAGGTCTACATCATCTTCCTGCCGGCCGCAGGTCTCGTCTCTATGATCGTGCCGACCATGGCCCGTACGCCGCTCGTCGGCTACCACCTGATCGTGGTGGCGCTGATCGCGACCGGCTTTTTCAGCTTCGGGCTTTGGGTGCACCACATGTTCACGACGGGCATACCGGCACTCAGCCTTGCCTTCTTTTCGGCCGCCAGCATGGCCGTCGCCGTACCGTCCGGCATTCAGGTCTTCGCCTGGATCGCCACCATCGCCGCCGGGCGAGAACGATTTCGCATGACGACCCCGTCGCTGTTCATCCTGGGATTCCTCTTCATCTTCACGCTCGGCGGTCTCACCGGCGTGATGGTGGCCATGGTGCCCTTCGACTATCAGGTGCACGATACCTATTTCGTCGTCGCGCATTTCCACTACGTGCTGATCGGTGGCTTCGTGTTCCCGCTGTTTGCGGCGTTCTACTACTGGATACCACTCTTCAGCAGGCGCCCGCTTTCGGAGCGGCTCGGCCGCTGGGTTTTCTGGCTGATGTTCATCGGCTTCAACGTGGCGTTCCTGCCAATGCACCTGACGGGGCTCAAAGGCATGCCCCGGCGCGTCTGGACCTACCCCGGCGACATGGGCTGGAACCTGCTGAACACCATTTCCACCGTCGGGGCCTTCGTGCTCGGCGCCGGCGTGCTGGTGTTCCTGGTCGACCTCGTCGCGAAGTTCCGAGCCGGCAATGCCGAGGTCGAGAATCCATGGGGAGCGGGCACGCTCGAATGGCTGCCGAACGACGTCTATTCCACCCGCAGCATTCCGCACATCACCAGCCGCGAACCGCTGTGGGACAGGCCGACCCTTCCCCGGGAGGTGCGGGACGGCCATCACTATCTTCCCAACGCCCCAACGGGCGGGCGAGAAACCATTGTCACCTCGCCGATCCACGCCCGACCGCAATACATCATCCAGATGCCGGGTCCCGGCTGGCCGCCTTTCCTCGCAGCGGTCTTTACGGCGGCCTTCTTCCTGCTGCTGACGGTCAAGATCGTGACCGTCGCCGCAGTCTGCGGCGTGCTTGCCATAGCCTTCGTGCTCATCTGGACCTGGGGCCTTGATCCCGGTCCATCCAAGGGCACGATCGACATAGCCAAGGGCGTTCGCCTGCCCACCTACATGACCGGTCCGGCCTCGCATTCCTGGTGGGCGATGGTGGTACTGATGATCGTTGCCGGCTCCCTCTACTTCGCCTACGTCTTCTCCTATCTGTTTCTCTGGCTCGTGTCGCCCGAAGTCTGGGCGCCGGCCGGATCTCCGGCGCCGCCGCCCGGCCTCTGGCCGGCTTCAACCGCGACGCTGTTGCTCTCCGGTTCGGCCCTCATCTGGATCATCAGCCGCAGACTCGGGAAACTCGCCACGTCACCATTCGCCATGACGGCGGCTCTGCTGCTATCGCTCGCCTCTCTGATCGGCGCGCTTGCGCTCGAACTTTCAGGCCATCTGATGACCGGCCTCAGCCCCGGCGACAACGCCTACGGCGCCATGGTCTATCTCGGCGTGGTGCTCTTCGGCCAGCTTGCCTTCGCGCTTGCAATACTGGGGTTGTATACGCTCGCGCGATACCTCACAGGCAAGCTCGACGGCGTGCGCCGCGTGACATTCGACAACTACATGCTGTTGTATCACTACGCCGTGGCGCAGTCGCTGCTCGGGCTTGGGCTCGTGCACGGTTTCCCGCGGCTGATCGGGTAGGTTGGCGATGATCGAGCCTGGAAAGGAAGCACCAATCGCCAGCGCAATCCTCTTCCTGCTGGCCGGACCAATTCTGTGGGCGACACACCTCCTTCTCGTCTATGGCGTTCAGTCGGCAGCCTGCGCCGTCGGAAACAGCGCAATGGCCCCATCGGTTCTGATCCAGGCGTCGGTGATTCTGGCGACGCTCGGGGCCATTCTGTTGCTATGTTTCAGCCTCTTCTTCCCCGGCCGCCTTGCCCATATGCTGCGCTACGAGATGCCGGAGCCGCACAACCGCACCTTTTCGGTCCGCGTTGAACGACTGTTGAGCTTGCTGTCGCTCATGGGGGTCGTCTGGAGCGGCGCATCGGTCTTCCAGATCGACGTGTGCGGACTGTTGAGGTGACGGGCCAAGGTGAGGCGAGCAATTCGCCGCCCGTCTCTATTCGCGCGGTTCTGCTTCGCGCTCGTCCAGCCTGTGAAGCACCTGCTCAGGCGTGATCTCCGTTGCAAGTTCGTCAAGGGTGGCATCGGCGTCCGTCTTTACGTCCAGGCGCTCGGCGATGGTGGAAACGAGTGCCAGGAGCCGTGTCGCCTCCTGCTCCGCAAGCAGGGATATCTGCAGGTTCAGATCCGCCCGCCTGGCATCATCCCGGGCCATGCGGTTCTGGGAGATCAGCACAAAAGTGGTGACGAAGATGGCTTCCACGGAGGCGATCATGGCGAGCATGGCGAAGGTGGGATCGAAAACAGGCACTTTGGGCACCAGCCCGAGATTCGCGATGATCCAAGCCCCGAAGGCGAGCACGTGCAGGCAGACAAAGTTCAGAGAGCCCGCGAAGTTCGTGATGCGCTGCGAAATCTGTTCCTGCGCCGTTTTGCTCCGTTCATCATCCTCGCGCTGTTTCAGCACCGCACGAATGTTGCGATCGAGCCGCGGCGTGGCCTGTGCAGGCGGTGCGGTCCGATAAGTTGCCTCGTGCGGGTCTTGCATTCCTCACCGGCGGTCGATGAATTTGTTGAAGCGGCTGAGACTGCCATCCGCGGTCTTGTCCTGGTGCAGGAACAGCAGTCTGTTTTCATCGAAGACACGAAAAAATTCTTCCCAGGAAATCGGCTCGAGGGATTCCTCCGGCTCACCGAAATCAATGCGGAGCAGGCCGCCGTTCGAAGTGGCCTTCACTCTCGCCGGGCGACCATTGCGTTCCTCGACCCAGCGTCTGATTTCCTCATGCTTGTCAGTTGCGGTGGCTTCACTCATGAGACCTTCCTCTTCGCTGCTTCGCCGGATTGATCATCACAACCACGCAGAACATCACCATGTTCCATGGAAGCACATCTCTCTGGGAATGATACGCTGGCGATCAGTTTGGCCCGCAGCAGGAGCCGGTGACCGGTACCGAGGGAAGGCGCAAATTCGGTGCGCCGTTCTCGTGCGTAGGTCACCGGCGTTTTTGAGAGCGCGCGGCCCTCCGTTCAGGCCGCTTTCGCCTTCTGGTTCGCCGCTTCTACGGCAAGCTTAGTGAGCTTCTTGTCCGTTTCACCCTCTTCTTGGAGGGTGGCGTCGAGGAGCGACACCGCTTCCTTGAGGCCAAGCTGCTGTGCCCAGGTCTTCAGCGTGCCATAGCGGGCGATCTCGTAATGCTCAACCGCTTGCGCGGCGGCAATCAGCCCCGCATCCACGGCGGGCGATCCCTTGAACTCCTCGGCTACGTCCTCGCCTTCGGCAATAAGGCCGTCCATCGCTTCACATGTCTTACCCTGGGCCCGCTTGCCGATGATCTCGAACACCTTCTGAAGCCGCTCGACATGCGTCTCGGTCTCTTCCTTGTGCTTTTCGAACGCCTCTTTGCAGTTCTGGGATTTCGCTGCCCTGGCCATCTTCGGCAGCGCCTTCAGGATCTGTCGCTCGGCATAATAGATGTCCCTGAGCGTCTCGTGGAACAGGTTCTCAAGTGTTTTTTCTGGCATGGCTTACCCTCCTTCGTGACGAGCCCGTCTAACGCCGTCCCATGAAATTGGTTCCGTCAGAATGGCAGCGATTGCATCTTTCTCCGGCGATCTGCATGACCGCGGGTAGCCGCCGTAAAACGAAAGTGGTCGTGCCGGATTGATGCCCTATCTTCCCCCGGATCACTCCTTCCACCATAGGTGCAGCAATGTTGAAATGGGCCTTGATCTTCTTTGTGATTTCGCTGGTTGCGGGCTTCCTCGGCTTCTCCGGCGTTTCGGCTGCAACCGCCGGAATTGCCAAGATCCTGTTCTTCATCGCCGTGGCCATATTCCTTATCTTTCTCGTCCTCGCGATCATGGCCGGCGGAATCGTGCTCTGAATCCCTGGGAATTGGCACTCTCAGATCGGGGGTAGCCCAGACCGGCAAGCGGCATAGCATCAGTGACCGGCAGGAACATCATCAGAGGTTTGCGAGTGGCGGCGGAACATCTGGGCGCCTTTCGGGTTAGGAGTGCAAATCTTATCGAGGCTTGGGCCCCGGCTCGATCGAAATTCTCAAAGAGCCGCCTTTCGACGCCCAAACCCAAGCGTAAACGATCTTTTGGCTAAGGAGAGCGCAGCATGCTAGGCACCATACTCCTGATCATCCTGATCGTGTTACTCATCGCAGCGGTCCCAACATGGCCCTACTCTTCGGGTTGGGGCTATGGCCCTTCGGGCTTCCTCGGACTGCTGGTCGTCGTGCTCCTAATCCTTGTCCTGATGGGACGGATCTAGAGGCGTCTCGAGGAGACCACTCTAACGGCCAATGGAGACGACCGCGGGCGAGCCCGTCAGCATTTGGAGCTGGCCCTGGGCAAATGGCAGTAACGATGCGCTCCAGAGTTGCAGTCGGCGATCTGCGCGGTGGCCCATCCGAATAGCGCGGCGGCGGGAATTGCCGCTCGAATTCTGCGCCGAGTTCGCCATTTCCGGCGGTAGAAAGGAAGCAGTGCGCGGTTGCGTCACGAAGGAGATTCCCGCCTCGCCCAGCAGCGTCCGCTTTCGACAAAGGCATGGAACAAATTGCCAGATCGCGAATTGGATATTGCATCGCTCCCGGTAGCGGGAGCGACAAATCTAGTCCCCCTTTTGCTCATTGGCGGTGCCTGAAATCCAGGCGCCGCCATTTTACATCCGGAGACTGCTCGACGCTCCCGACAAATGGAACCATTTGGGGTGCCACAGGTTGGGTTTCACTGAAATCTTCTTGAGGAAGGAGCACCGGTGAAGGTTCTCTACGGCCTCGCCATCGCGCTGATCGTGCTTGCGGCGGCGGCCGTCGCCTATGCCGTGAGCCCGCGTGCGCTCGACGCCGTCGATCGTCCAGATCCGCAGAGCTTCGACCGCGCCACGGTTGCACATGGCGAGCGCCTGGCGCTGATTGGAAACTGCGCGGAATGCCATACGGCCGAGCGAGGCGGAGCCTATGCAGGCGGCCGGCCGATCCCCACCCCACTCGGCACCATCTATTCGACGAACATCACGCCGGACCCGGAGACCGGCATAGGCACCTGGTCACACGAAGCCTTCCGCCGCGCGATGCATGAGGGGCTCGACAGAGAAGGGCGGCACCTCTACCCCGCCTTTCCGTATCATCATTTTACCAAGGTGATGCCGGAGGACGTCGATGCCCTCTATGCCTATCTCATGTCCCGCGAACCGGTGCGCAACCAGCCGCTTGAAAACGAGCTGAGATTTCCGTTCAACCTCCGCCCGCTGCTGGCCGGCTGGAAGCTTCTTTATCTGGACAATGAACGCTTTGCCGGTCTGCCCGATGCGGACGAGAAGGTGAACCGGGGCGCATATCTGGTGCAGGGGCTGGGACATTGCGGCGGATGCCACACCCCGCGCAACGCTCTTCAGGCCGAAAAAGCGGACGAGTTCCTGCGGGGCGAGGTCACCGAAAACTGGTATGCGCCCGCAATCGCAGGCGACGTTCCGGCAGCGGTAAAGTGGAACGAGGCGCAACTGGCCGACTACCTAGCGGGCCGGTGGGTTGAAGAGCACGGCGTCGCTCTCGGCGCAATGGCGCCTGTCGCTCACAATCTCTCGCGCGTTCCCGACGAGGACGTCGCAGCGATCTCAGCCTACATCGCGTTGCTCATGGAGGGCGACGAAGCCGAGACCGATGCCGAGATCACCGGCGCCGTCGGCGAACCGCGTGATGGCGAGGATATCGGCGCGTTGATCTATGCCGGCGCTTGCGCGATCTGCCACGAAGCGAGCCCCTCGCCTTTCGCCGCCGGTTTGCCTTTGGCCCATAGCACGTCGATCCGCATACCCACGCCCTTGAATTCGGTCCGGATCATAGAGGACGGCGTCAAGCCACCCGAAGGTCGGCCGGGCCGCCATATGCCGGGATTTGCCGGCGCCTTGACAGACGACCAGATGGTGGCGCTCGCCACCTATCTGCGCGGGCGGTTCACCGGGCTCGAGCCCTGGACGGACGTCGACGACGTCGTCGCCAGGAGAATGCGGTTCGGGTCACGTGCGGGGGAACAAACAGCCGAAGCGGAGTGAGAGAATGATCACGCTTAATGTGAACGGCAGCACGTTCGATACCGACAGCGCGCCGGAGACGCCACTCCTTTACGTTCTGCGAAACGAGATGGAACTTAACGGTGCGAAGTTCGGCTGCGGGCTGGGCCAGTGCGGCTCCTGCACGGTGCTCGCCGACGGCCACCCCATCTTTTCTTGCCTGACGCCCATCGCCGTGCTTGCCGGGCGGGAGGTCACGACGCTCGAAGGCCTCGGCTCTATCGACAGCCCCGGCCCGGTGCAAAAGGCTTTCATCGACGAACAGGCCGCGCAATGTGGCTACTGCATTCCCGGCATGATCATGCGGGCGCATGCCCTTCTCTTGGAGAATTCCGCGCCCGACGAAACGACCATCCGCGCGGCCCTCGAGCCCTCTCTCTGCCGCTGCGGAACGCATATGCGGATCCTGCGCGCCGTGCACCGGGCGAGCGAAAGCTTTCAGCAACAAACATCCTCCGCAGGGGAGCCTGGCCAATGACCGCCCTTGATCACCTGGAACTGTCGCGCCGCTCGCTTCTCAAGGGCGGCGGTGCGCTGGTCCTCTATTTCTCGATTTCGCCCGGCCGGCTCACGGCCCAGGAAGGCGCGCCGACCGCTGCTCCCTCGCCCGCCAAGCTTCCAGGAAGCCTTTCCGATTTTCCTTTCCTCGATTCCTGGATACGCATCGACAACGACGAAAGCATCACGGTCTTCACCGGCAAGGCCGAACTCGGTCAGGGCATCCGCACAGCCCTCAGCCAGATCGCGGCGGAACAGCTCAAGGTCGACTTTTCGCATATCAGGCTCCTCACCGCCGATACGGCGCAAACGCCCGACGAAGGCTACACGGCCGGCAGCCAATCCATGCAACATAGCGGCACCGCTATTTTGCATGCCGCAGCACATCTGCGCCGGATGATGATCGGTCTGGCGGCCGAGGAGATGGGTGTCGCGGCCGGCGATCTCGAGGTTGAGGACGGTGCTGTCGTCAGCAGTTCCGGCGAAAGGCGAAGCTACGGGCAACTGGTCAGCGGGCAGTCGCTTCATGTGACGGTGAACGATCAGACCGGCTTCTTCGAACCGGGGAATTACACGATTATGGGGCAGCCGGTGCCGCGCGTCGATATTCCGGGCAAAGTCACCGGCGAGCCGTCCTATGTGCACGACCTGAGACTTGAGGGCATGGTGCATGCCCGCATCGTGCGTCCGCCGAGACGCGGCATGCGTCTTGCCGACCTCGATACGTCGCAGATAGACGACATGCCGGGCGTGATCAGGGTGGTGCGGGACGGCAACTATCTCGGCGTAATCGCGGAAGGAGAGTTCCAGGCGATTAAGGCGATGCAGGCGCTTCAAACGGCCGCGCAGTGGGAAGGTGGCGCCTCGTTGCCCTCCGAAAGCGACATCTATGATCATCTGATGCAGTTGCCGGCGGAGAGCAGCGTGATCAGCGGACCGGAAACCGCCGTGCCGCCGCCTGACGGCGCGAAGCTCGTTGAGGCTACTTATACACGGCCCTACCAGATGCACGGATCGATAGGCCCGTCCTGTGCGGTGGGGCTCTTCCAGAATGGTCAGCTCACCATCTGGAGCCATACCCAAGGCGTCTACCCGGATCGTGCGGCGATCGCCGAGATGGTCGGCATGGAGGAGGCAGCCGTGCGGCTTATCCATATGGAGGGCGCGGGTTGCTACGGTCATAATGGCGCGGACGATGCGGCAGCCGATGCGGCCCTGCTGGCACGCGCCGTGCCCGATCGCCCGGTCCGCATCCAATGGATGCGTGATCACGAGCATCAATGGGAACCCTATGGCTCGGCCATGATCGTGCGTGCGAATGGCTCCGTTTCTGCGACAGGCGACATATCGAGCTGGAACTACGAAGTCTGGAGCAATCCGCATACCACGAGGCCGGGCCCGGCAGGCAACCTTTTGCCGGCCCAGCTCATATCCAACGCCTTCGAGCCGGAAGCGCCCACCAACATCCCGCAACCGGCCGGCGGAGCCGACCGAAATGCGATTCCACCCTATAGAATTCCGAACGCGCGCGTGGTCGAACACTTCATCAGCGAGATGCCGCTGCGCACATCGGCCCTGCGCTCCCTCGGGGCCTATATGAACGTCTTCGCGCTGGAGAGCTTCATGGACGAACTGGCGCTTGCCGCCGCGGTGGATCCGGTGGAGTTCCGGCTTGCCCGGCTCGAGGATCCGCGGGCGCGCGAAGTCGTGACGACGGCCGTACAGGCGTTCGATTGGGATGGTTGGGAGCGGAGACCCGGGCGCGGGCGCGGCCTTGCCTACGCCCGCTACAAGAATCTCGCCGCCTATTGCGCCGTTGCCATCGACGTGGAAGTGGATCGCGCAACCGGGCACATCAGGCTTGGCCGGGCGGTTGCCGCCTGCGACAGCGGCCAGGTGGTCAATCCGGACGGCATTCGCAACCAGATCGAAGGCGGGCTCGTGCAGTCGGCGAGCTGGACGCTTTTCGAGCAGGTGCTTTTCAATTCGGAAGGAGTCCGATCGGCCGACTGGGCAGGCTATCCGATCATGCGTTTCCCGTCGGTGCCGGAGACGGTGGAAGTCCATGTCATCGACCGGCCGGGCGAGCCTTTTCTCGGCACCGGCGAGGCCTCCCAGGGGCCCGCAGCAGCAGCGATCGCCAATGCCGTGGCGGACGCGATCGGTGTCCGAATCCGAGACCTGCCGCTCCAGCCCGAGCGCGTGCGTGCCGCTACGCAGGCCTGAACGGCAATCCGTCTGCCTCGCGGTTCCGCAAATCCGGAACATCGGAGAGAGATTTCGATTCGACCAAGTATGGCGACACGAGCGAAGCAGGTGATCCGGATGTCAGCGAACCCAAGACCTACGGATTTTTCGGTCCGGCCCGTCCTCGTCGGGGCAGCACTGGTCGTTGGCGGTCTGCTGATTTGGGAACTGCGGCATTTCCTCATGCTTGTCTTCGCCGCTGTCCTGCTGGCCATCGCGCTCAGCGCCTTCTCGCAATTCATCAGGACCTGGCTCGGGACCGGCTGGAACCTGTCTCTGTTCGTCTCCGCGGCCGTGATCGTTGCGGCCATCGCGGGTTTCAGCTTCCTTCTCGGCTCTCAGATCGGCGGCGAAATAACGCAGTTAGCAGAGCGCGCTCCGGAGTTGGCCGTTTCGGCCGGCAACTGGCTTGGTCTTGAAGACCCGCTGGAATGGCTCGAGCAGCAAGCGCGCGGCGTTTTTCGGAACTTCAGCCTATTGAGCGGTATATCGGGGCTTTCGACTGTCATTTATTCGTCCCTGGTCGAGACGCTTTTGGTCGTGGCCGGGGCGATATATCTCGCCGCCCGGCCCAGGAGCTATCGTGAAGGCTTTCTCAAGCTGCTACCGGGTAGGTGGCGAAACAGGGCCGGCAAGACCATCGCTTCGGCCGAGGACGCTCTCCGGGTATGGTTGCTCGGGCAGTTCCTCGCCATGGCCGCGGTGGGCCTCGCAACGACGCTGGGGCTGCTGGCTCTCGGTATTCCCTCGGCGGTGGCTCTCGGATTCCTGGCCGGGGTGCTCGAATTCGTGCCGTATGTCGGTCCGGTCCTCAGCGCAGTACCGGCGGTTGCACTCGGGCTGGTAGAGGGGCCGACCAAGGCGCTGCTCGTGTTCGCGCTCTACTTCGCTATCCAGCAGGCAGAGGGCCTGCTGCTTGCCCCACTGATCCAGCGCAAGGCCGTCGATCTCGCGCCTGCTCTGGCCATTTTCGCGATCGTCGCCTTCGGAATCGTCCTTGGCCCGATGGGGGTGGTTCTTGCCGCCCCGCTGACCGTTTTGTCGGTGGTCCTGGTGAAGACGCTTTGGTTACGCGAGGACGACGACCGTTCTCGCGCCGAGGCACCATCTGAGCAAGCGGAGCTTGAAAGGTCGGCGGGAAGTTAAATTTGCCGGCACAGGCTTCCGATACAAAAGCAGTTGCCGTGAATTTCCGACTACCGCCCATCCGCAGCGATCACCGCGGAGGTACGCGTACTGCGGCAGCGCCTGCTCGCGACCGGGTCATTTCCAATAATAGGGATAGCCGTAGTAGTCGTGGTAGCGCGTTTCATAGGCGCGATCGATCGATTCACCCGGGAGATACTCCGGCGCATTGCGTATCTGGTCGCGCGTAAGGTTGATGTCCACGGTCTGGGTGGCCCAGATCACGTCGGTCAAGGACGCCGGCGAAATCAACACCTTCTTGCCAGGCCACCAATTCACCGTATCCACGGCGATGTAACGGATCGCCCAGGCATCGGTGTCGACGACCAGGTCCTCCACATGACCGATGTCGCCATCCGTTGCGTTGACGTAATAGCCGGTGACTTCGTTCGCGGATCGCAGATGCGGATCGCCCTCTCCTCGCACATCGGCCGCCTGTTCTTCCTCGTATTCGGGAGTCGGCGCCGGCACGACCGGAGCCCTGGCGCCGGGCGCAAAATAGGTGTGAGGCCCCCAATAGGGGTGCCAGCCATAGTGATCGTAGACGCTGCTTTCCTGCTGGCGCGAGACGGGTGCATCGACATCGATCTCAGGACTGTCCTTGACCTGTTGCTTCGTCACGTTGACGGACAGAAGCCGTCCAATGGAGTCTGACGATAGAATCGCCGATGGCGGCAAGAGCACCTTTCGCCCGGTGAACACCAAGCCCGTCTCGACGACGAACCAGCGAACGGTCCAGTTCTGGTCGTTGAATAGAAGATCGCCGATGGTACCGATCGAGCCGTCGGTGGCATCGATGCCACAGCCCTTCATGTCGGATGCGCTCCATAGCATTGTCTTGCTCCTCGATGTTCTGGCGCCGTGCACCGCTTCAGGCGCTCAAGAGTCGCATTTTGAATCGGCGCATCGAACTTTCCGGAAACCGGTTTCGATTTTCGGGTCGATGCGCTAGCGCCTCTTTGTCGTCGTGGGGCGATTCCGGTCCGTCTGCTTTGCGACGCGATCGGCTTGCACCTCGGTCTCGTAGGGCGAGGGCTCCCCGTCTTGGAGGTCGCCCGCGTCCGCGACGCGCTTTCTACCGATCTCCGATTTGGGTTTCGGGATTGGCTGCGGGGTTGCTTCGGATTCCTTCCACACCTCTTTCGGCTCGGTCAGTTCCTCGCTGTTGGGGCGCGCCTTCTGGCGCTCACGCCTGGTTTCGGTCCCTGTCGATTTGGTGAGGTCCGGCTGGTGCTGTTGCGTTTTTCCCTGGCGCGGCATGGTCCACTCCCATTCTCAAAGCGCTAACGAACTTGGTTGCCAATAGTTCCGGTCCCTGGCCGTGGCGATCTCTCGGAGTGAAGGAACAGAACGGTCTGGCGTCGGTTGGAAGTCACGACGCCGGTTCCGGGAGATCAGGACAACCAGACTGCGAGAGCGGTCGCCGCGAAGGAGATAATCATGACATCCCAGTACGTCGAGGGTTGGCCGCAGCTATCCCGCGAGGCTGCCCAGTTGGTGATCGATCGTTATGGAGAACCGGACGAGGCGACGGAGACCCAACTCGTTTGGCACCAGCCTGGGCCGTGGAAGCGGGTCGTCGCGACTCGGGTGTTCTTTGACCACGATTTCCCGGCTCCGCAGATTCGGTGGAATCCGTGATCGACTACCGCGTTCCGCCGTAGAAGGTCTCGGACCTTGCTGCTTTCGATGGCAGCTTGATCGTGGATGATTGGGTCGAGTTCTACAATCCTGTTTCATAACGCCCATCTTTCTATGTTGTTGAAGGGAATAGATTTTCCTGATCTGGAGGCGATCCCGTGGGGTATCTAGGGTTCTGTCGGGCGCGATGAACGATTTGTTGCGCTCGCGAAGTGGCGAGTTTTGACCGGCTGAAGATCCACGGACCGTCCGGCAAGGGATGAACGCCTTCGATCTCGCCGGCCTCTGCGGCTAGCCTCAACGTCTTTGGCGCGACCCCGAGCAACCGCGCCGCATCGCCCAGATTAAGCCAGGGCTCGATCCCGTCTGACTGCGGGCGAAAGACCGGAATCTTGCGGTATGACCGCAGTGCGGTGACCCGCTCGCGGGTCCAGCGATTGCCATTGCCGGTCATCAATCCATTGCGGTTGAGGACCCCGGCAATCACATCGTCGTTGGCGATGAGGACGAGTTGCCGCACCGCCTCAATGATGTCGTCGGGCGTGGCGTTTCGTTGCCCGCGATGCCGCTTCGGCAAGCGCAGTTCCGTGTGGATCCCGCCAACCCAATGGATGACGAGGACGATCTCCGAGGTCATATCGTCGAGATCGGCGATCACTTCATGAATAACCGTGCGCACGATGCGTTTCTTGAGCCTTGCATCGGTCGCTGGCGCTGCCCAGACGGTGCGAAGGCTCCCCGCAAGCGCTGCCATCTCCAATGTCGACATAGGCGTTGATTGTGGCGTCGCGGCTTGGTGGCTGGCGATCTTACTCTCCATCTCGCTGACGCGCGTGAGCGCCTTGTTCCAGCGCGCCTCAAGCTCCGACGTCACCAGCCGGTTCTCAGGATCAGCCGCGTCGTATTGCCGGAATGCCCGGTCGGCGGCGTAGCGTGCTGCCTCAAGATCGCGTAGGAGGGCGTCCTGGACCTGGTCGCGTTGGCTGGCCCTATTGCGCTCTGCTTCGACGGCGGCCGCGATGGCTCCCGGTTCGACCACCCCGAGCAGCGCCTCTTCGATCGCGTCATCGACCCGCAGGCCGCCGAAAGCGATGCAACGTGGCTCGCCATTGTCGAGCAGCCCTCGCCAGCAGGAGTAGCGCGGGATGTTATGGTTGGCCCCTGTGTATCGGACCGTCAGCTTCCGGCCGCATCTTTTGCAGCGGAAAAGACCGGCAAGCAGAGCGTCGCCATGCTTGGGCGCTCCATGATGGCGGCTGGCCGGTACATTGTCGCTGACCATCTTGCGGATCGCCTCCGCCCGTTCCCAACTGACGTAACCTTCGTGCGCATCCGGGATCAAGGCCAGCCATTCATCACGCGCCTTGCGACGAATTCCAGATCGGCCACCGTATCCCGGCACGGAACGACTCTTACCATAAGCATAAGCGCCGCCGTAGATCGGGTTCGCAATCATCCGGTGGATGGTCGCATAGTTGGGTCTGCGCCAGATGGCATCACCATTGGCGCGCCTGACCGGCAGATCCAACCCATGTTCGAGGAACCACAGCAGCGCCTGTCGTGCACTGCCGAGTTCGGCGACCTTGTTGAAGACGAGTGCAATGGCTTCCTGGATGCGCCGATCGGGATCTTTCTCGATCCTGTCGCCAACCTTCAAAAAGCCGACCGGGACCGTGACGACAAGCTCTCCGCGGCGGGCCTTCTCGTAGCGGGCGGAAAGGGAACGCTGACGCAAGAGATCGAGCTCATACTCGTTGAGGCTGCCCTTCAGGCCCAAGAGCAGCCGGTCATTGCCCTGGCGTGGGGCGTAAACCGCTTCCTGGTCGATCAGAACGGTATCAACGACGCGGCACATCTCGATGAGCTGCTGCCAATCGCGGCTGTTGCGGGCAAATCGCGACACCTCTCGTGCGGCCACAGCGCCCACCTTGCCGAGGCAGACCTCGGCGACCATTCGGTCGAAACCGGCACGGGTCACGCCTCCGGCCGCCGAACGACCAAGATCGTCATCCACCGTCTCAATGCGCGACCACCCAAGTGCTGTCAGCCGGTCGCGCATGGCGTATTGAAGAGCGCTGCTTTCGCGATTGTGCAGAACCTGAGAAACAGACGACTGTCGGACGTACAGGATGGCCTTGCGCTCCAGATGGTGTGGCCCGATCTTCTCATGCATCATGACCGGCCTCCTTCCGTTGAGAGGCGCGTCCGCCGTTTGCGTGGTCGATGAGCAGGCGCACCATGAGCGCCGTCAGGGCCTGGCGCGTCCCTTCCGGCAACTCCTGCCATTGCGGCATCGCCGCTGTCCTCCCGCTGTGTAGACCCGAGAACAGATCGAACTGATATGTCATGAACTGGCGTGGCATGGACATCTCTCCGACTCGCTTCGTGAGAGACCGATGCTGCGCTCATCTTGGCCGATTGTGATGGGCCGCCTGCCTCTTCAAGCAACCCGGCCAAAGATTGCAGGCAGGCAAGTTCAACATGCGCAAACGGCATGGTGCGCCAATTCGCACTCAGAGACCGATCGAACATCCATGCTGGTACTTCCAGAGATCTGCCAGAGGAAGCGCCGGAAAGGCTGCAACGGAAAACAGCGGTTCCCTTCGCGAGCACCTCATGAATATGAACGGGCCGCCCAAACCAGGGATGCCACGGATATAACAGCTCGCGAACTTCCGTCCCGTGGGTGTTCCGTTGTTTCGTTGTAAGACAATGTCTTACCTGAAGAATTGAAAAATCGCCCGGCCACGTGTCCTCCGAAGCCGGGCGATTTTCCTTCTCGCGCATCAGTGGCGCCCTGTTGGCGAAGCGGCGCCAGTGCCTTCAAACGACGCAAGTCACGCCGATGCCTTGATAAAGGACGCCTCCGAAGTGGATTTTCCATCGGATGCCGGCAACTGGTAAACGGTGGCCGCTCCTTCCGTCTTGTCGAGATATTGCATGAGCGCGGTGACGAGGTGATAGAAGATGGAGGCCGGGACTTCGGTTGCGACGCTTCTGCCCTTTTCGTCGATGCGGTCGATCCACATGCCGAGCGGCGCTGGATCGATATGCCAGCGGAACAGGTGGCCGACACGAGCCTCGATCTCTGGCTTGAGGTCCGGTCCCCCGGTGCCGTCGAGGGCAACAGCGGCCTTTACCGCCTCAGCCTGCGGCCAACTCCGTGAGCCGAGATCGAGCGGCAGGCCGGAGCGCGACACGGCACCATAGGCCAACCCCGTCGAGCGGTTGAGCCCGTTGGCAATCGCGGAGGCGTAGAGCTTTCTGGCGAAAGCGATCAGATCCGCCTGGCCGCTCTTGCCGGCAAACTCGACCAGTAGCGACGCCCATTCGAAATGATGGCCCGGCTCCGTCCATTGTCCCTGCTCGCCTGCCGCCGGCTTCCAGGCGTTGTCGAAATATTCGCCGATGGTCCAGCTTTCGGCATCGAAGAAGTGGCTGCGGAACAGGTCGATGATACGTGCGGCCCGGCGCAAGTAGCCGCGCTCGCCGGTGGCCGTGTACCAGGCCAGGAAAGCCTCGAGCAGATGCATATGAGGGTTGGTCCGGCGCAGTTCGGTGCCGTCGGAAGTTTCCAGAAAACCGGTGAGGCGCTCATCCTCCAGATGCGCATCGAGAAAGGCCAAGGTCTCCTGGCCGAGCCGCAGCGCGTCCGGATTGCCTGCCTGATGAGCATGCGCCAGCGCCAGGAGTACGCAGGCGTGGTCATAGGCATCTTCGCAAGCGTCGGCGATGGCGCCGTCGACATGAAGCACCCGAGCCCAACCTCCGCTTTCGGTGCGCCCTTTGCCCATGAATGCGAGGCCGTGGGCAATCAGCCGGTCCGCGTCTCCATCCCAGCCGCGCAATTTCGCCACGGAAAAGGCATAGACCTGTCGGGCCATGGTGCGCATGCGTTTTGGCTTCGTCAAAGGCGCAGCCTCGAAGCTCAATGCCTCATGGAAGCCGCCATGGCGCTCGTCGACGCCCATGGTCGACCAGAGCGGCAGCGTCTCCTCCAACAGCCAATGCGCGACACGCTGCCGCCAGGCGCCCGGCAGCATTACCCGGTCATGCGCTGGTGTGAACTTGGTCTCCAGGCGACCGCACTTTTCCAACTGCTCGACGATCCGCTTGACCTCCTGGCTCTTCGCCACCGGTGCCACGAACGTCGCGTCGGCCGTTGCCACGATCGCAATGTCCCTAAGTCCGATCACCGAAAGCAGGCGTCCCTGGCTGCGCAGGTAAGCGTGCTCGCAATCGATGGCCACCACATCGCCAACCGCCACATTGCCATTCGCGTCCGTCGGGCTGACGTCGAGGAGGGATTGCCAGGAGCCGAGATCGCTCCAGCGGAAGCCGGCCGGCACCATCGCGATGCCGCTGGCGTTCTCCATGATCGCATAGTCGATCGAGACCGAAGGAATTGCAGAATAGAGCCCGTGCGGCAGATATGTACCCGAAACTTCTCTCGCCGCCGCCGCGAAGGCACGCACAGCCGCTTCCCAGATTTCGGGCCGGTGGCTACGGAACGCTGCGCGCATGGCGCCGGCGCGGAACAGGAAAATGCCCGCGTTCCAGAAGAAGGTTCCAGACTCCACATAGGCTTTTGCGGTCTCGAGGTCCGGCTTTTCGACGAAGCGCGCGACATCGCGGACATCACCCTCCCCTCTCGCCTCGATATAGCCGTAGCCGGTCTCCGGCTGGCTGGGCGTGATTCCGAAGACGACGAGCCTACCGGCGTTTGCAGCCGACGTGCCCTTTTCCACGGTTTCCCAAAACTGCTTTTCGGTCGCGATCTCGTGGTCAGAGGGAACAACCAGGACGAGACCGTCGCCGTAGGTTGCGATCGTTTCGATGGTCGCCACCGCCACTGCCGCCGCCGTATTGCGGCCGACCGGCTCGAAGATCGCCCGGCCGCCCGCGAGATCTATGCCAGCCATGTCCGCCCGCACCCGCTCGGCATGGCGTTCGGAGGCGATCAGGTGGATTGGCGTTTCGCCCTCTGGCCGGGCCTTCAGGCGCTGGACAGTGCTGACCAGCATCGAACCGTGTCCGGCCAGATCATGGAATTGCTTCGGATTATCCTCGCGCGACAGCGGCCAAAGCCGCGAGCCGACGCCACCGCTCATCACGAAACAGGAGATCCGTTCCGCCATTTACCCGTCTCCTTCGCTTTGCTGCCGGCCTGGGCCGAACCACGCGCGATTTCCTCGTCCGCTCTAAATTGTCTGGTTATAGGCGCCGACCTCCGCATGCTCCCGGAGCACGCCATCGACCGCCTCGAACATGGCCCGCTGGCGCGCTTCCGAGACCGGGCTTTCCACCACCACGACGAGTTCCGGTTTGTTGGATGAAGCCCGGACCAATCCCCAGGTGCCGTCCTCGGCCACCACGCGCACGCCGTTGACGGTCACGAGGTCGACGATCTTCTGCCCGGCGACCGGCAACCCGTCGCGCTGCATCGTGCGAAACCGCTCCACAATGCGC
Source organism: Sinorhizobium alkalisoli (assembly GCF_008932245.1). Classification (NCBI taxonomy): domain Bacteria; kingdom Pseudomonadati; phylum Pseudomonadota; class Alphaproteobacteria; order Hyphomicrobiales; family Rhizobiaceae; genus Sinorhizobium; species Sinorhizobium alkalisoli. Next base: position 1,468,976 of record NZ_CP034910.1, on the reverse strand, counting down.
TCGACGACGGCGTATTTCACGTCATCGCCGCAGTGCGGTGACATGGTCGGCGAGCCCCAGGTCATCGGCAGCGCCCGGTAGAGCTCAGCCATGCTCTTGTCCGGACTGCGGTCGAGCATCTCGCAGACAGCGATCGCCGTGATCAGCCCGTCGTCGTATCCGCGTCCCAGCGGCGGATTGAAGAAGAAGTGCCCCGACTTCTCGAAGCCCGCGATGGCGCCAAGTTCGGCGACCCGGCGTTTGATGTAGGAATGACCTGTCTTCCAGTAGTCAGTGCGAGCGCCGCTTGCATTCAGCACCGGATCGGTGGCGAACAGTCCGGTCGACTTGACGTCGACCACGAAATTCGAGCCGGGATGCAAGGCGGAGATATCCCTCGCCAGCATCACGCCGACCTTATCGGCGAAGATCTCGTTACCCTCATTGTCGACCACGCCGCAGCGGTCCCCGTCGCCATCGAAACCCAGCCCGACATCGGCGCCGCTCTCCAGCACTTTGTCCCGGATGGCATGAAGCATCGCCATGTCCTCGGGATTGGGATTGTAGCGCGGAAAGGAGTAGTCGAGTTCGCAGTCGAGCGGGATCACCTCGCAGCCGATCCGCTCCAGCACATCAGGTGCAAAGGCGCCGGCTGTACCGTTGCCGCAGGCAGCCACGACCTTGAGCGGCCGGCCGATGCGCCTGCCGCGGGTGAGATCGTCGATGTAGCGCCGGCGGAAGTCCGCAATGCATGTATAGGCGCCGCCGCCGATCAGGTCGAAGTCGCCCTCCAGGACGATCCTTCTGAGTTCCGCCATCTCGTCCGGGCCGAATGTGAGCGGCCGGGCCATCCCCATCTTGACCCCGGTCCAGCCATTTTCATTGTGCGAGGCTGTCACCATCGCGACCGATGGCACATCGAGGGCGAACTGTGCAAAATACGCCATCGGCGATAGCGCTAGACCGATGTCGTTGACCCGGGCGCCCGCCGCCATGAGTCCGCAGACCAAGGCCAGCTTGATGCCAAGCGAATAGGCGCGGAAATCATGCCCCGTCACGATATCCGGTCCAATGCCTGAGCGCCGGATGAAGGTGCCGAGCCCCATGCCCAGTGCCTGTACCCCCATGAGGTTCAATTCCGACGGCTTACCGTCGTCCGGACGGCCGAACCACCATCGCGCATCATATTCCCGAAAGCCGCTCGCCTTGATCAGTGGACTGGTCTCAACGGCAAATCTGTCGGGCATGGCTTCAGCCTCTGGCTCAGACACCCGTTCTGGTTCGATACGAAGAAAATTCACCTGCACACCTCGCGACCGTCGGCTGCTGGGAACGATTGGAAGATCGTGGTTGCGGCAGTCCCGGTTAATCCCGGGCTCCGAGCTCGACAGGAAACATCTCGCTGAGCTTGTAAGCCACCTCGGTCCGGTTGGTGGCCTTCAGCTTTTTCATGATATTGCGAATGTGGACCTTGACTGTGCTCTCGCGCAGATTGAGCTTATAGGCGATGATCTTGTTGGCCTTGCCGCATCGGAGTTCGCGGATGACCTCTTCCTGGCGCTGCGTGAACATCCCAGCCATGGGCCGTCGCGCCAGTGTTCCGCCTGAGTCCATGACCTTGTGGGTGGCAAGCACGCTACTCGCGGGAACGAAGATACCTCCGGCGCGTGCCAACTTGACCGCTTCCACGCAGACGTCGAAACCAATCGTGGTTGGAATATAGCCCTTCACCCCGCACTCCAGTGCCTTGAGAATCTGAGCCAATTCGTCGGTGTCGGCGAGGACCACGACAGGTGTGGGTCGAAACTCCACGACCAGGCCGGCAATCTCTGCGGCGATATTTGGATCGGTGACCTTCCGGCCGCCTATATTCACGAGGACTGCCGCAATGGGGGGGTGGACAGCCCCGTCTTTTCGCCATTCTTCCGTCGATCCGAAGGCCAGGACCTCCAGACCCACGCCGTACGATACGAGGCATTGGGCCAGGCATTCCCTATCGAGCGTGCGGTGGTCGAGGAGGAGCAGAACCGCATCGGTTACCGCCCTGTCGCATGTTTCACCGGCGGCATCGTCAGATATGGATCCATTTAACGCGCTAATCGCGGAATTCTCGTAAGTTGGGGCAATTGAATGCATGATAAGACTCCCCGCCACGCTACGCAGGCGCAAACAACCGAGGGGACTGAACCGAACGGCGAGTCGGGTCACCGTTTCATAATAAAATTTTTGTGAATGGCGCCGAAGCGGAGCCATTTACGAATATCAGATCGAACGATAGTGCCTAAACGAGGGTGGTGTATTAACCTATGTTAAGAATGCCGAATCTTAATATCGATGCTTTATGTCGATTTTGTCTCGGTTTCATCGAAATAGTACGTTGTAATTATAGATTAGTATTCTCTATCGGGGGGTGCTGATAATATAACCCCTTTGGTTTAGCTCAAGCTATTGGGCTCTTACTCCGACCCCATGATTAGCCGGGCAATCGGAGGTACCCCGGATCGAAACCTGCGAAACACTCGAGGCCCTGTCTGTTCAGGTAATGAACGGCACCGTGTCGAAATTCAAGATAGCCCCGCTCCCTCAGTTCGCGCAGCATGCGGTTGACGTGGATCGCGGTGAGCCCGAGCGCATCTGCAAGGTCGTACTGGGTCAGCGGACATTCGAACCCAAGCCGCTTTGCGGCATTCGCCATTTCAAGGCGCGTGCCCAACTCGAGGAGCAGGTGAGCCGTCCGGATCAAAGCGCTTCTCCGGCCGAGATTGGTCAAGTGCTGGACCAGAATCGCCCTTTGACGGGCAATCGCTCCCAGAAGGACGGCAGCGAGTTTGGGAGAACGGGCGAGCCCCGCAAGCAATGCCTTGGCAGGCGCCTCGAACGCGGTCAGTTCCGTCTGCGAAATAAATGATTCGGCGGCTTCGCCCTCGAAGGGCCGAGAGGCGACGATCTCTCCCTTCAGCGGAAAATCCAGGATCTGCCGCTCCCCATCTGGAAGCTCGGTGCAGATACAGCCCCAACCGGAATGCACGACGAAGATGCGATCCTGCTCGTCTCCCTGCCGGGCGATTACGGCATGCGACGGGTAGCGCCTCAGAACGAAGCCGAGCGAGCTCAGATAGGCCTTGTCGCAATCGTCGAGTCCTACGCGGAAGACCTGGGCCTCCTGCACCGCAGGAAATGCGTGAGAGGCAAATGTCATTTCCGATGCACCTCTTTCTCTGGGGCATGCATGATACATCGAGTGGAGATCGACGTAAGATTGCCAATCGGGGCTAATGCAAATTCGGTATCTCCCTCCTCTTGGGAGTCTCCATGTAAATGGCTAATATCAACGGCGGACCGAGCCAATCAGTCGATACGAAGCGCCCGGTCTCATCCGCCCCGTTTCGCGTTTACCTTCAAGGAGTTCTGAGGTCGGCTGAACAAAGTTTGACCTGAGGACATGGAGCGCCTGCGCCGGCTCGAAAGGCCAGATGTCGTCTCTCCCGGCAGCGCCCGCGCTATTGCAACTCAGTGATGCCCGACGATGGCGAGAAAAAAGTCCACCAACGGCCACTCGGCGCGGCGCCGGCCCAAGGTCCTCAAGGCCAAGCCGAAAGCGATCGCACTTGCCGCATTGCACATTACGGAATCGCTCTTGCTCGAATTGGAAGCGTCCGAACTGCTGTCATCCAAGGAAATAAGGGGGCTACTCAAAGACGCCATGACGACCCTGCAGAAGGCAGGCCGGCAGGAAGGAATGCGCACTTGCACTGTGGCGAGCGATATCGTGGGATCAATTCGGGACCAATACGCACGATCGCGGCCCTGAACGGCCGTCAACCCCGCGTGGCAGCGCCGTTGCGCGGCGCCCGCTCGGATTTACGAGTCGATATCCGCCATCAGGCGCAGATATGTCTCGGCCACGGCACGCCATGAAAAGGCCTTTGCCCTCTCTCTGCCTTTTTCCACCAGTCGGCAACGGATATCGTCCTCGGTGAGAAGCTGAGAGATTAAATGGACCCAAGCCTCGACGTCATCCGGGTCAGCATAGAAAGCAGCATCGCCGCAAATCTCCGGAAGACAAGGTGACGCCGAGGCGATAAGCGGACATCCAAGCGCCATCGCTTCGACGGCGGGCAAACCAAAGCCTTCGATACGGGAAGGGAAGAGGAAGCACAGCGCTCGCGAAAGCGCCTTGGCCAAGTCGTCGTCACTGACACGCCCCAGCAAACGCAGGTTCGAAGATCCCCGTGGGAGAAATCGCTCCACGAGGGCGGTGTCCAAGTCCCCTGCCATATAGAGGTCAAGGCCCATCCGATCCAATGCCGGAGCGAGCTTCAACAGAAGTTCTACGTTTTTGTATGCCTGGCTCTGGCCGAGGCAAAAGACGAAAGGTCGCCGCCCGACTTCGAGCAAGGACCTCGCCGGTTCCCAGCGCGCCACGTGGTCGCTTCCGTTATAGGTGACAGCGACCTTTTCGAACGGCGCCAAGTGGAAGCCGACGATGTGGTCTCGCGAGAAGTTCGATACGGTGGTGATAGCAGCAGCTCTGCGACCGAGCAGGGGAAGTATCAGCCGGTGCGCCCAACGGAACCCTCGCCCATAGCTCTGAGGCATCAGCCGCGTGTGGAGGTCGTGAATACAGACGATCTGCCGCCTCACCGCCACCGGCGCGAGATTGCAGAAGCTCAGCAGTCCGCCGCTCACGTCAAACGGCAATTGCACCTGCACCCAGAACTGCGGCAATCGCGGTCGGCGGTATTCGCTTACGACGCGCACCGGGATCGACTTCAGGCCGAATTCTCCAGTCGGCTCGCTTGGCGCCACGACAGTAAGCTCAAGCCCATGCGCAAGTGGATGACGTTCAGTGACCAGCGCGTCGAGCGCCATTGTAACTTCTCGCGCATATCGGGCAACACCGGTCGGCCTCAAGGCGAGAAAATCTCCGTTTATCGTCCAGATACGATGCCGGTCGGCGTCGAGTGTCGCCAGTCCATGCGGCGTCCGAGGCAAAGGCGCCGCGGTCATGATTGCGTGGTCAACAGGGTCTGAGCCCCTGACGTCGGTCATGTTTGCCACTCCCCCTCCGAAGACGGCGCGCCGCTCCAACGCAAGAGACAGGTAGAGCTTGGAAGGTAAGGCCGGGGCCTCTCGCTCCGCATGGGCCCCCGGCGAGGGCGGTTCGTCTTCAAAGTGAACCCTTTCACGCGGTCGGGTCCCGTTCACTCTTGATCCCTGCCAAATTAGTTCCATAGGCGCCCACCCGAAACCGACCCATTCGAGGTGCGCCCGGATGGAGACCGCAGCCTGCTCACCGGAAAGTTTAGCGAGGCAATTAGGAGGTTCACCCGAAGGATGGTGGCACGGTGAGCCTTTCGGCTAATCGCCACTCGCCCGACCGCTGCGGACACGATCGACCAGACATCGATGGCTCCCCCAAGGGCTGAAGGAGGACAGGAGGCGCGGACGGGTGCTTTGCGCTAGGCTTGGGCTACTATCTGTAATCCATGCGATGACGACGATGGAACGCTCATGGACGATCAATGGACGCTTTCTGGCGCAGCCTCTCACGGGCGTCCAGAGATACGCATTCGAGATCGTACGCGCACTCGACGAGTTGCTTGTCGAGCGACCTTTCCTCGCGCGCGGCCTCAAGGTTGATCTGCTCGCCCCTGCGGAGGCCAAAATTCCTTCGCTGAAGGCAATTCGCACACACGTCATCACGCCGATGCGCGGTCACCTCTGGGAGCAGACTGCGCTTGCGACTCACGTTAGAGGTGGCTTGTTAAGCCTCTGCAACACCGGCCCACTCGGCATTCGCAAGCAGATCCTGTGCATCCACGACGTGAACACACGAATCTATCCGCAGAGCTATTCGCTGCCGTTCCGGCTGCTTTACGGCACAATGCTCCCTGTGCTCGGCCGAAGGGTCGCGACCGTCGCCACCGTCTCCCACTACTCGGCAGGCGAACTCGTGCGTCACCGGATATGCAAGCCGGCCAAGGTCGTCGTGATCCCGAACGGCCACGAGCATGCGGCGTCCTGGAGGCCGAGGCACTCTCACCGTACCGCGGCCGTGGCGGGACGGGATACGATCGTCGTCATCGGGAGCGCAATTCCCCACAAGAACACCGCATTGATCATCGGTATGGCCGACAGGCTCGCAGCCGTGGGGCTGCGAATAGCTGTCGTGGGCATGTCCGATGCCCGCGTCTTCAGGGCAACGGGCCGAGAGGTCGCGGCGAGCAACGTCACGTGGCTCGGTAGGCTCTCGGACGATGAACTCGCGGCGCTGCTGCAGGACTGCCTGTGCCTTGCCTTTCCCTCTTTCGTCGAAGGCTTCGGCCTGCCTCCCCTCGAAGCCATGGCCAACGGGTGCCCCGTGATCGTGTCGAACCGGGCGAGCCTGCCGGAAATCTGCGCCGGCGCGGCTCTCTACGCGTCTCCTGACGACGCGGAAGCCTGGTTCGACCGTTTCATGCGCGTGCGCAACATGCCCGATGTGCGCGAAACGATGATCGGTCTTGGCAGGGCGAGAGCGTCGAGTTTCCAGTGGAGGACTTCGGCAGTCCGATACCTCGAAGCAATGGCCGCCTTGGACGGGCTCACTGCGCCGTCCAGCGAGCGAATTGCCGGATTTATCGCCTGAAGTGTGCGGCGTTCGTGGCGGCAAGAGCCTCCAGGATCGCGGCGTCGAAGCGATCCTCCGAGAACCGCTCCGCATTGGAGCGGCACGCCTGCGGCGCCATCGCCGACTGCTTCTGCTCGAAGAGCTCAACGGCTTGAGTGAGGGATGCGACTGTCTGGCGGTCGAAGAGAATGCCGGTGGCGTCCGTCGCTTGGCCGAGTGGCCGCACGATATCACATGCCCCGCCGCGGCCGAATGCGATCAAGGGCGTGCCGCATGCCTGCGCTTCGGCCAGGGCAATGCCGAAATCCTCGCAACCGGCGAACACCATGGCCTTGGCCCTTGCGACGGTGTTCACATATTCCTGTCGCGGCAGATAGCCTGTGAAGACGACGTTGGAACGTGCCAGGGCACGAAGGCTCTGCGATTGTTGCCCTTCTCCCACCACTACCAACCGACGGCCCGGCATTTCATTGAATGCCTGGATCACGAGATCGGTGCGCTTGTAGGGTGCGAGGAAAGACGCCGTCACATAGTAGTCGTCCTTCCGTTCGATGTATTCGAGCTCATCGAGCGCAACCGGCGGATACACGACCTCGGACTGCCGGCCGTAGATCCGCTGGATGCGCGAGCGCACATAGGTCGAATTCGCCAACATGAGGTCGGGCCCGTGGGCGGTGCGCGTATCCCAGGTTCTCAGATGATGCAACATGTAGCGGAAGAGCAGACCCTTTGGACCAAATCCGAGACGGCCCTGCTCCAGATAGGAAAACTGTTCGTCCCACGCGTAGCGGATGGGGCTGTGCACATAGCACAGATGCGGTTGATCGGGCCGCGTCAGGACACCGCGGGCAAAGGCCGCCGAGGACGAGATGACGGCATCATAGCCGGTGATGTCGAACTGCTCGATCAGAAAGGGACAGAGGAAAAACAAGGAGCGGTAGTATCGCTGTACCATCGGCAATCGGTTGGCGGCCGAAGAATGGAATGCCACATCACGAAAATATTGCTCTTTTATGTCTTGCGGCAGGAAGTCGAAGAGGGTGAATACCTCTGCACCTGGAAACAGCTTGCATAGGCGCGCGAGGACACGTTCCCCCCCGCGGAAATTCGGGCACCAATCATGTACGATGGCGATTCTTGCGTCGTGATCCACCAAGGGGAGCGGAAATTCCGGCGAAACGCGCCTGTCAGGGTGCTTCAGGCGAGCAATCGTTGCCAATTCGTCCCGGCGCGCATGATGCATATGGAAATCCCGCTTGACCGTTACGGCGCCACAGCATCCTTTCGGACGCAAGAGAACGCGCTCACTATTACAGCGCCATGCGTCTTTTCAGACGCGCAAAGGTCGCTCTTTAAATCTGCGCATCGCGCTTTCCGAAAATCGGTCCCGATTGTCGTGCCGACGCGTTGGAACAGCTGCATATACCGCCGCCGGATCGGATGGACGTGCGGAAACAGCATTGGTCTCCGCTCTTTCCGGACGACTCCAATCCTGGAGCAGTGCCAGTCAGTCTGTGTCCGGCGACCGGTGCGGACAAGCTGACAATCGGGTGTACCGGATTTTGTGCTCTGCGGCAGGCGCAGCCCAAATGCGTATGGCCCTACGTCCGATGGGTCAGTCTCGTCCACCCCGATAGCCTTATTCTCAAGCTGTATCGCCGCCGCCCTCGGCCTAGGATGGCGAAGTGCCAAGGGTCGCCAGCGGGCCCGTGCTTTGTCAGGTGTTGGAGGCCGGGTTATCGATGAAAATGGTCGTGATCATTGCGACCTTCGGACGGAAAGAGCAACTCGCCCGTCTCCTGAAGCACCTTGAACGGCAGGAAAGACTGCCGGACGAGGTGATCGTGTCGGTGCCCGACGAGACGGATATCGTGGCCCATGAGACCACGCGCTTTCCATTTTCGATCGTCGCTGGAAAGCGTGGGCTGTGCGCACAACGCAACCAGGCTCTCGACCTTGCGCTGGGGCGTTCTGACGTGATCACCTTCTTTGACGACGACTTCATTCCTCAGCACAACTATCTCCGACTTCTCGAGGCCGCCTTTCAGAAGAATCACGAATGGGCGGTGGTCATGGGACACGTTGTAAAAGACGGCGCAAAAACCGCAGGCCTCACCTGGACGGAGGGGATCGAGGCGCTGGCAGCGGACGCAGAGCTGCCCCCCCGAGAGCCCAAGGTGGCCGATCACATCGGCGCCTATGGCTGCAACATGTCGATACGCGCGCGACTGATCGGCCGCCTGCGCTTCGATGAGCGGTTGGTGCTTTACGGCTGGCAGGAAGACATCGACTTCACGAGCCAGCTGAGGCGGCTTGGGCGGGTCGTTGAACTGAGCACATTGCGCGGCGTGCATCTCGGGCTCAAGGCCGGTCGGGTCAGCGGCGAGCGCTTCGGCTACTCCCAGGTCGCCAACCCCATCTACTTGATCAGGAAAGGCACGGTGCCCGCGAGCTTCGCACTGCCGCTGATGGGACGCAATATCACCGCCAATCTCGTGCGCAGCCTCTGGCCGGAGCCACATGTCGACAGGCGCGGGCGTCTGCGCGGCAATTTTACCGCTCTGGCGCATGTGCTGAGGGGGCGCATTGAACCGGAATACATTCAGAAGATCGCACCATCGGAGGCGAGATGATGCCCACGTCATTGCGCGTATCAGGTTCGAACAGGCGCCAGCAAAGCCTGGGGCGCCGCACTCTTCAAATACCGCTTTCGGGGATGTTGCGCGTTTTCTCTCGTTGCATCCGGCGCCTCGCGGGCTTCATCATTTGGTCGGCTGTACTTTCCGGCCTAGTCGTAGGCGGACCGACTGCCGCCGTCGCCAACAACGAATATATCCTCGGTCCCCAGGACAAGATTCGCATCAAGGTTTACGAGTGGCGGGCCTCGCGCGATATAATATTCGAATGGACAGCATTGAACGACGTATTCACGGTCAGCGCCGCAGGGTCGTTATCGCTGCCCTTTGCCGGCGAAATTCCGGCCGCCGGTCTTACGCCGAACAGTCTCGCATACGCCATCAGCGATCAGCTGATGCGCAACATGGGCCTCGGAAGGCGCCCCGACGCAGCCGTCGAAGTTGTCCAGTATCGCCCCTTCTACATCGTCGGCCACGTTGTGACGCCGGGGGAATATCCCTATAGACCGGAACTCACCGTTCTACAGGCGCTCAGCATCGCCGGCGGTCTCAGACGGAGAGAGGAAGGCATCGCAAGGTTCGAACGAGAGGTGATCCAGGGACGAGGGGATGTGAGCCTTCTCGGCCTGGAGAACATCAATCTGCTGGCGCGCAGGTCGCGCTTGCAGGCTGAGCTAGCGGACGCCGTTGAGATTCAGTTTCCCACGAGCCTCGCGTCACGCCGCGCGGATCCTACGATCGCGCTTCTCCTTGAGCAGGAAAAGTCGATATTCAAGGCCCGCCGCGAGGGCCAGCACACGCAGATCCGCGCCCTCGAGAATCTGCGGGCGTTTCTGGAAAAGGAGCTCGCGTCTCTGGAAGCACAGCTGGTCTTTCGCGACAAACAGATCGCATCCATCCAGAAGGAGTTGTCTGATGTATCGTCGCTGGTGTCCAAGGGGCTGGCGGCAGCTCCGCGCGAGATGTCGCTCGACCGCACGCTCGCGCAATACCAAAGCGATCGCCTCACGGCCGAGACGAGCCTGCTTCGCGCGCGCCAGGAGATCAGCAAGACGGAAGTCACCATCCTGGAACTGCGCAACCGCTATAAGAACGAAGTCACCTTGATGCTGCGTGAAACGCAAGCGCAGATCGAAGCTCTGGAACGCAGGGCAGACACCGCGTTTCGATTGCTCCACGAGTCGGAGACCGCGGCTCCACGGCTACTCGCACGACAGGCACAGGCCGCCCAGGCCAAGCCGGTCTACACCATCGTGCGCAGCACGAATGACGGCAGCGAGGAACTTCCCGCCACCGAAGCGACCTTGATCAAACCGGGCGATACGCTGACGGTGGAAATTCCGATGCCCGCTCCCGAGAGTTTCGCGCATACTGAACCGGAAGATCCCGACGTCACCACCTTCGCAATCGGTCAGGCGAAGCCCCCCGAGGCCAGCGCCCAGTAGGGCGGCACGCACAAAGATCGCCGCGTCGCTTTGAACTGCGGCATGTTCGCTGGCTCGTGACGCAAATGCGCGCCTTCGGCCCGTCAAAGGCTGCCCTCGCTGTTCGCCAACGCGGCTATCCTAAAGGCATGGGATAACTTGGTTCGGCACGTTCACAATGCCGGGCGACTCTGCTCTTCTGAGGCTGATGAAACTTTCCCTTCGGACAACAGCCGAGGAGGTTGCCTTGCCTTGGATCTTCCTTGCACTCGGAGCGGCCGGCGTGCTCATCGGCGTCCGCTTCAAGGTGTCCACGCTGCTCGCAACGTGCTTCGCAACCATTGTTGTGAGCGTTACCACAATGAAGTTATTGGGGTTTTCAGGCCAACATACCTTGTCGAAGACGTTGTTGCTCCTACTCACGCTGCAAGGCACCTATTTGATCGGCCTTACGCTTGCGAGTCTGCGGCACCGCTCGGTTTTGCACGACGGCTGCGACAACCAGGATGGATAAAGGCTTTACCGGCTCCGTCCCCACGGTCTCTACGATGCCTGATCGAACCTCATGACCACGAGGGCCGTCCATGCCAGAATGCTGAGATCGGACCGGATCGACCAGTTCCGCACATAGTCTGCATCGAGACCGACGCGGCGCTTATAGTCGATGTCGTTCCGGCCGCTAATCTGCCATAGGCCCGTAACGCCGGGGCGGGTTTTCAGATAATCATCTGCAAGGGATCCATAGCGCGACAGCTCGCTGGTAACGATGGGTCGAGGGCCGACGCAGCTCATTTCGCCTCGCAGCACATTGACGAGTTGCGGAAGTTCATCGATGCTGGATTTTCGCAGAACATGGCCAAGAAGGGTGATCCGTGGATCGTGTTTGAGCTTTTGGGCCTCCCGCCACGACTGGGCGGCCTGCGGATTGCGGGCAAGATACTCCTCGAGCACCTGCTCCGCGTTCGGCACCATGGTGCGGAATTTGTAACAATCAAATGGTCTGCCGTTGAAGCCAATGCGGCGGTGGGCGAAGAGCACCGGGCCGCCCATTGTGGCTTTGATGAGGATCGCCGCTACGAGCATCAAAGGCAGCGCCAAAATCAGGGCGACTGATGCCACGGTGATGTCCAGGGATCTCTTACGCCATCCACCAAGCGGATGGTTGTTTCGCCCGAGCGCCTTTCCCGTCGGCAGGGCCTGGGTTTCTGCCTCCGCTGCAGTGCCGTTGAACCCGGAATCAGCCCGATGAGGCTTCCATCGGGCACGCAGCCAATCCTGTGCCGTAGCGCGCGAATGGGAAGGCTGGCGCTCGCCGACCGGCGAGCCCCTGAATCTGGTGAAAATTCCACTACGGACCGGCCGGATATCCTGTGTGTTGATTGTCATGAGCGATCTCCACGACATCTCAGCAACCATTTTTCAGCCGCCGCAACCGCACCGCAAGAAATGCAATGGGTGTAGCACCTATCGCGATTGCCGCTTTCACCTACTACCAAGTTGCTATCCGCATACCCGCTTCGGAGGCGCTCGGTGCCTGCGCTCAAGCCAAAGCGCGGAACGCTCCGCCTTCAGCCGGCGCATGTCTCCTCGAAAGCTCAAAGGTGTTGCAGCGACCCTTGTGCGGCCACGCGGCAATTCGAGCCGCTACTTTGGCATCACGTGAACGGCGCTTCCGCTCAGTACGCAGTTTGTGCTGCTCGTTTGCGATATTGTCGTGTCGACAAGCGGCGGACCTTCGTCATGATCACTCCGATCACCGAGGCCTTCGTGACCTGCAGGATCCGCGACAGTTCGGCTGCGAGATCGACGGGCGTCTTTGCCCATTCCGCAACGATGAGGATGCCGTCGAGTACGGAAGCTGCCGCCATACCATGTAGTCCGGAGGTGAAGGGTGGCAGGTCGACAATGATCACTTCGTAGCTCTCAAGCTGCTGGATCGCAGCCTTCATATTGCTGGCTATGAGCAGGCGCTGCGCGTCCGATGCTGCGCTTGGTAGGAGATCGAACGGCATCCCCGGTACGCGCATGATTTGCCCTTCTATCTGCTCGGCACTATGGTCCTCTTCTCCAGTGGGCGCGGGGGAGTTCGGGAGGCGCTTGGTCAGGGTAGAGTGGGCTCCATCGGCATCGATAACGAGAGTGCGCACACCGGACGTCGCATAGAGAGCCGCGAGATTGCTCGCAACCGTGCTTTTGCCGTCCCCCGGGGTGGCCGAGGTGATGCCGATACATCGCAGCCGATGCGCGCTCTCGGCAAGTCCGATCGCGGCCTTCGCGCTTCTGAGATTTCGGCTGAAGAGAGACGCCGGACGTCTCAATACGTCATCCAGTCGTCCATAGCTTCGTAGCCAGCCCACCGGCGGTAGTTCCCCGATGCATTCGAGGCCCAGTTCGTCCCTGATCTGGTGTGGTGTCCGTATCGTCCGATCAAGTGTGTGGCGTGCAAAAGCAATGCCGACACCAGCCATCAGTCCCGCCAGACCGCCCAAGGCAAGTACGAGCTTTTCCCGTGGATGGCTGGCGACGAGCGGTCGCGTGGCCGGCGTTATGACGCGCGCGTCGGCGATCAGGTAAGGTTGCTGGTTCACGGAACTCGTGAAGGCTGCCAAGAGGCTTTCATACATTTTGCGATACGTGTCCGCGGTAACCTCGAGCTCCTCGAGGGTCGGGCCGCCTCGTGTGACGCCCTCCCCTTCCCCCGACGCCACGACTTCGCCGTCGACGATCGCTGCGCCCAATTGGCGACCGACGCGGTAGTCGTGCTTGGCGCGAAACTCCTGGGTCATCTGCGTCGCCAGATTCATTTGTGTACGCACTTCCTCAATGCGTTTCTCCAGCCATGCCACGCCTTCGCGGGCGGCCGCGGCTCTTGTCTCCAGTTGTTCGCGAACGAACGCCGCAGCCGTGGCGTTGGCGATCTCGGCCGCCAGCTCCGGGTCGACATATTTGAAGGTGATGTCAATCGCGTAAGAGACGCCGACACGCTGGACAGCCAGGCTCGCCTGGAACGTTTCAACGACACGGCGCCTGCGCTCGAATTCCGAAAGCTTTGGGATTGGGTCCCTTGTTTCCAGGGCCCTTTCGGCAGGGGCAAGGGGCGGCTGCAGCGGCTCATCTGGCGCAGCTTCCCCGGAGGCGGTCGCATCGCCCATCACCCTCAACAGCCGATCGAAGCGTTCGCGAATGCTCGGGCTGTTCATGTGCTTGAATTTCGGATTGTCTATAAGGTCCAATTCGTCGATCACCATCAAAGCAATCTTTTCCGACCTGATTACTGCAAGCTGGGTTTCGACCTGGGAGGTGTCGAGCGAGAGGTTGATCTCGCTCGATTGCTGTTGCAGCAATTGGGGAATCTTGGGTTCAATGAGGATCTGGGTCCGCGCCGTGAAGACCGAATCCGTAGTGGCAACGTAAAATGCCGCGATGAGCAGCCCGAGCAACGGAAACGTCATGATCAGAACGATGCGCTGCCGGATGAACGAAATGATGTCGGCAATGCCGATGAACTCGGAGTCCTGTTCCGATCCATGCAAATCGCGTTGGTTTGCCGCAACCGACCACTGACGTTCTAGCATTGCGCGCCGCCCGCACTTCGTGAATCGTGATGATATGCCGGGCAATCCGGAGACGCATGTCGACTTGCGTCCTGATGCGATCCGCGTTGTCCCGGAATTCAGATTAGCCCCAGGGGGCGGGTACGGAAACGCCACCAAATGGCGTAGTCGGCCCTCCCCCCCCCCCCCGCTCGAGCCGGTCACAGCCACACAGGGCCACTTGACGGGCATGTTATCGATAACATAAGGTTTCTTCCAATCGCCGAGCTTTGGGAGGAGCGCAGTGGTTGGTGAAAAGCTTCTGGAGTTTCACTCCATCACAAAAATCTTTGGCGGCACGCGGGCTCTATCCGAGGTGTCGCTCGATCTGGAAGCCGGCGAAATCCTTGCGCTTCTCGGAGAGAACGGCGCGGGCAAGTCGACGCTGATCAAAACGCTTGCCGGCATCCACCGGCCCGATGGCGGAGAGATCCGGTTTCGCGGCGAACTCTACGTCAATCAGCCGCCGAAGCCAAACAGGCGCCAGCCGGTCGCATTCATTCATCAGGACCTCGGCCTGATCGAGTGGATGACCGTCGCGGAGAATGTCGGCCTGGCGCAGGGCTTCTCGATGACGTCGCGCCTGATCGACTGGCAACAAACGGAGGACCGGGCCCGCGAGGCGCTGCGACTCGTCGGCTGCGACTTCGATCCCTCCACTCGCGTTCACGACCTGACGCGCACGGAGAAATCCCTGGTGGCGATTGCGCGAGCTTTGGCCGTGGAGGCGGATGTGCTGGTGCTGGACGAACCGACGGCGAGCCTTCCGGCCGACGAGGTGGAGCGCCTGTTCGAAGCCATCCGGCCGCTCAAAGCGCGTGGCGTTGCGATGATCTATGTCTCGCATCGCCTCGATGAGATCTTCAGGATCGCCGACCGCGTTGTAGTCCTGCGCGACGGCCGCCTCGTTGGGCAGAAACCAGTCCGAGAGACGACACCGGAGGAATTGATCGAAATGATCGTCGGGCGAAAGGCCGACCAGCTTTTCCTGAAGGCGGAATGCGCGCCGGGCGAGGCGGTCGTCAGCGTCCGCAACCTCGCATGCGGGGGCGCCGGGCCCGTTTCCTTCGACGTGTTAAAGGGCGAGTTGCTCGGCCTCGTCGGTCTGCGCGGCGCGGGGCAGGAACTGGTCGGCCGTGCCCTGTTCGGGTGCGAACCCTTTGCGGGCAACGTCACGCTCGCGGGTGTCCGCCCCGATCTCTCGAGCCCGGTTGCCGCCATGCGCTCGGGCATCGGCCTGATTGCCAGGGATCGCACCGAGGAATCGGTCGCCATGTCGCTTTCGCTGCGGGAGAACACCTTCCTCAATCCGCAAGCAACCGGCCGCAGGCTGCTTTCCTTCCTCTCCCCCTCCCGAGAAGCGGAGATGGCCCATGCCATCGGGGAGCGGGTCGGACTGAGGCCGAACGACCAGAGCCTGCCGATCGAGGCGCTTTCCGGCGGCAACCAGCAGAAGGTCGTGGTCGGAAGATGGCTGGCGACCGGCCGCCGTCTGCTCATTGCCGAGGATCCGACGGCCGGCGTCGATGTCGGCGCAAAGGCGGAGATCTACCGGTTGATCGCCCGCGCGATCGAAGCTGGCCTCGCGGTCATCGTCGTATCGACGGATTTCGAGGAAATCGCCCATATCTGCCATCGCGCCCTTGTCTTTTCACGCGGACGCATCCTCCGCGAGTTGCGGGGGGCCGACCTGACGACTTCGGCGGTGATCGCCGCCGCTTCGGCCTCCGAAGCCGCTTGAAAATTCCGGGAGAGAAAAATGCAGTCGATCGAATCCACCGCGCTTGAACCGACCCGAGGCGAACTGGCGGGACTGAGCCTGCTTCAGAAGCTCCTGCGCTTTCTGCCGGCCTATGGGCTCGTGGTCCTGACGCTCTTCCTGATCATCCTCTTCTCGATCCTGTTGCCCCAGACCTTTCCGACCGTGCTCAATCTGCGCTCGATCATCTCCGATAAGGCGATCATCGCAATGCTGTCGCTGGCTGCGATGATCCCGATGGCAGCTGGTCGCATCGACCTGACCGTCGGCTACGGCATCGTGCTTTGGCATATCCTGGCGATCAGCCTGCAGACGATGTTCGGCGTGCCCTGGCCTCTGGCGGTGGCGATCGTACTGACGCTCGGTGCGCTTTCCGGCTTCTTGAATGGACTGCTCGTCGAAGTGGCGCGGATCGATTCCTTCATCGCCACGCTCGGCACAGGCACAATTCTTTATGCGCTGGCGCTCTGGCATACCGGCGGGCGGCAGGTTGTCGGCGTCCTGCCGGACGGCTTCTATGCGCTGAACGGAACCATGGTCCTCGGCTTGCCGATCACCGGTCTCTACGTATTGCTCCTCGCTTTCGCGCTTTGGCTCGTGCTCGAATATCTGCCGGTCGGCCGCTACGTCTATGCGATCGGCGCAAACCCGAAGGCCGCGGCACTCAACGGCATTCCGGTTCGCCGCTTCGTCATCGCGGCCTTCGTGTCCTCGGGAACGCTGACGGCACTTGCCGGCATTCTACTCGCCTCGAAGCTCCGGATCGGTCAGGCAAGCGTCGGTCTCGAGTACCTGCTGCCGGCCCTCGTCGGCGCCTTCCTCGGCTCGACCACGATCAAGCCCGGCCGCGTCAATGTCTGGGGCACGATGATCGGCGTGATCATCCTGGCGGTCGGCATATCCGGCATCCAGCAAATCGGCGGCTCGTTCTTTGTCGAACCGCTCTTCAATGGCGTTACGCTGCTCGTCGCGATCGGCATTGCCGGCTACGCCCAACGCAGGAGGGGGGTAGTCGCCCGCAAGGCACCGGCGCTGGTGACCCCGGAACCTACCGGGAAGAAGTGAATCCAAAGATCTGCACGAATAAACGAACCCAAGGGAGGGAAGGGTAATGAAACGCAGGAATTTCATGACAGGCACGGTTGCGGCAATCGCACTGATGGGCGCCGATGTCGCGCTCGCCGATCCGATGGCCGATGCCCAGGCGATCGTCACCAAATACGCGAACAAGGTGAGCGCCTGGGACGGGCCAACGGCTGGCCCGAAGGCCCAGGAGGGCAAGACCATCGTCGTGCTCGCCGGCGACCTGAAGAACGGCGGCATCCTCGGGGTCACCACTGGCGTCGAAGAGGCTGCGGCGACGATCGGTTGGGAAGTGAAGGTGATCGACGGTGCCGGTTCGATTGGCGGTCGCACGGCGGCGTTCGGTCAGGCCATGGCGCTGCAGCCGGCCGGCATCATCATCAATGGCTTCGACGCCGTCGAGCAGGCGCCGGCGCTCGAACAGGCGAAAGCCGCCGGCATCCCACTTGTCGCCTGGCACGCCGGTCCGGTGATCGGCCCGGACGAGAAGACAGGGCTGTTCGCCAATGTCAGCACCGATGCGATGGAAGTCTCGAAGGCTGCCGCCAATTGGGCATTCGTCGACGCCAAGGGCAAGCCCGGCGTGGTCATCTTCACTGACTCGACCTATGCGATCGCCATCGCCAAGGCCGACAAGATGAAGGCTGAGATCGAGGCGCTCGGCGGCAAGGTGCTCGAATATGTCGACACGCCGATCTCGGAAACATCGCAGCGCATGCCGCAGCTGACCACCTCGCTCCTGCAGAAATACGGCGACGAGTGGACCCATTCGCTGGCGATCAACGACCTCTATTTTGACTTCATGGGACCGTCGCTCGCCGCCGCCGGCAAGGGCGGGACCGACGCGCCGATCAACGTCGCCGCCGGCGACGGCTCCGAATCCGCCTATCAGCGCATTCGCGCGGGGCAATTCCAGAAGGTGACCGTCGCCGAGCCGTTGAACCTGCAGGGCTGGCAACTGGTCGACGAACTGAACCGCGCGCTCGCCGGTGAGAAATGGTCTGGCTACCTCTCGCCGCTGCACGTGGTGACCGCCGATAATGTCGAGTTCGACGGCGGGCCGAAGAACAGCTTCGACCCGGATAACGGCTACCGCCACGAATACAAGAAGATCTGGGGCAAGATGTGATCTCCCGAGCTGGGGCGCCGCGAATGGCGCCCTACTTTTTTTCAGATTTTCGGCGTCGTGTTGCCTTGAACCACGCGCAAGGGCGCCTGCCATCGGCGGTCCACGAGCTCTCCCGACAGCATCTGCAATAGCGCCCGGGCCGCCACCGACCCGATTTCCGTTCGCGGCATATCAATCGTCGTCAGACGGGTGCGCACGGCATTCGCCAAGGATGTTCCGTTAAACCCGACGACAGATACGTTTTCCGGCACTCGAATGCCTGCCTCGTGCAAATGGGACAGGCCGCCGAGCGCCATGGCATCGTTCAGGAAATGGATGGCCTCGATCTGCGGATGCGTTTCCATCAGCTTTTCGGTCAGGACACGGCCGGTTTCGGCCTGCCGCGGCATGGACTCGCTGGTCACGTCGACAAGATCGATTGCTCTGGCGCGAAGGGCGGAGTGGAGCGCCAGGTAACGACGGCGCGCGCACAGATCCCGGCCAAGCTCCGCGCCAATATAGGCGATGCGCCGCAGATTCCGTTCAAGAAAATGCGCTGCAACCAGCCTCCCCGCCTCTTCGTGGGAGAGCCCGGCACTGAAATCGTGCTCTGCATGGTCGCTGTCCCACAGGTGAATTGCAGGACAGTTCCGCCGTTCCAGAAGACCTTCGGCATCCGGGCTGCGCACCATGCCGCCGTTGAGGAGAAGCCCGGCCGGACGAAGGGAGAGCATCTCTCGCAAAAGATCCGTCTCGATCTCGGGATCGAAAAGCGACTCTCCGATAAAGGTTTGAAAGCCGCGAGGTCGCAAGACGGAATTCACCCCGCTCAGCACCTCGGAAAAGACGACATCGGCGATCGAGGGAATGATGACCGCGACCATGCGGCTCTTGCGCGAGCTGAGCGAGCCGGCAAGGCTGTTGGGCAGATAGCCGAGATCGTCGGCGGCCTGCCGGACCTTTTGGCGCGTCTTTTCCGAGATGCTCCCGGCGCCGCGCAGCACCTTGGACGCGGTCATCGTGCTGACGCCCGCCCGTTGAGCCACGTCGCGCAGCGTCACGAGTCTTCGATGTTTCTCCTCCACCCTCTCCTCCGGCTCTTCACACACAGTCGCTTGACGATCACCATTGTTATCGATAACATCTGGCTGAGGTTAGCGATAACCCTCGCGAAATGCAACCGCAGCGATGGGTTTCCGCAGAATGTTCATTCGGGAGGAATGTCGATGGGACGACTCGTGTCGATCCTGTGGGGGTGGATCGATGCGATCATGGCAACGTTGCTTGCCGCCATGATCGCGCTGGTCTTTGCCAATGTCGTATTGAGATATGGATTCTCGTCGGGAATTCGCAGTTCCGTCGAGTTGTCGCGGCTCGGTTTCGTCTGGGTGGTGATGTTCGGCGCAGCCGTGGCGCTGCGGCGGGGCGAGCACCTGGCGGTGACGGAGTTTTCGGCAGCTTTCTTGCCGCGCGCCGTCCCAGTGTTGCAGCGGCTTTGCTGGCTCGTCATCCTCGTGGCGGTCGGGATGCTTTTCTGGGGTGCGGCCCGCCAGACCCTCGCCAACTGGCATAATATTTCGCCGCTCACCGGATTGCCGACGGGGTTGATGTATTTGTCCGGCGCCATATCGGGTGGGCTGATGGCCGCCATCGCAATCGCGCGCCTGATCCATCCGGCTGAAACAAAGACCGACACCGGTGGAGAGGGACGATGACGCTGGCGCTCTTCCTTTCCGTTCTCATCATCAGCATTCTTGCCGGTTTGCCGGTCGCCTTCGCGCTGCTTCTGGCGGCGATGGTGCTGATGCTGCATCTCGATCTCTTCAGCGCCGACGTTCTGGCGCAGTCGCTGATCAACGGCGTCGACAGTTTTCCGCTGCTCGCCGTGCCGTTCTTTCTCGTCGCCGGTGAAGTGATGTCGCAAGGCGGCCTCTCGACCCGGATCGTGAAACTGGCGATGACGCTTGTCGGCCATCGCCAGGGCGGTCTCGGCTATGTAGCCATCGTCACCTCGGTCTTGCTTGCTGGCCTCTCCGGCTCGGCGGTCGCGGACGCAGCTGCGCTCGTTTCGATCCTCTACCCGATGATGCTGAAATCCGGCTATCCGGGCGCGCGGTCGCTAGGGCTTCTCGCCGCCGGCGGGATTATCGCGCCGGTCATTCCGCCGTCCTTGCCGCTCATCATCATCGGTGTCGCGGGCAATATCTCGATCGCAAAGCTCTTTCTCGGCGGCATCGCGCCGGGGCTGATGATGGGCGCGGCGCTGATGGTCGTCTGGTCCATGATGATGCGCAACGAGACGGTGGAAACCACGCCCAAGGCAAGCGCAAGCGAGCGGCTTCAGGCTTTGCGCGAAGGCATCTGGGCGCTGCTGCTTCCGATCATCATCATCGGCGGCATCCGCTTCGGCATCTTCACTCCGACCGAGGCCGCCGTGGTCGCGGCCGTCTATGCGATCGTCGTATCCGCCCTCATCTATCGCGAACTCAGCCTGCGCAGCTTCTTCGACATCCTCGTCAGCAGCGCGCGCTCGACGGCGATGGTGATGTTCCTGGTCGGCGCGGCGATGGTCGCGGCATGGCTAATCACCGTGGCGCAGCTGCCGCAGCAACTGGCGGAACTTCTCGGGCCGCTCGTCGACCATCCGCGCCTGCTTATGGCCGTGATCATGATCATCGTGCTCCTTGTCGGCATGGTCATGGACCTGAGCCCGACGATCCTGATCCTGGTGCCGCTCTTCATGCCGATCGTCAAGCTCGCCGGCATCGACCCGGTCTATTTCGGGCTGCTGTTCGTCATCAATACATCGATCGGTCTGATCACGCCGCCGGTCGGCACTGTGCTGAACGTCGTCTGCGGCGTGGGGAAAAAGCCAATGAGTGCCGTCGTTGGCGGAACCATGCCCTTCGTCATCGCCTATCTCGTGCTTCTGGCACTGTTCATCGCCTTCCCGGCCTTGATCACCGTGCCCATGCGTTTCTTTGCAGGCTAACCAGGGAGGAATAGCCATGAATACACTGATGAAAACAGTTAGTCTTGCGGCGGCTCTGACGCTTTCCGCCGTCCCAGCCTTGGCGGAGACCGTGCTCAAGCTTGCCCACGCGGCGCCGGAGACGGACCTCCAGCAGACGATGTCGATCTACTTCAAAGAACAGGTCGAGGCACGCTCGGGCGGTTCGATCACGGTGAACGTCTTCCCGCACGGCCAGCTCGGAAACGATGCCCAGATGATCGACGGCGCCCGCTCCGGCATTGTCGACATCGCGATCTCGGGGCTCAACAACTTCACCGGCCTCATCCCCGAGGCCGGCGCCTTCGAGCTGCCCTTCATGTTCCCCTCCCGCGACCTCGCCTACAACGTCCTCGACGGCGAAATCGGGCAAGGTGTTGCCGCCAAGTTCGAACCGGTCGGTCTCAAGCTGCTTGGCTTCCCCGAAAACGGCTATCGGAACATCACGAACAACCGCGGGCCGGTTCGCACACCGGAAGATCTCGACGGGCTGCAGATGCGCGTGAATAATTCCAAAGCGCTCAATGACATGTTCGCGCTTCTTGGAGCAAATCCGCAGCAGCTTCCCGTAGCGGAACTCTACACGGCGCTAGAGACCGGCGTGGTCGATGCCCAGGATCATCCGATCGGCATCGTCGTCTCGTTCAAGTTCAACGAGGTGCAGAAATATCTGTCGCTCACGCAGCACGCCTATTCGGCGCTCGCTATGGTGATGAACAATGAAAAGTTGAAGGGCCTCAGCGATGCGGAGCAGAAAATCATCATGGAGGTCGCGGCCGAGGCCGTCGCCAAGCAGCGTGAATTGAGCCTCGCCAAGGAGGAGGAGATGATTGCGCAACTGGAATCCGAAGGCATGAGCGTCAACCGCGATGTCGACGCTGCAGCCTTCCAGGCTGCCGTGAAACCGGTCTGGGAAGGCTTCATCGACGAGAACGGCGACGCTCTCGTCAACGCGATCGTTTCCGCCTCGAAGTGACGCATGCCCGGGGTGGATGCTCCTGCCTCCGCCCCGATTTCTGCCCGGTCGAGCAACCCAGCGAAAGCGACGCTCGCTCAGTGGGTTGCAGCGGGTTCTTCACATGAACGAGGGAGGATAAGCCGCCTTGGCGGCGTCAGAGGCTGCTTTGCCTGAGGATCAGATCGGGGCGGATGGTGACCCGGCCCTGGTCGGCGAGCTTGCCGTCGAGCACATCCAGGATCAGTTCTGCCGTTTTCGCGCCGATCTCGCCCGCGAAGGCATTGATCGTCGTCAGGCTCGGCACGCAGATGGCGCCGATCTCATAGTCCCCGAATCCGCCGATGGCGATTTTTTCGGGCACCGCAATGCCGCGCCGCTGGCATTCGGTGAGCGCCCCGAATGCGGAAAGATCGGAAACGCAGATCACCGCATCCGTATCGGGAAAGCGCTCGAGGAGTTGGCCCATCGCATTGGCGCCCTCCCGCATCGAGATCGGCGGCGGCCCCGCCGCGATCAGGCGCGACGTATCGAGGCCTTGATCCTTCATCGCCGCGACGAAGCCCGCCCGTCTGTCAGCGCCGCGCGTGTCCCGGGAGGCGTCGCCGCCGATGAAGGCAATGTTGCGGTAGCCGACGCCAATGAAGTGATCGACCATCTCGCGCACGGCTTGGGCGTTGGAAAAGCCGACGACGTGGCCGATCGGTTCTTCCGGAAGATCCCAAGTCTCGATGACCGGAATGCCGGCATTCGTCAGGAGCTTGCGCGTGCGCGGCGTATGTTTCCCGCCCGTGACGACGATCGCTTCGGGTTTGCGCCGCAAGAGCTGCTCGACGAGCCGCTCCTCCTCCTGGACATCGTAATTGGTATAGCCGAGCAAGATCTGCAGGCCCCGCTCGGAGACGCCATCGGAGAGCGCCCGGACCGTGTCGGCGAAGTTCGCATTGTTGATCGACGGGATCGTCACGGCGATGAAATCGGTGCGTTGCGAGCGCAGATTGGATGCGGTGCTGTCGAAGACATAGCCGAGCTCCTCTGCTGCGCGCAGGACCGCCTCACGGGTTTCCTGGCTGACCGAGGCGTCACGCTTGAAGGCGCGGGAAACCGTCATCGGCGAAACGCCGGTTCGGCGCGCGACATCCGCCATCGTCGGGGGTTTGCGGAAATTGTGCATGCTCGTCCATGTTATCGTTACCAGTGCAAGTACACCGACATTGAGGACGGAATGCAAGCCAAAAGGAGTGGCGGCGACGGTTTAGACTCCGTCCACCGCCAAACGCTCAGAGGCGGAATTCGTTCGCCTGAGTGACGTGGTGATGGATGCGGCCTTCGAAGAAGCGCGCCAGCACCTCTTCCGTTGCGGCCTTGGCCGCTGCACGTGCCGGGCTCGCCAACGCCTTTTCAACGGTATCGAGATCGGGGTAATTGATCGCCAGGATCATCGGGATCTCCGGCGCCCCTTCGTCGCGGGCTTCGGCAAAGGTGACGCGCACGTCGAGCGCGCCGGGAAAAGCCTTCCATTTGGGTACGATGTTTTCCAGGACGGCTGCGCGAAAGGCATCCGTCTCACCTTCCTTCACCTTTCCTTCGAACAGCGCATAACGTGTGATCATCCGAAATTCTCCTTGTTCGGTCCCTTGAAGTATTCCATCAGCGCGGCCTGGTCCTCGCCGCCGAGGCCGGCGGCGGTCAGCATCCGGTGTACTTCGGCGCAGACCGCCGTCAGCGGCATGGTCGTATTGGTCCGGCGTGCAAGATCCTGGGCGCCGTTCAGGTCCTTGACCATGTTGTCGATGCGGCCGGTGCGGCGGTAATCCCTGGCGACGAAGCGCGGCATGTATTCCTGCAGGATCGCGCTGTCGGCACGCCCGCCTTTTAGCGCTTGCGGAATCTTGGCCGCGTCGACGCCGGCGTCGAGCGCAAGTTGGGTGGCCTCGGCCACCGCAAGGAAATTGAGTCCGCAGAGGACCTGGTTGATCAGCTTGGTCGTCTGGCCGGCGCCTGACGGACCCATGTGGGTGTAGTTCGAGGCGACATGTTTCAGCACCTGATGGGCATCCGCCACATCCTGCCCGTGGCCGCCCGCCATCAGCGTCAACTCACCAATCAGCGCCTTGGGGGCGCCGCCGGAAAGTGGGCTATCGACCCAGCGCAGGCGCGCCTCGGCCGCTTTCGACGCCATCGCCTTCGTCGACTCCGGGTCGATGGAGGACATGTCGATGATGAGCGTTCCTGGTTCGGCGCCCTCCGCCACGCCGCCCGGGCCGAAAACCACTGCATGGACGATCTTTGCCGAATTGAGGCTGAGAACGACATAGTCGGAGCGGGACGCCGCCTGCGCCGCGCTTGTCGCCGCGGTGGCGCCCTTGTCCACCAATTGCCGCACCTTTTCGGCGTCGAGATCGAAGACCGTCAATTCATTCCCGGTCTCAATGAGGCGCGTGCCGATGGCACCGCCCATGGCGCCGGCGCCGATCAAGGCGACTCTGTTCATCTTTCCGTTCCTCCAAGTTGGGTGGCGATGCTGTCGACGATCGCTTCGAGCGGTTGGTCGATGTCGACGCTGATCGCATTCTCGTCGGCCCCCGGCGGTTCGAGCGCCGCGAACTGACTCGCAAGCAGCGCCGTCGGCATGAAATGGCCCTGCCGGACCCTCATTCGCTTTTCGATGACTTCGACCGAGCCGACGAGATGGATGAAGGTCACTGGTGCACCCCCCACGCTGGTAATGTGGTCGCGGTAGGCGCGTTTCAGAGCGGAACAGCCAATGATCGTCGGACCGGCGCCGGCCGCAAGTGCCTCGCCGACGCGCGTCAGCCAGGGCCAGCGGTCCTCGTCGCTCAAGGGAACGCCCCGGCTCATCTTCGCGATATTTGCCGCGGGGTGCAGATCGTCGCCGTCGAGATAGACGGCACCGATGCGCCTGGCGAGTGCGGCCCCGACCGAGGATTTGCCGCAGCCGGCGACCCCCATCAGCACCATGCGCTGCGGGAGGTCAAAGCGATGCTGTGATGCCGCCGTCAACATAGAGCACGTGTCCGTTCACGAATGAGGATGCAGTCGAGGCAAGGAAGATACAGGCACCGACCAGTTCCTCCACCTTGCCCCAGCGACCGGCGGGCGTTCGCTTTTCCAGCCAGGCCGAAAAGGCCGGATCGGCGACGAGGGCCGCATTGAGCGGCGTGTCGAAATAGCCGGGTGCGATCGCATTGCATTGAAGTCCGTACTTCGCCCAATCCGTCGCCATGCCCTTCGTCAGATTGCCGACAGCCCCCTTGGTTGCCGTATAGGGCGCAATGCCAGGGCGGGCCAGCGCCGTCTGCACGCTGGCTATGTTGATGATCTTGCCCGCGCCGCGCTTGATCATGTGCCGCGCGACCGCCTGGCCGACGTTGAACACCGTCGAAATATTGGTGCGCAGCAATCTCTCGAAGGCCTCGGCGGGGAAATCCTCGAGCGGGGTCCGATGCTGCATGCCGGCATTGTTGACCAGAATATCGATGGCGCCGACCTCGGCTTCGAAGCGGTCGACCGCTGCGCGCACCGCTTCGTGGTCGGTGGCGTCGAAGGCAAGCTGCTCAGAGCCGGGGATCTGCGCCGCTGCGGCGGCAAGCTTCTCCTCATCGCGCCCGTTAAGGATGACGTCGGCACCAGCATCGGCAAGACCGCGGGCGAGCGCATAGCCTATACCTTGCGAGGAGCCGGTGACGAGCGCCCGGCGCCCTTTCAAGTCGAACAGTTCGAGGCTCATTTTTCCTCCCGCAATCATCTCGACAAGCTCGGATGATCTGTTTATGTTATCGATAACATTCAATGTCAAGGGATGGAGAATCTGAATTGAACAAACCCCATATTCTTCAGGTCGGACCCTATCCGGAATGGGATGAGGTTCCCCTGAACGCCGCCTTTACCGTGCATCGGTATTTCAATGCGGCCGACAAGGACAGCTTTCTTTCGAGGATTGGACCGGAGATCCGCGCGATCGCCACACGTGGCGAGCTCGGCGCCAGCCGGGCGATGATCGATGCCTGCCCAGGGTTGGAACTGGTTTCCGTCTATGGCGTCGGCTTCGATGCTGTCGACCTCCCGGCCTGCCGCGAACGCGGCATTCGCGTCACCAACACGCCGGACGTGCTGACCAATGATGTCGCCGATCTCGGCGTCGCCATGATGCTCTGCCTCTCTCGCGGCATGATCGGTGCGGAAAGCTGGGTCAGGGACGGCAGCTGGGCCAAGAAGGGCCTCTACCCGCTGAAGCGCCGCGTCTGGGGCCGGCGCGCTGGCGTCCTCGGTCTCGGCCGGATTGGTTATGAAGTGGCGAAGCGCCTGCAGGGCTTCGACATGGACATCGCCTATAGTGATGTCGAAACGAAGCCCTATGCATCCGAATGGACGTTCGTTGCCGATCCTATCGCGCTCGCCGAGCGTTCCGACTTCCTCTTCGTCACGCTTGCGGCCTCCGCCGCCACGCGCCACATCGTCGGGCGCGATGTGATCTCTGCTCTCGGCGGCGAGGGTATGCTGGTCAATATCTCCCGCGCCTCCAACATCGACGAAGAGGCGCTGCTCGACGCGCTGGAAAATGGGAAACTCGGCTCCGCGGCACTCGATGTGTTCGAAGGCGAACCGGCGCTGAACCCGCGGTTTCTCGCACTGGACAATGTGCTCCTCCAGCCACACCATGCGTCCGGCACCGTGGAAACGCGCAAAGCCATGGGCCAACTGGTGCGCGACAATCTTGCCGCGCATTTCGCCGGCAAACCGCTGCTCACGCCGGTCGTTTGAGGAGGACGTAACATGAGAGCCATCGTCGTTCATGGCGCCAAGGACCTTCGCATTGAAGAGCGGCCCGTCGAAATGCCGGGCGCGGGCGAAGTGCGGCTTCGCCTTGCCGTCGGCGGGGTCTGCGGCAGCGACCTTCACTATTACAATCACGGCGGCTTCGGCGCCGTGCGGCTGCGCGAGCCGATGATCCTCGGCCACGAGGTTTCGGCTCATGTGGAAGCTCTCGGTCCCGGGGTAGACGGCATATCCGTCGGTGACCTTGTCGCCGTTTCCCCGTCGCGGCCGTGCCGGGGCTGCCGCTACTGCCGGGAGGGGCTCCCCAATCAGTGCCTGAACATGCGTTTTTACGGCAGTGCCATGCCCTTCCCTCATATACAGGGAGCATTCCGCGAGGTGTTGGTCGCCGATGCCCTGCAATGCGTGCCGGCCGAAGGCCTGACGCCGGGCGAAGCGGCTCTGGCCGAACCGCTGGCGGTGGCGCTCCATGCCACACGCCGGGCCGGCGAAATACTCGGCAAGCGCGTACTGGTCACGGGCTGCGGCCCGATCGGCATGCTGGCGATCCTGGCGGCGCGTCGCGCCGGCGCAGCCGAGATCGTCGCGACGGATCTTTCCGACTTCACCCTCTCGCTTGCAAGGACGGTCGGGGCGGATCGCGTCATCAACATGCGCGACGAGCCGGACGCCCTCGCCCCCTATTTGGAGGACAAGGGCAGCTTCGACGTCCTTTACGAATGCTCCGGTGCGGCGCCGGCACTCGCGGCAGGGATAGCGGCGCTGCGGCCGCGCGGCGTCATCGTGCAACTGGGGCTCGGCGGCGACATGAGCCTGCCGATGATGGCGATCACCGCCAAGGAACTCGAACTGCGCGGCTCCTTCCGCTTCCACGAGGAATTCGCAACCGGCGTCGGCCTGATGCAGAAGGGGCTGATCGACGTCAAGCCTCTGATCACCCACACGTTGCCGCTTGCTGATGCCGTCGCCGCCTTCGAGCTGGCAAGCGACCGCAGCCAGGCGATGAAGGCGCAGATCGCTTTCTCCTGAGCGACAGGCGAGACCGACCACGTCCAAAAGATCGGGTGCCGCGGCAAGCCGCGTCGCTCGCCCCACGGCGGCCGGGCTTGCATTCGCGCCTGCCGCCCTGCAGTCATGCTCTTTGCACGCAATCGCGACAGGCGGTCTGAAAAGGAGGAAGCCCAGATGTCGTTCTTCGAGGTGGTCGACGATCGTTTCCGATCATTCGTCATGGGCAATGCGCCACTCAAGCAGATCGCAACCGGCTTCGACTGGGTCGAGGGGCCGGTCTGGTTCGGCGATGCCGGCTGCCTGCTCTTCTCCGACATTCCGAACAACCGTATCCTGCGCTGGATTCCGGACGCCGGCATCTCGACATTCAGGAGCCCCTCCAACTATGCC
Source organism: Sinorhizobium alkalisoli (assembly GCF_008932245.1). Classification (NCBI taxonomy): domain Bacteria; kingdom Pseudomonadati; phylum Pseudomonadota; class Alphaproteobacteria; order Hyphomicrobiales; family Rhizobiaceae; genus Sinorhizobium; species Sinorhizobium alkalisoli. The sequence continues at coordinate 1,440,615 of NZ_CP034910.1, read as the reverse complement.
AACGGCAATACGCGCGACCGGGAGGGCAGGCTCATCACCTGCGAGCACGGCACGCGGCGGGTGACGCGCACCGAGCATGACGGCTCGATTACGGTAGTCGCCGATGCCTACGAAGGAAAGCGGTTGAACTCACCCAATGATGTGGTGGTGACCTCCGATGGCTCAATCTGGTTCACCGACCCGCATTACGGCATCATGACGGACTATGAAGGTTTCCGGGCCGAACAGGAGCTCCCCTGTTACGTCTACCGCGTACGGCCTTCCGGCGCCATCGACGCGGTCCTCACCGATTTCGCCTGCCCGAACGGACTCGCATTCAGCCCTGACGAGAGCCGGCTTTATGTCGCCGACACCGGCCGAATGTTCTCGTCCGACCCCCAGTATATCCGCATCTTCGACGTCCGTGCCGATGGAAGCCTCTCCGGCGGCGAGGTCTTTCACGCGATCGCGCCAGGTTGTGCCGACGGCTTCCGCCTCGACAGCGAAGGCAACCTCTGGTCGTCCGCCGCCGACGGCGTGCATTGCATTGCCCCCGACGGCCAGCTGATGGGCAAAGTACTGGTGCCGGAGCTCGTTTCCAATCTCTGCTTCGGCGGCCGCGCAAAACACCAGCTCTTCATGACGGCCACGACGAGCGTCTACATGATCACGCTCAATCGCAGCGGCGTGCAGCGTCCGTAGGCTCCATTTTCCTGCTGATCTGCAGACTCAGCCGAGCGCCTGACTCACCAAACCGTAGGTGACCGTCCCTTCGGTCGCGGCGGGTTTCTCCTCGACGCCCTCTCGCGCCAGAGACATGGTGAGGACGGTATCGAATACCGACATTCCCACACGGGCGAGAAACCCGGCAAAGGCACCGCCCTCGCGATGGGTATCGAGCCGCAGGAAGCTTCCCGCGTGATGAAGGACGTGCGGACGAACGACGGCGATGGCTTCGGCGTCGTCTGCAGCGACGACCGGGCCGACAACATGTCCACGTCCGAAGGGGCGGCAGAGTGCAAATGCGGCGAGCGCTCCGTCGCGAAACAATCCGTAACCGACGGACTGTGGGAAGAGTTTCCCGATCAAAACGTCGCGCGCGACGCCGAAGGCTCGCGCATCCAGTTCAACCACGGCTGGGAGGTCTGCGGCGCCCAGCGGCCTAACGGTCGTCCCCTCCGGAACCATCGCGGTTTCCGCCGGCAGATGGACGACACCCTGGCACTGATACACGGTCTTGATCGGCTGGAATCCGATCGAATCGTAGAGACGACGCGCGGCCCGGGTCGAATTGAGCCTGAGGGCGCGCCCTTGGCAATCGGCAAGCACTTGGTGCATCAGCCATTGGCCCGTGCCGTTCGCCTGCAACCGCGGCGAGGTGATCACCATGCCGACCGTCGCGAAGCCTTCGCCGTGCGGGAACCACATCGCCGAACCGGCCACCCTTCCGATTTCATCCAGCGCGACATAGCCGCGACCGAACTCGCGCAGGAACTTCAGGTCTTCGGCACGCAAGGGCCAGCCGACGGAAATCGACAGCGCATGCAACTGTTCGATGTCTACGCTGTCCACGTCCTCAATACGAAGTTCGAAGCTGTCGATGACCTTGGAGTCTGATACGTGTCCGCCCACTCCTTCTCTCCCCGTCTTTCGCAACCTCAAATCGGCAGCACCGGAATCCTTCGCCTCCACCTTAGCTCAAGACTCCCGACAGAATTTGCTTGAGGGATCCTCCTATACACAACATTCCTCCGTATTCGTCGCGCTTTCGGCACGCAAACCCTGGTACGCACTCTAGACTGATCGGAATGATGCGAACCGGCGGTCGTTGCCGGTAGATTCAAGAGCCCGTACATGCCGCCGGCGCGGCCGCAAACACCGCGATAATTCCATCTCGCGCTAATGCAGTCGCCATCGGTGGCGGAATGGCGGACATCGCCACGGCTTACGAGTTCACGCGTCGAGGGACCGCCCTGGCCGTCAGAGAGAAAAGTGTGGTGGAAATCGCACCGGGTCTCGGCAAGCCGGCCATCTTGTGAGGGAAGCGATGCAGGCAACTGAAATTCTTGAAGCATTGATCGCCTTCCCTTCCGTCGTCGGCACGCCGAACGACAGTATCGTGGCTTGGATTCGCGACTATCTGGAGCGGCATGGCATCGCCGCCACCGTACTTCCCGGCCCCGAAGGCGACCGTTCGAACCTATTCGCCACGATCGGGGCCAAGGATCTGCCCGGTTACGTTCTGTCTGGCCATATGGACGTCGTTCCGGCCAATGAGGACGGCTGGTCGAGCGACCCCTTCCGCCTGCGTGCCGATGCGGACCGGCTCTACGGCCGGGGCACGACAGACATGAAGGGCTTTCTTGCGGCCGTCCTCGCCGCCGCGCCAAAACTCGCCAAGATGCCGCTCCGCCGGCCGATCCATATTGCGTTTTCCTATGACGAAGAAGCCGGCTGCCGCGGGGTGCCGCACATGATCGCTCGGCTGCCGGAGCTTTGCGAGAAGCCCCTGGGTGCCATCATCGGCGAGCCGAGCGCGATGCGAGCGATCCGAGCTCACAAGGGCAAGGCGGCTGCGCGGCTGACGGTGAGGGGGCGGTCCGGCCATTCGTCACGGCCGGACCAAGGCCTGAATGCCGTTCATGCAATAACCGATGTTCTCGCCTTGGCAGTGGCGGAAGCGGACCGCCTGAGCCGCGGCCCCTTCGAAAGCACCTTCGAGCCGCCCTTTTCTTCGCTCCAAATCGGCACTTTGAAGGGTGGCCAGGCGGTCAACATCATTCCCGAGTCCTGTGAGGCGGAATTCGAGGCACGCGCCATCTCCGGCGTCGAACCCCGCGGCCTGCTTGATCCCGTGCGGCAGGCGGCCGAGCGGTTGACCGAACGCGGCTTTGCCGTGGAATGGCAGGAACTCAGCGCCTATCCTGCCCTGTCGCTTCCCGACGATGCCCCGCTCGCGGCGCTTCTTGAGGAACTGACGAGCAAGAAGCCGCTTGCTGCCGTCAGCTACGGCACCGAGGCCGGCCTCTTCCAACAGGTTGGCATCGATTCGATCATCTGCGGTCCCGGCGAGATCGGTCGCGCCCACAAGGCGAACGAATACATCCTCGTGGATGAACTTGAGGCCTGCGAGACAATGATCGCGGCGCTCGGCGCAACTTGTGCGACAGACTCGTGAAGGAGCCCCGGCGATGACTTTCCTCTTCAACTCCGACGCGAAGCGAGGCGCAATCTTCGCCGAGGCCTTCGCGCGCGACCTGCCTGACATCCCCTTCTCGATGGACCCGGCGAAGGTCGATCCGGAGGACGTACGGTATCTGATCACCTGGACCGTGCCGGCCGATCTCGCCCGGTATCGCAATCTCGAAATATTGTTCTCGATCGGCGCCGGCGTCGATCAGTTCCAGATCGATGCCGTGCCGGCGCATGTGAAGGTCGTGCGCATGGTCGAGGACGGCATTGTCCGGATGATGCAGGAATATGTGACGCTCGCCGTGCTGGCACTCCATCGCAACCTGCCCGCCTATCTCGACCAGCAGCGCCGCGGAAATTGGCAGCCGATTTCCCAGAGGCAGGCGGTGGAGCGGCGCATTGGCGTTCTCGGCCTCGGCATGCTCGGCACAGCGGTGCTTGAACGCTTGAAGCCTTTCGGCTTTCCGCTTTCCGGCTGGAGCCGCAGCCCGCGCGACATCGCAGGTGTCAAATGCCTGTACGGCGAGGACAGACTCGATACCTTTCTCGGCTCGACAGACATCCTTGTCTGTCTGCTACCGCTGACGGACGAGACTCACGGCTTTCTGAACGCCGATCTCTTCGCCAGACTTCCGGCCGGTGCGGCATTGGTGCATGTCGGGCGCGGGCCGCAACTCGATCATGACGGACTTCTCGAAGCCCTGGACAACGGTCATCTTTCGGGCGCCGTGATCGACGTCACCGAACCGGAGCCGCTGCCGGAAACGCATCCTTTCTGGCGCCATCCCAAGATCCTGCTGACCCCGCATGTGGCGAGCGTCACCCAACCCGAAACTGCCGCGCTCGCGGTGATCGACAACATCAAGCGCCATCAGGAAGGCCTCGACCCGATTGGCCTGGTGGACCGCGACCGTGGCTATTAATTCCAATCCACATGAGGAAAAACATGTCCCTGCTGAAGACGATCGATCCGAACCCCGCCTTCGCCCCGCGCGAGAACTCTCCGCTTCCCGAACGCCTCATCGCCGGCAACCCGGCGTTCAAGACCTGGGCGCAAGATGTGGCCCGCGGCGAGATGATCCATACGGGCGTTTGGGAAGCGACACCCGGCGAAACACGATCGATAAAAGGCGAGACGTTCGAATTCTGCCACATTCTCGCGGGCGCCGTCGAAATTACCCCGGAGGACGGCGAACCGGTCGTTTACAAGGCAGGCGATAGCTTCGTGATGAAGCCAGGTTTCGTCGGCATCTGGAAGACGATCGAGACCGTTCGCAAGATTTACGTGACCGTTATGTGAGCACCGAAGCCGCGCGCCGCTATCGTCTTCGGCGCCCGGTATGAAGGCAGTCTGCTCAGCACGGGTCGCGCTCGTCTCGCAGTCGTCTTTCAATCCCCAACGAAAGAGTCCCCTGGGGCGCGGCATAACCATACAAGTTTCGGCGGGAGCGGGTGGCCGTCGGCTTAGTGCCGCACCCGGCAAACGCGCGGGCGCTCCCGCTGAATAGGCGCATTCAGCTCTTTGTATCCACTGTGCAAATGTTAGAATCATTCTAAAACAGCACTCGACAAGCGCTATGGTTGAGTCTATTTGCTCTAGCGCTCAACCTCGCAAGAAGGACCTATTTCATGAAGGGTGATCCCCAAGTCATCGAGCGGCTCAACGAAGCGCTATTCCTGGAACTCGGAGCGGTAAACCAATATTGGCTGCATTACCGGCTGCTCGAAGACTGGGGTTACACGAAGCTCGCCAAGAAAGAGCGCGCCGAATCGATCGAAGAAATGCAGCATGCCGACAAGCTCGTCGCACGCATCATCTTCCTAGAAGGGCATCCGAACCTGCAGACCGTCGCACCCCTGCGCATCGGCCAGAACATCAAGGAGGTTCTGGAGGCGGACCTAGCCGGTGAATACGACGCCCGCACCTCCTACAAGGCTTCACGCGACATCTGCAACCAGGTCGGTGACTACGTGTCGATGAAGCTGTTCGAAGAGTTGCTCGCCGACGAGGAAGGCCACATCGACTTTCTGGAGACGCAGCTCGAGCTCATCGACAAGCTCGGCGTGGAAAAATACGGCCAGCTCAACGCGGATTCCGCCGACAACGCCGCATGAGCCAGCCGCGCGGCCGATTCGACGCTCGATCGGCCGCGCATCTTCATGGGTTTCGCGGCCTCGCCGGATCATCAAGTGGGCGAAAACGCATCGGGGTCGAGGCCGCTCCTTCAAGCCTCCAGAACGATATCCTTCGGCGATCCCGAAACTGCACCCCATAGTCACCCTTAGCCGTGGTCGGCGCGCCTTCGCTGACACGTCCCGCTGATAGACGGCAGGATCCGCGGTCAGCTTGCCCGACAAAAGAATTCGCTGCCGATCCGGCCCAAAACGCAATTTTTGGCCGTCCGGATACCGCCACTCAAAGCACGCTGCTCGTGCCTGTCGGCTAGTCTCGCACTACTCTCTTGCGAGGAAAAGCGATGACCCTCAGTTTCGATCCGGACACCGTTTCACTGCCCGTCGGCCACTTCATCGGTGACCGGCTGGTGCCGGCCGAAGGCGCCATCGAGATGTACCGACCGTCCGACGGCAAGGCCTATGCAGGCTGTCCGCTTGCCGACGAGGTTGTCGTCGACCGCGCTGTGGAGACAGCAAAGCAGGCGCTCAAGGCCAGCAACTGGGGCAGCGTTCGGCCACGCGAACGCACGGTAGCGCTGCAGCGCTGGGCCGACCTGATCGAAAAGGAAGCGGACAATCTCGCAAGGCTCGAAGCGCTCTCCTCGACCCGCCCGGTCGGGCATTTGATCGCCGGCGATATTGCCGTCAGCGCCGAGCAGATCCGCTTCTTCGCCGAATTCGCCGACAAGGAGGGGAGTGACCTCGTTCCGACCGACGACGCCAATCTCGGCATGATCATGACCGAGCCCTATGGCGTCGTCGGCGCGATTACGCCGTGGAACTTTCCTGTTTCCATGGCCGCCTGGAAGCTCGGACCGGCGCTTGCTGCCGGCAATGCGGTGGTCCTGAAGCCGTCGGAAATGACGCCGTTTTCGACTATATTCCTGGCCGAACTTGCCATCCGCGCTGGCATTCCGGCAGGCCTCATCAATATCGTGCTCGGCGATGGACCAGTAACCGGCAACGCGATCACCGGCCATCCGGACATCGCCAAGGTGAGCTTCACCGGCTCGACTGCGGCTGGCTCGGCGATCATGACGAATATCGCCCGCACAGGCGTCAAGCCGATGACGCTGGAACTTGGCGGAAAGAGCCCGCAATTGGTTTTTGCCGATGCGGATCTCGACAAGGCGGCGGCAGCGATCGCCCAGAGCATGCTTTCCAATGCCGGTCAGGCCTGCGTCGCCGGATCGCGACTGATCGTCGAGGAGAGCGTCGCCGCGCCGCTCGCCGAGGCGATCGTTGCGCGCATGCAGGTTGCGAAGGCCGGCCCGACCTGGGACGAGGCGTCTGAATACTCGCCGATCATTTCCAGGCGGCAACTGAACCGCATTCACGGCATCGTCGAGGCTGCCGTTTCGGCAGGCGGCGAATGCCTGTTCGGCGGCCGCCAAATGGATGCGCCGGGCTATTTCTATCAGCCGACGTTGATGGCCGTGCGCGAAAGCTCCTCCCCGGCTGTCACCGAGGAGATCTTCGGACCGGTGCTCACTCTGCAAACCTTCGCCGACGAAGAGGAGGCGCTGGCGCTTGCCGACCACCCGACCTACGGCCTTGCCGCCGGCCTTTTCACCCGCGACCTGTCGCGCGCCGTACGTCTTACGCGCAAGCTGCAGGCCGGCACCGTATGGGTCAATCGCTACAGCCGCTCCCGCGACCACATCCTGCCGACCGGCGGCTACAAGCGCTCCGGCATCGGCAAGGATCTTGGGCGAGAAGCCTACCACGCCAATCGCAAGAGCAAGAGCGTGCTCATCAGCCTCTAAGCGGACTTGTGTGGCTCCAGCCACGCTTCGTCTGGTTAGGTTTTGTTTTTATCGCAGGTTTTCGGTCTGAACATCGACCTTCGGAAGCCTGCCTAGGGAGAAACAATGAAGTCCTATTCGATCGCTCTCATCCCCGGCGACGGCATCGGCGGCGACGTGACCGAGGCGGCCTGGCAGGTACTCTCGACCGTCGCCAGGTATTCCGGGTTTACGCTCACCGGCACGCGCTTTCCATGGTCCTGCGCCTTCTACAAGGAGACCGGTGCAATGATGCCGCCGGACGGCATCGAAACGCTCCGCCGGTTCGACGCGATCCTGCTCGGCGCTGTCGGCTGGCCCGCCGAAGTGCCGGACTCCGTTTCCTTGCATGGCCTGCTGCTGCCAATCCGCAAGGCCTTCGTGCAATATGCCAATATCCGGCCGCACCGGCTGCTTCCGGGCGTTGAGGGACCGCTCAAGGCTCGGAACTTCGACATACTCTGCATCCGCGAAAACACCGAAGGCGAATATTCCGGCGCCGGTGGGCGTGTGCATCAGGGAACAGCGGATGAGGTAGCCGTCGAGACTTCGATCTTTACCCGCACCGGCGTCGAAAGGATCCTCCGCTTCGGCTTCGAACGGGCGCGGGCGCGGCGCGGGAAGCTGGCCTCTGTCACCAAGTCGAATGCGCAGAAATATTCAATGGTATTCTGGGACGAGATCACGCAAAAGCTCGCTTCCGAATACCCGGACGTAGAGGTGACAAGCTACCATATCGACGCCATGGCCGCGCGCATGGTCATGGCGCCGGAAAGCCTCGACGTCGTCGTCGCCTCGAACCTTTTCGGCGACATCCTGACGGATCTCGGCGCGGCCATCCAGGGTGGCCTGGGCTTTGCCGCCTCCGCCAACATCAACCCGGATCGGACAGCTCCATCGATGTTCGAGCCGGTCCACGGCTCCGCTCCCGATATCGCCCATCTCCGCATCGCCAATCCCATCGCTGCGATCTGGTCCGGTGCACTGATGCTGGAGCATCTCGGAGAGACGAGCGCCGCACAGGCGATCATGGGGGCGATCGAGGAAGCCACCGCACGCGGCATCGGGACAGTGCCGGGCAAGGACAAGACAGAAGCCATAACCGCCGCGGTGCTCGCCGCGCTCGACTGATCATGAGGGAAACACCATGGACAATTTGAGGGATAGCAATCTCTTCCGCCAGACGGGCCTGATCGCCGGAAATTGGGCAAAGGCCAGGTCGGGCGAGGTCGTCGAGGTGATCGATCCGGCCAGTCAGGCGGTCCTCGGGACCGTCCCGGACATGGGGAAGGCCGAAACTCGCGCGGCGATCGAGGCGGCGAACACTGCCTTCGGCCCCTGGAAGAAGAAGACGCATGCCGAACGGGCCGCCCTGCTCGAGCGCTGGCATGCGCTGATGATCGAAAATCTCGAGGACCTGGCACTGCTCCTGACCCTCGAGCAGGGTAAACCGCTCGATGAGTCGCGCGCCGAGATCCGGTATGGCGCATCCTTCGTCAAGTGGTTCGCCGAGGAAGCGCGCCGCATCGGCGGCCACACGATCCCCTCGCCCACACCGGACCGCCGCATCGTCGTGCTCAAGGAAGCTGTCGGCGTCTGCGCCATCATCACGCCCTGGAATTTCCCGAACGCGATGATCACCCGCAAGGTGGCGCCTGCCTTGGCGGCCGGTTGCACCGTAGTGATCAAGCCGTCGGAATTCACGCCGTTTTCGGCGCTTGCCCTTGGCGTTCTTGCCGAGCGCGCCGGCATTCCGGCCGGCGTCATCAACATCGTTACCGGCATGCCGACGGCGATCGGCAACGAGTTCATGGCGAACGAGACGGTACGCAAGATCTCCTTCACCGGCTCGACGCGCGTCGGGTCGCTGTTGATGCGCGGCGCTGCCGACAGCGTCAAGCGTCTCTCCCTCGAACTCGGCGGTAACGCCCCGTTCATCGTCTTCGACGATGCCGATCTCGACCTCGCCGTCGAAGGCGCGATCGCCTCGAAGTTCCGCAATGGCGGCCAGACCTGCGTCTGCGCCAACCGCATCCTGGTGCAGGCCGGCGTCTACGACGCCTTCGCCGAGAAGCTCGGCGCTCGCGTCAACGCCATGAAGGTCGGCCCGGGCACCCAGCCCGGAATTGCGATCGGCCCGATGATCAACACGGCAGCGATCGAGAAGATCGACCGCCACGTCGAGGACGCTCTCGCCAAGGGCGCGAAGGTTACGGCGCGCGGCAACGCTGTACCGGACGGCAGGCAGTATACGGCTCCGATTGTCTTGACCGGCGCAACGACGGACATGCTGCTCGCAAGCGAAGAGACCTTCGGCCCCGTCGCCCCGCTCTTCCGCTTCGAAACGGAAGAAGAGGCAATCGCCATTGCCAACGGCACACCCTACGGTCTCGCCGCCTATTTCTTCACGGAGAGCCTGAAGCGCTCCTGGCGCGTTGGGGAAGCGCTCGAATTTGGCATGATCGGCCTCAACACCGGCGCGATCTCGACCGAAGTCGCGCCCTTCGGCGGCGTCAAGCAGTCGGGGCTCGGGCGCGAGGGCGCCCAGGCCGGCATCGAGGAATATCTCGAAATGAAGAGCTTCCATATCGGCGGGCTGGATTAACCGCCATCTACCAGATCCCGGTCGCCAGCGTGTATGGCGACCATTCGGCAAAATCGTAGCGGATCGGCACCGCGTCGGCCCGCCACACGATGCGACGGGGACGAAAGCGCCAGTAGCGTTCGGCACCCTCCAATGGTTCGTCATCAGGGTGCTCGAACAGGAGCTCCGCCTCGCCGGTCATCTGCAGGAGCCCGCCGGTCTGGAAATCCGGAAAGGCCAGCCCGGCGCGCCCGTTCAGTACGATATTGCCGAGCGTATTGAAGAAGTGGTTGCCGGGGAAATCCGGGATTGTCAGCCACCCGTCCTTGCCGAGGCGGATGAATCCGGAGCGGCCGCCGCGATGGGAGACGTCCACTTGGCGCCCGACATCGGGATCGGCGTAGGTGGCCACGAAAAACGTGTCTGCTCGTGCAATGACGCCGCGGGCTGTCTCGTCAAGCCGGAAGCTCCATCTGGGTGGCAGCGCCGGCGGATCCGCCGGATCCCGGGTGAAGCGGGCCTGTCTGAGCTGGATATATTTGGGACAATTGCCGAAGCTCTGCCCGACGGCGAGTTCGAAGCCTCGGCCCTGACGCGCAATGGTTCCGTTCAGCCGATTGCGGCGACGCGTGCCGAGATCGATCCCAAGCAGGCCGAGCGCGGCACCATCTTCCATGCCCGGCTCGGCGGGATCCGCTGGCTCCCTGGCGAGTTCGACGTTCAGGGTATGGGCGTCCGGCGCCCGGAGGAAACCCGGGTAGCCGAACCGCAGTGTTGCCCAGACGTCGCCGTTGGGCTCGACGGCACCGAGTACCACCATCGGCAGAAGCGAGTAGAATTCACGATGCTGATCGATCAGGTGATCGCGCACGACCCGGCGCCCGACCTCGTTCATACGGGTTTCCACACCGACGAGGCGCTGCAGGGCGATCTCCCCTTTATGCCAGGGAGAAGGTGCGAGGGCGGGGTTCTGCATGACCATTTGCCTCCATTCAAGCTGTCAGGCCCACCGGCGTTTTCTGGAAATCGACAAAACCTGGCAGGGCCTCGACGCGCTCGAGCCAGGTGCGGATATTCGAATAGGGTTGAAGGTCCACGCCGCCTTCGGGTGCTCGCGCGACGTAGCTGAAGAGCGCAACGTCGGCGATGGTCGGCCGATCGGCGGCTATCCAGGCCCTGCCGTCGAGCTCCGAGTCGACCAGGGATAGAATGGCGTGCGACCGCTGCATGGCCTCGTCGGCCCGATACGGCGCCTTGAACACGTTGATGAGGCGCGCCTGCGCCGGGCCATGGGCAATCTGCCCGGCCGCGACGGAAAGCCAGCGCTGGATGGCGGCCGCACCTGCAGGGTCTTCCGGCAGCCAGTCGGCGCGCCCGGTCTTCTTGGCGAGATAGACGAGAATGGCGTTGGAATCGCACACGATCGTACCGCCGTCATCGAGCACCGGAACCTGGCCAAAGGGATTGAGTTTCAGGAAATCCGGCTCCTTGTGCTCTTTCCTGGCGAGATCAACCAACACGAGCTCATGTTCGATGCCGAGCAGCGAGAGGAAAAGCCGGGCGCGATGAGCATGGCCGGAGAGTGGATGGTAAAAGAGCTTCATGACTGCCTCCTGAAAGAAATTGGGGAACAGACGGAAACATGATTATTGTTCTCCGCGTTGATAAGTCTTTTCCGAGGCACTAAACAATTTCATTTAGAGCAATAATTGGAGAGATGGACGATGGACCGTTGGCAGGCTATGCGGATCTTCGTCCAGGTGGTCGATAGCGGCGGATTCGCCCAAGCCGCCAAGATGCTGCATATGAGCCCGCCATCGGTGACGCGGGCGATCGCCGCACTGGAACAACAAATCGGCACGAGGCTGCTGGTTCGCACGACGCGGTCGGTGAAGCTGACAGCGGCCGGCGAGGGCTATGTGGCCGACTGCCGCCGCATCCTCGCAGAAATCGCCGAAGCCGAAGCCAATGCGGCGGGCAGCTTCACGCATCCGGCAGGGCTGCTCACGGTCACGGCGCCGGCGCTCTTCGGGCGCATCCATGTCCTGCCGGTCGTCCTCGACTTTCTCGATCACTATCCTGCGATGCAGGTGAAGACGGTCTTCGTCGACCGGGTGACCAATCTCGTCGAGGAGGGATTGGATGTGGCGATCCGCATCGCCGCGCTGCCCTCTTCCGGCCTCATCGCGCGCCGCATCGGCTCGGTGCGGCAGGTCGTCTGCGGCTCGCCAGACTACTTCGCCCGCTTCGGAAAGCCCCAAAGTCCGGAGGATCTCACACGCCACCGGATGATCGGCCGCGATGGTCTTTTTGGAAATTCCGAATGGCTGTTTGGACGCGACAGCAGCATACGGGTCCCGATCGGCGCTCGCCTCGTCGTCAATACCAATGACGCGGCGATCGCCGCCGCCGTTGCAGGCTGGGGATTATCCCGCTTTCAGTCCTACCAGGTAGCGTCGGAAATCGAGGCCGGCCGGCTCGATGTCGTGCTTGCCGATTACGAGCGCGAGCCGGTGCCGATTCACATCGTGCACGCGGAAGGCCGCAGAGTCTCGGCTCGCATACGTGCCTTCGTGGATTTCGCGGCGGAGCGTTTCCGCCGCCGCGCGGGCCTCGATGCGCGGCGGCCGCCGGAAGCGCCGCCTCGGTACGGCTACTGAATCCGGTCCAGCATCCTGTAGTACATGCCAACCAGCGGCAGGAACCACGGCTTGCCGAAATGTCCCGGTACAGCCGGCCAATCGAGGCCCTTCAGTGGATTGCGGTCCGGCCGATCGAGAATGGCGTCGGCAATGATCATGCCGAGATGGGTCGAAAGCTGCGCGCCATGGCCGGAATAGCCCATGGCATACCAGACTCCATCTTGATAGCCGGCGCGCGGATATCGGTCCTTGGTCACGTCGACAAGCCCGCCCCAGCAATAATCGACCTCGACATTGGCGAGTTGCGGAAAGATCTCCGCAAGGCTCGCCTTCAGGATCGCACCGCTCCTTGCATCTGACCGCTGGTCCGATGTGGCAGAAAACCTGGCGCGACCGCCAAAGATCAGTCGATTGTCCGGGGAAAGCCGAAAATAATTTCCGATATTCTTCGACGTGACGCAGGTGCGGTTACCGGGCATCGTCGCTTCGACCTCCGCCGCCGTCAGCGGCCGGGTGGCGATGATGAAGCTGCCAATCGCGATGATGCGGCGCCGGAAATAACCGAAAGCCGAGGGCGTATAGGCGCCGGTGGCGACCAGCACCTGGTCGGCGGTCACGCTCCCCCGTGCGGTCTTCAGTTCATGGCGGCCGCCGGCGCGCCGATGATCGGTAACCGCCGCGTGCTCGAAGATCGTCGCGCCATGACGGCTCGCCGCGTCGGCGAGACCGACGACATAGCGGCCCATATGCATCATCGCGCTCTTCTTCGAAAGCATCGCCCCGAAGAAGGGGGCGCCCACCTCATCTTTGAGTTCATGCGCTCTGAGCAGAGCAGTATCGGCGTCCACCTCAGCGTTCACCGCTTCAAAATTACGGGCAATCGTCTCGAAGTGTTGGGGCTTCGAAGCGAGCTTCAGCTTGCCGGCCCGCCGGAAATTGCACTCTATTCCCTCTTCGGCAATCAACGCCTCGATCGTGTCGATCGAATCGTCGAGCGCTTTGTAGAGGGCGATCGCCCGCTCCTTTCCGAGCTCCTTCTTTGCCGTCAGATAGCTGTGTGCGAGGCCATTGTTCAGATGCCCGCCATTGCGGCCGGAGGCGCCCCAACCGACCCTTTCCGCCTCCAGCACGACTACCTTCGCGCCGGCCTTGGCGAGTTGACGGGCCGCGCCCAGGCCGGTGAAGCCGCCGCCGATTATGGCGACGTCGTAATGGCCTTCGACCAGGCCCTGCACGGCCCCGGCAAAGGCCGGGGCGGTGTCGTGCCAATAGGAAACGTATTTCATGGCGTACCGCCCCTTTTTCTTGTTCAGAGACCGACGACGCCCGGCAGTTCCGAGATGTTGGCGATCTCGGTATAGCCGTAATAGGGATTGGCCGGCTCGTGACCGCGGTTCACCCACACCTTGTTCTTGATGCCGAGGTCATGGGCCGACATCAGGTCGTAGCGGAAGGAGGAAGAGCAGTGCAGAATGTCCTCCGGGCCGCAACCCAGCATGTCCAGCATGTATTCGAAGGCTTTGAACCGCGGCTTGTAGGCCTGCGCCTGTTCGGCGGTATAGACCTTGTGGAACGGCGCGCCGAGCTTCTCGACATTGGACATGATCTGCGAGTTCATTGCGTTTGACAGGATGACCAGCGGAATCTCCTTGGCGACTTTGGCAAGGCCAGCCGGAACGTCCGGATGCGGCCCCCAGGTCGGTACGCGCTCATAGACCATACGCGCGGCCTCGTCGCGGAATTTTATGCCGTTGCGCTTGCAGGTGCGTTCGAGCGAATTGTGCACGACCTCTGCATACGGCTTCCAATCACCCAGGATCTCATCGAGGCGATAGGCGGCAAAATTCTTGATGAACTCCGCCATCCGCGGCTCGTCCAGTTGCTCGCTATAAAGGTCACGAGCGGCCTCCGCCATCTGGAAGTTGGTCAGCGTGCCGTAGCAGTCGAAGGTGATGTATTTCGGGCGGAAGGTCGTCATGTGCATATCCTTCATAGACGGGTTCGGATGCCATAATCATAGGCCCTGGCCAACGCCTCGGCTCACCTGATTTCGCGAGCACCGAAGCAGAATCTACCGTATCGAAAGTCGCCTTTGGCAGAAGGTTGCGAGCCTCGCCCGCCCGCGCCGACCGAGGCCCCCATTTCCCGCAGCCCATCGCAGCATGCCAGCATAAGATGCGGCGGCGCGCGCGCGCAAAGCCATAAGATACCGCGCGGAAGCTGTCCTTCAGCCGATTTGCCGGATCCAAATCCTCCAGACTTCGAGGTCAGAAATGAGGAAGATTCGCAATGCAGACACGTCAGATCGATCTCATAACCTTCAGCCCCGAACACCTGGATGCAGCGGTCGGACTGTCACGCCAGGCCGGTTGGCCGCACCGGCCCGAGGATTGGCAGATGGTGCTCGCCTTAAGTGAGGGCATCGTCGCGCTCGAGGACGATCGTATCGTCGGCACCGTGCTCGTGACCTCTTACAAAGAGGACTGCGCGACGATCAACATGGTTATCGTCGACGAAGCGATGCGCGGCCGCGGGCTGGGGCGCCGGCTGATGGACGCCGCCTTGCGCATTGCCGGCAATCGCCCCTTGCGACTGGTGGCTACCGCGGAAGGTTTGCCGCTTTACGAGAAGGTTGGCTTCCGGGAGACGGGTCGCGTGCTGCAGCAGCAGGGCGTCGTTGGTGAAATGACCGCTCCGGCAGGCGTGGAGCCCGCAAACGCATCCGACGTCGCAGCGATTGCCGATCTCGACCGCGGCGCCTTCGGCGCGGACCGTGGCGACCTCATCGCCTCTATCGAGGCGGTCGGCGAATTCGCGGTGATGCGCCGCGATGGACGCGTTTGCGGCTTCGCTGCCCTGAGGCCTTTTGGCCGTGGCGAGGTCATCGGGCCGGTTGTTGCCGCCGATCTCAACGACGCCAAGGCATTGATCGCACATTTCATCGCCCGGCGGCCCGGGCGATTTTTGCGGATTGATACAATCGCAGATACCGGCCTCGGGCCATGGCTCGCCGAACAGGGTCTTGCCCATGTCGGCGACGCTATCGCTATGAGGACGTCGGTCAGTGAACGCGCTGCCGACGCCACCGCGACAACCTTCGCCCTCGCCAACCAGGCGTTTGGCTGACCCGGAGAGTCCCCATGTACAGCAATTCCCTCATCGAACTGGACCGTGCTCATCTCGTGCATCCGGTCGCCTCCTATCGCGGCCATGAAAAGCTGGGCGTGCGCGTGCTCGCCTCGGCTTCAGGTGCGACAGTCACCGACGCTTCAGGCAAGCAGCTGATCGACGGATTTGCCGGCCTCTGGTGCGTCAATGCCGGCTACGGCCATGAGAGCATCGTCGAGGTGGCAACGCGGCAGATGCGCGATCTGCCCTATGCGACCGCCTATTTCGGTCTCGGATCGGAGCCGGCGATCCGGCTTGCCTCGGAACTCGCCGAACGGGCGCCGGGCAATCTCGACCACGTCTATTTCACGCTCGGCGGCTCCGATGCGGTCGACAGCACGATCCGGTTTATCCGCTATTACTGGATCGCCCGGGGTGAACCGCAGCGCGACCAGTTCATCTCCATCGAGCAGGGCTATCACGGCTCCTCGACGGTTGGTGCGGGCCTGACGGCCTTGCCTTTGTTCCATGCGGGCTTTGGCATACCCTTTGACTGGCAGCACAAGATTCCATCGCACTATGCTTACCGTAATCCGGTCGGCGACGATCCGCAGGCGATCATTGATGCGTCGCTTGCAGCGCTGCGGCGCAAGGTCGAGGAGATCGGTTCCGAGCGGGTCGCGGCCTTCTATGCCGAGCCGATCCAGGGCTCCGGCGGAGTGCTGGTACCGCCCAAAGGCTGGATGAAGGCAATGCGCAATCTTTGCCATGAACTCGGCATTCTCTTCGTTGCCGACGAGGTGATCACCGGCTTCGGCCGCACCGGACCGCTCTTTGCCTGCGAGGAAGATGAGATCGTTCCGGACCTCATGACCGTGGCGAAGGGCTTGACTTCCGGCTACGTGCCGATGGGCGCGGTTTTCATGGGCGATCATATCTACCAGACGATCGCCGACAGCGCCGGTGCCGCAGCCGTCGGCCACGGCTACACCTATTCGGCCCATCCGGTCAGCGCCGCGGTCGGCCTTGAAGTGCTGAAGCTCTACGAGAACGGGTTGCTGGACAACGGCCGCAAAGCCGGCGCACGGCTGATGGCGGGGCTTGAAGGCCTCAAGGACCATCCGCTCGTCGGCGATGTCCGCGGCCGCGGCATGCTGGCGGCCGTTGAGCTCGTAACCGACAAGGAGAAGAAGACCCCGTTGCCGGCCGCAGCCGACCCGGCACGGCGCATCTTCGACCGCGCCTGGGAGAACGGCCTCGTCATCCGCGCCTTCGCCAACGGCGTCCTCGGCTATGCGCCGCCGCTCTGCTGCACCGACGCCGACATCGACGCCATCGTCGAGCGCACCCGGAAGGTGCTGGACGAGACCTTGGCGGACCCGGACGTACGCGCGGCCGTGAGGGCCTGAGAGCGACCATCCGCTTATTTCGCGGAATGGACATATTCGAAATTTTGTGCCGCGTCACCGTATCTTTTCGGAAACTTCCGCGCGGCACAGCAGCCAAACTGAAATCGCGAAATGGCGGCATTACAGTAAATGCGGTCGTCGATCGGCGGGGCGGAGATCCCGCGACGGGAACAGAATATTCTTCTTCCATCAAGCCGCTCCTTGTGAGCCCGAAAACTGGGGACTGAAGTTGAAGAGCCTTCCGGAATTCAAATATATGACCTTCGACGTAGTCGGCACGCTGATCGACTTCGAGAGCGGCCTCAAGGACTGCCTCGCCGGCATCGCGGCCGAGGCGGGCGTCGATATCGACGGCGAAGAGGCGCTGACGCTCTATCGCGCCGCCCGCTATTCCGAGGACGCGGACCTCTTTCCCGACGATCTCGTGCGGGTCTACCTCCAGATCGCGCCGAAGCTTGGCCTGCCAGCAGACCGAAGCTATGGCGAGCGCCTGCGGGACTCGGCAAGGAACTGGAAAGGCTTCGCGGACAGCGCCGATGCCCTGGCGCGGCTTGCGAAGGATTACCGGCTCATCGCCATGACCAACGCCCGCCGCTGGGCCTTCGAGTGTTTCGCGCGCGAGCTCGGTAACCCCTTTTACGCCGCCTTCACCGCGGACGACACCGGCACCGAAAAGCCGGACCCCGCCTTCTTTGAAAAGGTGTTCGACTTCGTCGCGTCCGAAGGCCATTCCAAGGACGACATCCTGCATGTCGCCCAGAGCCAGTATCACGACATCGGCATCTCGCGGGAGCTCGGCATGACCAATTGCTGGATCGAGCGCCGCCATGCCCAGAAGGGCTACGGCGGCACCATCGAGCCAGCCGAATTCACGAAGCCGGACTATCACTTCACCTCGATGGCAGCCCTCGCCGACGCCGTGGCTGAAGAACGCAAGTGATCCATTCAACGGATCGGGTCGAAGCCCACAAGAGAAGGGCAGCCCGCCAATTGAGAAGGGGAATGTCATGACAGACAAGATCACCAACTGGACCAGGTCGGACGACGCCATGGTCGAAACCGCCATCCGTCGTGGCGCCACACGCCGCGAACTGTTGCAGATGCTGCTTGCGGGCGGCGTCGCCATGTCGGCCGGCGGCGTCCTGCTCGGCCGCGCCGGTCAGGCGGTTGCCGCGACGCCGGTCGCCGGCGGCACGCTGAAGGCTGCCGGATGGTCGTCCTCGACCGCCGACACGCTCGACCCGGCCAAGGCATCGCTCTCGACCGACTACGTCCGCTGCTGCTCCTTCTACAACCGCCTCACCTTCCTCGATAAGTCCGGCACGCCGCAGATGGAGCTTGCCGAAGCAATCGAGACCAAGGATGCCCAGACCTGGACCGTCAAACTGAAAAGCGACATCACCTTCCATGACGGCAAGCCGCTCACCGCTGACGACGTGATCTTCTCGCTGAAGCGCCATCTCGACCCGTCGGTCGGTTCCAAGGTTGCGAAGATCGCCGCGCAGATGACCGGCTTCAAAGCGATCGACAAGCAGACCGTCGAGATCACCCTTGCCGACCCGAACGCCGACCTGCCGACGATCCTGTCGCTGCACCACTTCATGATCGTCGCCGATGGCACCACCGACTTCTCAAAGGGGAACGGCACCGGCGCCTTCGTCAGGGAGCTCTTCGAGCCGGGTGTGCGCTCGATCGGCGTCAAGAACAAAAACTACTGGAAGTCCGGCCCGCACGTCGATTCCTTCGAGTATTTCGCGATCAGCGACGACAGCTCGCGCGTCAATGCGCTCTTGTCCGGCGACATCCACCTGGCAGCCACGATCAATCCGCGTTCAATGCGCCTTGTCGAGAGCCAGGGTGACGGCTTCGTGCTCTCCAAGTCGACTTCAGGCAACTACACGAATCTCAACATGCGCCTGGACATGGAGCCCGGCAGCAAGCGCGATTTCGTCGAGGGCATGAAGTCCCTCGTCAACCGCGAGCAGATCGTCAAATCGGCGCTCCGCGGCCTCGGCGAGCTCGGCAATGACCAGCCGGTCTCGCCGGCCAACTTCTATCACAATGCCGACCTGAAGCCGCGGGCCTTCGATCCGGAAAAGGCGAAATTCCACTTCGAGAAGGCCGGCGTGTTCGGCCAATCAATCCCAGTGGTTGCTTCCGAAGCGGCCACCGCCTCCATCGATATGGCAATGATCATTCAGGCTTCCGCGGCCGAGATCGGCCTGAAGCTTGATGTCCAGCGCGTGCCTTCGGACGGGTATTGGGACAATTACTGGCTCAAGGCGCCGGTTCATTTCGGCAACATCAACCCGCGTCCGACGCCGGACATCCTGTTCTCGCTGCTGTACGCCTCCAGTGCTCCCTGGAACGAGAGCCAATACAAATCGGAGAAATTCGACAAGATGCTGATCGAGGCGCGCGGCTTGCTCGACCAGGAGAAGCGCAGGGAGATCTACAACGAGATGCAGGTGATGGTCTCCAACGAAGCCGGGGCCATCATCCCGGCCTACATCTCCAACGTCGATGCGCTCACGGCCAAGCTCAAGGGCCTGGAACCGAACCCGCTTGGTGGGCAGATGGGCTATGCCTTCGCGGAGTATGTCTGGCTCGAAGCCTGAAGAATGGAAAAGGGTCGGGCTGCAGCTGCACCGCTGCAGCCTACCCCACGGATTTTAGCCTTATGCGAAAGGGAACACGCGTGAACAACCGGGTTCTTTCCCTTGTCCTGAGCAGATTGCTCATTGCCCTGATCACGCTGGTGATCGTCTCGTTCGCCGTCTTCTTCGCGACGACGCTGCTGCCAGGCGACACGGCAACCATCCTGCTCGGCCAAGCTGCCACGCCGGAGGCCGTCGAGGGCCTGCGCAAGGCCATGCATCTCGACGATCCGGCGATCTTCCGCTTCCTGCGCTGGATCGTCGGTCTTCTGCAGGGCGATCTCGGCACCTCCTACGCCAACGAGATGCCGGTTGCCGATCTGATCGGCGGGCGCTTCATCAATACCTTGAAGCTTGCGGGCGTCACCGCGCTCTTCTCGGTGCCGATCGCGTTGACACTCGGCGTCAGCGCCGCGATGCTGCGCGGCTCGCTATACGATCGCATTGTCACTGTGATGACGATCGGCGTTATCTCCGTGCCGGAATTCATGATCGCGACCTCCGCCGTACTGATCTTCGCAGTCTATCTGAAATGGCTTCCGGCGCTCTCCTTCGCCAACGAGATCCATAGCCTTTCCGATATGCTGCGCATCTATGCGATGCCGGTGATCACGCTGACCTTCGGTGTCTCGGCTCAGATGATCCGGATGACGCGGGCGGCGGTGATCGAGACGCTGAATACGCCCTATGTCGAGATGGCTCTGCTCAAGGGCGCCTCTCGCCCGCGAATGGTGCTGCGCCATGCACTTCCGAACGCATTGGGGCCGATCGTCAATGCGGTTGCCCTTTCGCTTTCCTATCTCCTCGGCGGCGTCATCATCGTCGAGACGATCTTCAACTATCCGGGCATCGCCAAACTGATGGTCGACGCCGTGGCGACCCGCGACCTGCCGCTGATCCAGAGCTGCGCCATGATCTTCTGCCTCGGCTACCTGCTCCTGATCACGACGGCCGACATCATCGCCATCCTTTCCAATCCGAGGCTCCGATGACCATGACCAGTTCCGAGACCACTTCCGAGCGGATGACCGGATCCCGGTTTGGATACCGCTTCAACATCGTCGGCATGATCGGTCTTTCGGTCATCCTCTTCTGGGCGATCGTTGCGATCTTCGCACCGCTGATCATCCCCTACCCGGTCGGCGAGATCGTCGACCTCGACTACTTCGGTCCGATGAGCGCCGACTTCTGGCTGGGCTCCGACTATCTCGGGCGCGACATGTTTTCGCGGATCCTGATGGGCGCCCGTTATACCGTTGGCATTTCGCTCGCCGCGGTGACGATCGCCTGCTTCAGCGGCGTCGTGCTCGGCATGATCGCGGCGGTCGCCGGTGGCTGGCTCGACACCGTGCTGAGCCGTTTCCTCGACGCGCTCAACTCCATACCGAGCAAGCTCTTCGGCCTCGTGGTTGTCGCCGCTGTCGGCTCTTCCATCCCCGTGCTGATCCTGACCCTGTCGGTGATCTACATTCCGGGTTCCTATCGCTTCGCCCGGGCACTTGCGGTGAATATCAATGCCATGGATTTCGTCACGGTCGCCCGTATCCGCGGTGAAAGCACCTGGTATCTCATCCGCTCGGAGATCCTGCCCAACATCGTCGGGCCGGTACTGGCGGATTTCGGCATCCGCTTCGTGTTCATCGTGCTCCTGCTCTCCGGCCTCTCCTTCCTCGGCCTCGGCGTGCAGCCGCCCTATGCCGACTGGGGAGCGCTGGTGCGCGAAAACATCGGCGGCCTGCCCTTCGGCGCACCGGCGGTGATGGCACCCTCCTTTGCAATCGCCAGCCTCACGATCAGCGTCAATCTGCTGATCGACAACCTGCCCAAGAAGATCCGCGATCGGAGCGAATGATGGCCAAGCTCGTAGAAATCCGCGACCTCAAAGTCGAAGCCACCACCGATTCCGGCCGCCGCGTCGAGATCATCAAGGGCGTCAGCATCGATATCGCCGAGGGTGAGATTGTTGCCCTGATCGGTGAGAGCGGCTCGGGCAAGACGACGATCGCGCTAACGCTGATGGGCTATGCCCGCCCGGGCTGCCGCATCGCCGGGGGCCGCGTGTCGCTCGCCGGCAGGGACATGATCACACTCTCCGAAAAGCAGCGTGCAAAGGTCCGCGGCACTGAGGTTGCCTATGTGCCGCAATCCGCCGCCGCTGCTTTCAACCCGGCCGCCACCATCATGGACCAGGTGATCGAGGTCACCCGTATCCATGGGCTCATGCCGCCGGAGGAGGCGCGCAGCCGCGCGGTGGATCTTTTCCGGGCCCTGTCCTTGCCGGAGCCGGAGACGATCGGCAGCCGTTATCCGCACCAGGTGTCCGGTGGACAATTGCAGCGCCTTTCCGCCGCCATGGCACTCATCGGCAATCCCAAACTTGTCATCTTCGACGAGCCGACGACTGCCCTTGACGTGACGACGCAGATCGAGGTGTTACGGGCCTTCAAGTCGGTCATGAAGCAGGGAGGCATCGGCGGCGTCTATGTCTCGCACGATCTTGCTGTCGTTGCCCAGATCGCCGACCGTATCGTTGTCCTCAAGGGCGGCGAGGTCCAGGAAGCCGGCACCACCGAAGACATCCTCTCGAACGCCAAACATCCCTATACGCGCGAACTGCTCTCCGCCTTCGAGCCGAAACCGCGCCAGGCCGCCCAACCGGCTACCGCTCCGGCACCGCTCCTCGAGATCGACGGCCTCGTTGCGGGCTATGGACAGATACAGGCTGACGGCCTGCCGCTCGTCCGTGCGGTCGAGAATGTCAGCCTCAAGGTCGAGAAGGGCCGTAATCTTGGCATTATCGGCGAGTCCGGTTGTGGCAAGTCCACGCTTGCCCGCGCCATCGCCGGCATCCTGCCGGCGGCAGCGGGCAACATCGTCTTCGATGGGGTTACGCTCGACCAAAGCGCCCGCCAGCGCTCGCGCGAACAGTTGCGCGAGATGCAGATCGTTTTCCAATACGCCGACACCGCGCTCAACCCGGCAAAGTCCGTCGAGGAAATACTTGCGCGACCGCTGACCTTCTACCATGGCATGGGCGCAAAGGCGCGAAGCGCCCGCATCGACCAGTTGCTCGACATGGTGCGCCTGCCACGCAACCTGCGCCATCGCCAACCGCGCGAGCTGTCCGGCGGCCAGAAGCAGCGCGTGAACTTCGCAAGGGCGCTCGCGGCCGATCCGAAGCTGATCCTCTGCGACGAGATCACCTCGGCACTCGACACCGTGGTTGCCGCCGCGGTCATCGAGTTGCTGAAGGAACTACAGCGCGAACTCGGCCTTTCCTACGTCTTCATCAGCCACGATCTTTCCGTGGTGGAGGCAATCTGCGACGAGATTGTCGTCATGTATGGTGGAAAAAAGGTCGAGGAAATCACTCCCGCCAAGGTGAAGGCGCCACAGCACCCCTATTCGCAATTGCTTTTCTCGTCCGTGCCGAAACTCGACCCGACCTGGCTTGACGGGCTCGAGCAGGACCCGGAACTTGTACGGGCCTATTGCCGGCGTTAGAGCGTTTTGCAGGCAGGTGGAATCACCTGACGTCGCACAGATGCGGCAAAAAAACGGACAGAGCGGTAGCGCGAACATACGTGAGCGAATGCCGCTCTACTGCATGTATCCTTCTGAGGTTGCCGCCCTTTATCCAAGTAGTTTCTGACCTTTTGAACGTGTGATCGAGTGCGGTCTTCTGTCAGGCCTTTGTGTGCGACCTATCAGAAGCCGCTGGCCGGTATGGTGATCTGCGGATCGGGTCCAAATCTTAATCCGAGCTTCATGGCTCGAATGGTAGGTCGACCTCAAGCATACGGAGGATCGTGGAAGTCTTGAAATTCCCTCCGCGGTCACCGATATTTCTTTCACTTCTTTTTCATCCGGTGTGTATGCGAAAGGAGGACATCATGCTCAACCCGGAATTGGTCTGGATGACGCCCGTCACCGTCCGCATGAAGGACGGTCCGCCTCAGATGTTCGCTTCTGTCAACGACGTGCTCGATTTCCTGGAGGGCGATTGGGCAATCCATCGAGGCAGTAAACACAATCGGGCGGTTCAAACTTGCCGTCGCGCTCTAAACCGAATGACGCCAGTCGCCATCGCGCGTGAAGCCTTCATTGACGCGTGCCGAGATGCCGGCATGTCGACGGTTGCGGATGGACTGCTCGAGAGGAAAACCGGCGCTGGCGGTCAACATTCGCTTGCCTAGCCCGCATTTCTCACACTCCTTGCGCCCTGTATTGGATTGTGGCGAGCAGGATACGGGCGAGAGCCGCGAAAAGCGTAGCCCGTTCTACGATTGAGCGGTTTTCGCTGGAGACAGCCTCCACAATCCAACCTGCGGGCCGGTAGAAAATGGCGACAGTGTGCGTCGAATGACGTGCCCGATGAGCCACATCGGGCCGCGCCATTCCCCTACCCTGTCGCCATTTTAAACCGGCGCAGGGCACAAGGTGTGTCAGAAATGTGGGCTTGAATGGCTGGGCTGGCCCTTCGAAGGTGCCCAGCCTTTCGCGGCTTCGCCCGCGGCCGCCTGAGCATTCGCTGTTCGGCCAAACGCGTTCTGGTCGGATCGCCAGGCGCCACGTTCGGTTGGTCACTTTCGTCCTGGTTCCTACCCATCACCGGCGGCGGAGCGGAACTCGTGGCGGCCCTCACACTGCTTACAGGATAGGCCGGTCCTCGGGTTAAACCCTTGGTGCCGAGGAGAGGGAATAGCTGAGAATCTAAAGCCGGAACAGGCTGGTCAGCGGCATGTGCGCCTTGACGATGGGCGACTTCAGCACGACGAAGCTGAAATATTTGTCGATGCCGACATCCATATCGGTCAGACGCTCCATGATGGTCTGGTATTCGCCGATGCCGGCGGCGACGAATTTCACCAGATAGTCATAGCCGCCCGAAACCAAATGGCACTCGATCACCTGGTCGACCTTCTCGATTGCCGCCAGGAAACGGGCGAAGTCGATCTGCCGATGGTTCTTCAGCGTGATTTCGGTAAAGACGGTCAACGTCTGGCCAAGCTTGCCCACATTGATCTGCGCGGAATAGCCCTCAATATAACCCTCTGACTGCAGTTTCTTCACCCTCATCAGGCACGGGCTCGGCGAGAGGTTGACCAGTTCGGCAAGCTCCACATTGGTGATGCGGCCATTCTTCTGCAATTCGTAGAGAATTTTTATGTCGATCCGGTCGAGCTTCATCCGTGTGCCTCCGCCTGGCAATAGGGGTCAACGTCGCAGCACATTATGCTGCCCTACTTCCCACGCTGACCTTAACACGTTGGTGTCACATGTCGATTTTGTTTCTTGCAATGTGCCGAAGCAGAAAGGACTGCAGCCTCTCTGCAAGACGGAATTTTCTGCTGTCTAGGTCCAGCTCTCCAGCAACGTCTTAGGCGCATAATGACTAGGCTGAACGCAAATGGAGACAATGCAATGCCCGCGCCGCTGAAACTCGTCGACACGACGCCCACCCTGCCTGCAGTTGCCGATGCGGTGGTGATCGGTGGCGGAATTGTCGGTGTTTTCACGGCCTACTATCTTGCCCGGCGGGGATTGAAGGTGGCCCTCGTCGAGAAGGGGCGGATCGGCGCCGAGCAATCCAGCCGGAATTGGGGCTGGTGCAGACAGCAGAACCGCGACGCCCGCGAACTGCCGATGTCGACGAAAAGCCTGGACCTGTGGGAGCGTTTCGCGGAAGAGAGCGGCGAGGACACCGGCTTTCGGCGCTGCGGCCTCTTCTATCTGAGCGACAGCGAGGAGGAACTGGCCGGTTGGGCACGCTGGCGCGACTTTGCTCGCACCGTCGGCGTCACGACGCACATGCTGGATAGCGCCGAGGCAAGCGAACGCGGTCGCGCGACCGGCAAGCCCTGGAAGGGCGGCGTCTTTTCGCCGACCGATGGCACCGCCGACCCGGCAAGCGCCGCACCTGCGGTCGCGCGAGCGCTCCTGAAGCTCGGCGGCACGGTACATCAATCCTGTGCGGCCCGCGGCATCGAGCTCGAAGGCGGACGCCTGTCCGGTGTCGTCACCGAACACGGAACCATCCGCACAAACACGGCCGTGCTCGCCGGCGGCGCCTGGGCCTCCTCCTTTTGCCGGCAGCTCGGCGTTCGCTTCCCTCAGGCCTCCGTCCGCTCGTCGATCCTGTCCGTCTCCCCGGGCGCGGCGAACCTGCCGGACGCGCTGCACACGGCCGCCGTCTCGGTAACACGTCGCGCCGATGGCGGTTACACATTGGCCATTAGCGGCCGCGGCCGCGTCGATCCCACGCCGCAGCAAATGCGCTTCGCTCCGCAATTCCTGCCGATGTTCCTGCGTCGTTGGCGCAGTCTCGCACCCGGTGGCCTGGAGGGTATCCGATCCGGTCACGAGGGCCCCGCCCGCTGGCAACTCGACCAGCCGACGCCGATGGAGCGCATGCGCATACTCGATCCGGCAGTGGACAAACGCACGATACGCCTGACCCATGCGCGCGCGCTCGAACTGCTCCCCCCCTTGAAGAACACCCATGTCACCGCGGCCTGGGCCGGTTATATCGACAGCACTCCAGACGGTGTCCCCGGCATTGGGGAGATTTCCAGCATACCGGGTTTCATTCTTGCGGCCGGCTTCAGCGGCCACGGCTTCGGCATCGGACCCGGCGCCGGCCACCTGATCGCGGACATGATCACCGGCGGCGAGCCGATCGTCGATCCCCGCCCCTATCACCCGGACCGCTTCCGCAAATCCGCCTGGGGCAAGGTCGCCGACTTTTGACAGCCATCAAGCGGGAAAGACCAGTTGCACCTTGCAGGCTACCGAGCGATCGCCGGCCTGCTCGAAGGCGCTGGCCGCCTGTTCTATCGGAAACTCGTGGGAAATGATCGGTCTGACGTCGATGCGACGCGTCGCGATCAGGTCGACGGCGCGAGCGAATTCTACATCGAAACGCTGCGAACCGACAAGCCGCAATTCCTTGCCGACCAACGCGCTGAGCGGGAGCACGATTTCGCCGGTTACGCCAACCTGGACGATCAGACCGCGCGGCTTGACCGTGGCGATCGCGCTCCGAAGCGCCGGCTCCGCGGCGGAACACTCGAAGGCGAGATCGAACTGGCCCTTTTCCGCCTCGAAGGGCGCAAGCGCCAACGGATCACGCCGGATGTTGAGGACGGTCGTCGCGCCCATTGCCATCGCTCGTTCGAGCGCGCCATCGGCGAGATCGCAGACGACGATCGTCTCGGCCCCGGCATGGCGGGCGGCGGCAATCACCAGCACTCCGATCGGCCCTGCGCCGGTGACGAGCACATGCTTGCCGACGAGATCGCCGGCCTGCGCGACCGCGTGAAGGCAGACGGCCAGTGGCTCCGAACAGGCGGCTTCGCCCGCGCCGGCCAGGGTGCCAGCCGGAAAGCACTGGCTGGCCGGAACGACCAGCCAATCGCGAAACATCCCCTGCGCATGCGGCAGACGCATGGCGCTCCCCATGAACCGCATGTTCAGGCAATGAATGGGAGTATCCTCCCGGCAGAAGCGGCAGTTTCCGCAAGGCTGGCTCGGATTGACCGCCACGAGGGCGCCGATCGCAAGGCCGGACACGTTTGTCCCGAGCGCCTCGACATAGCCCGACGCCTCATGGCCCGGAATGATCGGTTCGCACACCCGGACGGGGCCAAAGCCGCCGTCCTGATAATAGTGCAGATCCGAACCGCAGATGCCGCCAGCCGCCATCTTCAGCAGCACCTCGCCTTCTCCTGGTTCGGCGAGGTCGGCGGTCTCCACCCGGAGATCGCGCTGGCCGTAGAGCCGCGCGAAGCGCGTGCGGATCGTCGCTCTCCCCATCAGCGCACGAGTCCCACCATGCCCGGCAGCCACAGGGTCACCGCCGGCACGAAGGTGATCAGCAATAGCGCGATGAAGAGCGGCAGGAGCCAGGGCAGGATCGCCATCGTCGTCCGTTCGACCGAGAGTTTGGCCACGCGCGACAGCACGAAGAGCACCATGCCAAGCGGCGGGTGAAGCAGCCCGATCATCAGGTTTAAAGTCATGATCAGCCCGAAATGGACCGGGTCGATGCCGAACTGCGCCACGAGCGGCAAGAGGATCGGCACCAGAATGGTGATCGCCGCGATCGTATCCAGGAAACAGCCGACGAACAGCATCAGCAGGTTGACCAGGATCAGGAAGACCCATTTGTTGTCCGTGATCGTCAGGATCGCCCCGGAGAGCATCTGCGCTGCCTGGCTCACCGTCAGCAGCCAGGCAAAGATGGAGGCGGCCGTGACGATGAACAGCACCGAAGCGGTTGTCTCGATCGTGTCGAACGTTGCCCGGGCGAGCGTCGACATGGTCATGCTCCGGTATCGCACCAGGCCGAGAAACAGCGACCAGAGGACCGCGGCAACAGCGGCTTCGGTCGGCGTGAACCAGCCCATAGTCATGCCGCCGATCAGGATCACCGGTGTCATCAACGCCATGACGGCGGAAAAGTCGAAATACCAATCGAGCGCGAGAAGCACCACGAGAGCGAGGCCGACCGCGACATTCATCGACAGGCCCGCTGACATCAAGAGGTAGATGGCAAGCGGCACCGAAAGAACGACGATGACCTCGAGAGAAGCCGACAACAATCGCTTGATCTCGAACGGCGTGTCCGACCCCCAGCCGCGTCGATAGGCAAAGATGGCGACCGTCAGCATCATCAGAGCGGTCATCACCACGCCCGGCACGATTCCGGCCATGAACAGCGCCCCGATCGAGACATTCGCCATCATGCCGTAGATGACAAACGGTAGGGACGGCGGAAATATCGGGCCCAGGGTCGCCGATGCGGCGGTAACGCCGACCGCCGCCTCAACCGGATAGCCGTGATCCTTCATCGCCTTGATCTCGATCGTGCCGATGCCGGCCGCATCCGCCAGCGCCGTGCCCGACATGCCGGAAAAGATCACCGAGCCGATGATGTTGACCTGCGCGAGCCCGCCCTTCATCCAGCCGACGAGCGCCACGGCGAAGGAATAGATGCGTCCGGTGACGCCGGCGGAGTTCATCAGGTTTCCGGCGAGAATGAAGAAGGGCACCGCGAGCAGCGGGAAGCTCTCGACGCCCGCGATCATCCGCTGTGCGGCGATGATGTCCGGCGCGACGTTGAAGAAAACGAGATAGAGAACGGATGCCACGGCCATGGAGATGGCGACGGGCACACCGATCACCATCAGCACCACAAAGGAACCGACAAGCAGAAGCATGGATCAGCCCTCGACTTTCTGAAATTCCTCCGGCTTCTCGAGAACCGAATAGCCGCGGCGTTGATTGGCGATGAAAACCTGGATGGAGCGGATCAGCATCAGCACGAATCCGGCCATGACGCTGAAAAAGACGATGTTGCGCGGCAGGTCGACGGTCACCATCCGTTCATGGGCGACGATCTCGACATAGCGCCACATCAGCCAGCAGGCATAGGCGAAGAAGCCGATCCGAACGAGATCGACGAAGATCGCCAAGCCACGCGCCAGTGGGCGCGGCAGATAATGATAAAGCACGTCGACCTGAATGTGCCGCGAGACGCGAACGCACATGACCGAGCCCAGGAAGACCACGCTGATCAGGCAATTGGTGGCGATCTCCTCTGTCCAGGCATAGGAGTCGTTCAAAACGTAGCGCGTGAAAAACTGCAGGAATACGCAAGCCGTCATAACCCAGAAGATGACGAATGTGATCCAATCCTCGAAGGCATAGTTCGAAATGTCGGCGGCTGGCGGCGCCTCGTCGAAGGAATGGGCAATCTCCTCCGGTGTCGTCTGCAAATGGATTTCTTGTGACATGGGCGATCATCCGGCGAGGGTGGACGGAATGCCGGCGGCGCCTACGGACCGCCGGCAAGCGGTTCACTTGACGGCGCGGATCGCTTCCCAGTCTTCCTTCCGGTAGCCGAAGTCCTCGAGCGCCACCTTGTCCACGACGTTCGCCTCGAAATCGGCCTTGTCGACTTCGGTCACTTCAAGGCCGCGCTCCTTGAACGTCGCGACGAGCCCGTCTTCGCGCTCCCCGATGATCTTTGTGGCGCGCTCGGCGGCTTCCTGCATGACCTCGGTGAAGATCTGCTTGTCCGCATTGGAGAGCTGCGACCAGACGGATTTGGAGACGACCGTGTTCAGGTGATCGACGATATGACCCGTCAGCACGATATGCTTCTGCACCTCGAAAAACTTCTTTGCCTCGATCGTCGTCAACGGATTCTCCTGTGCCTCGACGGTGCCGTTCTGCAGCGCAAGATAGACCTCGGCAAAGGCGATCGGTGTTGTATTGGCGCCGCAGGCACGCGGCATGGCCAGGTAGGCCGGAACATCCGGAACACGCATCTTCAGGCCCTGCATGTCGGAACATTTGGAAATGGGCCTATTCGACGTGGTGTGGCGCGTGCCATAATAGGTGACGGCGGTGATGTGGTTGCCGGAGGCGTCCTCATAGCCCTTGGCAAGATTCTTGAAGACATCGCTCTTCGTATAGGCGAGCAGATGCCCCGGATCGCGAAAGGTGTAGGGAAAATAGGTGACGCCGATTGGCGCATATTCGCGCGCGGCGAAGCTCGAGCCTGAAATGATGATATCGACCGTACCGAGCTTCAGGCCCTGGTTGAGATCGGCCTCCTTGCCGAGCTGCGAGGCCGGGAAGACGTCGATCTTATAGCGCCCCTCGGTGCGCTTGCCGATCTCCTCGGCCGCCCAGACGGATTCGGTGTGGAACGGCTCGGAGGTCTCGTAGACATGCGCCCATTTAAGCGCCGTCTGGGCCTGGGCGGTGATGGCTGAAGCCAGAATAATCGCAGTCGCACCCAATAGCAGTCTGACCTTCATCTTCCTTCTCCTCCAAAGTGAAGTCATTCGCGCAGACCGGGATGAGGAAAAGTGTACGCGGTCTTCCGCCTGCATCCCGCAATTCAAAGTGTCAGTGCTGTTTCCCCCCGGCACGCCTCCAGGCGGCGGGTACCTTGCTGTCGGCAGCTTCCTCTCCGAAACTGGCCGACAGGCGAAGTTGAGATTGGTCGAGATGTGCGCGCATGGCGGCGCGTGCTGCGGTCGGATCACCGGCGGCGATCGCGTCGCGGATCACGCGATGTTCCTCCATTGCGGCCCGCCATGTCTCCGTGTTCTCGAAATAGCTGGCGAGCTTCTCGAAATAGGGCGTCATGCGCATGTCATGGATGCTGCCGACGAAACGGTTCAGCGTTTGGTTGGCGATGATGCCTGATATGAGAATGTGGAACTCCCGGTCGATCGCCAGCGCCAGGCGACGATCCTCCAGGGCCGCGGCCATTCGCGTCAGATTGTCGTCGAGAATGGCGATATGCTCGGGCCGCGCCAGACGGGCTGCCTCCTCGGCGATCGCACACTCGACGACCGCCCTCGCCCTGAGCAATTCGAACGGGCCCTCGAAATCTTCCGGCGGCACATCGGGAGCCGGCGCCTGCCGGCCTGTGACATAGATGCCCGAGCCCATGCGAATATCGATGAAGCCTTCGACCTCGAGCACGATCAAGGCTTCCCGTATTGTCGGGCGGGAAACGCCGAATTTCTGCGCCAGATCACGTTCGGCCGGAAGCCGCGAACCGGGCGCGAGTTCGCCCCGTTCGATCAGGCCTCGCATCTGATCCGCCACCTGACGATAGAGGCGGCGCGATTCCACGGCAGAGAACATCATCGCTTCTCCGAGGCAGCCTTAGGCACAAAGCGGCTACGTGGCCAGGTGGTCATACCAATCGACGCAAGAATACTGTTCACTGGGTCTGTGTCAATCAGTCAATTGTTAAAAGAGGGGTCGTTTGCGGGAGGGGGCGAAATACTACCTTAAGCGATCGGGCGCGTTACCTAAGCGACCATGACATCTTTCACACGATAGGGATTTTGGCCGGTTTCGCCACACAACGGCGTTGAATAGGCGTCATGGTGCCGAGCCGGCCCCTCTTCAGGGGCAGGCCGGGCTGGGTGCGATCGAGCGCCTGGATCTGGCTCTTCTCATCGGCCGACAGCACGATGGCGTGGGCCGGGGTGGCCAGCGCCTCGGCCTCAGGGCGGCAATCTCTTCGCCCGCGAGCGAGGTGCTGAGCGCGGCTATTGCCGTCAGAAATTCCTCATCGTCGCCCGCGGCGAAGGTCGATGCCCGCTGCTCCAGCCGAGCAACCTGCTCTCGGACCGGTGCAAGCTCAGCTTCCAGCGCGGCGGTCTGAGCGCCCAGTCTGTTGTTCAGAACTGCCTCACGGGCGCGGTCGCTTGCATATATCGGATGCACTGCACTCGATCTCGCCGACCCCGGTTGAAGAACCCGGTCGCGGCGCCTGCTTCTGCTCCAGGTTGAGCGAAGCCTTGTCGTCGTCAATGAGCGTGAAGATCTCCTGGGGCGTTTCGACACCACGCATAAGATGGTGGCCGAGTGATATCAACTGGCCCGGGAAGCAACGCCGAAACCTCGACGAAACGAGAACCCAGCGGTGTAGGTCCTTGCACATCCCAGCCAAGCGCGCGGCTTCATTGGCCGCCGCGCCGATAACGGTGAATTGCATGCGCTGGGGAACCCCGAGGTTCCCGTACATCACGTCGCCAACGTGTAAGGCAAGACCGAAGTTCAGCCGTGGCTCCCCCCTCGTCTCTCGCCGGTCGTTGAGGGCATCGACGCGCGACCGCGCGGCCCGGGCCGCTGCTAACGCGGCCGCGCAGGCGCCCTCTTCGGGGAAGCACGCTTCGCGCAGCGGCCTCTCGGTCCCGCCGATGGCAAAGATCGCGAGCACTGCATCGCCGATATAGCTGAGGATCTCCCCGCCATGGTCCAGTACGGCTCCGGCAGTGCAGTCGAAGAATTCGTTCAGGGTGCGAAAGAAGTCTTCCACAGGAATCGATTCGGAAAGTCGGGTCGAATCCCGCAGGTCGCACAGCCAGATAACCGCGTGGATCTTTTCACCTTCGCCCCGCTTCGTCCGGCCCGCCAGAACGCGCTCGCCAGTCCGTTGGCCGAGATAGGTCTTCAGTAGCTTCTCTGCTGAGGCCTGCATGTCAGGTTCCCACCGCTAGCCGCTCGGAAAAACGGCGCATGTCCGACTATTATGGGCTGGCTTGGGGGGGTCTGAGCCGGGCGCCGACCCCACGCATGAATTTGGCCATCATCAGCATGGCGCCACCCGCCAGGATGAAAGCGGCGGCCACGAGCCATGGTAAGACAGATGGCCAAACAGCGATCAATACGCCGAGGCTTATGAACGCAATCCCTGGCATCACCATTACCAGGCCGGAAAGCGGTTTTTCCATCATGCCCTTACAGGTTTCTGCCATCGGGCACTTCGGCATGGGGGCTGATTGTGCCATTTTCCACTCCTCCAGTCTGTCGTCGTATCTGCGCATCAATGCTGCCTAAAGCAAGGCTTCACAGCCGTCCCTTCTTCGACTTTCCGAACACGCCTCCGCCGCAAGGACACTTTCGTGCCATCAGCCGTTCGGCAAACACGACTTATTCGCCGAGCACGCGGCGGCGCTCCTCGAACTCCTCCTTGTCGATCTCGCCGCGCGCAAAGCGCTCCTTGAGAATATCAAGCGGCGTGCGGCCGGACGGCGTGGCGTGTGGCGTAGCTGATCCCTGCCATGGTCCACCAGCCCAGCGGGAGAGAAAAACCACGGCTGCAATCAGCACGGCCAGAAAGAGGATCATGAAGAGCGGGCCGAAAATCATCATCATCCAGCCTCCACCCCACCCCATCATGCCCGGACCATAAGCGTACCTTTCGGCGTCTGACGGTGCCTGCGCCAACACCGCGCTCGGCGCGAGGAACAGGGCCGCAATTGCCGCAGTGCAAATCGCAATCAGAACCTTTTGCATTGGCGGTCTCGCTTCATCTTTTCGGTCCTCCCAGGGCAACGCCGCTTACACAGCGGGCTGGTACCCGCATCCCGCGAGTTTATCCGGAGGCGATCCAAGGTCAGCAGCAAGCGCTTACCTGCTGCTCATAAACCACCTCGGGCTTCTTCAGGCTTTCGGCCAAGTGCTCCACATGTGAGGCCGCTTTCCCCTTGATAAACGCAGAAAGCTTTACGATCGTCTCTATTTCTTCGTGCGATATCCCCGCTTTCTCGGCCGCATCCAGATGCAATTTGAGGCTCGACACGCAGTTGACGCCATAAGCTGCACCTATGCACACGAGTTCGTGCACGCGGTCGGTCCCCCGCGCGTCCTCTGGATCGGCCGCTGACTTGCGTTCACCAAGATGAGTCAGCCCGTAGGCCTCCATGATGTCAGTGGCGCTGCGTCGCACAGACAAAGCGTCGTTTATCGCCTGCCTGATTTCCGCGTCTGATGCGCCAGACTCACGCACCTTCTTCACATGAAAATCGGTGCACGGCTTACAACCGGCGGCGATGGAAATACCAAGGGCAGCGAGTTCCTTCTCTTTCAATGTGATCGCCATGTCACACCTCCAAAACAAGTCCAACTTAACTTTATAACAGCCTTCAGGAAGGTCTCGCTTGATCCGGATCAAAAGAAAGGGAGGCTGTCTCAAAAAGGGTTAAGTGGTCGGCGCGGTCGTGTTTCCGAACGGTCGTCGAAACCGAGTTTGGTGTAGCGAGTCGCCCCCTCTCCACCAGCGTGGGTCTTGTGCAAGAAGAACCGCAGCGACCAATGTCGGCCGCTCGCGCGGTGGGCTGACGATCCGTATCGATGGCAAAGGATTGCCGCTCCACCTTGCGCTCAGCGCCGGACAGGACCACTACAACGGCCTTGCGACCAACCTCATCGACGGATTGAAAGAGGATTGCCTGGCGGAGCGCGCCTACGACAGCGAAGCCATTCGGGACTTCGTCAGACTCCGGGGCGCATGGGCGAATATCCCACCGAAGCGAAACCGCAGGAACCCCATCTGCTTTAGCCCCGACCTGTACAACGAGCCCAATTGCGTCGAGAGGCTCTGGCTCCTGATGAAGGAGGAGCCAGACGGCCTCGCTGCCGGCGCGATTGCCGAGGCGATCGGATGCCCTCACAACACGCTCTCCTCTCATCGGGGCATTCTGACCTGCGCCGGCCTGCATCCGCATGCTCATCGGCTTTTCTGGTCAACGACTGCTGTCACGGTCACCCGGAACTTTGCGATGTTCAGGAGGCAGTGCGGCTGACGGATTGTGGCTGTTCCCGGCGACGATAAGCTGACGCCATACTGGCTCGCACAACGGTCATAGGGCGTCCCCTTCTTTCGCAACCGGGGCCGAATGCTTGTCGTGGGCCGGGCTGCTGCGCTGAGATCTGTCGGCGGGAAACCAACGCTGTCCCTCTAATTGGGAGATGTCTTCTCGGACGCGCGAATTGCCAGACGAGAGCCGCCATTTAGCAAGGACCACGCGAGGACCGCTCTCCTGAAGGTTTTTCCACCCAGAGCGACCGGAAGGTCCCATCCACCGGGCGCGGCCAGCCATTGACTTGTCAGATATATCCATTATTCTGGATTGATGGATGAAAAACAGACGATTGCCGCCTTGGCCGCCCTTGCCCAAGCCACACGCCTGAGAACGTTCCGCCTGCTGGTCGAACGGGAACCCGAAGGCGTGCCGGCGGGCGAACTGGCCAGACTGGTCGACGTGCCGCAGAACACCATGTCGGCGCATCTTGCGACGCTCTCGCAGGCGGGATTGGTTCGGGGCGAGCGGCAAAGCCGCTCGATCATCTACCGCGTCGATCTCGATCGGTTCCGGGCGGTGATGCTCTACCTCCTGCAGGACTGCTGCGGCGGCAATGCCAGTCTCTGCGCGCCATTGATCTCCGATCTGACCCCCTGCTGCGCTACCAGTGAGGAGGCGCAGACTCTATGAACGAAACTGGAGAGCGCCCATGAGCGACAAAGTCTACAACGTCCTGTTTCTGTGCACGGGCAACTCGGCCCGCTCGATCATAGCCGAAGCCATCCTCAACAGGCTCGGCATGGGCAGGTTCAAGGCCTATTCCGCGGGATCGCAGCCGAAGGGAGAAGTGCATCCATTTGCCTTGCAGCTCCTCAAGGGGCTGAACTACGACACGTCCTTCGCCCGCTCGAAGGCCTGGGACGAGTTCGCCGCTCCCGGTGCGCCGCAAATGGATTTCGTCTTCACCGTCTGCGACAACGCCGCCGCCGAGGTCTGTCCCGTCTGGCCGGGGCAGCCGATGACGGCGCACTGGGGCGTACCTGATCCGGCCGCGGCCGAGGGCAGTGATACCGAGCAGCACTTTGCCTTCACCGAAACCTACCGCATGCTCAACAACCGCATCTCGATCTTCATCAGCCTGCCGATGACGAGCCTCGACAAGCTCGCCCTGCAGAGAAGGCTCGACGAGATCGGCCGCAACATTCCGAAGGCGGGCTGACGCATGGCGTTTGACCTGAACCGCCGCCTCGCTGCGGAAGCCCTGGGCACGGCCATCCTGGTCGCGACCGTCGTCGGCTCCGGTATCATGGCCGACCGTCTCTCCAACGACGTGGCGGTCTCGTTGCTCGGCAACACCATACCGACGGGCGCGATCCTCGTTGTGCTGATCAGCATTCTCGGACCGATCTCCGGCGCACACTTCAACCCGGCGGTTACCCTGGTGTTCGCAGCAAAGCGAGAGATCGACGCAACCGCGGCCTCGCTCTATGTCCTCGCGCAGATTGCCGGGGGCATTGCCGGGACGCTGATTGCGCATGCGATGTTCGACCTGCCCCTGTTGCAGGTGTCGGAAACGGTCCGCACGGGAACGGGCCAGTGGCTCGCCGAGGCGGTCGCGACCTTCGGGCTCGTTCTCACGATTCTGGCGGGATTGCGCTTCCGCGCCGACACCATTCCGTGGCTGGTCGGCCTCTACATCACGGCCGCTTATTGGTTTACCGCCTCGACGTCCTTCGCGAACCCTGCCGTCGCCGTCGCCCGCGCCTTCTCGAACACCTTTGCGGGCATCCGTCCGGCGGACGTCCCGGCGTTCATCGCCGCCGAGCTTTTCGGCGCGCTCGTCGCCGCGGCCGTCGTAGGGTGGATGCACACCGAACGAAACACCTCAACTTTCCCGATAACCGTCAAGGGAACCGAATGACCATGGACGTCACCATCTACCACAACCCCGCATGCGGCACGTCTCGCAACACCTTGGCGCTGATCCGCCATGCCGGCATCGAGCCGACGGTGATCGAATATCTCAAGACTCCGCCGAGCCGGGACGAACTTGCCCGAATGATCCACGACTCCGGTCTCTCCGTCCGCGAGGCGATCCGGGAGAAGGGAACGCCCTTTGCGGAGCTTGGTCTCGACGATCCGGTACTCTCCGACGACCAGTTGCTGAAGGCAATGCTCGAGCATCCGATCCTCATCAACCGGCCGTTCGTCGTCACCCCGATCGGCACCCGGCTGGCGCGGCCATCGGAGGCGGTTCTCGATATCCTACCCGCCGATGCCTTCAAGGGACCGTTCGTCAAGGAAGACGGCGAGAAGGTTCTTGATGAAGAGGGCGGCCGCATTGTCTGATCTTCCCGCCGCCGATCCGCGTCATCTCCGCAAGCCCGATATCGATGCGCTGCGGCCGCCGTTCTCGACCCACCCGCCGCGCATCCTGATCCTCTACGGATCGCTGCGCCAGGTGTCCTATTCCCGGCTTCTTGCTCAGGAGGCTGGGCGGTTGCTGGAACGCTTCGGGGCGGAAGTGCGCTTCTTCGATCCTTCCGGGTTGCCGTTGCCGGACGACGCGCCCGCCAGCCACCCCAAGGTGCAGGAACTCCGGGAACTCTCGGAATGGTCGGAAGGCCAGGTCTGGGTGAGTCCGGAACGGCATGGGGCGATCACCGGGGTGATGAAGGCACAGATCGACTGGATACCGCTGTCGATCGGATCCATCCGGCCGACGCAGGGTAAGACCCTCGCCGTCATGCAGGTTTCGGGCGGCTCGCAATCCTTCAATGCGGTGAACACGCTCCGTCTGCTCGGCCGCTGGATGCGCATGATAACGATCCCGAACCAGTCGTCGGTCGCCAAGGCGTACCAGGAGTTCGATGCGAACGGTCGGATGAAGCCGTCGTCCTATTACGACCGCGTCGTCGACGTCTGCGAGGAGCTCGTGAAGTTCACGCTGCTCACTCGCGACGTGTCGGCCTATCTCGTCGACCGATACAGCGAGCGCAAGGAAGACGAGGAGAAGCTTGAACAGCGGGTCAAGCTCAGGTCGATCTGAGCATACTTCTGCCCGCGAAGGAGCGGCATCGGCCGACAATTCGATCTGAGGCAATTTGTGAATGCAGAGACCCGAGGCCGATTGGACAAAACCCTGGTGGAAGCCGATCCTGTTCGTTGTCTGCGTTGTGCTCGCACTCGTTCAGGTGATAGGCAGCGTTGTTTTGTATTTCGTTCATTGATGACTTGCACGCGGCGACAGGCCAGCGGGGAGACATATCGCCGACGACGTCGATTTCTGTGAAAATTGCGAATCGAAGCGCCCGGCTTTGGCTTGCCGAAGAGCGCTTCCCAGAGCAGGCTCGACCCCGAGCAGGATCACCAGAAGGGAAGCCAGGGGCCACTGCAAACCGAGAGAGAATCTTCCCAGGTGCCTCCGGCCAGAAAGACCGCCTCGCCCATGAGCCAAATGCCCTCGATCTTCTCGCCTGCAATCCGCAGGGACGCCTGAGCCACGAGAATGATGATGAAAACGCGCCGCCTTGCCTTCTTGGGCTCGTTTGGGGCACACCTCCTCTGAGGCGGTGCGCAACAAAATCAGGGTGCCCTCGTCGGACACCCCGAAAGATGCGACCCTTACTGGCGAGCACGATCAGACTGCGTATTCCTGCGATTTGAACGACAGGTGTTTTGCATTCCCCGGAATATCGGAGATCTTGCGGATCGCCGCCCAAGTCTGCTTGTAGTTCGGGATGATGAGCTCGTTCGTCCCAGGGCTCACGACATTGCCCTGAACGCCCTTCGGATAGCCGAACTGCATGAACGCTTCTTTGCGCTTCATGGCCGCCTTCGGATAGACCATCGCCTGGGTCGAACCGTTGTCGTTATAGACCTCGACGAGATCGCCTTCCTTGAGGCTCAATTCCGCCATGTCCTCCGGATTGATTTCGATGAACGGATAGGGCCAGCGGTCAACGACCAGTTCCTCCTGCTGGTCGAGATAGGCGCTTTGCCAGACATGGTTGGTGCGGCCGTTGTTGATGAGGAACGGCCATTTGGCCTTCTCCTCTTCCTTGCCCGACGCCTGAAGACCGCGCCAAGGGGCATCCATGAAGCGCGCCTTGCCGTCATCCGTGGAGAAGACGCCGTCCTCATAAAGTCGTTGCGTACCCACGATCTTGCCGTCGGCAAAGGCGGTTGCGGGCTCCTGGAAGCCGTTGGTGCCCATGGCGCGCAGCCGCTCGTAAGTGACGAACTCGCCCCCCTTGGCGTTCTTGGCGTAACCGTCCATGAAGGCATCTTCTTCCGTCTGCCAGTCGAAGCCCTTGAACATGTCGGCCACGTCGCCCTTTCCCGTCTCACGGAACACCCGTTCCAGATTGTTGGCAAGCCGCGCGGCGATCAGGCAGTCGGGCATCGCCTGACCGGGCGGGTCCATATAGCGCTCGGTGATCCGCATCCGCCGCTCGCCGTTCATGGACGTCAGGTTCATCTCGCCCGAGGTCGCCGCAGGGAGCCACACATGGCAGGCCTGCCCGATCTTGGTCGGGATGATGTCGACATCGACGGCGAAGAGGCCGCCCTGGCGGATCGCCGAAACGATCGCGTCGACCATCGCACTGCGGTCGCCATAGGCGACGCTCGACATCGCGTCCTTCACCTTGTCGGTCCGCTCCTTGTAGACCCGCTTGAACTCAAAGGCGTTCAGCGTGGTCTTGTAGTGATCGCAGCCCCAGATGTGGTGGACGCCGCCCTTGCCGCTGATCAGAAGCTCGTCGACATAGGCCGCGGGCCGCCCGACATGCGCGTCGCTCGGCCGGACATAGCCCTCCTGGTGACCGCCGAGGCGGACGACGCCACCACCCATCCGGCCGACATTGCCGGTCGCGAGCGCGATATTCACCAGCGCGCCATTGGTGCGGTAATTGTCGTTGCCCCAGATCAGACCTTTCTCGTAGCCGAACATCGTGCGCCGGCGCTTGCCGCCTTCCTTCGGCATGGCGATCCACTCGGCCGCCTTGACGATGTCCTCCGGTTTGAGGCCGGTGATCTTGGCTGCGTCCTCGACCGACATGCGGCAGCCTTCGACGGCGGCCTCAAAGCCGGTGAGGTGGCCGGGGTTCGCTTCCGAAACGCCACGCGCCGGATAAAGCGGCGGCCGCGCGGGCGCCTCGCGCAGCGTGCTCTTCTCGATCAGTTCCCTGTCGACCCAGCCCTTCTCGGCGATGTAGGTGAAAAGGGCGTTGAAGAGCGCAAGGTCTGTGCCCGAATTGATCGCCAGGTGCAGCACGTTCTCCTTGCCCGCCTCCACCTCGCAGGCGTTGATGGTGACCGTGCGGCGCGGATCGACGATGACGATGCGGGCGGCGTCATGCGGCTCGTCCGGCATCAGTTGCTTCTTCTTGTCGAGCGACGCGCCGCGCAGGTTCGGGACCCAGTGGTTGAGGAAATAGTTGGTCTGGGTTTCGAGAGCGTTGGTACCGACCGCAACGATCGTATCGGCGAGTTCCGCGTCCTCATAGCAGTTGTTCAGCTCCCCGACGCCCATATCGCGCGTGCCGTGCACCTCGGAATTATAGGCCGGACGGTTGTGGATGCGGATGTTCTTCACCTTCATGGCACCGAAATAGAGCTTGCCGGTGCCCCAGGTGTTTTCATATCCGCCGCCGGCGCCGCCATGGTCGAAGGCGGAGACGAAGAGCCCGTCTTCGCCCTGTTCGTCAATGATGGCGGCAGTGACGCGGGCGACGAGGTCGAGCGCGTCGTCCCAGCTCGTCGGCTGCATCTCGCCGTAACGCCAAACCATCGGATCGGTGAGGCGCTGAAGCTGAGTGTTGCGGGCGCGGCTGTAGCTCATCTCGGCGATGCGCGCCCCGCGGATGGAAGCGAGACCTGAATTCACCACGCACTCCTTGTCCGGCTTGATGACGAGATGGACGTCACGTCCGTTCTGCTTGACGATGTTGTACATAGCCGGGGCGTACCACGCGTCGGCTTCCGCCTCCTGCTGCTTGGAAAGGTCGACACCGAAGATATTGTCTGATGGCGCCGGGCCGCCCTCTGTGTTCACGTCCCAGCTATAGGCGTGGTAGCCACAACCGACGATGCAGTAATGGCAGACGACGGTCTGGACCCTCGCATTTGGTGGGATGATGGGCAATTGCCCGATTTGACGTTTGTAAGCCATCTTACCCTCCCTCAAAGCACGTTGGAAAGGCGGCCATAGAGAAGCTCGTCGAGCCCCTCGGCATAGATGTCGCCCTTGTCGTCGATGCGCAGCATGTATTGCGGCAGGTTTTGGGTCGCTTGGCCCCAGATCTCCAGGCCTCCGCGCTCAGCGTCGAAGCGCGAATAGTGACCCGAACAATTGAATGTCCTGTCGTCGGCCTTGTAGGTGAGCGGGAATCCCTTGTGGGGACAGATGGTGGTAAACCCGACGATGTCGCCGTCGGAACCGGCGCCGCCCTCCACTTTCGTGCCGAGCTTGAGGAGCACGCCGGGCGCATCTTGATCGGGATAGCTCACATCGAGCGGTTCGTTCACCTTGAGATCGGCCACATTAGCAAGGCGGTTCGATGGATATTGCATTCGCGCCGGCGCGGCGGCTACCGCCTCAGACGGCGCAACGGTCGAGGCGACCGCGCCTGCGGCGACGACGCCGGCGCCGGTCAGGAATTGACGGCGCCCGATATCGACCATGGCATGGCATCGTTTCATGGGTTCTCCTCCCTCTATTTGACGCCCATTCTGGCTGCGGTCTGTTTTGACAGAACCCACAGGCTCGATGACGTCCCAAGAGGGAGACGTTCAAAGAGACCCATGAACGTCGGATTCATATTTTGTTATTTCTAGAATTCCCGACACGAACGATAATAGAAAAAGATGGATTTGTCATCCGTCCTCGGCGGGTGACCAAAGCGACGATCTGGAGGATTCATGGAGAAAACCACGCTTGCCGTCATTGGCCACGCAGGCCCAGAGGAAAGCGGCGGCACGATGTCAAGCACGCACGGTCTTGTCGCGCTCGCAGCCCTCGGCCAGCCGACCCGGATGGAGATCTTCCGGCTCCTGATGAAGGAGGAGCCCGATGGCTTGGCTGCAGGTGCGATTGCCGAGGCGATCGGATGCCCGCACAACACGCTCTCCTCTCATCTGGGCATTCTGGCCCGCGCCGGCCTCGTGCGCGCGACGCGCTCCGGCCGCTCGATCATGTATCGCGCCGACGTCGACAGCATCCGCATGCTCATCGGCTTTCTGGTCAACGACTGCTGTCACGGTCACCCCGAACTTTGCGATCTCCAGGAGGCGATGCGGCTGACGGATTGCGGCTGTTGCGGCGACGATAAGGACTGTTGACGCCATTACTGGCTCGCACAACGGTCATTGGGCGTCCCCTTCTTTCGCAACCGGGCCGGACGCCTGTCGTGGGTTCGGGTTGCTGCGCCGAGATTTGTCATCTTGCGGGAAGACCAACGCTGTCCCTCGAAATTGGGAGACGTCTTCTCGCACGCGCGGATTGCCAGACGAGAGCCGCCATTCAGTCAGGACCACGCGACGACGCTCACCATCCGCTACAGCCATCTGCATCTGACCGCGCCGAGTATGGGGCGAGATCGGAAACGCGATATCAGCATTCGGCGGCATTGCAGCAGCTCTACGGCTATCGACCGTTCGAAGGCCAAGCGCCCACGGATATGCTCACATGGCTCGAGGAGGCCGCCGAGAGATCAAGAACGAATGACCTGTTGGCGGCCGAGTTTCTGGAGGAACTGCGCAGTCGCAATGTGATTGTCCCGGCGATCTCAACCGTCGAACGATGCTGTGCCGATGCCCTGGTCGCCGCCGAACGGGCGATCGCGTCCCGTATTGCAGGGCGTCTGGACGCGCAGAGCCGCGCTCGGCTTCTGTCCCTGCTTTCCGAAACTGCCGATGGCCGAATGACGCGCTTTGTGTGGTTGCGTCAGTTCGAAGTCGGCTCCAACTCCAACGATATGAATGGCCTGCTCGACAGGCTGGAATTTCTGCGCAAGCTCGCCGTCGATGTTGGCATTCTCGACGGCATCCCACCTCACCGCGTGGCCGGTCTGCGCCGCCAGGGCGAACGCTATTCCGCCGATGGAATGCGGGATCTGTCGGAAAATCGACGATTTGGC
This sequence comes from Sinorhizobium alkalisoli, assembly GCF_008932245.1. Classification (NCBI taxonomy): domain Bacteria; kingdom Pseudomonadati; phylum Pseudomonadota; class Alphaproteobacteria; order Hyphomicrobiales; family Rhizobiaceae; genus Sinorhizobium; species Sinorhizobium alkalisoli. The sequence goes on along the minus strand of NZ_CP034910.1, from coordinate 1,397,819 downwards.
GATCTTGGCGGCATGCGCCGTCGAATGGTCGGCCATGCTGGCGGATGTCGCCGTCGAGACGCATGACCGCGTTGTCGGAAAACTCTATCGTACCTGTGAACGCAAACGGGATGATCTGCTGCAGGCCGAGCGCGCCTCGATCGGCGATACTCTGAAAATGCTTTGTCGCTTCGGCGAGGTACTGATCACCGCGCATAAAGTGCAGGACGAATTAGGAATGGCCATCGCGGAAGGTGGTGGCTGGGAGCTGCTCCGCCAGACTGTCGCACAGGCGGCTGCGCTCACAGGCAAGGTCTCAGCGGACCCGTTGGAATTTGTGACCGACGGATATGCCCGTTTCCGGAGGTATGCGCCTCGGTTTCTGGAAGTCCTGGCGTTCCGCGGTGGACGCGGCGCAGATTCGCTGCTCGAAGCATTGGAATTTCTGCGCCGCCTCAATCGCCGCGGCCATCGCACTTTGCCAGTGAATGCACCGCTCGACTTTGCCCGAGCAAGATGGCGCAAAAGGATTCTGAAGGATGGGAAGCCAGATCGGCTAGCTTGGGAAATCGGGCTGTTGTTCGAACTTCGCAATGCTCTGCGTTCGGGCGACATCTGGCTGGCGGACAGCAGGCGGTATCGCGAGATCAGCACGGCGCTGGTCCCAATCGAAACGGTATCCGAAACTGCACGGCTGGCCGTTCCTCTGGAGGCGGACGACTGGCTTCGCCATCGAAGCCACATTCTCAAACGCGGCATGGCGCAGATCTCATGTGCCAATGAGGCTGGCGTTCTCGCAGGTGGGGCCGTCGCAGATGGCAAGCTTCAGATCGACCGGCTCGAAAGGGCGGCGCCGGAGGAGGCTGCCGCGCTCGTCCTGAAACTCTATGAAAGTATGCCGTCCGTTCGGATCACGGACATCCTCATCGAGGTCGACGAAAAGCTGCGCTTCACGGACGCCTTCACTGATCTCCGCACGGGTATTGCTGCGGCGATCGGATCGGCGTGATGACCGTTCTGCTCGCCGATGGCGTCAACCTCGGTCTCAGGAAGATGGCCGACGCCTGCGACACCCACACCTTCTGGGAGTTGCTCCGGATCGGCAAATGGCACGTCAGAGAGGAGACGACGGCACGCGCCCTTGCGATGATCGTCGAGGCGCAGTCGAAATTACCGATGGCCCGCTTCTGGGGCGACGGAAAGACTTCGTCCTCGGATGGCCAGCACTTTCCGGCAGGTTCGACCGGGGAAGCACTGAATATCGTCAATGCCCGGTATGGCAATGAGCCGGGTCTTTCGGCGTACAGCCATGTCTCTGATCGGTATGCTCCCTATTCGACTCAGATCATTCCCGCGACCGCGCACGAGGCACCTTACATTCTCGATGGTCTGCTGCAGAACGACACCGGAAGGCAAATCCGCGAGCATTATGCCGATACCGGCGGTTTCACGGATCATGTTTTTGCCATCTGCTCCGTTCTCGGCTTCCGGTTTGCGCCGAGAATCCGCGATCTGCCGGACAAGCGGCTTTACGTTCCCGCTCTTGACCAGGTGCCTCCTGCGCTCCAGCCGCTGATCGGCGGCCGCATCAACATTCGGCTGATCCGTGAAAATTGGCCTGATATTCTGCGGCTCGCTGCCAGCATGGCCGCCGGGACCGTCGTGCCAAGTCAGATACTTCGAAAACTCGCCGCCTATCCACGTAAGAACAGCCTGGCACTGGCACTTAGAGAGGTCGGGCGTCTGGAGCGTTCGATCTTCATGCTCGACTGGTTGAGCGACATTGATTTGCAGCGTCGAGCACAGATCGGATTGAACAAGGGCGAGGCCCATCATGCCCTCAAGCGCGCGGTCAACTTCAACAGGCGTGGCGAAATCCGCGACCGGTCGTCCGAGGGACAGCAACATCGAATTGCCGGTCTCAACCTCCTCACCGCAATCATCATTTATTGGAACACATGGACGCTCGGCGAAATCGTCGCCGAGCAAATCGCCAGCGGCCAACAAATCGACCTCGGGCTCCTGCCTCACGTCTCACCGCTCGGATGGGAGCATATAACGCTCACTGGAGAATATCGATGGCCGCCCTTAAGGTAGTATTTCGCCCCCTCCCACAAACGACCCCAAAGAGACGAAGCTCTCCCGCCGGGGCAAGTTTGGTTGCATATCCAAGACAGACGTCTTGGCCCTGTTCCAGACGACGCCGCTGAACGGGAAAGGAACCTTAATTTGAGCCAGTTCCCAAGTGCCGGCGAGAGCCCCCTCGGGCTCGGCTTTCCCGCAATCCCTGGCACGCGGATGGGTGGCGGCGGCTATGGTCGTGAGGCTTTCTGGCTTTGCGGCTGTTGATTTCTTAGCGCCTCTCAATCACCTCCCCATACACCTATCAGCATCTTGAGAAATCGCTCTGCCGCCGGCGACAAGGTGCCGCCGCGACGGCGAACCACGCCGATGGTACGCGATATCTCGGGATCGCCAATCGGGCGTGTGATCAAGAACGGATGGGCGCCCTGCGGGGTCGCCATGCGCGGTAGCACTGAAATCCCGAGGCCGGCCTCCACCAGACCGAGGGAGGTGGACAGATGGGTCACTTCGTAGAACCAACGCAGTTTGATACTCGATTTTGCTAGCGCTGCGTCGAGCAGGGTTCTGTTGCCGCTCGACCGGTGAACCGTAATCAGATGGTAGGGCTCGAGGTCTGCCCAGTCGACTGAGGGTTTGGCTGCAAGAGGGTGATCCTTGCGCGCTGCAAGCACGAATGGGTCTTCCGCGAGCCGCTCAAAGGTCAGGTCCGGATCCGACGTGCCCATGATATTTATGCCGAACTCCACCTCCCCGCGTGCCACGGCTTGAAGACCGTCGGTCGCCGGCAAGTCGAGAATTCGAAAGCGGATGTTCGGATACTCCTCATTGAACTGGCGGATGACGGTAGGCAGGAAGTAGAACGCCGCGGTAGGGAGGCATGCGATCGTCACCAATCCGCCGCGATTAGGTCCAACGTCACGGACAGCAAACAGGGAGCCATCGAACTCCTCCAGCATGCGTCGGACAAGCGGCACGAGCTCTGTTCCGAGAGCCGTCGCGGAGACATGCCGGGTTGTCCGTTCCAAGAGGGGCGCTCCTATAACCTGCTCCAGTTTTTGAATGCGACGGCTCAACGCGGGCTGTGACAGATGCAGCGCATCGGCGGCGCGATGAAAGCTCTCCAATTCGACGACGCTCAGGAAGGCTCGAAGGTCAAGGATCTCGCAATTAATGCTCATCGTGCATCAATTCCCCGAATCTAAGCATTTCACAGATCAACGCTTCTTCCGATAAGTGGATCAACGAACATCGATTGATACGTCGATGACATAATTCCGGTGGAAGCACAAGCGATGAACGACCTGCTGGCGATCCCTTGCGTTCTGATGAGAGGCGGCACCTCAAAGGGTCCGTTCTTCCTGGCGAGCGATCTTCCTGCGAATGCCAGCGAGCGGGACAAGATCCTGCTCTCCGTCATGGGGTCGGGTCACCCGTTGCAGATCGATGGCATCGGCGGCGGCAACCCGGTCACGAGCAAGGTGGCCATCGTCGGACCTGCCAGCCTTCCTGGCGCCGACGTGGATTATCTCTTTGCCCAGGTGCGGGTCGAGCAACAGATTGTCGACACCTCCCCGAACTGCGGCAATATGCTGGCTGCGGTGGGCCCGTTTGCCATCGAAGCCGGACTTGTTCCAGTCCGTGGAGAAACGACGCTCGTCCGGATCCATAACGTCAACACCGGCAAGCTGATCGAGGCCGAAGTTCCCACGCCGAACGGCAGCGTCTCCTATCTCGGTGAAGCTGCAATTGACGGCGTGCCCGGCGGTGCAGCCCCGATCGCGCTGACCTTCATGGACGCAGCGGGGGCTCGCACCGGACAGCTCTTTCCCACTGGCAAGCCAATCGACGTGATCGACGGTGTGGCTGTCACCTGCATCGACTGTGCGATGCCGATGATGTTGATCGAGGCGGACTCGATCGGCGCAAGCGGCTTCGAGTCAGCGGCTGAACTCAATGCTGATAGGGAATTGCTTGAACGGTTGGAAAAACTGCGCATCGCGGCCGGCAAACGGATGGGCCTTGGAGACGTGCGCGATCAGGTAACGCCGAAGCCGGTGCTCATTTCCCGGCCAACGTCGGAAGGCGACATCAGCGTGCGGTATTTCATGCCGCATCAATGTCACCCGTCGCTGGCAACCACGGGCGCTGTAGGGATCGCCACGGCCTGTATCAGCCAGGATACAGTCGCCTCGCTACTGATCGGCCGGCGTGCCCCTCCAGTCGTGCTTTCCATAGAGCACCCGAGCGGCCACCTGGACGTCAAGCTCTACGAAAGAGACGGCACAGTCGTCGCCGGAATCCTTCGCACCGCCCGCCGGCTGTTCGAAGGACATGTTTTCGCAAAACCTGTCACGCAAATGGGTTGCGCGGCATAATGACCGTGGCCGCCGGGAGGGCGCCACCAACACGGAGGAAAATATCATGCGCAAGCTCATGCTCGCCCTCGCGGCAACCGTCGCCTTTGCCGGTTCGGCTCACGCGGATGCGGTCCGCATCAGCGTCGGCTCTTACAACCTCAACAATCTCCCGTTTCCGGTCGCCCAGGGGCTCGGCCTTTATGAGAAGGAAGGCCTGGAGGTAACCGTCGAAAACTTCGCATCGGGCGGGTCGAAGACGCTTCAGGCGCTTGTTGCCGGCTCGACGGATATCGCCGTCGGTTTCTACGATCATACGATCCAAATGCAGTCGCAGAAGAAGGCCGTGGTGGCGTTCGTGCAACTCGCCCGCAATTCCGGGCTCGTGCTGGCGGGCGGTTCGGGGAGCACTTTCGACCCGGCAAAACCAGAAACGATCAAGGGCGCGAAAGTCGGGATCACCTCGCCAGGCTCGTCTTCCGATTTCTTCGTCCGCTACTACCTGCAGCGCAACGGCTTGCCCGCGGACGCCGTCTCTCTGATCGGCGTCGGCTCCGGGTCTGCCGCCGTCGCGGCCCTTGAACAGGGCAAGGTCGACCTCCTCGTCAACTACGACCCGGCAGCGACCTTCATCGAGGCCAAGGGCGTCGGCAACATCCTGATCGACGGGCGCAGCGACGACGGTGCCAAGGCGATCTATGGCGGGATTTACCCAACCTCCGTCCTCTATGCCACACAGAGCTATATCGAGGAAAACCCGGAGACCATCCAGAAGGTCACGAATGCGACGGTCAAAGCGCTCGAGTGGATGAACAGCCACTCCGCGGAAGAGATCGTCGACACGCTCCCGAAGGAGTTCATCTCCGGCGATCGCGACACCTACATCAAGGCGGTAGAGAACGCGAAGGCGATCTTTTCAAAGGACGGACGTATCGACGAGGAAGATATCAAGACTCCGCTCGCCGTCTTGAAGAGTTTCAACGAAAAAGTCGCGGCGGCTGAAATCGATCTTACGAAAACCTACACGAACGAGTTCGTCGGCAAAGTCCGGAACGTCGCCGCCAACTGACAGGAGGAGGTCATGGCATTGGCCGTAGTGAAAACCGCAACCCCGATGGACAGTCCACATCAGGCAAAGCCGATGGTTTCCATCGACTCGGTCACCATGTCCTTCGGCGCCTATGTGGCGGTGAAGGACGTGAACCTGAGTGTCGCCGATGGCGAGTTTCTCGCGATCGTAGGGCCGACCGGCTGCGGCAAGAGCACGATACTCAATGCGATTGCCGGGCTGCTGAAGCCCGCAAGCGGCACGGTCGCGATCGACGGCCAGCCGGTGCGCGGGGTGCAGAACGACATCGGCTATCTCTTCCAGCAGGATGCATTGCTTCCCTGGAAGACCGCGCTCGAGAACGTGGAACTCGGCCCGATGTTCAAGGGTACGGGCGCTGCCGAACGGCGCGAGCAGTCGATGAAGTGGTTGGCGAAGGTCGGCCTGAAGGGCTTCGAGCATCGCTATCCCCATCAGCTTTCCGGAGGTCAGCGCAAGCGCGTTCAGATGGCGCAGGCGCTGATCACCGGCCCCAAGGTCATCCTGATGGACGAGCCCTTTTCGGCACTCGACATTCATACCCGCCACCTGATGCAGAATGAACTGTTGCGGCTTTGGCAGGAGGAACGGCGCGCCGTGGTGATGATTACGCACGATCTCGAGGAGGCAATTGCCCTCGGAGATCGGGTCGTGGTGCTTGCCGCCGGACCGCGCTCGCGCGTGATCGACAGCTTCCCCGTCGATCTCGAACGCCCGCGCGATGTCGCGGAAATCAAGCTCGATCCACGCTTCATGGATCTTTATCGCAACATCTGGTCATCGCTGCGCGGCGAAGTGGAGAAAAGCTATGAACGCCATGACTGAACGCCTCATCCAAATCGCGCTGCTGGTGGCAATTGTCGGCGGCTGGCAGCTCGGTGTCGCGGCCGGCGCCATCGATGTCTTCTTTTTCCCGGCGCCGCTCGACATCCTGAACCAGGTGGTATCCTGGGTACTGGACGCCAGCTTCTATAACCATGTGGCCATCACCCTCACGGAAACCGTGCTCGGCTATCTGGTCGGGACGGCACTCGGCGTGGCAGCAGGCGTCTGGCTCGGCCTCAGCCGTTCGGCCGCGCGCATTCTGGACCCTTTCATCAAGGGCTTGAACGCGATCCCGCGAGTCGTGCTTGCGCCGATCTTCGTGCTCTGGCTCGGCCTCGGTCTCTGGTCGAAGGTGGCGCTCGCCGTGACGCTGGTGTTCTTCGTCACCTTCTTCAACGCCATGCAGGGTGTCCGTGAAGTGAACCCGGTGGTGCTGTCGAACGCCCGCATTCTGGGAGCCAAACGGTCGGACCTGCTGCGCCACGTCTATTTCCCGGCAGCGGCAAGCTGGATCCTGTCTTCGCTGCGCACTTCGGTCGGCTTTGCCGTCGTCGGTGCGATCATCGGCGAGTATCTCGGCTCCTCCGCCGGGCTTGGCTATCTGATCGCTCAGGCGGAAGGCAATTTTGATGCGGTCGGCGTCTTCGCAGGCATCCTGATCCTCGCGATCTTTGTCCTGATCATCGACAGCATCCTCGACGTCGCCGAGAAGCATCTCATCAAGTGGAGACCGAGCGCTTCCGAGCGGCCTGCTTGACGAACATTAGCGGCAATCGAGAAGCCTATTCACGAGCGTTCTCCCTTCAGTCCACGAGGGAGAACGCGGGCGTTCTGAACACTCGCTGTGACCTTTCCGGCCTGGCTCATCCCCCCGCACGTGGCTGCCCGGCTGCGCCACAGCTTGGCGCGTCTTCTGTCAGAAACTGAGGAGCGGTCAGAAGGAACGCGGTGCCGGATCCACCAGGCTCAGCTTTCCGTCGACAATCTGATAGACGGCACAGGTCCGGAGAACCGATCCATCCTTCTCGAAGCGGAATGCCGCCGCGGCGCCAAGGAAGCCGTTCGGCGACATGAGCGCCTGTCGGTTGATGCCGCTCTCCCCTTGCGTTCGCACGAGGCCGGCCGCGAGCGCGACGATGTCGAATCCGTAAGCCGCATCCAGATCGGCCGTCCGCTCGTAGCGCTGGCGGAAGCTTGCGGTCATCCGCGATCCGCTTTCCGGCCCGAAAAGGCAGAGGTGACTCCGCGCGAGTTCCGACCGCCCGTAGGAAGCGGTCGTCCATTGTGAACTTCCAACGACCATGGCGTCCGCCGCCAGATGACCATTCGCCCGAAGCGCCGAAAGGGATCCGACCTCGGCTTCCCCGGCGCCGATGATTACGACCGCATCGATATCCTTGAGCTTGGCTCTGGCGCTTGCATCTCCAGATACTGAGGCCGCGTCTGCCGTCAACACGGGCTTGATGCCGTGCCCGGCGAGGCCGCGGTCGAGCCGCTGCCGTTCCGCAGCGGCGATACCCGCGGGCAAGAGAACAACAAGGCGCTTGCGGCCCGCGGCTGCGGCGTAGGATGCGCCCTCGATCGCGCTGTCGATATGGTCCGAAACGAAGGAGAAGCTTCCATTGCCAGCCTCCGTCGGCGCACCACTCAGCACTAGGATCGGGACATCCTCCGCACGCATTCCTTCACGCATCCCGGTCGTCCGAACCTCTGACGAGACGGCGACAAGCTTGGCCCCCTGGTCCGCAAGCCTCTTTGCCGCCTCCCGCACCTGCTCGGCCGAGCCATCGGTGTTCTCTATCTGCAGGGACAGTTGCCCGCCGCCGAGTTCGTCCACGGCAAGCACCGCACCGTCCCGGATGTCGCGTTCGCGCTTGCTTTCGCCAACGGAGGCGAGAAGGGCTGTGATCAGACCGACCCGAACCGGGCCGGAACCGAACAACTCCTGAGGCTTCGGCTTGCTCGAGGCCGATCGGCTCGCCTGCGCCGCCTGCGGTGGCCCGACGCTGATGGCGTCCTGGCTCGCGCCCTGGCAACCGGCCAAGAGGCCGAGCAACAGGACGCCAAGTGCCCTGCCCGCATGTTGGCGTACGCCCGCCCTCGGGACAGAATGAATGCTGTTCATGCAGGACAAGCGGGCTCTCTTCAATTCATGAAGCGAATCATTTTGGCGTGGAAGCAATCGCACTTGGCGAGATAGTCCCCGTCGGCCCAGCCGGACTGCAAGTAGCCATAGGCCTTGCCGCAGGCGACCTTGGTTTCGGACGCCCAGACGAATGTCGGCCGTGTCGAAGCGATCCACCGCGGATCCTCGGCAACGGCAATCGCGTGGTCCATGCGCGACACGACTTCGCTCCTCAGGAAAGCAATGTCCTGCCCGACCGTCAGCGATGATGCGGCCAGCGTGTCGCACTGCGCGGCGACCGGCGCGTAATCGCCGATGAGATCGGCGGCATGGCCGGCCGAAGCTGAAAAGGCGATCATTGCCCCGACGCAAATTCTCTTGATCATGGAATCCCCCTCAGGAAAGCCGGTTCGCGCATGTTTGCCGCGAACCGGAAGAATGTAAAGCGTGCAGCCGTCAAACCTCGCCTGTCGTCTTGGTGCCGCTCTCGTTGAAGAGTATCTTCACGACTTCGTCGCTCACTGAGAAGTTTTCCAGCACGGCCACAGTCTGCCAGCTTGCGGAGTTCCCGCTGCCGTCCGTATCGACCTGAAGGTTGGCATTCTCGCCGTCCTGCACGATCTGCACATGCTGCTCCAGCGTGCCGGGTGCTAACTCACCAAGCAGCGCCGACAGGTCGACCACGTCGCCTTCGGCGGCATTATAGTCCGTGATGACATCATCGATGCCGAGTTGCAATTCGTCATCGGCGATCACAAAGGTATCGGCGCCGGCGCCACCAGATAGCGTGTCCGAGCCCGCGCCCCCATAGATCGTGTCATCGCCAAGCCCGCCGTAAAGGGTATCGTCTCCGGCACCACCATAGAGAATATCATGGCCGGCTCCGCCATACAGAATGTCATTGCCGTCCCCCCCGTGGATAACGTCATTGCCTGACGTGCCTGCGATGGCGTCGTCATGCGAGGTCCCCTGGATCACCGCAGCCGACGAGCTGCTGCCGAGCAGGCGGACGTCCAACGTCTGATGCGAAGAGGTGTCACCATCCCCATCGGTGCCCGAGACATCGAACTGCAGCGTCTGATCGCTGGGTAGAACGAGCTTTGAGTACTCGACTCCATCGAGTTTCGCCTTTCCTGACATGACCGTAAACGTGATCGAACTGAAGTCCGTCAGCGGATTGATCGTAAGCCACCCTGTCGACCCTGCGGATACCGTACCCGTCTCTCCGGTATTGGTCTTCCATGCCATGACGAAAGCGTCATTCCCCGACAGGTTCACATTGAATTTGATCGCATCGACGAGCGACGGGAAGCCAATCTTGAATTGCTCGTCCGGATCGAGATTGCCATTACTTACACCGAAACCGTTACTCGTCGGCTTCAGTTCCTCATTGCTCCCGATGCTTCCATTGTTGTTTGTGTCGACCGCATAGAAGGTGGCATCTCCGAGCGTGAATTGGGTCGTGCTCGCAGAGCCGTTGACGCCCCCGAAACCGAAGGTTTGGCTAATTGTCGGCCGGGCGTTGATGAGAGTGAAATCGTAGGTGCCGTCGGGCTTAATCGTCACGGAGAAGAAATCCGATCCGCCGGCCACTGCGAGAAGCGTTACCGAACCGTCCGCGTTGTGGACGGGGTTCTGGTAGGTAACACCGGAGATGCTGGACAGGGCCGAGATGTTGATCGTGCCGCCGTCCGCCCCGAGATTGAGATCGTGCAGGCCGGTCACCGTGCTGTTGCTTTGGTTGGCGACGATCGCGTCCGTTACGCTGGTGAAGGTCGGCACGTCGTCGTTGAAGGTGACGGTGAGCGTGCCGCTGGCGGTGGAATTGTCGGCGTCGGTGACGGTGTAGCCGAGATCGACCGTGACATTGTCCTCGCCGTTCGGGCCGGCGGTCTGCAGCACGTTGTCCACGAGCGCCACGGTGTAGGCGCCGGTGGCCGGGTCGGTCACGGTGACCGTGAACAGCACGCCGCGCGGGCCCGTTGCCGTCAGCGTGTTGGTCGCGCCGTTCCAGCTGTAGCTCACCGTCTCCTGCCCGACCGTGCCGGTCGTGCCGTTGAGGCCGGCGAAGGAGAAGCCGTTGGCACCGGCCCCGTCGCCGCCGACGCTGCCGCCGAGCGTGCCCGAGAAGCTTGCCAGGCCGGCATCCTGCGCCGGGTTGGCGCCGGCCAGGCCGTCATCGTCGACGGTCGCGGCCGCCGTGCCGCCGGTCGGTGTGTTGGCATCGGTGACGGTGAAGCCGAAGTCCGCCGTCGCGGTGTCGCCGTCGCCGTCGGCCACCGTATAGTTGCCGCTGACGGGCAGCGATGCTCCGGTCGTGGCGTCGTCGGCCTTGAACTCGTAGCTGCCGTCCGCCTTGACGCGGATCGCGCCCTCGCCAAGGTCAATCCAGCCGGACCAGCCGGTCGTCGCGTCGAAGGCGCCGACCGCGGTGCCGTTGACATGCGTCAGCGTCGCCCCGTCCGCGCCCGCCGCGAAGTCGAACGTGCCGGTGACCGTCGCCCCTTCCGCAACCACCTGGACCGCCTCGCTCGAGGCCGCCGGCACGTCGTCGTTGAAGGTGACGGTGAGCGTGCCGTTGGCGGTGGAGTTGTCGGCGTCGGTGACGGTGTAGCCGAGATCGACCGTGACATTGTCCTCGCCGTTCGGGCCGGCGGTCTGCAGCACGTTGTCCACGAGCGCCACGGTGTAGGCGCCGGTGACCGGGTTGGTCACGGTGACCGTGAACAGCACGCCGCGGGGACCCGTTGCCGTCAGCGTGTTGGTGGCGCCGTTCCAGCTGTAGCTCACCGTCTCCTGGCCGACCGTGCCGGTCGTGCCGTTGAGGCCGGCGAAGGAGAAGCCGTTGGCGCCGGCCCCGTCGCCGCCGACGCTGCCGCCGAGCGTGCCCGAGAAGCTTGCCAGGCCGGCATCCTGCGCCGGGTTGGCGCCGGCCAGGCCGTCATCGTCGACGGTCGCGGCCGCCGTGCCGCCGGTCGGTGTGTTGGCGTCGGTGACGGTGAAGCCGAAGTCCGCCGTCGCGGTGTCGCCGTCGCCGTCGGTCACCGTATAGCTGCCGCTGACGGGCAGCGATGCACCGGTCGTGGCGTCGTCGGCCTTGAACTCGTAGCTGCCGTCCGCCTTGACGCGGATCGCGCCCTCGCCAAGGTCAATCCAGCCGGACCAGCCGGTCGTCGCATCGAAGGCGCCGACCGCGGTGCCGTTGACGTGGGTCAGCGTCGCCCCGTCCGCGCCCGCCGCGAAGTCGAACGTGCCGGTGACCGTCGTCCCTTCCGCAGCCGCCTGCACCGCCTCGCTCGAGGCCGCCGGCACGTCGTCGTTGAAGGTGACGGTGAGCGTGCCGCTGGCGGTGGAATTGTCGGCGTCGGTGACGGTGTAGCCGAGATCGACCGTGACATTGTCCTCGCCGTTCGGGCCGGCGGTTTGCAGCACGTTGTCCACGAGCGCCACGGTGTAGGCGCCGGTGACCGGGTCGGTCACGGTGACGGTGAACAGCACGCCGCGGGGACCCGTTGCCGTCAGCGTGTTGGTCGCGCCGTTCCAGCTGTAGCTCACCGTCTCCTGCCCGACCGTGCCGGTCGTGCCGTTGAGGCCGGCGAAGGAGAAGCCGTTGGCGCCGGCCCCGTCGCCGCCGACGCTGCCGCCGAGCGTGCCCGAGAAGCTTGCCAGGCCGGCATCTTGCGCCGGGTTGGCGCCGGCCAGGCCGTCGTCGTCGACGGTCGCGGCCGCCGTGCCGCCGGTCGGCGTGTTGGCGTCGGTGACGGTGAAGCCGAAGTCCGCCGTCGCGGTGTCGCCGTCGCCGTCGGTCACCGTATAGCTGCCGCTGACGGGCAGCGATGCTCCGGTCGTGGCGTCGTCGGCCTTGAACTCGTAGCTGCCGTCCGCCTTGACGCGGATCGCACCCTCGCCAAGGTCAATCCAGCCGGACCAGCCGGTCGTCGCATCGAAGGCGCCGACCGCGGTGCCGTTGACGTGGGTCAGCGTCGCCCCGTCCGCGCCCGCCACGAAGTCGAACGTGCCGGTGACCGTCGTCCCTTCCGCAACCGCCTGCACCGCCTCGTTCGAGGCCGCCGGCACGTCGTCGTTGAAGGTGACGGTGAGCGTGCCGCTGGCGGTGGAATTGTCGGCGTCGGTGACGGTGTAGCCGAGATCGACCGTGACATTGTCCTCGCCGTTCGGACCGGCGGTCTGCAGCACGTTGTCCACGAGCGCCACGGTGTAGGCGCCGGTGACCGGGTTGGTCACGGTGACCGTGAACAGCACGCCGCGCGGGCCCGTGGCCGTCAGCGTGTTGGTCGCGCCGTTCCAGCTGTAGCTCACCGTCTCCTGGCCGACCGTGCCGGTCGTGCCGTTGAGGCCGGCAAAGGAGAAGCCGTTGGCGCCGGCCCCGTCGCCGCCGACGCTGCCGCCGAGCGTGCCCGAGAAGCTTGCCAGGCCGGCATCCTGCGCCGGGTTGGCGCCGGCCAGGCCGTCGTCGTCGACGGTCGCGGCCGCCGTGCCGCCGGTCGGTGTGTTGGCGTCGGTGACGGTGAAGCCGAAGTCCGCCGTCGCGGTGTCGCCGTCGCCGTCGGTCACCGTATAGCTGCCGCTGACGGGCAGCGATGCACCGGTCGTGGCGTCGTCGGCCTTGAACTCGTAGCTGCCGTCCGCCTTGACGCGGATCGCGCCCTCGCCAAGGTCGATCCAGCCGGACCAGCCGGTCGTCGCATCGAAGGCGCCGACCGCGGTGCCGTTGACGTGGGTCAGCGTCGCCCCGTCCGCGCCCGCCGCGAAGTCGAACGTGCCGGTGACCGTCGTCCCTTCCGCAGCCGCCTGCACCGCCTCGCTCGAGGCCGCCGGCACGTCGTCGTTGAAGGTGACGGTGAGCGTGCCGCTGGCGGTGGAATTGTCGGCGTCGGTGACGGTGTAGCCGAGATCGACCGTGACATTGTCCTCGCCGTTCGGGCCGGCGGTCTGCAGCACGTTGTCCACGAGCGCCACGGTGTAGGCGCCGGTGACCGGGTCGGTCACGGTGACCGTGAACAGCACGCCGCGCGGGCCCGTGGCCGTCAGCGTGTTGGTCGCGCCGTTCCAGCTGTAGCTCACCGTCTCCTGCCCGACCGTGCCGGTCGTGCCGTTGAGGCCGGCGAAGGAGAAGCCGTTGGCGCCGGCCCCGTCGCCGCCGACGCTGCCGCCGAGCGTGCCCGAGAAGCTTGCCAGGCCGGCATCCTGCGCCGGGTTGGCGCCGGCCAGGCCGTCATCGTCGACGGTCGCGGCCGCCGTGCCGCCGGTCGGTGTGTTGGCGTCGGTGACGGTGAAGCCGAAGTCCGCCGTCGCGGTGTCGCCGTCGCCGTCCGTCACCGTATAGCTGCCGCTGACGGGCAGCGATGCTCCCGTCGTGGCGTCGTCGGCCTTGAACTCGTAGCTGCCGTCCGCCTTGACGCGGATCGCGCCCTCGCCAAGGTCGATCCAGCCGGACCAGCCGGTCGTCGCGTCGAAGGCGCCGACCGCGGTGCCGTTGACGTGGGTCAGCGTCGCCCCGTCCGCGCCCGCCGCGAAGTCGAACGTGCCGGTGACCGTCGCCCCTTCCGCAACCACCTGGACCGCCTCGTTCGAGGCCGCCGGCACGTCGTCGTTGAAGGTGACGGTGAGCGTGCCGTTGGCGCTGGAGTTGTCGGCGTCGGTGACGGTGTAGCCGAGATCGACCGTGACATTGTCCTCGCCGTTCGGGCCGGCGGTCTGCAGCACGTTGTCCACGAGCGCCACGGTGTAGGCGCCGGTGACCGGGTTGGTCACGGTGACCGTGAACAGCACGCCGCGCGGGCCCGTGGCCGTCAGCGTGTTGGTCGCGCCGTTCCAGCTGTAGCTCACCGTCTCCTGGCCGACCGTGCCGGTCGTGCCGTTGAGGCCGGCAAAGGAGAAGCCGTTGGCGCCGGCCCCGTCGCCGCCGACGCTGCCGCCGAGCGTGCCCGAGAAGCTTGCCAGGCCGGCATCTTGCGCCGGGTTGGCGCCGGCCAGGCCGTCGTCGTCGACGGTCGCGGCCGCCGTGCCGCCGGTCGGCGTGTTGGCGTCGGTGACGGTGAAGCCGAAGTCCGCCGTCGCGGTGTCGCCGTCGCCGTCCGTCACCGTATAGCTGCCGCTGACGGGCAGCGATGCTCCCGTCGTGGCGTCGTCGGCCTTGAACTCGTAGCTGCCGTCCGCCTTGACGCGGATCGCGCCCTCGCCAAGGTCGATCCAGCCGGACCAGCCGGTCGTCGCGTCGAAGGCGCCGACCGCGGTGCCGTTGACGTGGGTCAGCGTCGCCCCGTCCGCGCCCGCCGCGAAGTCGAACGTGCCGGTGACCGTCGCCCCTTCCGCAACCACCTGGACCGCCTCGTTCGAGGCCGCCGGCACGTCGTCGTTGAAGGTGACGGTGAGCGTGCCGTTGGCGCTGGAGTTGTCGGCGTCGGTGACGGTGTAGCCGAGATCGACCGTGACATTGTCCTCGCCGTTCGGGCCGGCGGTCTGCAGCACGTTGTCCACGAGCGCCACGGTGTAGGCGCCGGTGACCGGGTTGGTCACGGTGACCGTGAACAGCACGCCGCGCGGGCCCGTGGCCGTCAGCGTGTTGGTCGCGCCGTTCCAGCTGTAGCTCACCGTCTCCTGGCCGACCGTGCCGGTCGTGCCGTTGAGGCCGGCAAAGGAGAAGCCGTTGGCGCCGGCCCCGTCGCCGCCGACGCTGCCGCCGAGCGTGCCCGAGAAGCTTGCCAGGCCGGCATCCTGCGCCGGGTTGGCGCCGGCCAGGCCGTCGTCGTCGACGGTCGCGGCCGCCGTGCCGCCGGTCGGTGTGTTGGCGTCGGTGACGGTGAAGCCGAAGTCCGCCGTCGCGGTGTCGCCGTCGCCGTCCGTCACCGTATAGCTGCCGCTGACGGGCAGCGATGCACCGGTCGTGGCGTCGTCGGCCTTGAACTCGTAGCTGCCGTCCGCCTTGACGCGGATCGCGCCCTCGCCAAGGTCGATCCAGCCGGACCAGCCGGTCGTCGCATCGAAGGCGCCGACCGCGGTGCCGTTGACGTGGGTCAGCGTCGCCCCGTCCGCGCCCGCCGCGAAGTCGAACGTGCCGGTGACCGTCGTCCCTTCCGCAGCCGCCTGCACCGCCTCGCTCGAGGCCGCCGGCACGTCGTCGTTGAAGGTGACGGTGAGCGTGCCGCTGGCGGTGGAATTGTCGGCGTCGGTGACGGTGTAGCCGAGATCGACCGTGACATTGTCCTCGCCGTTCGGGCCGGCGGTCTGCAGCACGTTGTCCACGAGCGCCACGGTGTAGGCGCCGGTGGCCGGGTCGGTCACGGTGACCGTGAACAGCACGCCGCGCGGGCCCGTTGCCGTCAGCGTGTTGGTCGCGCCGTTCCAGCTGTAGCTCACCGTCTCCTGCCCGACCGTGCCGGTCGTGCCGTTGAGGCCGGCGAAGGAGAAGCCGTTGGCACCGGCCCCGTCGCCGCCGACGCTGCCGCCGAGCGTGCCCGAGAAGCTTGCCAGGCCGGCATCCTGCGCCGGGTTGGCGCCGGCCAGGCCGTCATCGTCGACGGTCGCGGCCGCCGTGCCGCCGGTCGGTGTGTTGGCATCGGTGACGGTGAAGCCGAAGTCCGCCGTCGCGGTGTCGCCGTCGCCGTCGGCCACCGTATAGTTGCCGCTGACGGGCAGCGATGCTCCGGTCGTGGCGTCGTCGGCCTTGAACTCGTAGCTGCCGTCCGCCTTGACGCGGATCGCACCCTCGCCAAGGTCAATCCAGCCGGACCAGCCGGTCGTCGCATCGAAGGCGCCGACGGCGGTGCCGTTGACATGCGTCAGCGTCGCCCCGTCCGCGCCCGCCGCGAAGTCGAACGTGCCGGTGACCGTCGTCCCTTCCGCAACCACCTGCACCGCCTCGCTCGAGGCCGCCGGCACGTCGTCGTTCACATCAATACGAAGCGTGGCCGAGCCGCTCGCTCCACTGCTGTCGGTGACCGCGAGATCGAAGACATCGCGGTCCTGCTCAGTATTTGCGCCGTTGTCTGCTTCGGAGCCAGTGACCGGCTTCGTCAATTCATAGAGGTATTCCACCACTCCGGTGGAGGAATCATAGGAGGTAATGGTCAATGTGCCATACTGGCCAGCGATCGTCTGTCCGACGAGATCGCCGATAGCGAAAGTCTGTCCATTGATGGTCAGGCTGGCAATGTCGTCGAGGCCATCGGGATCGGAGAGGACAAAGACCCCCGTAACTGTAGCGCTGCCGTCGCCCGCACGCGATCCATCCGTAAGGCCGGCTTCATCGACCTGTCTGTCGCTCACGCCGATGCCGCCGGCACTGCCGCCATCAGGATCGGGCGAGATGGAAGGCGTCTCGTTTTGAAGCTCAGCAAATAGCCGGAGCTCCTGCTGTTCAAGCTCGGGAAACTGCAAGGCGGTCGGCGGCAAGAGATCGATTGCCGGCCCCGCATCGCCAATGCCGGCGGAAGCATCGGAGAAATTACCGCCGCTGCTCTGGCCGGAAACCACGCTGATGGTTCCGTCCGGTCCAGCCGCGACGTTGATGCCATTGCCTTCGAGGACAGCCACCAACGTTTCCCGCGGGATCTCGACATCGCCGATCACGAAAGTGGGGATATTCAGCGCGGCGTTTTCAATTCTGATTTCTGCCCCGCCGGGCTGTTCCAGCACGATGTCGTTACCGACGACCTTAATGTTTTCAAGGGAGATGCCGGCAGGAAGCCGCACGACATTGTTCGCATCTGCCTTGACGCTCTCCGGCATCCGAGCAACGGGTGCGGCTCCGCTGTTGTCGGCCGGCCCGCCGGTCGCCGGATCCAGGAGTTGCGGCTCTGACGGATCTGCCGCTTGCGCGACGAGGCGCCCGCCTTTCCCGACGAGATCGTCATGCACTGCTTCATTGCCTGCTGTCAGAGCGTCTGCGCTGGCTGAAAGAGAGAAACCTTCGGTTGCCATGGATACATCCCCCAAGAATTAAAAGAACGTAACCACAAGGTCCTTTTGAAAGCAATTCTTAGGAAACCGTCCGACCGGCGATTCATATATCATAATATGCTGTTTTCAATGATTTCGTTCTGGAATGACACCGATGCATATTCACATATATCTTTTTAGCCGCGCGTGACGCCGATAAGAGCAACACAGATTGGTGATCGCATCCCCGCAGCACTTCAGATTAATAGTAATCGCATAACGCTCCTGGATTTTTCCTGGTCAACCAGTAGATTTTTACGGATGCAAGATCTGCGATAACAATATAAATATTGCCTAAAATTTTACTCAAATTGCAATTTTGAGTATTATCGTCTGTATTCCTTGTTGCTTTACGTGAGTTTTTCTTTTTGTCCCTATGGTATTGCCAATCAACCATGAGGTGTGGCGATGGGCGGGAAGAACTGGACAGGCATCAAGGCCTATACGAAAGCGCTTGTTTTGGCGGCCGGCCTGATGAGTCCTTGCACAGCCTCGGCCGGGCAGCCCGGTTCCGCCTATCTGGGTCCGTTGCAATACAGCCTCGGGGCCCCGATTGCCGCCGCCGTCACTGCCGTCGAATACTGGCGCGCGAAAGCCTCCGCCGCGCTCGCGACGGCCGGACGGCACGATATTGCAGCCCTCGCCTCGGCCCCGCCTTCCCGCAAGCCGGCGACGCGTCAGGACGGCGGCGCCGTCTTCCAATCGGTGGCCTTCCGCGTGTCCTCGATACCGGCGGCGGAGAAATGGCGCGCGGTCTATCCCCGCATTACGGAAGCCGATTTCGAGTCGTGCGACACGCCGCGGCAATGCGAGGCAAGTGCGATCCTCCGCAAGGCGATGGCCAACGCCGCCGGATCGGGCTTTCATCAGAAGCTGAACGGCATCAACCGCACAGTGAACTGGCTTGTGCGCTACGAACCGGATGCGCAGAACTACGGCTCAAGAGATTACTGGGCGTCTCCCGCCGAGATTCTCGCGCGCGGCAAGGGCGACTGCGAGGACTATGCCATCCTCAAAATGGCTGCCCTTAAGGGGCTCGGTCTGCCGCCACGGTCAATGTCGATCGTCGTCCTTCGCGACACGCGGCGGAATCTATATCACGCCGTGCTCTCCGTCATGACAAGCCAAGGCTATTTCATCCTGGACAACCTGAGCAACGAGGTAAGGCTCGACAGCACGCTTCCCGAATACCAGCCGCTTTTCTCGGTGAGCGCGGACCGGACCTGGATCCATGGCATCAGGACCGGTAGCGACAAGATCGCCTCGGCGGCCCCGCTTTTGCCCGACGTGATGCCGGGCGAAGGAACGCAGCGGTAAACGGCGGACACGCCGATCACGCCAGGATGAAGCCGAGAATGACATCCTGGCCGAGCAAGGATGCAAGCGCGGCATTCAGGCGGCCACGGGCGACATGCTCGTTGATTCCGATCGTGAAGCCGGCCGATTGCGGTTCGCCAGGGGAGGCTTTGAGCCGTCCGACCAGTTCGGCGAACTGCACGTCGAAGGCCAGTCGCAGGCCTTGCGCCGGCGGAGAGGCCTGGAGCCCGAGAAAGCGCGACTGCACAAAGGTGAGGAAGGCCGGGTTGTAAGCGACGATGCGCCTGTTCGCCGCGAGCGCGAATGCTGGCGACGGACAGGCGTGCACCTGGCCGGTGACGACTGAAAGGCTACTGCGCTCCCGGGCGTCAGCCAGTTGCTCGCGCAGGTATCTCGCCGCCACATAGCGCAGCCTCGCCGTCAGATTTCCCCCTTCATCCAACGTCTGCTCGCATTCGGCAACGATGTCGGCAAGCTTCACCCGCCTCACGGCGGCCAAGTCCGAAAGAACCGACCAGAAAATCGCCTCGAGCTTGATGCCGCGCCGCTGCCCGCCGACCGTGACGACGCGAAAGCGCAGCGCGCTCATGTCCTCTGCAGAGTTAGTCGCCTGAACATCCCCCATGCGCTAGCGCTCCCGCAGCGCTTCCTCACGCGCCTTGTTGATGGGTTTCATCAGATAGGTAAGGATCGTCTTCTTTCCTGTCATGATGTCGACCGAGGCGATCATGCCCGGCATGATCGCATACTTGCGGCCATCCTTCTCGAGCGCCGCCTCGTCGGTCTTCACGCGCACCAGATAATAGGTTTCGCCTGTATTCGGATCGACCAGGCTGTCCGCGCCGATGGTCTCGACTTCGCCGCCAAGACCGCCATAGATCGAGAAGTCGTAGGCCGAGATCTTGATCAGGGCCGGCTGGCCGGGGCGGACGAAGGCGACGTCGCGCGGTGAGAGCCGCGCTTCCACGAGCAGCGTTTCGGACGTCGGCACGACGCCGCCGATCACCGCGCCGGGGGTCACATAGGCGCCGACCGTGTTCACGTCCAGAGTGTTGATGATCCCGTCGACCGGCGACCGGATGTCGGTGTTTGCAACCCGGCTGCTCGCGCCTCGGATCGTCTCATCTATCACGGAGAGTTGGGAGAGCGCATCGGTCTTATCGGCCAGAGCCTCCTGCCTGAGCTGCAGTGATAGTTCCATCACCTGCAGTTCGGCTTCCCGGACCGCCGCCTCCAGTCGCCCGATCGACTCCTTGGCCAGGGCGAGTTGGCCGCGCGTGTCCGTCAATTCCTTTTCGACCCTCAATAATTCCGTCTGCGCAACCAGCTTGCGCTTCACCATCGGGGCCAGCAGGTCCTGTTCGCGCTCCGTCACCTGAAGGTTTTCGGTGAGCCGCGCGATATTTGCCTGCGCTTCGGCAAGCTCCTTCTGCCGCTGACCACGACGAGCCTGCATGACCGAAAGCTTGTTGTTGAAATTGCCGGCCTTGGCGCGCAGCAACTGCTCCTCATTCGCACATACGCCCGGCGCTGCTTTAGCGATGTCGTCCGGGCACTTGTAGTCGGCGTCGTAGGCACCCGACTCCTCGAGTTCCAGGCGCGCTATCTGCGCGCGTAGCGAGCGCGCCTTGGCTTCCAATTCCCCCAGCGACGATCCGGTGACCGTGTCGTCCAATCTCAGAATAAGATCGCCGCGCCGAACGACCTGGCCGACCTGGACCGCGATTTCCTGGACGATGCCCGGCTCGCTCGACTGAATGATCCGCGTCTTCGATACAGGGATGACCTTTCCCTCACCGCGGGCGATCTCATCCACTTCGGCGATTGCTGCCCAGGCCACGAAAGAGGTCATGAGCAGAGCGATCACGAGCAGTCCCGCACGCGCGGCCAGAGGCGGCTTTTCGGTCAATCCGGCGTTCATGCGCTCGCCCCTGAGGCAGCACCGCTCGTCCCGCCTCGCTTCTGCAACTGGTCGATCACCTGCGACTTGGGTCCATCGGCAACGATGCGTCCGTGATCAAGGACCAGCAGCCGATCGACGAGATGGAGCATGCTATGCCGATGGGTGGAGATCAAGACGGTCACATCCCCGCCGAAGACGGTAGAGAGCCGGTTGATCAGGTCCCGCTCGCTGGCCAGATCCATGGCGCCGGATGGCTCGTCCAGAAAAACGATCTTCGGTTTGCGAAGGAGCAGGCGCGCAATGGCGACCGCCTGGCGCTGCCCGCCGGAAAGCTGCGAACCACGTTCGCCGACCGGCATGTCATAACCGCGCGGGTGATGCGATACGAAATCGTCCACGCCCGCAAGCTTTGCCGCCTTGACCATGTCCTCATCACTCGCGGTCGGATTGGCCATCAGCAGATTGTCCTTGACGGTGCCGGAAAACAGATCCGAGCTTTGCGAGACGAAAGACACGGCCGAGCGCACCACCGACGGGTGGAATTGCCGGATGTCGACGCCGTCGAGCAATATACGGCCTGCACTTGGGGCATAGAGCCCGGCCAGCAGCCGGCCGATCGTCGTCTTGCCGGAGCCGATGCGGCCAATGATGCCGACCCGCTCGCCCGCCTTGATGCTCGCGTTCATGCCATGGATCACCTTGTGGTCACTGCCGGGATAGGCGAAATCCACATTGGCAAGAGTGATGCTTCCGTCGCGAATGTCGCGATTGACGAAGCCGACCGTGTTCGGCCGGTCTTCGGGCTGCTCCATGACGGAATTCAATATTCTCAACGACAGAAGCGCCTGGCGAAGCCGCGCAAGCGTCAAAGCGATCTGGCCGAGCGGCGCGACCGCCCGTCCAGCCAACATGCTGGCGCCGATGATCGCACCGGTGGAGATGTTGCCCACGGTGAATTCATAGGCCCCCGCCACCACGATGCAGACGGTGACGAGTTGCTGCACGAATTGCGTGGCATGCGAGGCCCAGGAGGAAATGTGCTTGATCTGCTCGGACGTGTTCGAAGAGTGCTTCCCGAGCTCGTTCCACCGGCGAAGCAGCAACTTCTCCGAATGCAGCGTCTTGACGGTCTCGATCGCGCCGATCGTTTCCACGAGCATGGCCTGGCGCTGGGCGGATTCGTTCGAGGCCGCGGCAACGCGGTTTCCGATCTTGCGTTGCGCCACATAACCGATGAGCACGCTGCAGACGAAGGCGATCGCCGGGATGACTGCCAGCCATCCGGCGATAGCATAGACGGCGGCTATGAAGACGAAGGCGAAAAGACTATCGATGAGGGTGCTGACGGTATTCGAGGTAAAGAATTCTCGCACGAACTCGAATTGCATGACGCGGTTGGCGTATTCGCCCGTCGATTGCGGACGTGAGGCGAGCGTTGCATGCAGGATCTTCTCGAAAAGCAGGTAGGAAAGCTTCAGGTCCGCCTTGCGTCCCGCAAAGTCGATCAGCGCAGCACGCACCGTCTTCAACAGAAAATCGAAAAGAATGGCGACGCTGATGCCGAGCGCCAGGACCCAAAGGGTCGAGATCGCCTTGTTGGGGAGGATGCGGTCATAGACATTCATCGTGAACAGGGGCGTCGCCAAGGCGAGCACGTTGATGAAGAACGCCGCAAGCGCGACTTGCGCATAGGCCTGCCAGAATGGTTTGACGGTCGCGGTCAGCCAATGCCGCCGGTCGATGTCCCGTGCCTCTCCCACCCCCGGACCGCCTGTCGTATTCAGATAGGTCGCCGAAAACGAAACGGCATAGGCGACATCATCCAGACGCAAGTCCGCGAAACGGAGGAGCTCGCTATCGGGAGACGACGCATTCGAAAAGCTCAGCGCTCCACCGGGGCTCTCCTCCAGGATCGCAACCGAGCGGCCGTCGCGGAAGACGAGGAGAAGCGGGAGGTGGAAATTGCGGCCGGCGCAAGCGCGTCGGGTGACGAGTTCCGCCTCGAGGCCGGCGCGTTCCGCAAGACGCGACACGTCCTCGAAACTCGGCGAGCGGGCGTCGAACGGCACGTCCGAAAAAAGCACAGTTTCCGACGACGGCCGATTCAAGAAGATGCAGATCTCCTTGAACGCGGTCGTGAAGCCGGTCAGTACCGGTCCGGTTTTTGCTCGCGTGTCAACGCTTTGCATAAGTATGACCGATCATGTGCCTTGGCAAAGGGCATTATTTCTGCCGGATTGGCGCAAGCAGATCCAAAGGCAGATCGTTCGTTTGCCGGGAGGGCACGCGCCGGTAAGTCTCGGTCGCGGGGGGCGCAGGGACATTGAACTCGTTGCGCGCATAGGCATCGACCTGGGCCGGCGCCTTGATGTTCATCGTCGCAAGAAGCTGACCGGTGGCCGCAAGCAGGCGGTATTCCGAGAACAATGCGGCATATTGCGCCGTCTTCGCCAGGATATTCGAATTAAAGCGTGCGTTCTGCGCCCCGAGCACGTCCAGCAGCGAACGCTGGCCAACCGCAAGCTGCTCGCGATAGGAGGAGACCAGTCGGTCATTCACCTGTGCCTGCGCTCTCAGCGTGCGGGAGAGGTCGGATTGAGTTGCGCGCCGTTCCCAGGAAATGCGTACGGCCTCTTCGACTTCGCGATGCGCCTGGTGAAAGACCAGCCGCTGTTCGCTCGCGCGGCGCATCTGCTCCTGCTCGTTGGCGATGTCGATACCACCGCGATAGAGGTTCCACCTGGCAACGATCCGCGCCTGAGCGTCCCAGGTGTTGCCTGTCGAGCCATCGATGTCGTTGCCGGTGCGAACCCGCCCCTCGGCGACGATCTCAGGTAGCATGTCCGATTTCGCCGCCTTGACCTGCGAATCCGCGACATTGATATCGGCGTCCGCCGCCTTGATGCGCGGATTGTTCGAGCGTGCGATGCCGATCGCCGTCTCCAGCGTTCTCGGCAAGGCGGCCGCGACCGATTTCGGCATGGACGGGCTTGTCAGCGGCTGACCGACGAGGCGATTGAAGCTGATCTGCGCCGTATCCAGCGCTTCTTGCGCCTCTATCAGCCGCGCCTTCGCCGAGAGCAGCCGTTCGTCGACTTGTTGAAGATCGGCTTGGGTCAGTCTTCCGCCCGAAATCAGCGAATCGATGTCGGAGCGGATCGACTGATGCGCAGCGACGTTGCGGCGCGCCTCCTCGACGATCTGCTGCTGAAGAATGTATTCGAAATATTCGCGAACGATCTGCAGGCCGATCGTTTCGGATCGTTCCAGGACTCGAAATGAAGCGCTGTCGACACGCGCCGCCTGCCGCTCCAGCTCGGCACGGCGACCGCCGCCATCGAACAGTTTCTGCGTGATGGTGATGCCGACGTCCGAAGGATAAAGCGGATCATTTTCGATGGAAGCGGCCCGCCGGCTACTATCTTCGAGGTGACGGGCGCCGGTCGAAGCCTCCAGATCTACGCTCGGCAAGTAAAGTCCGCGCGCCTGCCGCAGTTCGAACTCGATCGCCTCACGATTTTCAATGGATTGGCCGATCTCGGGGTTCGATTCCATTGCGACCTGCAAGGCTTCACGCAATGTCATGGCCTGCGTAGAACCGCCGGCAAAAAAAGTCGACGAGAGCAGAATGGAAAACAGGCTGCCCTTGAGAATATTACCCGGCTTCAATCAATCCCCCTGCCAGCGAGAACGCTGCAAATCCAAATCGTCGAGCATTAAAATCTAAAACTGGCCAGATAATACATTGCGGCAAAAAGAGGGATATCGATTTCAGAACTCACGACGCATTCCCGCGGTTTTCGCCGCAGCTTGTTGCAAAAATAGAACAACCGTACCATGCAACCAGGCGCAAATTCACCTTGCCTGCAAGAGTGCGGCTCAGGCGGAGGGCAGTCGCGCCAGTTCCGGGGACGAGGAGGATTCTTCTGCAATGACGACGGTTTGCGAGGCGGCCAATCGGTGCAGCCTCTCCAGGTCGATGCTTCCCTCGAACAGGACGCCCCCTACGCTCAGGGCCAGTTCGACGGTTTTCCCGTCCGCCGCGAAATGCGAGGCCGCCAGGGCTTTGGACAGGCGGACGCAGACTTCGTTGGCATCCGACTCACTGGCGCCCGACAGCAGAACGTCGAAGCTCGCCGGCCCCGTCCGCGCAACGATATCCTCACGACGAATGGAGGTGCTGATGGTCGACGCCACGAACTGCAAAAGTTCGTCGCTCCATTGCGGCCCAAAGCCCGTCGCCATCTCGTCGAGATTGTTGACTCGCACGTGAATGAGGGCACCTTGAAACGGATCACCGGAGCGCCTGTGCCGGCGTTCCAGGCCGTTGACGTGTTGAACAAGGCCGCGCGCGGTTATGCAACCCGTGGTGCTGTCGCGGGAGACGACATGGTTCACCTGGTTGCGAAATCGTTCGGCGCGGCGGGATTGAATTGCCGCAAGCACGATCAGGGGGGCCCCCAAGAGCAATGAGACGAGGCCCACCGCCGCCACTGCGGCGATGTGGGGGCTATCGGCGAGCGCCACCAGGCTCAGATAGGTCAGCAACTGGGCCAGCACGACAAACCCCACGATGCCGGTTAGAGCATAGCGCACCACCCGCCAGTCCTTCTGCGCTTTGAACGGAATTTCCCGCTGCACGATTCCATGCTCCCGATTCGTTGACGTCGACCGGTCTAGCGCACTCTTATGCATATTCCCTTGCGCGGATACCTACAAATTTATGGGTACGGTGGAATGCATTCGGAGAGGAGGGCGTTAGCTTGCCGCTAGACGCCAAAGACCACCGCTCCGCCGACCAATCCCGCACCGGCCGCCGTCATCAGGAGTTTCTCTCCGGGGGCGAAGGGTCTCGCCCGGTGAGCCACGGAGAGCGAGAGCGGTATTGTAGCGGCCGACGAATTGCCGTGCTCCTCGATCGTCCGTACCGTCCTCGACAAGTCTATGCCGAGCTGATTGCAGACCGCGTCGAAGATCCGGACATTCGCCTGATGCGGCACGAACCGGCTGACTGCCGCCGGACGCAGGCCTGCGGCGGCGAGCGCGCGGATCGAGGAGCGGGTCATCATCTCCACGGCCCGGGAAAACACCTCCCGGCCATCGCGCATGGTCATTAGGAACTCTTCGGCAGCGATCTCCGGTGAAAACGGTCGGCTGCTGCCGCCCGCAGCGATCGAGATCAGGTCGTAGCCGCTTCCATCGCAAGCGAGGTCAACGCCAATGACGCCCGTCTCCGGATCGTCGGAAGGCGCAATCACGACGGCGCCGGCGGCGTCGGCGAAGAGCACCGCACTCGCCCTTTCCGCCGGATTGATCCGGCGGCTCAATATGTTCGCGGCGACAACGAGCACGGGCCTGCCCTGCGCGCGCACGAAACCATCGGCAAGCGTCAGCGCGTAAAGGAAGCCCGAGCAGGCGCCGGCAAGGTCGATGGCGCCGGAGCGGGTGAGCCCGAGCCGATGCGCGAGCAGCGGCGCCGAGGGCGGCAGAAGATGGTCGGGCGTGGACGTCGCGAGGAGCGTAAGAGCAATGTCGCTCGGCCCGATGCCGGCGTCGGCCAGCGCGGCTTCGCCGGCCTTGGCGGCGAGACCCGTGAGGGTGTCCGCCTCCCCGACCCAATAGCGGGTCCGGATGCCGGTCCGCCGTTCGATCCAGCCCGGCTCGAGACCGAGCTTTGTTTCGATTTCGCCATTGTCGACACGTCGTGCCGGCAGGGCATGGCCGAAGCCGGCGAGGCGCGATGACCGGACGTTCCTCACAACTGCCCCTTTGCGAGGGCCGAGGCCGCTTCGTCTATCGCGTCATAGGCCCGGTCCAGATCGGCTTCCGTGATGCAATAGGGCGGCATCAGGTAAATGACGTTGCCAAGGGGGCGGATGAGCAACTGACGCTTGCGAAAGAATGCCCGCAGACGAGGGCCGACATCGGACAGATATCCACCCGTCGGCACATCGAGTTCGAGGACGGCGATCGTGCCGGCCTGGCGGACGTCGCGAAAGCGTGGATCGGCTTCGAAGCGCTGCAAACGCCGGCGTTGGCCGCCGGCCAGTGCCGCGATGCGTTCTGCGACCGGCTCGGTCTTCCATATCCCGAGATTGGCGAGAGCTGCCGCGCAGGCGATTGGATTGGCGGTATAGGAACTCGAGTGAAAGAAAGTCCGGCTGCGATCACGCGAAAGATGCGCGTCGAAGATTGGCGCGGTGCACAGAGTAGCCGCCAGCGGCAGCGCACCTCCCGTGAGGCCTTTCGACGTGCAGAGAATATCCGGCACGATGTCCGCCTGTTCGCAAGCGAAACGCGTGCCGGTCCGGCCCCAGCCGGTCATCACCTCGTCGGCGATCAGCAGGGTGCCGTGCCGCTCGGCTATGCGCTTCAATTCGGCAAGTGTGGCGGCGGGATAGACCTTCATGCCGCCGGCACCAAGCACCAGTGGCTCGACGAGCAATGCCGCGATCTCGCCCGAGGCGCAATGGGTCTCGAAGGCGTCCAGCGTGTGTTGTTCGCGGCCGGAATCCGGAAACGGCAGCCTGTCGACGGCGAAGAGGAACGGCTCGTAGGCAGCATTGAAGACGCCGCGTTCGCCCGCCGACATCGTCCCGATCGTATCACCATGATAGCCGTGCTCCAGCACGCAGATGCGGCCGCGGAGCCTGCCGGTGTTGTGGAAGTAACCGAGCGCCATCTTCAGCGCGACTTCCACCGCCGTCGAGCCGCTGTCGGAATAGAATACGTGCTTGAGCCCGGCGGGCGCGATCTCGATCAGGCCCTTTGCGAGTTCCTCCGCCGGTTCGTGCGTATATTCGGCAAAGATGATCTGATCGTAAGCTTCCGACGCGCGCCGGATCGCTTCCATGATCGCCGGGTGGCGGTGGCCATGGGTGATGACCCACCAGGAGGAGATGGCGTCCAGTATCCGCGCACCGTCTTCATCCACGAGATAGGCGCCTTCGGTGCCGACGATGCGCTTCATCGCCGGCTCGAGCGCGTGCTGGGTGAAGGGGTGCCAGACGGGAGAATTGCTCATGCCGGCATCTCCTGGAACTGGTTGATATCGAAGTTGTCGCGGAAGGCTCGCCGCAATGCGTCGGGCGTTAACGGTTCGAGCCGCGGCAGCCGTCCGAGCACGCGGACCTGACCGAGTTTGGCAATGATGGCCTCGGTTTCTGCCTGCCGGTCGCCGATGAAAGCAACGCCGAGCACAGGGATTAAGCGGCGGCGCAGGGCCTCGAGCGACAGCAAGGTGTGGTTGATCGTACCCAGGCCGGTGCGGGCGCAGAGGATGATGGGCAGTTGCCAGCGCTCGAACAGATCGGCGAGGAGCAGGCATTCGGTAAGCGGTACCATGAGCCCGCCTGCCCCCTCGACCACCAGCGGAGCGTCGACCGCAGGCGGAGAGAGGTTCTCGGGCCGGATCGTGACGCCATCGAGCCGCGCCGCAAGATGCGGAGAGGCCGGCGTGGCGAGCCTGTAGGTTTCCGGCAGAATGCGCTCTGCGGCAATCCGGCCCAGTCGGCGGACGCTCTCGCTGTCGGTTTCGCCGTCGAGACCGGATTGCACCGGCTTCCAGTAATAGCCCGCAATGGCGTCCGTCAGCGCGGCCGCGAAGACTGTCTTGCCGATGCCCGTATCGGTCCCGGTGACGACGAGGCGCAGCGTCATGGCAGCTCCTCCGCCATCACGGCCTTCAGCCTGTCCAGCATGCCGGCGATCTCCGTTCTCCCGACATTCAGGGTGATCGCGATCCTGAGGCGCGCCGTGCCCTCCGGAATGGTCGGCGGACGGATCGCGCGGACGTCGAAGCCTTCCGCCTGCATGCGCGCCGCGATCCGCAAGGCGCGCACATTGTCTCCGATCATCACCGGCAGGATCTGCGATCCGCTGCCTTCCATGCCGAGGATGGTGGCAAGCGCCTCGTTCGAGAAGCGGCTGAGACCGTCGAGGGTTGCGCGTCGCTCGGGCTCGTCGGCGACGATCTTCAATGCCTCGCGAACGGCGGACGCCGTCAATGGCGACGGCGCAGTCGAATAGATGAAGCCGCGGGCGCGATTGACGATGTAGTCGCAAAGCGCCCGGCTCGCGCCAAGCAAGGCGCCGGAGGCTCCAAGCGCCTTGCCGCAGGTATGCAGCGCCACAATGTTTTCTCGGCCTTCGAGCGCCTCCGAAAGGCCGCGGCCGCCTGCGCCGTGGACACCGGTCGCATGCGCCTCGTCTATCACCAGAAAGCCGTCGTGCCGGTCCGCAAGTGCGGCCAGCGCTGCGAGCGGGGCACGATCGCCATCCATGGAATAGAGGCTCTCGACGGCGATCCACGGGTGGCCCCGCCCCCCTGCGCGGCGCCATCTCCCGATGGCGTCCGCAAAGGCGTCGACGTCGTTGTGCCGTGCCGCAAGCGCGTCTGCCTTGCTGGCGGCAATCCCCTCATGGGCGCTTGCATGGATCAGCGCATCGTGAACGATAAGATCGCCCCGCTGCGGCAGCACGGAGAAGAGTGCCGCATTGGCCGCATAGCCGCTGCCGAAGAACAGCACACGCTCGGCGCGGAAGAATGCCGCCGCCTCCGCCTCCAGCGCCTCGTGTTCGGCATGGTTGCCGCGCAGCAGCCGCGATCCGCCAGCACCGACCGGCACGCCCCGCTCGATCGCCGCGGTAATCACGGCCTTGAGGCGTGGGGAATCGGCGAGCGCCAGGTAATCATTCGACGTGAAGTCGATGCCACTCGGGGCAGCAAGTATGCGGCGCCGTCCCCTGCGCACGAGCCCTGCCAGGGTCTTTTCGTAGCGATCGAGCAAATCCACGCTCATTCGGCCGGTTCCTGTTCCGCGGGCGCCATGGGCCTCAGCCCCAGGCGGCGAAACAGGGCGGCATCGTGATCCTCCCCGGGATTGTCGGCGGTCAGCAGCGTCTCACCGACAAAGATCGAATTGGCGCCGGCAAGGAAACAGAGCGCCTGCATCTCGTCGCTCATCCCGGTCCGTCCTGCAGACAGGCGGACATGGCTTTCCGGCATCAGGATCCGGGCAAGCGCAATCGTGCGCACGAACTCGATCGGGTCGACCGGCGGCGCGTCCGCAAGCTTCGAGCCGGGGATCGGAATCAGCATGTTGATCGGGACGCTTTCGGGCGGGCTGGGCAGATTGGCAAGCGTGACCAGCATCGAGATGCGGTCGTCGGTGGTCTCCCCCATTCCGAGGATGCCGCCGGCGCAAACCTTGATCCCGGCCTCACGCACGTTGGCGAGCGTCTCCAGGCGGTCGGCGAAGGTCCGCGTGGTGATGATCTCGCCGTAGAAGCGCTCCGACGTGTCGACATTGTGGTTGTAATAGTCGAGGCCTGCGTCGGCGAGCCGTTCCGATTGCGCCGGCGACAGCATGCCAAGCGTCATGCAAGTCTCCATGCCGAGCGCCTTCACCCCGCGCACCATGGCGGTGATCGACTCCATATCGCGCTCTTTCGGGCTACGCCAGGCGGCGCCCATGCAGTAGCGCGTCGCGCCGCCTTGCTTGGCCTTGCGCGCCTCGGAGATGACGCGTTCGACCTCCATCAGTTTCGAGGCCTTCAGCCCGGTCGGGTAATGCGCCGACTGGCTGCAATAGCCGCAATCCTCGGCACATCCCCCGGTCTTGATGGAGAGCAGCCGGCTCATTTGCACGGCGTTCGGATCGAAATGCGCGCGATGGACGGATTGGGCCTGAAACAATAGGTCGCTAAATGGAGAATTATAGATTTTTTTCGCGTCGACGAGCGTCCACCGCTCCACGTCGGCGTCGCGTGACGCCACTTCCCCCGTATTCGCAACCCGAATCTTCGTCATCCTGCCATCCCCCTCACGCATCATAGATACTGATTCTTGATTATCTATAATTCTCGTCGAGGACAACCGGGCTCGAAGCGAGTCGGCGAGACTTGCGCAAACTCTGCGCTACTGCGATGTCTCGGGTGCGGCGGGATGTTGGCTGTTCCCGGCGAAAGCCGTCCTGCCGGACTTGGGTTTTTGCCGAGCCGGTAGCCACTGAACTACGTTCTCGCCGTGGGCCGTGGAACACACGCTGAAATGGTCAGTCGGGCGACAAGAGCACTGGGCAGGGACGGACTGTCAGACACCGATCCGCTGCGGCCGTGCGGTTTCCAAAGGCTGGAGCCGCCGAGGTCCACCGACACTGCCGTGGGTCTTTTCGATCCGCTTCCCATCGCCGTCGAACAAATGCAATTGCGCCGGGTCTATCGCCAGTCCGATAACGTCACCGCTGCGCAGCGCGCCGCGACCGTTTTCGACGACCGTCAGTTCCGGTTGCGTGGCCGAAGTGACATAGGTCGTCGAGCCGGTGGACTCGACGGTGTCGACGGGAATGTTGAAGTCGCCCTCACCGGCTGGAACCATCCTGATGTGTTCCGGGCGGATCCCGACGGTCACCGCCGTACCCGGCGCGAGCCCCTCGCCGAGCGTGAGCCGGCCGAAATCGAGGACCGCATGTCTCCCGTCTTCGCCGACCGTCGCCGGGACGAAATTCATCGCCGGCGAGCCGATAAAGCCCGCGACGAACCGATTTGCCGGCCGGTCATAAAGATCGAGCGGTCGGCCCTGCTGCTCGATGACCCCGTCGCGCATCACGACGACGTGGTCGGCCATGGTCATAGCCTCGATCTGGTCGTGCGTAACATAGACCGAAGTGGCGTGCAGCCGGTCGTGCAGCGCGCGAATTTCCTTCCGCATATGCACCCGCAGCGCGGCGTCGAGGTTTGAAAGCGGCTCATCGAAGAGGAATGCCTTCGGATGGCGGATGATGGCTCGGCTCATCGCGACCCGTTGCCGCTGACCGCCGGAGAGTTCGCGCGGGTAACGCCGCATCAAGCCGGTGAGGCCGGTGATCGCCGCTACCTCTTCCGCGGCCTTGCGTGCTTCCGCCTTCTTTACGCCGCGGATGCGCAGGCTATAGGTCAGGTTCTCTTCCACCGTCATGTGCGGATACAGCGCATAGGACTGGAAGACCATTGCGACATCTCGTTTGCGTGGTGGTACATCGTTCATGCGCTCGCCGGCAATCTTCATCTCTCCGGTCGTGATCTTTTCCAGCCCGGCAAGAGAGCGCAGCAGCGTGGACTTTCCACATCCTGACGGCCCGACGAGTGCAACGAAGCTCCCCTTCTCGATCGCAAGATCGATGTTCTTGAGCGCATGGTAGGCTCCATAGAACTTGTTGACGCCGTTGAGTTCGATCTGAAAGGTCATTTGAGGGCTCCCGAAGTGAGGCCGGCGACGATGCGGCGCTGCAAGAGAACGAAGGCGGCGAGAACCGGCGTCACATAGATCGTGGCGTAAGCCATGATGTTGTTCCACTCGTTGGTGTTCGGCCCCATGAAGGTGTTCAGACCAACACTTGCGGGCTGGAGTTCCACCGCCTGTATCAGCGACTTCGAATAGACGAATTCGCCGAACGACTGCATAAAGATCAAAATGGCGCTGACGAGAATGCCGTTTCGGGCGAGCGGCAGGACGATGTTGAAGAAGGCGCCGATACGCGAATTGCCGTCGACGAGTGCCGCCTCCTCGAGCTCCATCGGCACACTCATGAAGGCGGCCCGCACGAGGACCACGAAGAAGGGCATGCTCTTTGCCGCGATCGCCAGGACGACCGCGAGCCGCGGCGTTTCCAGGAGCCCGACCTGCGAAAAGCCGACGAAGATCGGCGTGATCATCAAGGAGGCGGGTAGAACCTGCAACATCAGGATCAGGAACAGGCCGACGTCGATCCAGACATTGCGATAGCGTGCGAGCACATAGGCGCAGCCGACTCCGAGCACCGCGATCAGCGACACAGCGCCCACGGCAATCACCAGCGAGTTCCAGAGGTAGCGCCCCATATTGCGGCTTTCCCAGACATAGGCGTAGATGCTCCATTGCGGATCGCTCGGCAGGAATTTCGGCGGCGTCGCGAACATCGCGGAGCCGGTCTTCAGCGCCGTGACGTACATCCAATAGAGCGGGAAGAGGTAGATCGCCGCGAGCACGAGCGCGACCCCCAGCAGCAGCCGGTTGCGGATTTGCTCACTCATCCTCGCACCTCATGGCGTGTGGAGCGCACGTAGACGACGGAAGCGATCATCACGAAGATGATCATGAGCACGGATATCGTCGCGCCCTTGGCAAAGTCGTACTGCCGGAACGAAAGATCCCAGGCCCAGTACTGGGTGACGTTGGACGAATTGTTCGGCCCCCCCGAGGTGATGCCGGCGAAGAGATCGAATTGCTGAAGGGTGAAGATCAGGCCGAGCGCTACGATCGCGCCGATCGTCGAGCGCATCATCGGCAGCGTGATCGTGAAGAAACGCTGAAGCATGGTGGCTCCGTCCAGTTCGGCCGCCTCGTAGAGGTCTTTCGGGATACCCGATAGCCCGACTGAAAGCAGGATCATGTTGAACGAGGTGCCGAGCCAGATATTGGCGATGACCACCGCCCAGAGCGAATAGTGCGGATCGGAGCGCCAGAAGATGTTGCCATCGATGATGCCCAACTCCCGCAAAAAGAAGTTCAGGACACCGAAATCGCCCGAGAGTATCCAGTTCCAGATGGCGCCGACGACGAGCCCAGGCATTACCCAGGAGACGAGAAAAAGCCCGCGCAGCCACGACGCACCCGGAAAATTCATCCAGAAGAACAGGGCAAGCCCGAAGCCGATGACGAATTGGCCGGCGATCGAGGCACTGACGAAAAGCGCTGTATTGAAAAGGATGGGCCGGGTCTCCGGCTGCGCGAACAGATCCACATAGTTCTTGAAGCCGACGAAGGGCCGGGCGAAGCTGCCGAGGCTGAACATGTCCACTTCCTGGAAGCTCATCACCACATTGTAGACGAGCGGCAGCCCGGACATCACGAACAGAAAGACAAGTGGCAACAGGACAAGCCCGATGTCGAAGCCTGTGCCGTCCTTCACGCTGGATAGGATCTTCTTCATATTCACCCCTCGCCCGCAGGACGACCCCCGGCCTAAGCCGGGGATCGCCGCCTCGGGAGGAAATTCGGGCGGAGCGACTGACGACGATCCGCCTGTGACTGCCTGCTGTCGCTCGAAGAGCGGCAGTTCGCCTCAGCCGAGAACGCCCTTGATCTTCTCGGCCGCCTGGTCCAGCGCGTCCTTCGAGCTCATCTGGCCCGTCAGCGCCGCCTGGATTGCATCCTGGATAGCCTTTGAGATCTTCGGCCATTGCGGATGCGGGCCGCGGGGCTTGGCGTATTTCAATTGCTCCAGGAACACCTGGAGCGCCGCGTCCTTCAGCGGTTCGCCGGTCGGCGGAATGGCAATGTCGGAACGGGCCGGCAACTGACCGAAATCCTTGAACATCCTCTCGTCCTGTGAAGCGAAGTATTCGAGAACCTTGAACGCTTCTTCCGGGTGCTTAGTGCTGGAGAAGACCGCCCAGTTGAAGTCGCCCATCGCAGAGGATCGCTCGGCACCGATTTCCGGCACCGGGAGCAGCGCCACGCCCCAGTCGAACTTCGCCTCCTGCATCATCCGGTCGAGCTCCCACGGGCCGGAAATCGCCATCGCGGCATTTCCGGAATTGAAGGTCCCCGTCGAATCCCATTGACCCCGCGTCAGACTATCGGGAGAGGCGAGCTTCTCGTCGATGATCGTTTTCCAGATGTCGAGTGCCTTGACCACGCCCTCGGCGTTGATGTTGTCGTAGCCGCCACCCGCCATCTGCGCCCAGGGCAGGAACTGGAACGTCCCCTCCTCGTTCGCCTTGGCGGAAAAGGCGAGGCCGTAGACATTCGCCGCCGGGTCGGTCAGCTTGCGCGCCGCATCCACCAGTTCGTCCCAGGTCTGCGGCGGTTTTTCCGGGTCCAGCCCTTTCGCCTTGAACATATCCTTGTTGTAGTAGAGCGCAATCGTATTGGTGGCCTTGGGAATGCCGTAGAGTTTTCCTTCCCAAGTTACGGATGCCAGAGGCCCTGGAAAATAGTTCTCCGGCTTGACGACGGAGGACGCGGCGATCATGCCGGTCAGATCGAGAAACGCCCCGCGCGACGAAAAGAGCGCGTGCTCGGGATTGTCGACGGCGATAATGTCCGGCGCCTGGCCGGTCGAATAGGCACGCATTGCCTCGCTGACCACGTCGTCGAACTGGATCTGGCGATATTCGACTTTGATTCCCGTATTGAGCTTGTTGAAATCGTTGATCAGGTTTGGCGCCGGCTGAATGTCCCGATCCAGCGACCAGACCGTGATGGTAACATCCTCCGCATGCGCGGAAAGAGCCGGCAGGGAGATACTGGCGAGGGCGATCACCCCCAGCATGGCACGTCTGCGAATACCCATGAATTCCTCCTCTCGTGTTGTCCGGCGGGCAGCGTTCCTCCATGCCAACCGCCGGATTGGGGTCAGGCCGGAAGATCGACGAAGTCGCCTCCCCGGCAGCTCTTGAGATAATTGAGCGCGCGGACCTGGCCCGTCATCTCCAACGCATCGCGATAGACCGGATCGTGCCAGCCTTCGATGTCGATCGAGCCGGTCCAGCCGGCGAGCCTCAGCTCCGAGATGATGTCGGTCCAGTTGCTGTCACCAAAGCCCGGCGTGCGCATGAATACGAATTGTTCCTTGCCGAAGATCCCGTGCTCACGAATGACGTCCCAGCGGATCGTGGCATCCTTGCCGTGCACATGGAAAATCCTGTGCGCCCACTTTCGTATCTGCGGAAGCGGGTCGATCAGATAGACCATCTGGTGGCACGGTTCCCATTCGATGCCGATGTGCTCGTCCGGGGTTTCGTTGAAGATCAGTTCCCATGCATCCGGATTGTGGGCGATGTTCCAGTCGCCGGTGGCCCAATTCCCGTCCATGGCACAGTTCTCGAAAGCGATCTTCACGCCTTTATCGGCGGCGCGCGCCGCAAGCTCGCGCCAGACCTTGCGGTAGCGCGGCAGGCTGTCGGTCAGAGGACGGTTGCGGATTCTGCCGGTGAAACCGGCAACGCAGGTCGCGCCGAAGTGATGGGCATTGTCGATGCATGCCTTCCACCCCTCGAGCGTCTCAAGATCGATCTCCGTCTCCTCGAGCGGATTGCCGAATATGCCGATCGTCGAAATCGTAATGTCGCGCTCGCCGATTGCCTCTCGGCAGCGTTTTGCGAGTTCGGCTAGATCCTGGCCACCGGTGGTTTGCCAGAAGAAAGGCTGGAAACTTTCAAAGCCCAGATCGGCGATCTCCGCAATCCGCCTGGCCGCCTCGCCCTTGGTAGCGCTGACCATGGTGCCGATGCGGATGGAGTTGGCGGGATTGTTCATCGATGGCCTCATTCGATTGTGACGCGCTGCCGGCTCCGGGCGCTCTCGATCGCCGCAAATGCCATGGCAAGGCTGTTGATGTTGTCGTCGCCTGCCGTTTCCGGCTTTCCGCCCTCTTGAATTGCCGCGACGAAATCGGCAATGACGCTGGCATGTCCCTGTGTCCGGCGGTGATCGGCAGCCGCCGGCACTTCGATCGGTGCTAGCTCGCGCAGAAAACCCTCGGTGCCGGCGACCTTGTTGGCCCGGAAATTATCGGCGCCATCCCAGAGCAGCGTGCCGCGGCTGCCGATGATGCGCCATTCGCTTTCCCAACTCGTGTTCGCGCCTTCCGCGCACCAGGAGCCGCGATAGGTGAAGGTCACGTCGCCCTCCAGCTCGAATATGGCCGTGGCGGCCGCACCATGCGCATACCAGGAGCCGCGCGGATTCTCCTCGTGGCAATAGACTGCGATCGGTTTCCTGTCCGCGAGGAATCGGGCGGCGTCGAAGGTGTGGATCGCCATATCCAGGAGCAGCACATGCTCCATCTCCTCGCGGAAACCGCCGAAATGCGCACCGATGAAGAAATCGCAATGGATCGCCGTGATATCGCCAATCGCACCGCTTTCGATGATGCTGCGGATGCGGCGTATGCCCGGGACGAAGCGGCGGTTCTGAACGATGGCGTGAAGCTTACCGGCCTCCGCGGCCAACCGCACCA
Organism: Sinorhizobium alkalisoli; assembly: GCF_008932245.1. Classification (NCBI taxonomy): domain Bacteria; kingdom Pseudomonadati; phylum Pseudomonadota; class Alphaproteobacteria; order Hyphomicrobiales; family Rhizobiaceae; genus Sinorhizobium; species Sinorhizobium alkalisoli. Next base: position 1,361,200 of record NZ_CP034910.1, on the reverse strand, counting down.
GTTCACGGCCGTCTGCAAGCGAGGTCGCCATCGGCTTCTCGCTGAGCACGTGGCATCCGTGCCGCAGTCCGGCGGCGACGACCTCCAGCCGCGCCGAGGGAACAACGATGTCGAAGAGAATGTCGGGCCGCGTTTGCGAGAGCACTGCCTCGAGGTCGGAACCGATCACGACATCACGGAGGCTGAACTCTCCGGCGAACTTCCGGGCGGCGTCAAGGTTCACGTCGACGAGACCGACGATCCGGATCGCCGTCTGTAGTCCGGGGTCCGCGGCGATGGCCCTGACCCAGCCCTTGGCCATAGCTCCGCACCCGCACAGAACTGTGCGCAAGATCACGCTTCTCCTCCACTAACCTGCGATTTCGCCTTGTTTCGTCGTCCGTAAACGTTTACGGAACTATGAGCAGTTTCCGAAACATGTCAATAGGGATTTCGGAAACCGGCGGATACCGGAGGAGGATGTAATCTGCATGAAGGGAATTCGGCACCTGGCGGATCATCTGGACATCTCGATCGGAACCGTTTCGCGCGCGCTCAATGGTCGCCCCGACGTGAAGGAAGAAACGCGTAACCGGGTGCTGGAGGCCGCCCGGAAATTGGGCTACGTGCCGAACCAGTCGGGCCGCAGCCTGAGACAGGGCACGACCAACATCATCGGCTTCATGATTCAGACCGGAACGGAGATCAACGGACAGGGCGACACCTTCTTCATGAGCGTCTTCGACGGTGTCCAGGAGGTCTTTGCAAGGCACAAGCTCGACCTTGTCGCCCTACTCTGCTCTTCGCAGGAGGATCCGGCGGAATATCTGCGCCGCGCCGTTGCGCGCGGTTTTGCCGACGGACTCATACTCTCTGCAACGCAGCGCCAAGACGCCCGCGTCCAGTTGCTGGCCGAACGCAACATCCCCTTCGTCACACTCGGCCGAACCCTGACCGACGCCGGCCAGCCCTGGCTGGACCTCGATTTCGAGGGCATGGCGCAAGCATCGATCGATCGGCTTGTTGCGCGCGGACACCGCCGCATAGCGATCACAAGGCCCCACGATGACGCCAATCTTGGTTATATCTTTGTCGAGCGATGCCGCGAGGCTCTCGCCGCGCACGGACTGACGCTCGAGGAGAAGCTCGTGTTCCGTTCGACCCCGAACGAAGCCGGCGGTTATCAGATCGGCCGTGATCTTCTCGCGCTGGAAGAGCGCCCGACGGCCATCGTCTTGATAAACGAAACGATCGCAATCGGCTTATACCGGGCGCTCTCGGAGGCTGGCGTCAGACCGGGAAGCGACATTGCCGTAATCGGCCGGCACAGTCCGCATGCGCATTTTCTCTCGCCATCGCTTACCTGTTTCCGCCTGTCGCTGCATGACCTCGGCATAGCGCTGGCCGAGACCTTGCTCTCAAGCATGCCGGCTTTCACGCAGCATTATCCGGATGCGCCGGTCAATCGCCTGTGGCCGATGGAACTGGTGGACGGCGAGAGCGATGCTTTTCGGGCGCACAAGTCTTGAGCACGCTCCATGGAACCGGGGTTTGCAGGCGACACTCGGATCGGCCGCGGGACGTCAATTCGCCTGAATCAGAATATAACGGCGATTGGTGGATCATTTTCGCGGATCCTGCGATTAATAAGTCGAACGCTGTCGGTTCTGACCCTGTCTCTCGTTGGAGAATTGGCGATCGTTCCGTCGATCACCGGTACTACACAGTCATCGCATGTCGAAGTGATCGATTACAAGAGGTCAGAGCGGGGCCGGGCGAGAATTGCGTCCCATGATGTCCCCGCTGCGGAAGGAGATCACGATGCGGATTTTCTTTGCGCTGGTCGGATTGTCAGCAGCCACCGTCGCCTACGGCCATGACGCGCCCTCCGGCTGGACATACCCCTATTCATGTTGCTCGAATTTCGACTGCCGTCACGTCAGCTTCACGGCGATAAGTGAACGGCCCCAAGGCTATATCATCAATGCCACCGGCGAAGTGGTTCCCTATGCGGACAGGAGGGTGCGCATCTCGCCGGACGGTGAATATCACTGGTGCTCGGCTGCCGGCGACGACCACGGCAGGACGATTTGCCTGTTCGTACCTCCAAGAGCCTACTGAGAATGAAGGCGCGGCGAATGTTAAACCGGTTGCTATCGGCGTAAACTCGAAGCTGTGCCCGGCGTTCGGACGGAGTCTGGGCGGACAAGTCGCAGGAGCATATTGATGGCTTGGTCCTTCAAAATCGGAACGATCGGTGGCACCGCGATCCGCGTGCATGTGACCTTCGCGATCCTGCTTGCTTGGATATGGCTGATGCACTATCGCATCGGCGGCACTCCTGCGGCCATTGCAGGCATTGCGTTCGTGCTGGCGATCTTCGTCTGCGTCGTTCTGCATGAATTCGGCCATATTGCCGTTGCCCGTCACTTCGGCGTCAAAACACCCGACATCACGCTGCTGCCCATCGGCGGCGTCGCGCGCCTGGAGCGCATGCCGGAAGAACCGAAGGAGGAGTTCCTGATCGCCATTGCCGGCCCACTCGTCAATGTGGCGATCGCCGGGATTCTTCTTCTGCTGCTCGGCACGACGGCGGGCATGGAACAGATACAGGATATCGAGGACCCGCAGCTTGGCTTCCTGGCACGGCTCGCCGGAGTCAATATCTTTCTGGTCCTTTTCAATTTGATCCCGGCCTTCCCGATGGACGGCGGCCGCGTGCTGCGTGCCGCGCTCGCCTCTCGCATGAGTTGGTCCCGCGCGACCCAGGTCGCCGCCACCATCGGCCAGGGCCTTGCCTTCGTCTTCGGCTTCGTCGGCCTCTTCTACAACCCGCTGCTGATATTCATCGGCATTTTCGTCTACTTGGCCGCGACTGCGGAGGCTCAGAACGCGCAGATCCGCGATCTTTCCGACAGCGTGCTGGTCGGCGATGTGATGATCACGGAATTTGCACGGCTCGAGCGGTCGGCAAGCATCGACGAGGCGATCGAGAGCCTGCTGGCGACGACGCAACGCGAGTTCCCCGTGGTCGACGGCGCCGGACATTTCATGGGGCTCCTCACACGCGACGACATCATCCGGAACCTGAAAGAGAGCGGCTCGGCCACACCGGTCGTTCAGGCGATGCGCCAGGACGTGCCGACCGTCCATTTCCGCAAGCGTCTCGAGGAAAGCCTGCGATTGATGCAGCAGGCGAATTCGCCAGCCGTTGCAGTCGTTGACAGCCACAACCACCTCGTCGGTCTGATGACGCACGAGAATATCGGGGAGATGATGATGGTGCGCGCCGCTGCGGCAGGCGGCTTCCGCTTTGGTCATTTGCGCCGGAGCAAGCCCGACGCACGGATCTGAAACACCAGAAACAATAGGGAACCGATTGCGCTTTGAGCGGTTCGGCGCGAGAAACGGGAGTCGTGGCATGTTTCTCGCACTCCAGGTTGCGATGGTCGTGCTCGTTGCCTGTAACCACAGCTACCCGCAGTTGTTCCAAAAGGGCGCTCTTTCCTACCGTGGCGGGCGTTCCTCGGTATGATGCCGGCGGCGAACACACGCGAACACGACGTCTTCACACAATCTTGTTGTAGCGAAGCCTCAAATCCGGCCGCGGTCTTCGGCATACTGGCCGCAGCAAAAGGAATGGTTCGTGTGAAGTGAAGATTTTCGGCGTCCTATCATTCGTGCTCCTGCTGCTCGTCATGCCCGAGCCGGGCCGCGCGCTTGAGCCGCCCCGCTCCGGTCACCCGATCTTCGACCGCGCCGTCGAATTGGTGCTCGACAATTTCTACGACCCCTCTGCCCTCGAGCGGTTTGGCGCAGCGGTACGGCGGGAAGTCCAGGATGCGGACGATCCACTGACGGAAAACAGCCCGGCGGCGCGCGTCGACACCGCAATCGACACCGTATTGGCGAGTCTCGGCGCTTCGCACACCGCCCGCTTCACCAGCGATACGATCGACTATTACGAACTCTCCGACATCTTCCGCTTCGCAATCCGCAACGATATCAGGCGCGTGTTTCCGCCGAACGGCGATGTCAGCTATACCGGCATCGGGATGGTGACGCGGCTCGAAGGGGGCGGACGGTTCGTCAGCGATGTCTATGACGGCGGCCCGGCGGACCGCGCCGGCATCCGGATCGGCGACGAGATCCTGCTTGTCGACGGAGCCCCGTACAGGGAGATCGCTTCCTTCCGGAACAGAGTCGGAGAGAGCGTCGAGATCGCCTTGCGCCGCGATCGCGATGCACCACCCTCCACCGTCGCCGTGACGGTGGAGCGTATGCGCCCGCTGGAGTCGTTCGCCAAGGCGATCGACGAGAGCATAGAGATGAAGCTGCGCGAGGGGCGTCGCATCGGCTATCTGCGCCTCTGGACGCTCTCCACGTCCGATGGACTTGAGATCGTCGCCCGCGCACTTGCCACCGGGCGCCTCAAGGATGCCGAGGGCGTCGTCGTCGACCTGCGCGGGCGCTGGGGCGGCGGGCCGCCGGACGCGGCCGAACTCTTCGTCGGCGGCGTACCCAACTTCCGGCTGATCGCGCGCAGTGGGAAAGAAACGGTAGCCAATGCCCTGTGGCACCGGCCGGTCGTCGCGATCATTGATGATGGCGCGAGAAGCGGTCTCGAGCTCTTCGCCTATGCACTGAAAACAAACGGCATACCACTCGTCGGAACGCGCACGGCCGGGGCGCTGCTTGCAGGGCGTGCCTTTATCCTTCCCGACGACAGCCTGCTCGAAGTAGCCGTCTCGGACGCTGTGATCGAGAACGGCCTGCGGCTCGAAGGGCGCGGGGTCGAGCCGGATATTCCCGTGCCATTCAGCCTCCCTTTTGCCAATGGTCGCGACCCACAACTCGACGCGGCCATGGAGGAGATGCAGCGCATCCTTGCCAAGGGTTGAGTTCCCTTAGCGGAACCTGCTTAGGCTCTAGTCACTCTGGCGAAGGTTCCGGATCCGGTCGAAAAGGACAGCCAGGATCGTCGCGCCGCCAATGAACGTGCCCTGCCAGAAGGCGCTGATTCCGAGCAGGCCAAGGCTGTTTCGGATGACTTCGATCAGCGCGGCGCCGATCAGGGCTCCGGAGGCGGTACCAACGCCGCCGGCAAGATTGGCGCCGCCGATAACCGCCGCGGCAATGACCTGAAGCTCCATGCCGGCGCCGATATTGGTCGTGACGGCGCCAAGCCAGCCGGTTTGGATGATGCCGGCGACGCCGGCTGCAATCGCGGAGATCATGTAGACCGTCACCTTGATGCGATTGACCGGCACGCCGGTCAGCCGTGCGGCATGCTCGTTTCCGCCTATTGCGAATATATAGCGACCAAACCGGGTCCAGCGCAGCACGAAACCCGTGAGCACGGCCAGAACGATCATGTAGATCACCGGATTGGCTATACCGAAGAACCAGGCCCCGCCCCCGATCGACAGAAGCAGGTCGTGATCAGGACCGAACTGGAAAACCACCGTGTTGTTCGACACCACCATGGCCAGGCTGCGGGCAATGGACAGCATGCCGAGGGTGACCACGAAGGGTGGGAACCCGAGATAGGCGATCAATACGCCGTTGAACGCGCCGATAATCATCGCCGTCCCGATGGAGACGGTAATGCCTACCTCGAGGCTGTAGCCCGCATTCATGGTGACGGCGAGCACCATGCTGCACAGGCAGAGCACGGATCCGACCGAAAGGTCGATACCACCGGTGATGATCACCAATGTCATGCCGAGTGCGATGATGGCGACGAAGGTGAAGTTCCGGGTGATGTTGTAGAGATTTCGCGATGTTGCAAAAGTGTCGGTCGCAAATGAAAGGAAAATGCAGGCTGCGATGACGGCTATCAGAACCCAGAACGTCTGACTCGACAGTATCGAGCCGAGCCACGACTGCTGCCTCTGGCCGACTGCCCGATCCAAGGTGATTGCCATGGACGCCCTTCGCTTTCTTCTATGCCGGCTCTATATCGGCTTTTGCCCACACTCTTTCTGTCATGCCCTTTCGAGTGCGCCGGTGATCAGCCCCGTAACCTCTTCCGGCGAACTGGCGGCAATCGGCTTATCCGCTACCTTTCTGCCGCGACGCATCACGATGACGCGGTCCGCGACCGCAAAGACATCCGGCATGCGATGGCTGATCAGCACGACCGCGATGCCGCTGTCACGTAGGTGGCGGATCAGGTTCAGTACTTCGGCGACCTGCCGGACGGAAATCGCTGCCGTCGGCTCGTCCATAAGTACGATCTTGGCCTCCGAGAGCATAGTGCGCGCGATCGCCACGGCCTGCCGCTGCCCACCGGACATTTGTTTGACGAGATCGCGCGGCCGGGTCTCCGACTTCAGTTCCTTGAAAATTTCGCCGGCGCGACGATACATCGCCTTGTAATCGAGGATGCTTATTGGTCCGACGCCTCGGCGCAGCTCACGACCGAGAAAGACATTTGCTGCCGCAGTGAGGTTGTCGCAAAGCGCGAGATCCTGGTAGACGATTTCAATTCCGTGCTGGCGCGCTTCGACCGGACGATGAAGCACGAGTTCGACACCATTCATGCGCATCGTGCCATGACTCGGCCGGAAATTGCCGGCGATCATTTTGACAAGCGTGGACTTCCCCGCGCCGTTGTCCCCCATCAGCCCCACGACTTCGCCCGGCTGAAGCGTCAGCGAAACGTCACTGACCGCCTGGATAGCGCCGAAGTGTTTGGAAATATCGGCAAGTTCGAGAACCGCCACCGCCGTCCAGCCTCCCAGAACCAGAACGTGCACGCTATGGCCGCCACGTTCCTTCCCAACGACCACGAGCCCATTTACGCAAAAGCGAGCGATAGCGTCAATGAATTGTCCTACAAATTGAGCCGCATCTGCGGCATTTTACATATTGTAATATGAATACCCGTTGACGCGCGAAGTAAGCGCATATTAGCTATCAGCGGGAGGTCGGCATGCTGATCCTCGTCACCGGAGCAACTGGCAAGGTCGGGCGGCACTTCATCGCGGCGCTGCTTGACGATCCGCGTTTTCTCGATGCCCGCATCCGTGCGCTCTGCCACAACCGGCTGTTTGCCGAAGCGGAACGCGTCGAGGTGGCACGCGGCTCGATTGCCGACCGCGCTTCAGTCGCGCGAGCTCTGGAAGACGTTACGCATGTCGTGCATCTCGCCACCTGCAAGGAACTCCCCGACCAAGTCATGGACGTGACGGTAAAGGGCTTGTTCTGGCTCCTGGAGGGCTTCCGTGCGAGCGCGACGGCCAGCCAATTCATTCTTATCGGCGGCGACGCCGGCATCGGCCACTTCTACTATCGCCATCAGGGGCCGATCACCGAAGCGGCAGCGCACCGCGCCTATCCGGGCTGCTATGCCCTATCGAAGGTGCTCGAGGAAGTCATGCTCGAGCAATACGGCATCCAATATGGCGTGAACGGCTGCTGCCTGCGCGCGCCATGGATCATGGAGAAGGACGACTTCAAATATACCCTGTCCTTCGGCGACAACGTGTTCGGCGGTCCCGTATGGAAGGACCTCGTTCCCGAGGCAGACGCGAAGCGTTATGCGGAGGACGGCACCGTTCCGCTGCTCCGAGACGCCGACGGCCGGCCGCTTAAGCGCAATTTCGTTCATGTCGATGACCTTGTGTCGGCGATACTCGCGGCGATCGACAATCCCCGTGCGGTGCGCCAACTCTTCAACATCTCTATGGACCGGCCGGTAGATTACGGCGAAGTCGCGACCTATCTTGCCCGCACCCGCGGCCTGCGTTCCGTCGAAATACCGAGCCGGTTCCATTCAAACTGGATGGACAACAGCAAGGCCAAATACCTGCTGGGTTGGCAGCCCGGCTATGATCTCGAAAAGCTCATCGACTCGGCCTGGCAGTACGAGCGCACAGCGGATGATCGACGTATCGTCTGGTATCCGGGTTGATTTCGCCGCGGACATTGGAGGTCCGCTTGTCCAAAGGAGGAGAGAATGAGGAAGGCATTATTGCTTGCCGCAGCGGTCCTTGCGCTTGGCGCGGGAACGGCTCTGGCCCAGAAGAAGCAGCTTGTCATCGTCGTGAAGGGCCTAGACAACCCGTTCTTCGAGGCAATCAACCAAGGCTGTCAGAAGTGGAACAGCGAAAATCAGGATTCCGAATATGAGTGCTTCTACACCGGACCTGCATCGACATCGGACGAAGCGGGCGAAGCGCAAATCGTTCAGGATATGCTGAGCAAACCCGATACGGCCGCGATCGCCATTTCGCCGTCAAATGCCAAGCTGATCGCCCAGACCCTGAAGACCGCCAACCCGACAGTGCCTGTCATGACGGTCGACGCCGACCTCGCCCCCGAGGATTCGTCGCTGCGCCAGACATATCTCGGCACTGATAACTATCTGATGGGCTATCGCATCGGCGAGTATATAAAGAAGGCAAAACCGGACGGCGGCAAGATCTGCACGATCGAAGGCAATCCGGGCGCCGACAACATTCTGCGCCGGGCTCAGGGCATGCGGGATGCCCTCACCGGCCAGAAGGACCTGGGTGAGCTCAAGGGCGAAGGCGGATGGACGGAAGTGGCGGGCTGCCCGGTCTTCACCAATGACGATGGGGCGAAGGGCGTGCAGGCGATGACCGACATACTGGCAGCCAATCCCGACCTGGATGCCTTCGGCATCATGGGTGGATGGCCCCTGTTCGGAGCACCGCAGCCCTACCGCGATCTGTTCAGACCGATGGCCGACAAGATCGCCAACAACGAATTCGTCATCGGTGCGGCCGATACGATCGGTGAAGAGGTCGCCATCGCCAAGGAGGGGCTGGTGACTGCTCTCGTCGGCCAACGGCCGTTCGAAATGGGCTACAAGGCCCCGCAGGTCATGCTGGACCTCATCGCCGGCAAGCCAGTCGAGGATCCGGTCTATACCGGCCTCGACGAATGCACCAAGGACACCGCCGACACCTGCATCCAGAAGTGAATCGAATTGCGACCGGCGCATCGGCCCCAAAATCGGACCCGATAATCCGGCCGATGCGCAGTTTCAAAGTGTTAGAGCGACCTTTGCGCGTCTGAAAAGACGCACGGCGCTTGTAGAGCCGGCGGCGGCGACGCCGCCGGCCCGTCCACCGCTCAGATATGCCAATCAGCGTCGAGCGAATAGGCCCTGACGTAATCGATTTTCATTTCGGATCCGTCGGCGAGCCCGTCGTTCGGCGCGCCGGCGATGCCTCCGACGGCCAGGTTGACGATCATATACATCGGATCGTGCATGTCCGACGGTGTGTCGGCGCGGGCAATCGCTGCGTCGTCGAAATACCAGACGATCTCCTCCTCGGTCCAAAGCACCCCGTATTTATGGAAGCCGCTGGTGTCGGTCACTTTCACGGCACTTGCGACGCTGGTCTGGGAGCCGGTTTCATTGGAATGGACGGTGCCTATGATGGTATTCGGATCCTGCCCGCGCATTTCCACGATATCGAGTTCCGGCGGCCAGGAGCCGTCGGCGGGCAGCAGCCAGAAGGCCGGCCACACGCCCTGGTCATCCGGCATGTCGGCCCGGATCTCGAAATAGCCGTAGGTCTGTGCGAAGGACGAGTGCGTCGTCAGCATGCCCGACGTGTAATCGTAGCCTTCGATTTCGGTCTGGATTGCCTCGGAAGCCGGCTTTGCGGTGATCGTCAGCACTCCGTCCTTGACCGAAAACGGATTGGCGGACGCCGTCGGCTGGTAGCTCGGATTGATATACCATTGCAGTTCGCCGTTCCCCGTAAGCGTCGCACCTTTATCCGGGGCCCACCAGAACTTGGGGTCCCAGACGCCGCTCGTGCCGTCGTGCAGTTGCAGCGTGTCGAAGTCGTCGGAAAACGTCTGCGTCAGCACGGAGCGATCGAGGCTCAACCGGAATTGGTTCGCCTGCAACTGATCGGCAGTGGTGTTCCTGAACACCAGGCTCTCGCCGTCTGCGAGATTGAGCCGAAGATCCATCCCCTCCTGGGCCACGTTGGCGAGAACCTGCTGGAAGGATGTAAATCCGTAGCCGTCTAGGCGGACGATGTCATCGAAGTTGAAATCCGTGATAAGGTCGCTTCCGTTCCCGCGGGCGACGACGAAGGTGTCGGCACCTCCCCCACCGATCAGGACGTCGTCGCCGGCACCACCGTCGATCGTCTGGCGGCTTGAGCCGCCTTTGATGATGTTGTCCAGGTCGTTGCCGAAGGCGAAGCGATTGTCGCCGGTGACGGTGAGGTTCTCGAAATTTTCCGGCAAGGTGTAGCTCATCCAGGTGCTGATGGTGTCGACGCCCTCACCCGGAGCCTCATAGGCGCGGTTTATCGATGAATAGAGATAATAGATGTCGTCGCCCTTGCCGCCGATCATCGTAACGTTCACGGAGCTGTCGCCCCACATCGAGTCGTTGCCAGCCGTTCCGTAGAGCATGGGGCCGGATCCGGTGGCGGAAAACCATGCCGTGGAGCTGCCGCTGTAATAGAGCGGTTTACCTACGGCGTTCAGCACAAATCTGCTCATTCAGATCGTCTCCAGTTTGAAGTTGGATTTGCCCCCGCGCTCCTGTGACAGCTTTTCGGTTTCAACCTGGCGTCGGAGTCCGGCAACTGTAGTGCAGCCCTGTGTTGCTACTATGGCATGAAGCCGCTTTACCTCTTTTGGGGCAATCCGGAACAAAGCTGATGTTGGCCGCGTTCACCCGTGTTACGGGGCGCTCGGAGGGAACTATGAGCAGCGCGGATATACTGCCCTCGTGCCTGATGGCCGACGCGGGGGTGCTTGCCTCACCAGACTTTCGGACGGCACTGGATGCCCTTCCGGTCGCCGTTTATATGACGGACGCAGACGGATATGTCACCTATTTCAACCGCGCCGCGGTCGACCTTGCCGGGCGGGAACCGACGGTGGGAAAAGACCGCTGGTGCGTGTGTTGGAAGCTGCAGCGGCTTGACGGGACGGCGCTGCCGCACGATCAGTGCCCAATGGCGATAGCGTTGGAGACGGGTCGGCCGATCTGGGGAAAGGAGTTGCTCGCCGTCCGTCCGAACGGGACGACCGCCCTGGTTCTCCCTTATCCGACACCGACCTTCAACGAGGCCGGGGTGCTCTCGGGTGCCGTCAATCTCCTTGTCGACATGACCGAGCGCAGAAGTGCGGAAAACGACTCCCGTTATCTCGCCGCAATCGTCGAATCCTCGGATGACGCCATCGTTGCCAAGGATCTGAACGGCACGATCACAAGTTGGAACCTGGGGGCCGAAAGGCTGTTCGGATACACCGCCGATGAAGTGGTGGGCAAATCGATCACCATTCTCATGCCGCCCGGCTATCAAGACGAAGAGCCGATGATTCTCAGCCGCATCCGCAGCGGCGAGCGCATCGACCATTACGAGACTTTGCGCCGGCGGAAGGACGGGAGCCTCGTCAACATCTCCCTTACGGTTTCGCCCGTGCGCGATGCTGACGGCAGCATCATCGGGGCGTCGAAGATTGCCCGGGACATCACCGGACACAAGCGCGCAACGGAAGCATTGGCGGCGCGCCTGCGCGAACAGGCCTCCCTTTACAGCCTCGCGGAAAGGCAGCAACGGGCGCAGGACATCGAAGAAGTCTACGATGCGTCGCTGGACGCCATCCAGAGTGCCCTCTCCTGCGAGCGCGCGTCCATACTGCTTTTCGACAAGTCCGAGACGATGCGTTTCGTCGCGTGGCGCGGCCTCTCGGATCAATATCGGCAGGCGGTCGACGGGCATTCTCCCTGGGCCGCCGACGAAAAGGATCCGGAGCCGATATACATCGAAGACATTGCCGTGGCTGACATCTCGCAGGAACTGAGACGGGTCGTCGAGGCGGAGGGCATACACGCGCTCGGCTTCATCCCACTCGTCGCCGGAGGGCGGCTCATCGGCAAATTCATGACCTATTACGACCTGCCGCATGCCTTCGCAGACAGTGAAACCAGCGTGGCGATGACCATAGCCCGGCAACTCGGCTTCAGCATCCAGCGCCTCCGCGCCGAAGAGGCGAGGCAACGCGCGGAGGAGCAGTTGCGCCGGAAAGAGGCAATGGAGAGAGAGCGCGCCGCAGAATTGATGGCGATCATGCAGGCAGTGCCCGCTTTGATCTGGATCACCCGCTCGCCGGATTGTACGGAAATCGCCGGCAACCGTGCGGCCTACGACCTCCTGCGGCGGCCTTCCGGCAGCAATTTGTCGCTGTCCGCGCCAGCCGGCGAGGGACCAGACAATTTCCAAGTGTTCTCGCAGGGACGGCTATTGGCAGCCGATGAACTACCCGTTCAAAGGGCTGCGCGGGGCGAAGAGGTCCCCAATTTCGAAGAAGAAATCCGCTTCGAAGACGGTTCGATGCGCCACATTTTTGGAAACGCGACACCGTTGCGCGATGCCACCGGCGCGGTGGTCGGCGCCGTGGCAGCATCGGTGGACATAACCGAACGCAAGGTGGCGGAAGAAGCGCTGCAGGAGAGCGAGCGACGGCTTCAGATCGCACTGGAGGCGGGGCGAATGGGGGCCTGGGAATGGGATACGGGCACCGGCCACGTGATATGGTCGCCCGGCCTGGAGTCCCTTCATCATCTCGAGCCGGGAACCTTCGGCGGAACGCTTGCCGATTTCAAACGGGACATTCATCCGGCCGATCTTCCCCTTGTCGAGTTGGAGATCGCCAAGGCCCTGAAAACCCACGAAAACTATCATGTTATTTACCGGGTCAAACTTCCTGAAGGATCGATCCGATGGGTGGAGGCCTTTGGGCAGTTCTCGCTGCCGGGAACCGGGCGTGCCCCCAAGCTGGCCGGTGTCTGCATGGACATAACCGAGCGCAAGGAGGCAGAATCCCAGCGCAGCCTTCTTGTCGCCGAACTCAGCCATCGGGTGAAGAACACCCTTGCGATCGTCAGTTCGATCGCGCGTCAATCCTTCTCTACAAACCCGGAGCTGCGCGAGGCGCGCGATTCGTTCAATGCACGCATTCGGGCGTTGGCGCAAACACACACCCGTCTTGCCGAATCGAGCTGGTCCGGGGTTTCGCTTGAAACGGTCCTCTTCGACGAACTGTCCCCCTACAGCGACGCGAGCGGGAGCAACGTCTCGCTATCCGGACCAACGACAATGTTGCCGCCCAAGTATGCGCTGACCCTCGGAATGGCCGCGCATGAGCTTGCCACCAATGCGGCCAAGCACGGTGCGCTCTCTGTGAAGAGCGGCAAAGTCGCAATCGCGTGGAGTGTCGACCCAGAAGAGAGACGACTTCATGTCTCGTGGCAGGAGACCGGCGGCCCACCCGTCCCGGAACCGAAAGAAAACGGATTCGGCCGGCTGTTGTTGGAGCGGGTGGTGGCCTCGGATCTTGGCGGTGAAGTGCGGCTTGACTTTGCCTCGGAGGGTCTGAGATGCACCATCGACGTTCCCCATCCCAGGAAGCCCTGAGATGAACCCGGACGGCAAAGACCGCGTTTTCGTCGTGGAGGATGAATTTCTCGTCGCATTGCAGATCGAGGAAGATCTCGTCGCCGCCGGTTACGCCGTCATCGGCCCCTTCACAACCCTCAGCGCGTCGATCGCAGCCTCACGAACGGAACTTTTCGAGGTCGCTACACTGGATCTCAATCTGCGCGGCGAACTCGGCTATCCATTGGTCGACGAGTTGATCGAGCGGCATGTGCCGGTTCTGCTGCTGACCGGCTATGCGCGGTCGGATCTGCCGGAGCAATACAGGACGCTGCCGTGCCTGACGAAACCCTTCGATGGCACTGCGCTGATCCGAAGCATCCGGAACCTGCTTTCAACACAATGAACCTCATCAAACCCGCAAGCGCCGCGCGTCTTATCGGACACGCGGCGCTGTGGCGCATTGAATTGCTGCATGTCTCCTTAAGCCGAAGTCGATTTAAGGAGACATGCAGTCGCGGCTGTCGGCAAATCCCTCTTGTCGAATGGACTGGCAGCCGCCCGGCTCGGCCCTCTACACCTCGCCTGGCAGCAAATGCGAAATCGGGACCTGAAGAGCAGTCGCAACGCGCTTCAGTTTCACCGGATCGCTGTCGCCCCCGCTTTCGATGTCGCTTATCTCGATACTGGTAAGACCACAGGTGACGGCAAGGTCCTCGATACTGTAGCCGACTGCCTCACGGGCGGCCCTCACGCGGGCGGCAATATCGCTGGCGAGCAAGATCGGGACCTGTTCTTCGCCAAGGGTGGGGGAAATGGACATAAATGTCTCCTTCTCGTGGCATTAAAAATTCTTTCGAATCTGCTTGGAGTGTGGGTGACAGGCGCCGTTAACGCGGCGGTAACGTTTTATGTCATGACTGTAACATCGACAAGCCGAAATACCACGCTTCATCCAGCAAAGCGCCTGCGGGACCGCGATGGCCGCGCAATGCTGCGGGTATGCAGATGTGATCTACACGCCGCGCTTGTTACCCCAAAGAAGGACGTGCAACTGCGGAAGAACGCGCGCCTCGAACCATCTGTCCTCCGTGACGCGCTCGACCAGCCAGCGCATGCGCTCCGTCACGCCCTCGATGTCGATCGGCGCATCGAATTCCTCGGGTGGCGGCGGCGTGTGGTTGCCGGGCTGGAGATAAACGGGCAGTTGCGGGTAGCGTGCTGCGGCATTCCGCGCATAGGAATAATCTGCCTCGTCGAAGATCACGATCTTGAGAATCGTCTGTGGCCTACCCCCGCTCGCCTCGAGGCAGGCGCCGAACGCATCCCAATCCGTCTCCATTCCGCTCGATGGCGGTTTGGGACTGAGCACCAGCACGTCGAGATCGGCGAACCAGTCGCGTGCGATCGAGCCTTGCGTTTCGAGGGCGAAGCGATATCCCTGTGCATGGCCGCACGTGATCAGGTCTCCAAGCGGCTGAATTGCCGGGTTGCCGCCCGACAGGGAAACCATGACCGGCGTGCCGCCGGAAAGCGCCGTGACCTCCTGCCACACCTCCTCCGTCGACATAGGGCGCCACTCGTCACGATAGCGGCTGTCGACGGCGTGAAGGCTGTCGCACCAGGAACAACGGTAATCGCAGCCGCCGGTCCTGACGAACACGGTCGGCACTCCGATCAACGCGCCCTCGCCCTGGATAGTTGGCCCGAAGATCTCGCTGACGCGGATTTCGGTCGGTCGTGTGCCGATCATGGCCTGTATTCCGCCCAGGTCTTTGCCGTCTCGCTGACGCGCACGGCGGCCGTTTCCGGAAATCGCCCTTTGCACCATTCAAAGAAATGCTGCGCCAGGCACTCGGCAGTCACCCGGTCATGGCCGAGTATGTCATTCAAGTGACGGTGGTCGAAGGCTTCGTCGATATAGCGTTTCAACGGCGCGAGCTCGTGATAGTCGCGCACGAACCCATGCTCGTTCAGCGTCTCCGCCGAAAGCTCGACCTCGACGATGTAATTATGTCCGTGCAGCCGCGCGCATTGATGTTCCGGCGGCAGGCTCTTCAGCTGGTGCGAGGCGGAGAAATGGAATTCCTTGGTGATGCGGAACATCATTTAACCTCCTCTGCAGCAAAGGCGCCGATGGCCTTGGTCCAGAATTCCGGATCCAAATACTCCGTTGGGTCGGCAATGCCGGCGAGGTGAAAAGCCTCGCGCCGCTCGACACAGGTGCCGCAACGGCCGCAATGGAGCGGACCGCCCTTGTAGCATGACCATGTTTCGGCAAAGGGCGTATCGTGCTTCGCGCCGTCTGCGACGATGTCGGCTTTGGAGACATTGACGTAGGGTGCATAAAGCCTCACCTCCGCATATCCCTCGAGCGCATGGTTCTGCATCGCCCGAAAGGCATTGATGAATCCTGGGCGACAGTCCGGATAGATGAAATGATCCCCGCCGTGGACCGCTGTCGCCACTGCCTCGGCCTTGCGGGCGGCGGCGACGCCGAAGGCGATCGCAAGCATGATGGCGTTGCGGTTCGGCACGACAGTCGTCTTCATCGTCTCTTCCGCATAATGCCCATCCGGCACCTCGACGTCGTCGGTCAGGGCCGAACCGGTAAGATGCCGGCCGATTTCGCTTATGTCGATGAGCTGATGCGGCACACCGAGACGCCTGGCGCAAGCGGCGGCGAAATCCAGTTCCTTGCGGTGCCGCTGGCCGTAATCGAAGGAGACGAGCCGAACAAGCTCGTGTTCCGCGGCGACCTTGTGGGCGAGCGAAACGGAATCCAATCCGCCGGAGCAGATGACTATGGTTTTCATAACAGGTGTCCTTGTTTTGACCGGGTAGGCTGCGACCGGAGTGTTACCTGTCCGGCTTTTAGGCCAAAGGGGACGGTTTGTGAATGGCCAACCGGTTGCGCGGCATAAAAACCCGATATCCGGTAAATCGCGTCGGCGCTTTCACGATGTGTTCGAAATTCGCCGCTATTCATTGCGAGGCGTACAGGCCCACGTGCGTTTCAGACGTCATCAACCGAGGTTACCCGTGCAGAACAATACCATTCTCGTCGTCGGCGGCGCCGGCTATATTGGCTCCCATACATGTCTTCGGCTCTCCGAAAAGGGCTACCAGCCCGTCGTTTACGACAACCTCTCCAACGGTCACGAAGAGTTCGTCCGCTGGGGGGTGCTGGAGAAGGGCGACATCCGTGATCGTCCGCGCCTCGACGAGGTGATCGCGCGCCACAGGCCGCGGGCCATCCTGCACTTTGCCGCCATGATCGAGGTCGGTGAGTCCGTAAAGGATCCGGTCTCCTTCTACGATAACAACGTCATCGGCACGTTGACGCTATTGTCGGCGACGCTCGCCGCAGGCATCGACGCTTTCGTCTTCTCCTCCACCTGCGCCACTTACGGCCTTCCCGACAGCGTCCCGATGGACGAGTCGCACAAGCAGGCGCCGATCAATCCCTATGGCCGCACAAAATGGATCTGCGAACAGGCAATGAAGGATTACGGACTGTACAAAGGGCTTCGGTCCGTCATCCTGCGCTATTTCAATGCTGCCGGTGCCGATTTCGAGGGCCGGATCGGCGAATGGCACGAGCCGGAGACCCATGCGATCCCGCTGGCGATCGATGCGGCCCTCGGCCGGCGTGCGGGCTTCAAGGTTTTCGGGACGGATTACGACACGCGTGACGGCACCTGCGTGCGCGACTATATCCACGTGCTCGACCTTGCGGATGCCCATGTCCGTGCCGTCGACTACCTGCTCAAGGGGGGCGAGAGCGTCGAATTGAACCTTGGAACCGGCACGGGAACGACGGTCAAGGAACTGGTTGGAGCAATCGAGAAGGTTGCGCGGCGTCCCTTCAATGTCGGTTACGCCGGTCGCCGCGAGGGCGATTCCACGACGCTCGTCGCCAACAATGACAAGGCCCGCCGCGTGCTCGGGTGGGAACCGCAATATGATCTGGCAGCGATCACCGAGTCGGCCTGGAACTGGCATTCGCGCAAAAACGGCTAAGCAGGTTACCACCTCCTGCGGCGCCAACTGCGCCTATTCGGCGGTGCCGCCTGCCAGGCCCGGCGCAGGCGGCGGTGTCCGGTCGCGCTGCAACAGGGGGCGCTCGAGCAGCAGATAGCCGACGATCCCGACGAGCGTTCCCGTGGCTGTCGCCATCACCATCGAGAGCTTCGAATGAAGGTCGAACAGAGTGCCTGCCTTCGCCACGACGGAAATCGCAAAGGTGTGCCAGAGATAGATAGAGTAGGACGCGTTGCCGAGAAGCTTCAGTATCCGCACAGTCGGAACTCGCCCATGCGCTTCGAGCGAAAGCGCGCCGAGAACGAGAAGCACTGAAAGCGGCCCGGTCAAGCGTTCATCAAAAGGCAGGCTCAAGCCCGCAATGAGTGCAAAGCCGCCGAATGAACAGGCGGCAAGCCCGAGCCCGGCGCCGACGGGCGGCACCCTCCCCTCCAACCAAAATGCACCGATGATCATTCCGGCGACGAACTCAAGGACGAGGGGACGGGTATAGGTGAGCAAAAGAGGATTTTCGCTGGTGACGGATAAGCCCGCTACCACCAGCACGAGGAAGAATCCCGCTACCGCCGGCAAACGCCAGAACCGCGGCAGGACGAGCGAGGCCGCAAAGACCGCGTAGAAGAACATTTCATAATTCAGCGTCCAGCCTTGCACGAGAACAGGCCAGATCTCACCGGTGCTCGGCGAGCGCGCGGGAACGAAAAGCAGGGACGCAACGACGTGTTCGGCCGTGACGACCAGGTTCGGAAAAAGGCCCACCAGGCCGCCCGCGACCATGATCGCCGTCGCAAACCAGTAGATCGGCAAGATGCGCCGCGCGCGATCGGCGAGGAATTTGACCGGCGTGACCGGCCGCCGCGCGCTGATGACCCACATGATGAAGCCGCTGATGACGAAGAAGACGTCGACCCCTGCCGCACCGATCACGAAGTGATGGCCGGTCTTCTCGGCCGCATGGAAGGCGACCACCGCAAGCGCCGCCAGGGCCCGCAAGTACTGGATTGCCCGGATCGTCCCCATTGTTTGCGCCCCCTCTCCCGCCTTCAGGCCGTCCAACGGCGCCCGTAGGCGGGCTGCTCCTCCTCGCCGGGCCAAATCCAGGCCGGGGTGGGGCGCTTGCTTGCCACCGTCAGTTTGCCCGCCGTGAAATACATGAGGAAGGATCCGACGTGGTACGGGTTGAGGATGTCGATCTCCACGAAGGAGCGGATGAGGAGCAGCACCGCGACGCCAAAGAGCACCATGGCTTCCGGGTCACGGTTCGCCGAAAGCACGCGCTTCAACTGCCCCACGACGGCGGCAAACAGTACGAGACTCAAGAGCACGAGCCCGACCAGTCCCGTTTCGACGGCGGTCTCGATATAGGTGTTGTGGAAATGGAAGCCGCTGCGGGCGGTGATGTAAAATTCTTCCCACAGCCGTTCGGCCTCGGCAAAGCCTTGCACCCAATAGGCCTGATAACCCATGCCGAATATGGGGGCGGTCTTCGCCGCGTCGATGCCCTGTTGCCATAGGTAGGTGCGGCCGGTCAGCGTCGAATCCTTGCCGAAGGCACCGAGAACCAGATCGAAGGCGCCGCTGGAGATCAAGGCGAATGCAGCCACTCCAGCGAACGCGGCAATTCCCAGGAACAGGCCTTTGCGGCTGGCTGGCCTCAGCGCCGTTATCGCTCGCATGGAAAGGCAAAGCCCGAGGATCGCAGCCGTGGTGAGGACCGAGGTCGCCGATTGCGAAGCGAAGAGTGAATAGGCGGAAATCGCTCCGGTGACCGCGGCGACCGCCCGCCACACGGCCCCTTCCCCCAGGACGAATACCGCGGCAAATGCGAAGTAGATGCCGAGCGAGGCGTAGAAGCCCAACTGGTTCTTCGAGGCGAAGGCGCCGACGAAACTATAGGTGCCGTCGAGCGGATCATAGTGATAGATGCCGAACAGCAGTGAATAGACGAGCACAATGGCAACGCCGGCCATCATGCCGCGGGAAAGGGTGCGGATGTCGATCACCCGCATGGCGATCAAGGCACAGACGATTTGGCTCAGATATTGGACGCCTGTTCGCAGCGTGACACCCGGCGCTGCCGACCAGAACATCGAAAGGCAGGCGAACACGGCGAAGGCGAAGATCCAGAGAAACTTGCCGTAATTACCGAGGACCTTTTTGTAGTCGACGAGGACGAGCGGAAGCCAGAGACCGTAATAGAGCAGAATCGAAATCTGCCCAAAGCGGGTCGAATAGGCAAAGACGAAGAGCGAAAGGGCGACGGCTGCAGTCGCGTAAAGCCTGTTCGCCCCCGGGGTGATGAGGCTCGCCTTCGAGATCCTCAACCCCACGCTCACTGCATCGCCACCAGGGCATTGACCTTGATGACATCACCTGGCAGCACCTGGGTAGTCTCGTTCGCAGCGATCTCGGTCGGCTTTCCGTCCTTTTCCCGGATGATCGTGTAGGTGATGTTTGCGGCCTGCGCAGACAGATGTGCCGCCTCTGCCGATTGCGTCAGCGCCTCGGTCATCAGATCGCGGCTGGTGCCGAGCTTCAGCGTCAATGCGTCGAGTTCGGCCTCGGTATTCTGCAATTCCTGTGCAAGCTGTGCATCCCAATCGTCGCGCAGATTGGTTTCGTCCTGGGCCGCCTTGCTCATTTCCTGCTTTGCCTTGAGCGACGCCGTGTCGATGTCGAGCAGCGAAGACTGCACGTCGGCAACCCTTTGCTCGAGCGAGAGCTTGCGTTGAGCGAGTGCCAATCCCTTATCCGCCAGACTGTCAACATTATCCCGATCCTGTGTGACGAGCTCGAGCTGGTGCTGTTGGGTCTGGGACTTCTTGGCAAGCGATTCGATCTCGCTTTGCAGCAACGACTTGAGGTCGCCAAGCGCGGCGAGTTGCCGCTGCTGTCGCTTGTCGCGCGATCGCATCAGCGCCGTTTCGCTCGAAAGCAGCTTGTCGACGCCGGGAAAATTCTTCAATTGCTCAGGAAGCGCAATCTCATCCTGCTTGCCGATTTCGGCGATAAGTCTCGCGCGTCGGATGAGCAGCCGGTTGCGCTCGGCAATCTGCACGGCGGAGTCGCCCGCCGCGTTGATATAGTCGCGCGCGAAACGCTGGCCATTGTCGGCGCGCCGCAACCCGCCGCCAAGGCTGATCGCCTTGAGCACTGTCATGTTCGGCGCGTAGGGATATTCGCCTGGGTTTTGCACCTCGCCATAAAGATAGACGGGGCGATATTGCGCCATCTCGACCGAGGCTGAGGGGCGATCCCTGAGACCGAAAAGCTTCTGTATCTTGTCGCCGATATCTTCGGCGAGCTCCGCCGTCGTCCTGCCGGAAGCTGGCAGGTCACCGACGAAAGGGAGTGAAAGATTGCCCGAAGCACCCACCGTGTATTCGCCGCTGACGGCGGACCAGTCACGCACGGCACCTTCGGCGGTCTGCCATTCAGCGACGCGGACACGCAACTTGTCCATGACTCCAAGTCGATATTCCTCGGCCTGCACGACGCTCGCGCCGCAAACGACCGCTGCCACGATAGCGAGACGGACCCACTTGAAGAGCGTGCGGTGTGAGGCAGGTTTCGCTGCAATTCTGATGGAAGGCATTTCTGGATTTCCTATTACTCGACGTGATTCCGGCGGCTCGGACAGCGCCAAGTCTCAATAGCTGCCGCGACTGAAGCAGACGGCAGGGATTGTCTTGAACACAATGACAAGATCGGTGAGCAGCGACCAGTTCTCGACATAGTGCGTATCGAACGCCACGCGGGCGGCATAGGACACGTCGTTCCGGCCACTGATCTGCCAGAGACCCGTCAGGCCCGGTCGCGAGCGCAGATAATAGACCGCAGCCGCGTCATAGAGCTCGAGCTCGTCTTCCACGACCGGGCGCGGACCGACGAGGCTCATCTCGCCGCGAATCACGTTGAGCAATTGCGGCAACTCATCAAGGCTGAGCTTGCGCAGCACGCTGCCGAGAACCGTCACGCGCGGATCGTGTTGAAGCTTGCGGGTCGCACGCCATTCCTCGTAGGCGGCGGGATTCGCCCTGAAATACTCCTGCAGCACACGGTCGCCGTCTTCCCTCATCGTGCGGAACTTCAGGCATCTAAAGGCCTGACCGTTGTGACCGATCCGACGATGTCCATAAAATGCGCTTCCGCCATCCGATAACTTTACCAAAGCCATCAGAAGCAGGAAAAGCGGGCTGAGGGCGAGGAGCCCCAGGGAAGCAATCAGTATGTCGAAACTCCGTTTGGATATCCCCCCGATCGGCCGGGCTGCGCCCATGTCCGGGGAGATGAAAAATGGCGAACTGGCCGAGCGCGTCGCGGACTTCATAGAGTGGACTCCATTTACGTTTGGCGATTGTCGATCCCGGGGGACGGGAGCCATCTAAAACGAGTGTATGGTGAGAATTTGTTTTTTGAAGGCCGAAATATGGCGCCGGCCAGGCACCACGCGCCGAGCCGTTCCTGGGGTGGTTAGGCCCGAGAACATCACCCAAATCAAAATTTAGTAAATTTAAATCTTCAATCAGGTCTTCTTGTCACTATTTTGACATGACAAAGCACTGATCAGCTCTCTTACTTATTTTAGCTCCCGCTTTGTACTTTCGGCGGCGGATTTTCACTCGGATTCGAAACGAGAAGCCGCGGCGGAGTTTGACGAAATGCAATTTTGGAGAGAATTGGTGCGATGCAACATTATTTTGCGGCGCACATTTCTCAACGACACAGTCCGCGATTGTAACAAAAGTTGATCGCAGCAGGCAGACCACCCATCGCCGACAAGACGCTGCAATCAGAAGGGTTTGGCGCCTTCCCCCTTTATTTTAGGGGCGGCCGGGCGGGTCAACCGGCTGCGACAGCTTCCCAGATACGATATACATATAGATCTGGCAGACACATCACAGATTGCATTCAGGTGCGGGCGCAAGGATTTATCTAATTGATTTGGCCTCATAAAGCCGATGGAAAGATTTGCGGCATAAAATGGGCGCAGGATAGCTTTTTGCGTGTTGAAGAGACAAGCCACCACTAATATAGTGCAGGTGGGAGTAGAGGCAGATGACGGTTGCATCCGAGAGCGGGAGAGTAGGATAGCCGAATGTTCGCACCGCGTTTTTTTGTGAGCATGCTCGGCGCGTTGGTGGCGTTCGCCATCGCGACCTATTACTTGACCGGATCGTTCGCTTCCACGGCGGTTCAGACGCTGATCTGTGCCGTGCTCATCCAGGTCGGGTATTTTGTTGGCGTGCTATTTCTGATCTGGAAGGAGGCTCGCGATCGTCGCAAACTTTCCCCTACCAAACAGGCAGCAGCCACCGAGGTGGCGACTGAGGAAAAGCAGTCCGCCAGGTTTTCCCTGCGCAGGGTTGGCCGTCCGCGGCATTTCAATTCCTGACCGGGGACTGCGGGCTTCCCGAATCATTTGGAAGCAGAAAAAATTCTGCGCCTGACGCGATTGCGTCATGATCGGCCGGCATGGTCTCGCTCGCCCGTCGAGCGACGCTGCACTGCCGCGTTCAATGACCACTGGAGGCCCCATATGACCGCAGCCGCGCCGACGAATGTTTGCGTTATCATTGCCGCCAAAAACGCCGCCGATACGATCGGGAGAGCCATCAGGTCCGCCCTCGCCGAGCCAGAAGCGGCCGAAATCATCGTGATCGACGACGCCTCCGACGACGGAACCATTGCTGCGGCGCGCGCTGTCGACGACGGTAGCGGCCGCCTTGTCGTCGTCCGCTTTGAAGAGAACCGCGGGCCGGCCGCGGCACGAAACCATGCGATTGCGATCTCACAGTCGCCATTACTGGCGGTGCTCGATGCGGACGACTTCTTCCTGCCCGGGCGGCTGCGGGGGTTGCTGGCGCACGACGATTGGGATTTCATCGCCGACAACATCGCCTTCGTAGATGCAGAGCAGGTGGCAAATATCCGCAGCAAGATTCTGCGGTTTGCGGCCACCCCTCGCCCTCTCGACCTCATCGGATTCGTCGACGGCAACATATCCCAGCGGGGCGTCCGCCGCGGCGAAATCGGGTTTTTGAAGCCGCTGATGCGGCGATCCTTTCTCGATAAGCATCGACTTCGCTACAACGAGACCCTGCGCCTCGGGGAGGATTACGAACTCTATGCACGGGCACTTGCGCGCGGGGCCCGCTACAAAATCATCCACAGCTGCGGCTATGCCGCGCTGGTTCGAGGGAATTCGCTCAGCGGCCGCCACAGGACCATCGACCTGAAGCGCCTCTACGAGGCCGATCGTAACATCCTTTCCGAGCAGAACCTGACCAGCGACGAAAGAGCCGCTTTCAGGCGGCACGAGCGCCATGTCCGCGCCCGCTACGAACTCAGGCATTTCCTTGATCTCAAGAAGCAAGGCGGCCTCGCAAGCGCGCTCGCCTATGCCTTCTCCCATCCGGCCGCCCTCCCGGCGATCGCAGGCGGAATCCTTGCCGACAAGACAGAGCGTTTTCGCCCTGCCCGCTCGCCGGCGCCGGTCGCCCTCGGCGGCGCCGGTGAGGTGCGCTATCTGCTGCAAGGGCCAGCAACCGAGCGGACGGAATAGACGCCCTGCGAATATCACGTAGCGAGGCCCGAAGATGTGCAGTGCAACATAAACCCTAAGTTTTAGGGGATGCGCCGCGCCACCGCCATGCCTTACCTTATTGCCGTCAGCAACGACTCGCGGGGATGTCGCATGATGCGCATGGGGATGGCTGCAAAGACCTTCGGCTATAGGGCCCTCTCCCTCCCGCGAGCAGCAGTGCCGGCATGCGGCTGCCCTTGGTCTTGCGCCACCAGGTCGATGGTTGCATTGGCTCTGTTGATTGCCACAGGCAACGCACATGCGTCGGAACCGATCGTTGGCGACGCCATCGTGATCGACGGTGATACGATCGAAATCGCCGGGGAACGCATTCAGTTGAGCGGCGTCGACGCGCCGGAGGGCTGGCAGGTCTGCCTCGACGAAACGGGAGCGGATTATCAGTGCGGAAAGGTATCCACACGGGCCTTGAACATCTTTCTTTCCGCCTCCCGCCCGACACGCTGTGAGATCGTCGCGCGTGACCGCTACGGCCGCTTCGTTGCGACCTGCTTTCGCGCGGACGGCGAGGACGTCAATCGGTGGTTGGTCGAGACGGGCAATGCGTTGGAGCGGGCAAACCTCAACCAAGGTCTCTATACCGCGGCCCAAGCCATGGCCCAATCGGCCGGCATCGGCATTTGGCGCGGACAGCCCCAAGGCGGGCGCACGGAGCGGATCACCCGAGAGGGCTTGAGAACCGAAGACGCGCAGTGACCACAGAGCGGTGAGCGGAAGGCAAGGGCGACTCGTCAGCGGCTTTACGCCTCGTAAAGCGTGCGGATACGTCTGCGGCGAAGAAGTACACCAAACAGCGGACGTGAATCATTCGGCGCTTAAGGAACTGTAATTGCACACATAAAATTGGCCCGCCTTTGGAGGGCGGGCCTACTCTCGTGATGAAAACATTAAAGTATGCAAGCAATATGAACGCACTTTTGGCGATTTTCCAGTACCATTTTAGGGGCAATTGCAGGCGCCATTGCACCCGTAGGGTAGCGCCGTGGCACTCTTCCCATTCCTTCTGTGGTTGTGAACCGCCTCACCCGCACGCGAATCGACCGTCCATGAATCCTGCCCAAACATTGCCGCATTCCACGGTCCGCACCCCGGAAAGAGCTTCCAAATTCGACATGGACGTCAGCGCAGGCACGGGGATCGGGCGTCCCGCTGCACCGAGTCGTTACGCTCAGAGTTCCGGCCGGCACAACCTCCGCAACATGCGACGAAACAGGGATTTGGCAGGCTGGGGGTTCGGCGGTCCGCTGCGATATCGCGGCCCCTCATACCAACCAGGTGTCATGCTGCAGGGGTTTGCATCCGGTTTTCCGCCGTGATGCCATATTTTTTCTCTGCAAGTGCCCTAGCTTACCGGCTGCGGGCTCAAGTCTGCTCTGTTGAAACGGCCGCGGCTGCGGCACTGCCCAGTAGGGGAGCGACTGAAATCGTGATCGAAGCGAATGTTTCTTCGCGGTGCATCGCAAACCCGAAGACAAGCCTCCGCCCCGGGAGTCCTTCCCGGCGGCGTTCCATTCGAAGCACCGAAGGGCTTCCGCGCCATCCGCGCCGGGGAGCCGTTCGCCGCAGAAAGGTAGCGCGATATGAACATTGACCGTCTCAGGCGCCACTATCGTCTCGCTCTCGCCGCGACGTTCTCTGTCGTTGGCATCGGACATATTGCCGTGGCCCAGGAGGGCGCCAACGGCACGTCCTTCCTGGACGATTTCGATCGGCTCGACCGCAAGTTCTGGTTTATCTCGGACGGTTGGAACAATGGCACGTTTCAAAATTGCACTTGGTCGGAGAAGCAGGTGAAGGTGGTGAACGGTGTGCTGCAACTGACCTTCGAGGAGCGCAAGGAAGGGGACCGGAATTACGCCTGCGGCGAGATCCAGACGCGCAAGCGTTATGGCTACGGCACCTATGAAGCCAGGATCAAGGCGGCGGACGGATCGGGGCTGAACTCAGCCTTCTTTACCTATATAGGTCCCACCAACAAGAAGCCGCATGACGAAATCGACTTCGAGGTGCTCGGCAAGAACACTGCAAAGGTGCAGGTCAATCAATATGTCTCGGCCAAGGGCGGCAACGAGTTCCTCGCCGATGTACCGGGTGGTGCCAACCAAGGCTTCAATGACTACGCCTTCGTCTGGGAGAAAGACCGGCTTCGCTACTACGTCAATGGCGAATTGGTGCACGAAGTGAACGATCCCGCCAAGATTCCAGTCAACGCCCAGAAGATCTTTTTCAGCCTGTGGGGAACCGACACCCTGACCGATTGGATGGGCACGTTTGCCTACAAGGAGCCGACGAAGCTCGAGGTTGACCGCGTAGCCTTCACGGCCGCCGGCGACGACTGCCAATTCGCTGAGTCGGTGGCATGCCGGCTGGACTGAGATAAACCACTGATTGCTGAGCACTTGCAACATTATGTTGCGACGCACAAACAACTGGATTAAGCTCGCCCCCGGGCTGGGCAGGAAAACGGGCGTTTTCATGCTGCAGATACTTTACTTGGCACAGGATCTTGCCGACCCTGCCGTGCGGCGCAGGACCCTTGCGCTCATCAGCGGCGGGGCCAGCGTCACGCTGGCGGGTTTTCGCCGTAGCGACAACCCGCTTGCGGCGATCGAGGGCGTGATGTCGGTTGCGCTCGGCAAGACCGCCGACGGCCGCTTCCTGCAGCGCATCGGCGCCGTGGCCGGCGCATGCCTGTCGCTCAAGCGCAAGCTTGGGCACCTTCGCAAGCCTGACGTGATCATCGCCCGCAATCTTGAAATGCTCGCCGTTGCAAGACGGGCTGCGGCACTCTTCGGCGGCGACGTTCCGATCGTCTACGAATGCCTCGATATTCACCGGCTCATGCTGCGCGACGACATGATCGGGCGCGCCTTGCGCGCCGCCGAAGGCAGTCTTGGTCGTGACGCGCGCTTGCTGATCACCAGTTCGCCTGCGTTCCTCGAACACTATTTCCGCCCTCTGTCGCACCTCGAAGCAACACCGATGCTCATCGAGAACAAAGTGCTCGAAATCTCTGACGCGAAAGAAGCGGCACATGAGACAGGAACCTATCCGCCGCGCGCCACACCATGGAAAATCGGTTGGTTCGGTGCATTGCGCTGCAGCAAATCGCTCGCACTTCTTGCGGAATTTTCCAGGAGGATGGAGGGCCGCTTCGAAATCGTCCTGCGCGGCCGCCCCGCCCATTCCGAGTTCGACGATTTCGAAGGCTTCGTTCACAATGAGCCGTTCATGCGCTTCGACGGCGCCTATCGTAACCCAGAGGACCTCCCCGAAATCTATGGCGGCGCGCATTTCACTTGGGCCATCGATTTCTTCGAGGAAGGCCAGAACTCCGCCTGGCTTCTGCCGAACCGTCTCTATGAGGGTTGCCGCTACGGGCGAGTGCCGATCGCCATGCGGGGAACCGAAACCGCCCGCTTCCTTTCGGCACGCAACATCGGTCTCGTGCTCGAGGAAGCCAGTGCCGAAGGCCTTGCCTCCCTTGTCGGGGCAATGACACCGGATCGCTTCACCGATGCCGCTGCGCGCATCGAGCAGTGCCACGCAACAACCTGGATTTTCAACCGCTCCGACTGCGAGGCGCTGGTGCAGCGATTGGCGGCGCTCACGCGCGAACCGCACGCATTCGCACCGGCTGCGGCAATGACGGCGCCCCGACACAATGAAGGTGGAATGCCATGACTACGGCGCGCTCGACATCGAGCCTGATCGTCATCCCATGCCTCAACGAAGCCATGCACATAGAGGCTCTCGTCGACAAGCTTCGTCCTTCGCTCGAGCCGCTGAATGCGAGAATCGTGATTGCCGACGGCGGCAGTACCGACGGCACACGCGAAATCGCCGACGACCTCGCCACGGACGATCCGCGCGTGCTCTTCCTTGACAATCCGCAACGGATCCAGAGCGCCGCGATCAACCTTGCAGTCGCCGAGTTCGGCTCCGGCTTCGATTTTCTGATCCGCATCGATGCGCACGCCACCTATCCGGACGACTATTGCGTACGACTCGTGGAGGAAGCGATCGCCATTGAGGCCGACTCGGTCGTTGTCGCCATGGAGACCGTCGGCCACAGCACTTTCCAGAAAGCGACGGCTGTCGCCCAAAACTCCAAGCTCGGCAATGGAGGCTCGAAGCACCGGACCGGCGCAGCCGGCCACTGGGTCGAGCATGGGCACCACGCGCTGATGCGGATCGACGCCTTTCGAGCGATCGGCGGCTATGACGAAAGCTTCAGCCACAACGAAGATGCGGAGTTCGACTATCGCTTGCGACAGGCCGGCTACCGCATCTGGATGACCGACAAGACGAGCATGGTCTACTATCCGCGCACCCGGATCGGACCGCTCTTTCGCCAGTATTTCGGCTATGGCCGCGGCCGCGCCAGAAATTTCCTCAAACACCGCGCCATGCCCGGAATGCGGCAGATGGTCCCGATGGCGGTAGCGCCCGTCGCCTTCGGCGCGTTTCTCGCCATCATCAACTGGGCCGCCATCATTCCCTTTGGCGTTTGGGCGGCCGCCTGCCTCGGCTATGGCGTGTGGATCGCGATTGGTCAGCGAAATCCTTATGGCCCACTTGCCGCGGTTTCGGCGATGATCATGCATCTCGCATGGTCCACCGGCTTCTGGCGGGAGCTTCTCTCTTTCCGGCACAGGGCGGCACGATGATCGAGAAACTCCGAGTCGACATCGGCATCTGCACGTTCCGCCGGCCGGAACTCACGGAAACGCTTCGCTCTCTCGCAGCTATGAAGCAACCAGCGGATGCGCTGGTGCATATCATCCTCGCCGACAACGACGTGACGCCGAGTGCCCGCGGCCTCGTCGAAGCGCTTCGGCCCGAGCTGCCCTTTGAGGTCACGTATCTTCACTGTCCTGCATCAAACATTTCGCTCGCCCGCAATGCCTGCCTCGACAACAGCACCGCCGAATTTCTCGCTTTCATCGACGACGACGAGACCGCTTCGCAGGAGTGGCTGGCGCAGCTCCTGGAGACCGCTCGCTCCACGGGCGCCGATGCGGTGCTCGGTCCCGTGAAGGCCCATTATGGCCAATCGGCGCCGAGCTGGATGCGCCGCGGCGATTTCCATTCGACGCTGCCGGTCTGGGTCGGGGGAGATATCCGCACGGGCTATACGTGCAATGCCCTGCTCAAGCTCAAGGCACCCTCGCTCGAAGGCCGTCGTTTCAAGCTTGCGCTCGGCAGAAGCGGCGGCGAAGACACGGATTTCTTCACCGGCATGCACCGCTCTGGCGGAAGAATAGCCTTTGCGCCGGAGGCTTGGGTCCACGAGCCGGTTCCCGAAGCGCGAGCCTCGCTCTCCTGGCTCGCGAAACGGCGCTTCCGCTCCGGACAGACGCACGGCCGGCTGCTCGCCGAAAGCGCGCATGGTCTCGGTCAACTTCGCCATCTGGCGCTTGCAGCCGCGAAATTCACCTATTGCGTGCTGGCAGCTGTCGCCACCTTTCCAGCACCGGTCCCGCGCTATCGCTACGCCGTGCGCGCCCTTCTCCATGCCGGCGTCGTGAGCGGCCTTCTCGGGCATGAAGCAATCGAGCAGTATGGGGCTCGGGAGGCGCCGTCGCGATGAACAAAGCGAGCCTCGCCTTCAGCCCGGACGTGACCTTCGTCATCGCCGCCTTCAACGCCGCCGACACGATCAGGCGCGCCATCGACAGCGCCCTTGCCCAGGAGGGCGTCTCTATCGAGGTGATCGTTGTCGACGATTGCTCGTCCGACAAGACCGCTGCCGTCGTCGCAGCGATGCAGCACCCTCGGCTACGGCTGATCGCGCTTGAGCGCAACCGTGGACCTGGCGGTGCACGCAATGCCGGTCTGGCCGCGGCGCGCGGCCGGTGGATCGCCATTCTCGATGCAGACGACACGGTGGAGCCGCTGCGGCTGAGGCGAATGGTCGACCGCGCCGAGGCCGCCGGGGCGCAGGTCGTGGTCGACAATCTCGATGTGGTCTCACTCGATGGCGGCAGCGTCAGAATGTTCCCGGAAGCGGCGCTTGCGGAACTCGGGGAACTGACGCTCCCCGCCTTCATCGAGTCGAATGTGATTTTCCGCTCGGAACACAATTTCGGCTATATGAAGCCGGTCTTCGAGCGCAGGTTTCTCGAGGCGCATAGCCTGCGATTCGACGAGACGCTGCGCATCGGCGAAGACTATGTCTTACTCGCCTCCGCGCTTGCCTGCGGCGGGCGCTGCGCCGTGGAACCCTCCGCCGGCTACGCCTATCATATCCGCGAAGGTTCGATCTCGCGCGTCTTGAGGGTCGAGCATATCGACGCGATGATGGCCGCCGACGAACTCTTCCTCAGCCGCTACGCGCTCGATCCCCTCTCCCAACGGATGCAGCGCAAGCGCAAACGCGGCTTCCGCCAGGCGCGTTCGTTTCTTGTCCTCGTCGATCAATTGAAGAAGAAATCGTTGGCCGGTGCGCTGAGGACCGCGCTCGCCGACCCGCTTGCGCTTCGGCATCTAAGCATGCCGATCGCCGCCCGGCTGCGCCGCCTGACGGCGCGGCCGAAGCATCCCGCCGCCATGACGGCGGCGGCCGAACGATCCCCCTTGGGCAAAGCCCCCCATACGAGCAAAGGATGATACCATGGACCGTATCAGGACCGTCAGGAAAGCAGTGATCCCCGTGGCCGGAAGCGGAACGAGATTCCTTCCAGCCACGAAGGCTGTGCCGAAGGAGATGTTGACCATCGTGGATCGGCCGGTGGTACAATATGCCGTCGACGAAGCGCGCCAGGCCGGAATCGAGCACGTCGTCTTTGTCACCAGCCGCAACAAGCAGGCAATCGAGGATCATTTCGACGACACTCCGGAGCTCATTTCCTCACTCACGCGCTCGGGCAAGGAGGCACAGATCTCCGAGTTGGAGGCCATGCTGCCGAAGGCAGGGTCCGTCAGCTTCACCCGCCAGCAGGCGCCTCTCGGCCTCGGCCATGCGGTCTGGTGTGCCCGCGATCTCATCGGCGACGAGCCGTTCGCGCTGTTGCTACCGGACATGGTCTCCTTCGGCCAGCGCGGCTGCATGGCCGGGCTCATGGAGCTTTACCGCGAAGTCGGTGGCAACGTCGTCGGCGTGGAGCAATGCACGCCTGAAGACGCCTCAAAATACGGCATCGTCGGCAAGGGTGACGCTGTGCGGCACGGTTTCACCGTGAGCGAAATGGTCGAGAAGCCGGCGCCCGGCAAAGCGCCCTCCAACTACTATCTCAACGGCCGCTATATCCTGCAACCGGAGATATTCTCGATCCTGACGCACCAGCCGCGCGGCGCCGGCAACGAGATCCAATTGACGGACGGCATGCTCAAGCTTTCGGCCGAGCAAGCCTTCCACGCTCATCCCTATGAAGGCCGCACCTTCGATTGTGGCTCCAAGCAGGGCTTCATCGAGGCCAACGTCACCTTCGCGCTTGCCCGAGCGGATATCGGCGAAACCGTGTTCCAGTCTGTTCGCGAAATCGTCCTGTCTCACGAAAGCCGCACGCGCGCGGCATAAGAAAGTTCCCGGTGGCCGGTTACGGCCACCGGAAGAGGACCGGAGAAGAATATGAACAGAGCGGCCCCGATGAAACAGAAAAGCGTTCCATTGAGCATCATACCCCGCGAAGACCAGCCGGACGGCTTTATCGATCTCGATCGGCTTTTTGCCGCCGTCGTTCGCCGGGCGCGGTTGGTGGCGGGCTTCGTGGTGCTCTTCATCATGCTCGGGGCCGCCTATCTCCTCTTCACGACGCCGCTCTATACCTCGATGACGAGCATCCTTCTCGACGACGACCTGTCGAAATATGCCGAGGAGGAGAGAACACCCACGAACAGCCAGTTGCTGGACAACCAAATTGCGAGTGCCGTAGAAATCCTGAAGTCCGGCGAACTGGCGCTGCGTGTGGTGGACACGCTGAAACTTTCGGAGAACGAGACGATCCTCAATCCGCCGCGTTCGCCGGTCGCGATCGTCATCGGTTGGGTGAAGTCGGCAGCCGATGTCTTTTCGAGCGGACCGGCTGTCTCGGAAGAAGCTGCGCGCAACGGACGTCGGCTGAAGGCGGCCGCACTCCTCCAGCAGGCACTGAATGTCGAGCGCGTGTCACGAAGCTCGGTGGTGGCCCTTGCCTACCGCTCCAGCGATCCACAACTCGCGGCGACGGTGACCCGGGCCTATGCCGACGCCTATCTCACGGATCAGTTGAACGCCAATTTCGAAGCGACGGAGCGGGCGACGGTGTGGCTGCAGGAGCGGCTAGACGACCTGAGACAGCGGTCGCAGACGGCGGCCCTCGAGGTCGAACGTTTCCGCAGCGAGAAGGGGCTAACGGCTGCTCGCGGCGAACTGATGTCCGAGCAACAGCTCTCCGATCTCAACAGTCAGCTAATCGTCGCACAGGCGGACACGGCGAGCGCCTCCGCACGCTACAACCAGTACAAATCGATTGTCGATCAGGGACCGGAGGGCGCAGTCAACAACGCCACCATCTCCCCTAAAGAGGGCGACAATTCCGTGATAAAGGAGCTCCGCAACCGCTATCTCACCATTGGCAAGCGCGAACGCGAAGTCTCGGAGAATTTCGGGGAGGATCATCCCCAGGCCGTCTCGCTGCGCGGGGAGCGCGAGGACATCGCGCGGCAGATCTATCAGGAACTGAAGCAGCTGACCGCCAGCTACCGGAACGAATATGAAGTCGCCCGCTCGCGCGAGGCATCGCTTCGCGAGAGCATCGAAGGTATTACCGGCAAGAATTCCGATGCCAGCCAATCGCTGGTGCAATTGCGCGGCCTGGAACAGAAAGCTGCGGCGCTGAAGTCGCTCTACGAGTCCTATCTTGGGCGCTACGAGCAGGCGACACAGCAGCGCTCCTTCCCGATCGCCAAGGCTCGCGTCATTTCCGAGGCCGGTGTTCCGGTTGGACCCTCGAGCCCGAAGAAGACGATGACGCTCGCGCTTTCGGCGGTGCTCGGACTTTTGGTCGGCGGTGCCTATGCGGCATTTCTCGAATTCCGCGAACGCACGTTCCGCCTGGAAGGTGACGTACGCTCGGCCCTCGGCCACCGGTCGCTCGGTTACCTGCCCCTGGTCGGATCCCGGCACAAGAAAGCGACGGAGCTCGTGCGGGCGCGATTCGGCTCCGACCGACCACCACACGAAGCCGAGGAAACTTCTCTGCCGTTCCCGCGGCTCTCGCGCCTCGTCATCGACGCGCCACGCTCGGCTTTCGCGGAGACGTTCCGGAATGCAAAACTCGCCTGCGATCATATGCTGCCCGGCAACGAGAGCCGGGTGATCGCAATCGCCTCCGCGCTGCCCGACGAGGGCAAATCGGTCGTGGCGGCAAACTTTGCGGCGCTTCTCGCCGCGAGCGGAAAGAGAACCTTGCTGATCGACGCCGATATCCGCAAGCCCGGCCTGACCCGATTGATCACGCCTGCGCCGCGTGGAGGGCTGGTGGAAGTGTTGACGGGCGAGGCCACTTGGCCCGCGGGCATCAAGGTGGATCAGCGCTCCAAGCTCGCAATCCTGCCTGCAGGCGGCGGCACATCGAACGAAAGGCGGCATCAGAGCAATGAATTGCTCGCATCGCCTGCCATGGCGGGCCTGATCGAGAACGCCCGCAATTCCTTCGACTATGTCGTCGTGGACCTCGCAGCCCTCGCCCCCGTGGTCGATGCGAAGGCCTTCGCCCCGCTCGCCGACGGCGTTCTCTTCGTCGTCGAATGGGGCAGGACACCGACAAGGCTCGTGCGCGATCTCCTCAATTCCGAGCCGCAGATCGATGCCAAGGTTCTCGGTGTCATTCTCAACAAGACCGATATGAAGGAGCTGCAGAAATACAGTGACTTCGACGGCGCAGAGAAATACCGGCATCGTTACGGCAAATACTACATCGAACCGGATGTACCCGAGGCGCGCTACACGGCCGCTTGACCAGTGAACCCTTCAGCGGCCTCCGCCTCAGATCTGTTTCGAGGGACTTTAAGGCGGCGTCATCGCTGCCTTACCTTCCTTCCGCTTCGAGCGGGGTGTAAAGCGCGCTCGGATCGCCCGCAAGACGACCGAGCCGTGTTCCCGGCGAGCATTATGCGATTGGTTGCGATGAGATCCTAGAGACAGACGTGGTTCTCTTTGGCTATTTCCCAAAGATTGTCGCCCTTCTCGACGACGATCGCCTTTTCCGTAAGAGGATCGATCGTCTTCGACCCACCTGCCTCGGCTCGCTGGCGCACGGCCTGATTGATCTGCTCGATGAAGAACCGCTGCTGCTCTTCGGAAGGGGCGGTGGCGCGGCCGCCGCTCGCGGAATAGCGGTTCTTGCCGTCGACATCGATGCGAAAGCACATTGGTGGAGACTCCTCGTCCTATGCGGCACGCGATGGGTGCAGATCCGGCTGAAAGGCGCTTTAATCTGCAGTTCATGGCGGAGGACGAGCGGCATCTGCTCAAGGGCCGGAAAATGGGGCGGGCCATGGCGGCTTCCCGTGGCGCGCGCCGCAAAAAACTACATCGAAGGATATGGGGACGAGCGCCGCCGGCGCCGCTACGCGGCCAATGCGACGGGGGTAGAATGACTTTGCATTCGATTTCGAAATTCGCAGTCTCCGGCTTGTCACGCGCCGGGGTATCGGCGCTATCATTGCGCTTCTGGCGCTTTCCGCCTGCACTACGGTTCCGGCCGACAAGGAGAAGGACAAGCAGGGGAGTGCTCAGGCAAAGCTGTTAAGCGTTGCCGAAAGCATCGAAGCCAAAGGCAAAAGCGCGACGGCCCTGGCCCTATACGAGCGGGCCGCCGTCAATGCGCCGCACGATGCATCGATGCGCGTTCGGCTCGGCAATGCGCGCCTCAAGGCAGGCGATGCTGACGGGGCCGAGGCGGCCTTCCGCGCTGCCCTCGAGATCAATGCTAAGGATGCGGACGCCCTGCTTGGGCTGGGGACCCCCCAGATGCAGAATGGCGAGGCGGCGGCGCGAAGTCTGGGGTCGGCCGCCGAGGCGCTGAACTCGGTGGTGGCGTACAATCGGCTCGGGGAACGAGCCCTCGTCTTCGCCGGCAACGGAGCCCCGGCGAAAGGAGCCTTTTCGAGAGCGCCCGCGCTGCAGCCCTCCAATCTCGACACGACGACAAATCTTGCACTTGCCGAAGCCCTCTCGAATGGTCTTACGCAGGCGGTGACGCATATGACGAGTGTCGTGGGCTCGCCGCTTGCCGAACGGCGGCATTTTGATGTCCGCGGTGAAACGCCCGTGCCGATCGTCGTCTGTCGTTCCGTTCGCCAAGCGGCCTCCTCGATGAGGCGCAGGCGAGAAATCAGGAAATTCCCTTCCTAGCCGACGCGGAACTTTCCGCCGGGCTCAGCAAGACCCCATGGGGGCGCCGGTTCCGGACCGGCTCTTCCAGAAGGTGGCGAACGCCCTGGTCGCCAATAGTTTGATTTGAACGCCCGGAACATCCCAGAAGACTTCACATGTCTGATTTGCCGCTGCGGCTGCAGTGTTCGAGGCTGCTGCTTCTTGTCCTTCTTCTGACGCACGCTGCGCACCGGTCCGCGGACCAACCTTGGCCACCGGTCCTAGACAATAAGAACAAGCAGGTCTGGATCGACAGCGGCTATATCGATTTCCTGATGTCGCCGCCATCCTACCCGCCGCGCCATGAGCAGGGAGCGCTGATGTCTCAGCACGCGGGAGCGTTCGTGCCGAGGCATCTGGTGGGATACCGCACCGGGGAGGCGCCTGGAACAATCATAATAGATACGAGCCGCTACGCCCTTTATTACATCCTACCCGCCGGTGAGGCGCTGCGGTACAGCGTCGGGTTGGCCGCGAATGCTATGGTTGGCATGGAACCGAAGTGGTGAGCCGCAAGCGCGCCTGGCCGGAGTGGCACCCACCTGCCGAGATGCGCGCCAGGCGGCCGGAGATTCCGGCCTCCATGGCGGGCGGACTCGGTAATCCGCTTGGTGCGCGGGCCATCTATCTCGGTGACACGCTTTACCGCATCCATGGCTCGAACGAGCCGGAAAGCGTCGGCCGTTCCTCGTCATCGGGGTGTTTTCGCATGACGAATGAAGACGTCATCGACCTTTATAAGCGGGTGAAAGTCGGTGCGAAGGTCGTTGTGCTATAACGCACACGGCAAACGGCGCAAGCGCAGGCTCCTCCACTAGTCGAACCGGTGGGCCTTCGCAAGGCTGATGCCCACCGTCACGCCTTTGTGCCAGGCTTTCCTCAACTCGTCAGGATAAGATTTTCACGTGTCCATTCGGCCAATTCCGGAATCGTGCGGGGACGGCCAAGTGAAGGATCACGATAAATGGTTTCACCATCCGGCAGCTCCAAATTTTCCAGCCGCTCCGGAGCCGACCTCGGGTATATGCCATTCTTGTCCGGCTTTGTTTGGTGAACGCCCGCCACGAATTCTCGCAGCTTCGCCATGTCCACGGTCGCTCGCAGACTATCGGCGAGGGCCTCAGGAGTCATACCCAGCTCCTTGGCAAGCGGCTCAATGACGGAACCGATACTGTTCCCATCCTCATCGTGATTGGAAAGTATCTTCGCCGCTTCCCGTTCAAATCCTGCTTGAACAAGGAAGTTCTCGGTCGGACCCTCGTAGTAGCTTGCGATCTTGCTCCTGCGGTAATCGTTATAAATCGCCTCGCCGATAATACCGACCGCTGCGAGTCCCGCCCCCCAGAGGCCGGCCTTCGGTGACTTCATCATCGCGAGGAACGTGCCGACCGTGGTCGTCGCCGCAAAGGCTGAGTTCGCCCATTTGCCCTTCGCCGCATGATCGAGGGTATAGGCAATCATCAGCGCTCCGCCGGCGCGGTCAAAGTACTTGGAAAACCATCCCCACTTCGACGTGCCGCTGACTTCGGCGAACCGGGTGGCCCGGTCCAGGAAGCCGCCCTTTGCGACGGTGCCCTTTTCGATGAGGGAGCGAACGCCGCCCGCGCTCAATTGAGCCGCCTCCTGCGCAATTCCCGCCGTGAGCCAGACGCCGAAGGACTGGGTGAGCAGGCCGGGCGTGGCGAAATTGTCCTTGGCGCTTCCGAGATAGAGCAGCCCCTGAACCGCTGCCAGGCTTTTGCCGAAGCCTGACGCGGTGGTTATGCCGGCGCGGGGATCGAATTTCGATCCGTCAAAGGCCTTGCTGAGACTTTCGATTGCAGCCTTGCGCGCCCTCGGTTCGGTCGCGGCGTTCGGTCCGTTGAGAAGCAGGGATGCGCTTTGTGCGAGCTTCGGATCGTGCTGGCCGGGGCTCATCCGCGAAGCCGTAGCGATGCTGCCGGGGGTCGGCGGATTGTAGGCCTTGTTGCCGCCGAGGGCCTCATAGGCGGCCACCGTTCTGTGCATGCCGATGACGGCCCGGCCGGACCAATACAAGGTGGGTGCGGCAGGAACCGGCTCGGTTTCAGGCTTCGCGGTTGCTTCGACATAGGCCTTGCCCATTTCCGTCCAGGCCTGCTCGCTGTTGCTCACCGCAAACTGGCTTCTCTCGTCCCGTTCCAAGCGGTTGGTGGCCTCCTTGAAGCGGTCGAGACCTTCAAGTCCCTTCAGCTCTTTTAGGTCGCCTTCGGCCCCATGAAGCGCGCTCAAGGTGCGGAAGATCCGTGCACCCTGGTCGTCCATCTTGTCCTTGCTACCCTTGTTGCTGGCGATCGAATCATTGAGCCCATCGGTCAGTTGCTTGGCAGAGAGCGATGACTTCCAGTCATTGGCGACGACGAGGTGATCCTTGGCGAATTCGCCGACGACGTTCTGACTGTTCTTGGTCAGGTCGTCGGTGCCTTTGACTACGGCATCGAAGATTGCGTTCGAGCCGCTGACAATGCCGCTCTTGTTGAGCTCCTTGACGACGGCGAGGCTCAGAGTCGGATCGTTGCCACCCGCCACAGCCTTGCGGAATGGCTCCCCGGCGGCCTGTGGGTCGGCAGGTTTGATCTCGGGGTAAGGCATGCCGATTTCATTACCGATCTTCTTCTTGTCTTCGAGAGAGAACGTTCTTGCCTCTTCGGGAAGTTTGGCTTCCCAATCGGCGAACGTCTTGTCGGTCGTGTCTTTCACGGCCTTGGCGATCGATTTCGCGCTGTCATCGATGATCTTTGCGCCGCCAGGAGCTTTCGATAGCCTCCCGAGAGCTTCGGAATAATGTGCTATCGTGTCCTGCTGCGTCAAAGTCCGCGACAGATTGACTTCCGGGTTGACGTAGCGGCCGGCCAGACCGTCGGGAAGCGCACCGGAATTGATTGCCGTTTGCTGGCCGATCGTCTGCTGGATGACATCCAGAACCTTGGAGTCCTTGTTCCCGAACGCCTCGATCGGTTGATTTGCTTGCTGGACAATCAGAACCGCCGTTTCGTCGGTGACGTTCCTGGTCACCTCATCGAGTACCTTGGCGGCGCGGGCCGCACCGTCCTCCTTCTTGAACGCCGTGGCATCCTTGCCGTCGAAGCCTTTGAAGTCGTTCTTGCCATCGCGGAAGGCATCCTGCACACGTTTGGCCGGTCGATTGACCAGGATCTCCCGTCCGCTGGCATCGAGCGCCTCGAGAAAGCCCTTGTCGGCGGGCCCGAAGGCTTTCAGCGTTTCCCGAGCGCTGTTGATCGCGGCTTCGCCGCCGTCGGGCGCATCCTTGGCGAGTCTCTCGAACTGGCCCGTCAGCTCGGTTTGAACTTTCTGCCATTCCGCAGGATTTTGCTGCGCGTTCGCCACCAGCTTGCCGATCGGCTCGAAAACAGCGTTCAGATCGGTCTCGACGGATTTCCGCTCCTCCTGCACGAGCTTCTTGTAGGCATCCGTATCGGGGCCGAGCGCGATGAGGTCCACCTCTCGTTGATCGAGGGAGGACTTGAGCTTCTCGGGCGTGTGGGCCTGGTTCTGGGCAGCAGATTGGAGATCTGTCTGGATCGCGAGCTTGAGCGCCTTGCTCTTCTCGTCCTTTCCAGCAGGGCTCGAGGCCTTGTCGATGTCCGTATGCAGTTCTTTGATGGTCTCAAGGCTCGTGCGCCGCTCTTCGCTCAGGATCCGCAACGACTCGCCTTCGTTGATGACGTCCGGGTTGCGAATGGCTGGATTCGTCAGCAGGATATCGGGAATGCTCTGCTCGTAGAGCGGCGCAATGCCGGTAAGCGTCTCGTCCTTTCTGATCTTATGATCAACGCGACCGTCCTGCTCTTGCTCGGGTTTGCCCTGCGGTACCAATGACTTCCTGGCTTTTTGGACGGCGTCTGAAAACTGGCTCGCCTTTGAATCATGCAGAGCGGCCATATTGCGATGAAGCGATGTGCGCAAAAGACGATTGAAGTCGAAAATGCCCATACTTTCACCTCCCGTAAGCTGCACAAAGTCGCCGCAGAATAGACGCTCGCATGCGTGGCGAATGACATTGCTATTACAAAAGGCTTTTTTCAAGTCCTAATGGACAATTAGCCGTCGTTTTCGCAGTCTCTCTCCAACGGTATAATAGACAATGCTGATATTTGCACAGACTATTCTCGCGCGTTGCGGAGAATCATCGTAATTTCATCGAATTACATTTCTTCCTAAATGAGATTATACGCATGGAGATGGCACAATCGAGACTTGGCGAGGCTATCGGGGATCACGTTCACGGCATCCGCGCCTGCAACGAGTGCCCGCTCCAGGGAAGGAACGGGCACTCATAGCAGGTTGGGAGGTCCTGGTTTGCCGCCAGCGCGTGCACTGTCGTCAATGTCGCCGCCGATGTTCCACGTGTGAGAATTCTACCGTGCGGGACCTCAGGTCGGCAGGCGCCGCCGCGCGACTGATTCAATTGGACTTGCGGTCGAGGCCGACGATCCAGGCCGCAACCATGAAGACGATCGCCGCCATCAGGGCGCCGAACGCCAGAAGGTAAAACAGGAAATATTCGATCAGCCGGGGCGCGAACAGGAGTGCACGCCACAATAGGCTTGGCGACTGCCGCCAGTCCGGCAGTTCGTCACGATTGAAAGCCTCCAGTC